>JACRCV010000063.1 GCA_016218825.1 Deltaproteobacteria bacterium
CATACATCTCGGAAACGTATTCGCTTTTCGCCATCGGACTCATCCTCCCTGCCTACCGATCCGGCATTCGGTAACAAGAATTATGAGTCAACGATTCGGTCGCTCAGCCACGTTCGGTAACATCTCTTGCGGGGCAATTCGGGGGGTCAATCACCAGCAACGGTCGCGGTCTGTGTGCCGATATCGACCGGCACGAGCTTGTGCTTCAAGGCGAGGGGCGGACTCATGGCTGGGCGAGCGAGTCTGGCGGTAGGTGCTCTGGGCCTGGCGCTTGCGGCGGCCGGCGGCTGTGCGGCCCCCGAGCCCGACTCGTGTGGCACCGCGTTCGACGGCGAGTGCGACGAGCCGACCTACTGTGCCGAGGGCACGGACACGACCGATTGCAGCGGCGCAACGTGCGTCCCCCAGTGCGGCGGCCGCCTGTGCGGCACCGATCCGGTGTGCGGCAAGCCGTGCGGCGTGTGCGCGGCGCCGCTGTCCTGCAACTTCGCCAACGGGACGTGTGACGGCAGCTGCGTGCCGCAGTGTGGCATGCGCCAATGCGGCGCCGATCCTGTCTGCGGCTCGAGCTGCGGCACCTGCACTTCTGGAACCTGCGACGCGAACGGCGCTTGCCAGACGTCTGGCTGCGGCGCCAACTGCCCGGCGGCGTGCACCACGCTGAGGTCGCAGTGCGCCAGCTGCGCCAACAAGCCTACCTGCGAGACCTGGGTCGACTGCTTGGTCCGGGACCAGCCGGCGACGGCAGCCACCACCTGTCAGACCTACGTCGGTGACGTGCAGAAGTGGTGCGACGGATCCCGTACGTGCCGGGATGGGCCGCCCCCGGTGCCGACCCCGGAGTGGGAGGAGGTAGCGAGCGGGACGTTCAGCTGGCTCCACGACGTCTGGGCGTTCGCCGCCGCCGACGCGTGGGCCGTCGGCCAGTACGGCGTCATCCTTCATTGGAACGGCAGCGCCTGGGAGGATACGCCGAGCACGACCGGCAGCGACCTCCATGCCGTCTGGGGCAAGACCGCGGCGGACGTCTGGGCCGCCGGCGACAACGGCACCATCGTCCGTTGGACCGGCAGCGCGTGGCATGACACCTCTCCCAACTTGAGCGTCCAGCTCCGGGACGTTTGGGGCAACGCTGGCAACGACGTCTGGGCCGTCGGGGGCATGATCCTTCACTGGAACGGCAGCACCTGGACGCCCGCTTCGACCCAGGTCGACTCCTTCTTGTGGAGTGTTTGGGGCGCCGCCGCGAACGACGTCTGGGCCGTGGGCGCGTCCGGCAACGTCGCCCACTTCGGCGGCGGCACCTGGCAGCTGACGACGAGTAGCACCGGCGCCAGCCTCTACGACGTCTGGGGCAGCGCTGCGACCGATGCGTGGGCGGTGGGGATCAGCGGCACGATCCGACATCTGACGACCGCTGGCTGGCAGGGGTCGCCGGCAGTCGTGATGGCAAGCCTCAACGGGGTCTGGGGCTCGGGCGCGAACGACTTCTGGGCCGTCGGTGACGGCGGCGTCATTCTTCACTGGCAGGGGACGGAGTGGCAGACGTCACGGGGCGTCACCAACCAGCGCCTCGAGGCAGTTCACGGAACCCCGGGCGGGCACCTCTGGGCCGTCGGCGCGATCGGCGCCATTGTTCGGTACAGGGGCCCGTAGGCGGGACGTTGCACGGGAGTGGGAAGCCGCAGCCGCCGCGGGAGGCGCCGCCTTACTCCGGCGCGATCCACTGATGCGGGCCGACCGAGGGCGGATCGCCCCACCGCAGGCCTTCCCGGTCATGGCCGTATCGAGCGAGACCAAATCGAGCAAGGCCGCGCGAGCAGCGCAGACGGGGGCCGCGAAGCCGACGGTGGCGCGTCAGTCGTAGGCGCCAAGATCGCATGCGGCACTCAACGTCGACCGAGGCACCGCCAGGTCGAAGGCGCCCACGGAGGCGAGGGGTGCCCCCCGAGCAGCGCAGTGCGGCCGACTCGAGCCGGCAACGTCGCCGCCGATCCCGTCCCGGCCGCACCGGCACCGCGACCGGGCGGCGAGCGAGAAGACGATGAAGGAGATCTGACCGGAACCAGAGGCAAGATCTGGTGAGGGCGGAGGGGATCGAACCCACGACCCGCGGATTAAGAGTCCGCTGCTCTGCCAGCTGAGCTACGCCCCCGGCCAGAGGCGCGCCTTGTATCGAAAGCTCAGTAGAGGGTCAAGAGGTTGTTCGCGTCGGCGCCGCCGTCGACCGCGAGGCCGGCGAGCGCGGCGTCAGCGTTTGCGGAAGCGCAGCAGGCGGTGGAGGTTGTCGCGCTCCCACTCCTTGCAGGCGGCGAAGCCCGGGAAGGTCTGCTCCAGGGCACTGAACTCCGGCGGGTGGACGCGGCGGCGGGCGCGCCGGCGCTCGGTGCCCAGCACCTCGTGCAGCATCTCGTGAAACACGATCCACGCCACGTACTGCCGCGGCACGAACGGCTGGTCGAGGCAGGGGTGGACGCGGATGAGGGAGAGGTCGGCGACGTAGCACCCGAGCTGGATGGTGCGCCGATAGCGGCGGCTGCCGCTGTGGCCCCAGGTGATCTGCGCCTGCGACGCGCCGTGAAAGAACCGGTCGTTGACCTCGGTCCAGATCTCTCGGAGATCGTGACACCGACCCTGTGCCAGCACCGGAGTCGCCGCCGGCCGGCGCTCGGCGGGCGTTCTGTGATTGGCGATGAAGTCGTCGAGCAGACGCGACGCCCCGGGCTCGTCGTTCAGGTAGCCGGCGATCGCTCTCACCTCCGCCTCGGCCGCGGCCGCGAACAGCCGATGCAGGCGAAGCTGCAGCACGCCGCGACGCACGCGGCAGGAGACGAAGGTCGAGCGGTTGTCGGTGAAGGTGAGCTTCACGGGCCTGCCGAGCCGCGCCTGCAGCCAGTCGGTGAACAGCTCCGGGCGGCTCAAGTCGATGCGCGGCACGCTCGCGGCCGGCGAACACGCCGCGGTCGCCGCGACGGTCTCGACCTTGGACGGTCCCCACAAAGAGAGCTGGTGCATTGCCGGAGCTGTTCCTAGCACGGCCGTCCGACAGCCCGGAATCGCCCCCTGAATCTCGCGGGATTCTTGCGGCGCGGTCCGGCCGCGACTACCATCGCAAGCGACGCGCACGGCTGCGGTGCGACGCGTGCCGGGCGAAGGGTGGTGCTGCATGGGTTTGAGCCGGGGTGGAGTGGTGGTCGTGTCGCTGTGCGCGGCGCTGGCCGGGTGCCGCAAAGGTGCCGACGAGGCCGCCAAGGACGAAGCCGGGGTCGAAGACCTGACCATCGTCGTCGAGGCCGACAAGAGCCGCATCATGCAGGAGGAGGAGAAGCTGCAGGCGACGCGCGCCGAGGTCGATCAGGAGCGCGAGCGCATCGAGAAGGAGCGCGGCGAGCTGGAGAAGAAGCTCGCGACCTTGTCGAAGAAGGACAAGAAGCAGCGCGACAAGCTCGAGGCCGACGAGCAGCGCCTCGAGGCTGAGGACAAGAAGCTCCGCGACCGCATGAAGAGCTTCGAGACCGAGCGCGCCTCCTTGGAGAGCGACAAGAACAAGCTCTTGGAGCGCATCTCGCAGATGACGCAGTCGAAGGGCGGTCTGAGCATGGCGCAGCGCGAGGAGATCTTGGTGCGGCGCGAGAAGGAGATCACCAAGCGCGAGGCCAAGGCGGTCGAGCACGAGAAGGAGATCGGCAAGCTGCAGGCCGACGCGGTGCGCTCGCTGCAGGAGATCAACAAGATCTTGGCCGACCTCCAGGCCGGCGGCGGCGTCCGCACCGTGATGGTGCCGGGGCCGGCCGGCGGCGGCTCGGGGTCGTCGGCGTCGGGGCCGAAGGCCACCAAGACCGGGGTGCAGAAGCTGCAGAAGGATCTGAAGACCAAGATGGACACCAAGGGGATCCTGGTCGCCGACCTGCCGCCGGCGGCGCGCGACCTCGACAAGGGCGCCAAGACCGCGATGAGCGGCAACGACCTCGACGCGGCGCAGCAGGCGCTCACCGATCTCGGCGCGGTCGTCGACGGCATCAAGGTCGACCACGCCTTCGTGCAGGCGAAGTTCGGCCGGATCAACAAGTCCTATCCGAAAGAGAAGATCGAGCAGCTCGACGAGAAGAAGCGCAAGCAGGTCTTGTCGCTGCTCGACGAGGTCAGCGACTCGTTCAGCGACGGGCGCTACGACCGCGCCAACAAGAAGATCAACCAGCTCTACCGCTTGCTCGAGGGCGGGGAGTAGCGCAGGTGCACGAGGTCGACCAGAGCGCGCCGGGCCGGCTCGCGCCGCAGTTGGTGCGCGTCAGCGTCTACGTGATGCTGTTCGCCAGCGCCGGCGCCGCCTTCTTGCTCGGCGACCGCCTGTGGGCGGCAGCGCGCGGCGGCACCCTCCCGGTGTGGGTGGCGCTGGTGCCGGTCTCGGCCTTCACCGCGTTCGTCGCGGTCTACACCGTCGATCGCTGGCTCTTGGTGAAGCGCCGCAACTACCCGCTCGGGCGCGCATTCTTCCAGGTGGCGCTCGCGATCCTGTTTGCGATCCTCTTGTGGCCGCACCAGGCGTCCGAGATCCAAGAGGCGCGTCGCGGCGCCGGCGCCGCTGACCCGGTGCTGCGCCTCCTCGATTCCCGAGAGGCCGACGTCCGCGCCGCGATGTGTGAGCTGTTGGCGCTGCGCCGCCAGGTGACGGCGCTGCCGCATATCGAGCGCCGCGCCGCCGTCGACGGCACCGCCGCGGTGCGCGCCGCTTGCGGGGCCGCCGCGATCAAGCTCAAGGGCGAGCCCGGCGGCGGCGACGGGACCGGCGTGAGCGACGCCGAGCGTCCGGCGGATGCTCCGTAGCGGCCGGCCGGCGGCGTCAGTGCGCGGTCTCTGAGAACACCTCGGCGCCGAAGGTCTCGATCGACACCGAGCCGTCGCGCCAGGCGTTCTTGGGCATGCCGGCTTTCATGCAGGTGTGATCGAGGAAGGTCTCGCGGTCCCAGCCGTACTCGGTCGCGACCTGGGGCAACAGGACGCCGCGGTGGTAGCCGCGTTCGACGGCGATGCCGTGGACCCCGACCTGGATCGACTCCGGGGTCGCCTTTTGGCAGGGCGTCAGCGCCGAGATCTCGATGACACAGTCACCGAGCTCGGCGGCGGTGACCGCAGGAAAACGCGGGTCGTGGGTCGCGGCGGCGATCGCCATCTCTTGCACCGCCTTCCACAGCGGCCGGCTGGCCTCGAAGGTGCCGATGCAGCCCCGTAGCGCCCCGGCGCGGGTGTGCAGGCTCACGAAGCAACCACGCGGCTCGGTCGTCGCCGCCGGCGGCGGCGTCGACAGCTCAGCGGCGGAGTCGCTCGTGATCCTCGACTGGATGACGGTCCGCGCCCAGGCGAGCAACCACTCGCGGGTGGGCAGGTCGAGGGCGGCGCCCGGCCCCTCGTGGGCGGTCGGGCCTTGCCGGGTTTGCATGCGCGCCTCCTTGCCACATGGGCGTCGACCTCCGGGATACGCCAACGGCGTTGCGGTCACAAGGGATCGAGATGGTCGGTGCGCCGCGCATCGACCGCGGACGTCGCCGCTCGGCTTGCGGCTGCTTCCGGCAGCGTGTAGGGGTTCGGTGGCGGGCGATTCGATGAGCGCAACCACAGCCGGCACCAAGATCCTGGTGATCGACGACTCGGCCACCGTGCTCCGGGTCGTCGACGCGGTGCTCAGCCGCGCCGGCTTCGGCGTCCGCTGCCTCGACTCCGGGCGCGACGCGGTCGAGGTGGCGCGCGCTCTGGCGCCGGCCCTGGTGATCGTCGACTTCGCGATGCCCGACGTCTCGGGCTACGGCGTCTGCCGGGCGCTGGGGCGCGATCCGGCGACCGACAAGATCCCGATCGTGTTGATGAACACCCGCGGCGATCCGATCGGCGACCGCTTCGTGCGCGAGATGGGGATCGTCGACCACATCACCAAGCCGTTCGCGCCGGAGGCGCTGCTCGCGGTCATCGAGCACGTGCTCGAGAAGGGCCCCGGCGCCAGGGCCACGCCGCGGCCGCCACCACCGCCGCCGTACGCCGTCGAGCCGGTGCCGGTGGCGCCGGTCGTCTCGCGGGTGGTGCTGCAGGGTGACATGGCCGCGATCCCGGTCGCCGAGGTGTTGCAGCTGTTGGCGCTGCAGCGCCAGACCGGGGTGCTCGGGATCCGGCGGGCCGCGAGCGAGATCTCGGTCTTCTTGAAGCTCGGCAAGGTCCGCCTGGTCACCGGCACCAACCTGGCGCCGGAGCTCCTGCTCGGCAACATCCTGGTGACCGAGAAGCTCATCGCCGCCGAAGAGCTGGAGCTGCTGCTCGCCAACCGCCGCGGCACCCGCAAGCTCCTCGGCAGCCAGGTGGTGCAGCTGGGCTACGTGAGCAGCGAGGGGCTGCACCGCGCCCTCGAGCGGCAATCGACCGAGCTGGTCTACGAGCTGTTGCGCTGGGGCTATGGCCAGTTCGCGTTCGAGGTCCGCGACCAGCTGCCGGCCGAGGTCTTGGAGTTCGAGCTCGACCTCAGCATCGACGTGCTGTTGATGGAGGGCTTCCGGCGCGTCGACGAGTGGGGCTTGATCGAGAGCGTCCTCAAGACCTTCGACGTCGTGCCGGCCGTGAACCCGGGCGGCGTCGAGCACCTCGGCCAGCCGGGGTTGGCGCCGGAAGAGCAGGCGGTGTTGGCGGCGATCGACGGCAAGCGCTCGGTGCACGAGATCATTCGCGAGGTCGGGGTCCCGGCGTTCGAGGTCGCGCGGATCCTCTACCGCCTGGTCTCGGCGCGCGTCGTCACCCTGCCGCCGGCGCCGCCGCTCTCCGAGCTCGACGGCGTGGTCTGAGCACGTCAAGAGACGGGTGGGGTCCGTGCGCATCAAGACGCACGGCGGCGGTCTTCCAGCGCCGACACGCACTTGTTAAGCTCACGAAGGATGGTGAGATTCGATCCAAGACGTCTCCCCGCGGCCACCCAAGACCATGGGGCGGACGGCACGCGCGCCAACGAGAGCTCGGGCCACGACCGGGTGGGCGAGATCCGGACCCAAAGCAGCCGCGAAGCGACGCCAGCAGCGGCGCTCAAGATCCCGGAGGCGCCGCCCGAACGGCGTTTGTCGGCGACGCTCAGCCTGGACCAGCGGCTCGCGAGCGCCCAGCTCCGCCTGGTCGACGCCCAGGTCTACCTCTCCCACTCATTGACGACCGCGCCCTTGGTCGAGGCATCGCCGGCCGCGGAGCAGGGCGCCGCAAAGGTCATGGTCGCGTTGGCCGGGGGGGCGACGCCGAGCGTCGAGAAACTGGTCGACACCGTCTTTGTCGCGGGCGACGAGCGAGCGCTGTCCCTCCTGTCGCCGGCGTTGTTCGCGCACCGGCGCGCCGCCCTGGAGGACTTGCCGCCGGGCGCGCCGCGTGACCGCTTTCTTGCCGCGAGCGATGCGTTCATCGAGACCACCTGCGCCGCGATCCTCGCCAAGTTGGCCCCGAGCCGAGCCGCTCCCGATCGCGCCCGCGCCATGGCCTCGATGCTGGCGGCCTCCCAGACTCTCGACGGCGAGCGCATGCCGGAGACCTACATCGGCGAGGTCCTGTACAACTACACCAACGAGCCGGGCTTACCGCGGACGCTCGCCGCCCTCGAGAAGAACCGGGGCGCCGCGATCGGCGTGTCCGGCGCGCTGCTCGATGTGGCCGCGGCACGCGAAGCCGGGTTGGTGGTGCTGACCGACGTCGTGCCGGCGCTCAAAGATTGGTACCTGCTGACGGTGGCCACCTTGTTGCTGGTCGACGAGAAGGCGGCGGCGCAGGGGCTCGACGACGTCCGCCGCATGCACGAGGTGAGGGCGCTGCTCCACCCAGCGGCGGCGCGCGGGGAGGCGACGGACGCCGAGCGCGCTGCGAGCGGACAGGCGCAACGTGCCGCGGCCGACACGGTGGCGGGGTACCTCCGCGGCCTCGGCGTCGCTGAAGAGACGATCGGCCAGCTGCGCCGGGCGCACGAAAAGGGGTTCGAAAACGGCGAGCCGCCGTCCGGGTGTTGGTTGACGGACCCCAAGGCCGTGGCGCACCTCACCCGCCTCGCCCTCGAAGGCCGGATCGTGGCCACGACCACCGACCTCGCAGATCGCGCGCTCGCGCCGCGATTGACGGCGCTCTTCGCCGCGCACGGCACGACCATCGGCACCGTGCATTTGTCGAATGCCCTGGAATACACGGCGGCCAAGCGCACCGCGGTCGAGTCGATGGCCGGGCTGCCGCACGCGCCAAACGCGATCATCGTGACCTCCGCGGATTACGGCTTCGATGCGCTCTTGGGGACGTTCGATCAACCCAAGGCCCAGCCCCTCAAGGACATGCTCGGTGACTCCGGGGTGGCGGCGACGGTCGAGAAGGTGTGGTTTGAAGCCAACGGCCGCAACCTGTGGAGCACGGCCGCCTTAGAGCTCACGGGCAAGCTGCCCGATCTCAATGCGGAGTTCCCCAAGACCTTCGCAGCGTTCGAAGCCGCGCGCGACGCGATGGCCCGTGATTTGTTCACCCAGCCGGCCAAGGTAGCTGAGGTCCAGCTCGCGCTCTTGCGGCGGCACGAATCGTGGCATCTCGCGAAAGAGATCGCGCCGGAAGCGGAGCTCGAAAAGTGCCTGCCGTCCGTCGCCACGACGCTGAAAGAGTTCCGGAGCGCGCCCTCTCGTTTCGAGGCGGCGTTCTGGACCCACGACCGGCGACGGGCGCTCGTGCGCGAGAAGGCCACCAGCGGGGGCGTCGACCCGGACGTCCTCTTGGGCATGCTCGAGCCGACGGACGTGATGCGCTTGCCGCCCAGGGCTCTCGCCTTCAAGGCAGCAGACCTCGCCTGGCGGACCACACGGGAGCAAGCCCGGGATGACGCCGCGCGCGCGGTCAGCGAGTAGAGGTTGATCCTGAGGTTGACGAGGGACCCGATGCACGCCTTCTTCGAGCTCTTGGCAGGCATGGTGAATCACAAGCGCGTGGCGACCGGCGCGCGCGAGGGGGCCATCCTCTTCGAGCTCACCGGCCTTCATCCCGAGAGCTTTCGCGTCGAGCTGTCGACGAAGGGCTGCACCACGTCGACCGGCCATGGGCCAGCGGAGCTGACGGTGTGGGCGAGCCGGAGCCAGCTCGACAAGATGATGTCGCCGGAGGGGCCGATCGGGCCCTTGCGGGTCGCCGGCGATCGCTCGCTCTTCGACAGTCTGGCGTCAGTTGCCACGCCCGGGCTCTCGGGGATCTCGGTGCGCCTGCGCGGGGGCACCTGAGCCTCGAGCGGCGTCGCGCGTCGTCAATCCCGTTTGACCTGCACCTCGCTCGGTCAGTAGGCTGCGAGCGCGGCCTACCCGGCCCCGAGGCGACCATGGCGAACTATGCCGAGCTGTTGTCCCACGTCAGCATCTTTCAACATCTGGAGCCGGCGGCCCTCGAGCGGTTGGGCTCGCGCCTGAAGGTGGTGCGTTACAACAAGGACAGTCTGATCGTGTCGCAGTCGGACCCCGGCGACTCGATGTTCATCATCGACCAGGGCCGGGTGAAGGTGGTGCTCTACGGCGACTCGGGGCGCGAGGTCATCCTCTCCATCTTCCGCTCCGGCGAGTTCTTCGGCGAGATGAGCCTGCTGGACGGCCAGCCGCGCTCCGCGAACGTCCTGGCGCTCGAAGACTCGGCGCTGTTGGTGCTGTCGCGCGACGACTTCGTCAAGCACCTCGCCGAGTCCCCGAGCACCGCGCTCAACATCCTCGCGGAGATGAGCTCGCGCCTGCGGCGCGCCGACGAGGTCATCGGCAACCTGGCGCTCCTCGACGTCTACGCCCGCGTCGCCCGCATCCTCGTCGACCTGGCGAAGAACGACGGCGAGTCGACCGACGAAGGCATCGTGATTCGCGCCCGGCCGACGCAGCAAGACCTGGCGGCGATGATCGGCACCAGCCGCGAGACCGTGTCGCGCGTCCTCTCCGAGTTTCAGCGCCGCGGGCTGTTGTCGATGCAGGGCAAGAAGATCCTGTTGTCACACGGCTTCGCCGACCAAGAGCTCAGTCACGAGGAGTGAGGCGGCGCACCGGGAAGATCATGCCGAGGCCGGGCGGCGCTACTTCTTCTTGCCGTCTTTGCCCTTTTCCTGGGCCTTGTCGTAGTCCTCGATGAACTTGCGGACCGTGGCGGCGTCAGGCGCCGCGGGCGCGAGCTTCAGGTAGGTCCGGTAGTGTTGGACTGCCTGTTTGGGTTGGTTGCTCTTGGCGTAGGCGATGCCGAGGCTGCGGTGCGCGTCGGCGTGGCGCGGGTCGAGCCTGACCGCCTTGGAGAACAGGGTGACGGCGTCCGGGAGCTTCTCGGCCTTGTAGGCCTTGACCCCTTCGACGAAGGCCTCGTTGGCCTTGTCCTGGTCGCTCTTGCTGACCTTCTGCAGGCTCGGATCGCGGAACCAGCTGAGCACCGTGCTCGGTCCGTAGTACCACAGCACCCCGGCGCCGGCCGCGGCCACGATCAACAGCAACCCGGCGATGAGGACCGGCAGCGACATCTTCTTGTGCTGCATGTCGGCCACCATCTGCATCGCGGCGTCGGACTGCAAGAGCGTCGGATCTTTGGGCTTCTGCGCCGACGTCAAGGTCGGCAGCCCCAACGCCGGCAGGTCCGAGAGGCCACCGCTCGGCGTCGCGGCCGCCGGTGCCGGCTTCGGTCGGGTCTTGGGCGGCGGCGGTGGGCGCATCGGCGGCGGCAGCACCGCGCCCGGGCTCGACACCGAGGCGATCGACCACGGCTCCGGGCTCCCGGGGAGGCCCGACGGCGCCGCGCTCGGCGCCGCGGCCTTGAGGGCGAGCTCGCCGCTCGGGATGCCGCCGGATGCGTCGGGGATCGGCGGCAGCTGGAAATCAGGGAAGCTCGGCAGCTGCAGGTGCGCCGGCAGGCTCGCGGCCGGCGACGGGCTGCCGCTCGCGGAGGGGGCGGGGGCGCCCTTGGCGAAGTCCGGGAGCGCGAAGTCAATCGAGGGCAGCTGCAAATGGGCGCCCGGGGCCGGGTCGCTCGAGGCCGCGGCGCTCGGCGGCGTCGGCAGGGTGTGCTCGTCGTCGAGGCCGGTGGGGGCGGGACCGTCAGGCGGCATCCCGGCGGTCCCGACGCCGGCGGCGTCAGCTTTGGTGTCGTCGTCACTCATGGCGCTTGACCCTTTGCCAAAGGCGGTGTCCAGCTTCAGCCGGCTTTCTTTGCAGGTGGCGTCCAGGGCCGCCGCGATCCGGGAGCCGGCGGCGAAGACCATCGCCACCGCGCCCTCGATCGGTAGATCGGCTGTCACCCCACCGTAGTTGATCTGATTGCCACACGTCGGACAGCTTCCCTGGTTCAACACCCCGTCGTCAACATCTGTGAACGACCTCCGGCAACGGGGACAGTGGACATCCATCGGTCTCGGGCGCTCACGCGCGGCTTCTACCCCAGCCAGCCGGTGACGAGGCGTTTGGCGATCGCGAAGTAGGTGTCGGGCAGCAGGCCGAACACCAGCGTCAAGGCCGCGCACAGCCACAGCCCGGCCGACAACCACGCCGATTCGACCCGCTTCTCCTCGGTGCCCGCGGCGCGCATGTACATGACCACGGTGACCCGGAGGTAGTAGAACGCGCCGATGGCGCTCGCGAGCACCGCGATGATCACCACGCTGGTCCGACCCGCTGCCACCGCCGCCGAGAACAACGCCAGCTTGCCGAAGAAGCCCGCGGTCGGCGGGATGCCGGCGAGCGAGAACATGAACAGCGCCATCGCCAGGCCGAACGCCGGGTAACGGTGGCCGGTCCCGGCCAGGCGCTCGATCGGCAGGTCGGGGCGGCGGTCTTCGCCGCGCTCGAACGCCAACACCACGCCGAAGGCGCCGAGCGTCATCGCGGTGTAGCCGAACAGGTAGTAGGCGACCGCCTCGACGGCGTAGCTCTTCGGCTCGGCGATGAAGGCCGCGACGCCGACGAGCACGTAGCCGGCGTGGGCGATGCTGGAGTAGGCCAGCATTCGTTTGATCTGAGTCTGGCGGATCGCCAGCAGGTTGCCGAGCACCATCGTCAGGACGCCCAGCACCTCGAAGATCTGGATCGCGGTCTCGGTGCCGCGCTCGCCGCCGGCGATCAAGGTCGCGGCGACGAAGCGCAACACGCCGGCGAAGGCCGCCGTTTTGATGCCCACCGCCATGAAGGCGGTCGACGGCGTCGGCGCGCCCTCGTAGACGTCCGGGGCCCACATGTGGAACGGCACCGCGGCGATCTTGAAGCCCAGGCCGCACAACAACATCGCGACGCCGATGAAGCCGGCGACCGAGACCTCGTGGCCCAGGAACGCGGCGCCGAGCGCCTTGAAGGTCAACGCCGGCGTGCCCGAGAGCCGGCCGACCTCGCCGTAGAGCAACGCGATGCCGAAGAGCGCGAACGCCGACGCGAACGCGCCGTAGACGAAGTACTTCAGCGCCGCCTCCTGCGAGCGCCGCGAGCTGCGCCGATAGCCGGCGAGCACGTAGACCGCGAGCGACATGGTCTCGATGCCGATGAACAAGGTCAACAGGTCGCCGGCCAGCGCCACCATCAGCATCCCGACCGCGGCGAACAACACCAGGCTGAAGAACTCGCCGTGCGACAGGCCGTGCTCTTGCAGGTAGGCGGCGGCGAAGACCACACCGAAGAACGCGCCGCACAAGGAGGTCAGGCCGAAGAGCACGCCGATGCCGTCGATGACGATGGCGCCGGAGAACAACGTCCGCGTGCCCTCGACGTTCCACAACAGCACGCCGGCGGTGAACAGCCCCACGAGGCTCAACACCGCGAGGTGGGTGCTCGAGCCCGGCGCCGGGCGCTTGTCGCCGCCGGTCACCGTGAGCAGCAACACCGCGAGCGCGGTCAGCACCAGGATCCAGAGCGGCGACAGCCCGCCGAGGTCACCGAGGATGTTCATGGCCGACCTCCCTTGTCAGCGGCCGGCGCGTCCAGAGCCGGCGTCGGGTTCTTCGCCCGCATCGGCACCAGCTTCTCGAGCGGCCCCGGCAGCCGGCCGAACTTGCGGTTCCACGGCAGGCGGCGCTCGCCGCTGTTGTCCACCGGCGCGGTCGGCGGCGACTCGGGCATGACCCCCAAGATCCGGGGCGGCGTGGCTTCGGTGCCGGTGACCGGTGCCGGCGTGACCCCGGGAACCGCCTTCAGGTTGGCGCGGGCGCGAAACTGCGTGGCGTACGCGGTCGCCGCGGGGTTGATGGTCTCCAGGAACGGCTGCGGGAACACGCCCATCAGCACCGCGACCAGCACCAGGGGGGCGAGCACCAGGGTCTCGCGCGGGCTCAGGTCGACGAGCTTCTCGTTCTCGGGGTGGGTGAGCGGCCCGAAGAACACCCGCTGGGTGGCGACCAACAGGTACACCGCGGCGAAGATCACCCCGGTCGCGGCGATGACCGCGAGCAGCGCGAAGACCTCAGTGAACTTGGCGGTGTCATTCAGAGGCCCGGCCAGCGGTCGAACCAAGAGGCCGCCGCCGAAGGTCCCGAGCGGCGGCGCGACGAACAGCAGCGCCAACGCCAGAGCCAGACCGATCGCGGCGACCTTGGTCCACACTTGCTCGCGCGGCAGGTGGCGGCCGACCGCGGCGGCGATCAGCACCACCGCGAGCAGCGCCACGAGCTCGGCGGCGATGATGCCGGCCCAGGCGAAGTCGCTGGTGACGATGTTCAAGGTGGTGCCCTCGCTCTGGAAGGTCCCCATCAGGATCAAGAACTCGCCGACGAAGCCGTTCAGCCCCGGCAGGCCCGCGGAGCTCAAAGCGATCAGCACGAAGATCGCGGCGTAGCGCGGCATCACCTTCGCGAGGCCGCCGAAGTCGTCGAGCAGCCGGGTGTGGCGGCGCTCGTAGATCACCCCGACCAACAAGAACAGCGCGCCGGTGGAGATGCCGTGATTCACCATCTGCAAGATGCCGCCCGACAGTCCGGTCACGGTCATCGCCGCGATGCCGAGCATCACGAAGCCCAAGTGCGACACCGAGGAGAACGCGATCAGGCGCTTGAAGTCGGTCTGCACCATCGACACCAAGGCGCCGTAGATGATGCCGATGACCGCGAGCAGTCCGAGCGCCGGCATGAAGGACGCCGCGGCCTTGGGGAACAGCCACATCGCGTAGCGCAGGAAGCCGAAGGTGCCGAGCTTCAACAACACCCCGGCCAGGATCACCGAGCCGCCGGTGGGCGCCTCGACGTGGGCGTCGGGCAACCAGGTGTGGAACGGGAACATCGGCACCTTGATCGCGAACGCCACCGCGAACGCCAAGAACAGCCAGATCTCGGCGCCGCCCAGGTCGGTCTGCGGCAGGCGGTTGACGATCTCGGCGAAGCCGAACGACATCCCGCCCTGGGCGCGCACCGCGAACACCAGGTAGAGGATCGCGACCAGCATCAACAGCGAGCCGGCCATGGTGTAGAGGAAGAACTTGAGGGCGGCGTAGATCCGCCGTCTCCCGCCCCAGACGCCGATCAAGAAGTACATCGGCACCAGCATCACTTCCCAGAACACGTAGAACAGGAAGAGGTCGGTCGCGACGAAGGCGCCGAGCATGCCGGTCTGCAGGAACAGCAAGCAAACGATGTACTCCCGGGCCCGCTCGGTGACGCTGGAGTAGGTGCTGAGGATGACGATCGGCGCCAAGAACGTGGTGAGCACCACGAGCAGGACGCTGACGCCGTCGACGCCGACGCTGTAGGAGATGCCGAGGGTCGGCACCCAGGCGACCTCTTCGACGAGCTGCATCGCGGTGGTCGCGGGCACGAACAGGTGCCACATCCACAGCGCCAGCACCAAGTCGATGACCGCGACCGCGATCGCGAAGCCGCGCACGCCCGAGTGCTCCTCGCGCGGGAACGCCAACGCCAGGACGGCGCCGACGAGCGGTAGGAACACGATGAAGGTGAGCAGGTGGCTGGAGATGAAGCTCATCGGCCACCTCCGGGGATGCCGGGGAGCGCGGGCGCGGCCGGGACGAGCCGCTGCACCGCCGCGGTGGGCTTGGCCGGCGCCGGCTCGATGCTGGTGGGGCGCGACGGTGTCAGCCAGCCGTAGAGCAAGATCGCCACGCCGACCGCGAAGATCGCGAGGTAGCGCTGGATGTTGCCGCTCTGGAACAGCTGCCCCAGGAAGCCCACCTTGCGGCTCAGCCAGCCGACCAGGTTGACGCTGCCGTCGATCACCCGCTTGTCGAGCCCTTCGTAGAGCACGACGCGCGAGCCCCAGCAAAGCGGCTGGATGACCGTGGTCTCGTAGAGCTCGTCGACGTGCCACTTGCCGGCGAGGCGCAGGTAGAGCCAACGCCACGGGCGCTCGGCGATGAAGGTCGCGACCGCGGGATGGATGCGGCGGGCGTACATCACCGTGGCAACGGCGAAGCCAAAGAGCGCCAGCGCGAAGGCAGCAGCCATCGTGCCGATCTCCAGGCCCTGGTGCTCCCCTTCCGGCAGCGGCAGGTGCCCGAGCACCGGCGCCAGCCATTCGACGAGCCCTTCGTGACCGCCGAAGAGCGGCGGCCAGCACAAGGCGCCGCCGACCATCGACAACAGCGCCAAGACGCCGAGGGGCAGCGTCATGGTCCAAGGCGACTCGTGGACGTGGTCTCTCACCTCGGGGCGGGCGCGCAGCTCGCCGGAGAAGAAGGTCATGTACACCAGGCGCCACATGTAGAACGCGGTGCAGCCGGCAGAGAGCGCGCCGATGGTCCACAGGACCTTGGCGGTGCCGCCGCCGAAGACGTCGGCGAACTTGCCCATGTCGGCGGCGAACGCGCTCCAGAGGATGGCGTCCTTGGAGATGAAGCCGGCAGTGAGCGGGAAGCCGGTGATCGCCAGCGTCGCGAGGAAGAAGGTCCAGAAGGTGATCGGCATCTTCCGGCGCAGGCCGCCCATCTGGCGGATGTCCTGCTCGCCGCTCATGCCGTGGATCACCGAGCCCGAGCCCAAGAACAGACAGGCCTTGAAGAACGCGTGGGTCGCGAGGTGGAAGATCGCAATGGCGTAGGCGCCGACGCCGGCGGCGATGAACATGAAGCCGAGCTGGCTGACGGTCGAGTACGCCAAGACCTTCTTGATGTCGTTTTGCGCCGTGCCGATGGTGGCGGCAAACAGCGCGGTCGCGGCGCCGACCAGGGCGACGGTGAGCATCGCGATCGGGGCGATGGAGAACAGGAAGCCCATGCGCGCGACCATGTAGACGCCCGCGGTCACCATGGTGGCGGCGTGGATCAAGGCCGAGACCGGCGTCGGGCCGGCCATCGCGTCGGGGAGCCAGACGTAGAGCGGCAGCTGCGCGCTCTTGCCGGTGGCGCCCAAGAACAGCATCAGGCAGACGCCGGTGGCGAGGGCGACGCTGATGCTGCCGGCGGTGACCGCCTTGTGGATCTGGTCGATGTTGAGGGTGCCGGCGAAGCGCAACAGCAGCATCATCGCCACCAGGAAGCCGAAGTCGCCGATGCGGTTGACGACGAAGGCCTTCTTGCCGGCCGCGGCCTTCTCGGTCTCGGTGAACCAGAAGCCGATGAGCAGGTAGGAGCACAGGCCCACGCCTTCCCAGCCCAGGAACATCAGCGGCAGCGAGTCGGCGAGGACCAGGGTGAGCATCGCGAAGGTGAAGAGGTTGAGGTAGGCGAAGTAGCGGGCGAGCGACGGGTCGTGGGCCATGTAGCCCACCGAGTACAGGTGGATCAGGAAGCCGACGCCGGTGACGACGAGGATCATGACCGACGACAAGCGGTCGACGAGGAAGGTCACCTCGACCCTGGCGTTCCCCGAGGCGAACCAGGTGTAGAGGGTGTTCTTCAGACCGGTGGTCGACGGATCGCCGTGCAGGGCGACAAACGCCCAGACCGAGAGCAAGAACGACACGAAGACGACGCCACAGGCGACGAAGCTGACGAACGGCCGCGGCAGCCGATGTCCGAACAGGCCGTTGGCGATCGCGCCAAACAGCGGCAGCAGCACGACGAGCGGGATGAGGCTCGTCAGCGTCTCGGCGGTAAAGCTCATGGACACACCTGCCCGCGTGGTGGGAGGTCGGGCGGCGCCGGCGTCTCGTGACCGAACAAAACCGCGCGCCGGCCGCCCCTTCCCGAGTGGCGACTGTCTAGGGCTCACCCTCGGGTGGAGTCAAGCCGCGCGGGCGGCGCCGCGGTCGGCGCACCCGCCTCCTTGGCGGCCGCCTCCCGCGCCAGCTTCTCGCGTCGCTTTGCCGCCGCTTCCTGACCCAGCGCCGCTTCGATCGGGTCGTGCTCGGCTTCGAGCGCGGCGAGGGCCCGTTCGATTCTGAGGCGCAAGGTCTCCAGATCTTCTCCCGGCGCCGCCTCGATGGGCGCGCCGAAGTAGAAGTCGACGCGGGTGAACGGCTTCGGGACCTGAAACCGGTCCCAGGCGCGCGCGAAGACGTAGCGTCGTCTCGCGACCGGGACGGCGGTGACCACCGCGGCGCCGGTCTCGAGCGCCAGCCTGGCGATGCCGCGGCTCACAGTGCCGCGCGGCCCGCGTGGGCCGTCCACCGCCCGATAGGCTGGCCGGCCGTTCTGGACGTGGCGAATGAGCTTGTCGAGCGCCTCTTTGCCGCCTTTGTCGCGGCCCCGGTCGCGCGACGAGCCCCGGACCACCACCACCCGGCTCACGAGGAGGCTCGGCACCAGCAGGTCACCGTCGACGGAGCGCGACACCATCGCGCCGGTGCCGGGCTCGGCGGCGAGCACCGCGGCGAGCTGGTGGCCGTGGAGGATGGCGTAGGCGTAGGGTTTGCGCGCGCTCTGCAGCGCCGGGCGCGGGTCGGCGTGGAAGCGGGCGCGGCAGCTCAGGCGCAAGAGCAGCACCACGAGGGCGGCGAGCCAGGCGGCGACGAAGCGCAACACGGCCATGCGGGCGTTCGCTCACGCCAAGAGCTTGCAGCGCTGCAGGCTCTTCTCCAGGCGGGTGAGGGTCCGGCCGATGTCGTCGTCGAGGCCGACCGAGAAGCGGATCAAGCCGTCGGAGAGGCCCATCGCCGCCTTCTCCGCCGGTGGGATCTCGGACGAGGTGCTGCTGCCGGGCGCCGAGAACAAGGTCTTGAAGTAGCCCAGGCTCACCGCCAGGTAGCCCACCAGCTCCTCCTGCATCACCCGCATCAGCTCGCGGGCGGTCGTCGCCTCGCTGACGTCCAGGGTCATCATGCCGCCGTAGCCGATCCCCGCGTGCTTCAAGCGGGAAAAGAGGGCGTGCTGCGGGTGGTCGGCGAGCCCGGGGTAGTGAACCCGGAGGCCGCGGCCCTTGAGCCAGGTGGCGAGCGCCAGGGCGTTGTCGGAGTGCTTGCGCATCCGGACGTGCAGCGAGTGCAGGTTCTTCAGCAGGCTCGCGGCGCGCAACGAATCGAGCACCGGGCCGAAGAGCATGCAGGCGCCGGAGTTGACGTCGGTGAGCTCACGGACGAGCTCGGTGGTGCTGCAGATACAGCCGGCGACCGCGTCGGCGGTGCCGTTCGCGAACTTGGTGAGCGAGTAGACCACGACGTCGGCGCCGAGCTTGGCCGGGGAGATGATCATCGGCGTGAAGGTGTTGTCGACGACGAGCTTCAGGCCGTGGGCGCGCGCGAAGCTCGCGAGCGCCGGGATGTCCGCGATCTCCAAGAGCGGGTTCGACTCGGTCTCGGCATAGAGCACCCGGGTCTTCGGGGTCACGGCTTTCGTCAGGGCGTCGAGGTTGGTGATGTCGACGAAGCGGGTGGTGATGCCGAGGCGCGGCAGCAGGTTCTTGAACAGCGCGTAGGTGCCGCCGTAGATCGTCCGCCCCGAGACGATCTCGTCGCCGGTGGCGCACAGCTGCAAGATGGTCGAGGCGATGGCGCTCATCCCCGAGGCGGTCACCTGCGCCATCTCGGTGCCTTCCATCGCCGCGAGCGCCTGCGACAGGTAGCGGTTGATCGGGTTCCAGTGGCGCGAGTACAGGAAGCAGCCCTCGATCTCGTGCTCGAAGGCCTCCTCCATCCGCTGCGGCGACAAGAAAGTATAGGTGACGCTGTCGGTGACCGACGGGTTGACGTCGCCGAACTCTCCGAAGACCAGGAGATCCTGGATGGCGCTGGCGGGATTGAATGACATGGGCGTTGGGCCTCCGCGCGTAACCAACCGCCGCCGCTCGCCGCTGTCAACCACCCATTGCGATCGGCTTTGTCGAGATCTAAGGTCGCCGCATGAGCGCCACCATCTTCTCCAAGATCATCGCCGGCGAGATCCCCTGTCACCGCGTGTTCGAGAACGCGCACGTGCTGGCGTTCCTCGACATCGCGCCGCTCGCCCGCGGCCACACCCTCGTGGTGCCGAAGGAGCCGGCGCCAACGCTCGCGCAGCTCTCCGACGAGGCGGCGGCCGAGATCGGCAGGGCGCTGCCGCGGATCTGTCGCGCGGTCGTCGCCGCGACCGGGGCCGCGGCCTACAACGTGCTGCAGAACAACGGTGCCATCGCCCACCAGGCGATCTTCCACGTCCACTTCCACATCATCCCCAAGTACGACGACGGCACCGGGCTCGAGCTCGGCTGGCCGGCGCGCTCGCTGGAGACGGCCGCGGCGACCGCGTTGGCGGCGAAGATCCGGGCGGCGGTCTGAGCGGGGCGCGTTACCGTTCACGGGGGACCGCCCGCCGCGAGAAGATCCTTGGCGAAAACAAGGCGTTGTGGCGCGGCTCTGCGTCCCCCGTGAGCCCCACGCTCAGGACCGGCAAAGCCGGATCCTTCGCGTCTACGGCCAGTTACGAGAGCCATCGTGATGACCCCGTGAACGCTTGCCGGGGCGCTACTTGCCGCTCACGCCGGGGGCGACGGTGAAGCGCTGACGGAAGGCGTCGGCGAGCACCGCGCCGCTCTCGGTCGCGGCGCCGGCGGCGACGACCAGGGTGTAGTCGGCGGGCGCGAGCGGTTGGTCGGGGCGAAACGCCAGCACCGTGCTGCTGCTGTCCCACGCCAGCGCGCCGCCGACATAGCCGTCCCGGGTATAGAGCGCGAACGCGTCGCCGGCCGCGTCGCTCATCGGGACCGAGAACACGACCTTGACGACCACGTCGGGGCGCGCCGCGCTGCCGTCGGTCGGCAGCGCCTTCATCACCGTCGGCGTCAGGGCCTCGCCGTGTTCTTGGACGGCGCCGCGCGTCGGTACGCGGCTCAGCTCGGCACCGCAGCTCGACGCCACGAGGGCGTAGAGGGCGGCGCCGACCAGGGTGCCCCAGACCTGGATGAGGGTTCTCTCCCGAGCGGTGTTCTCGGTCAGCCACGCGGTTCGTTCAGTTGCCATCACCTTTAGCAGTAACGCCGCGATCGTGGGTCGTCAAAAAACCGGCGGCGCGCCGGCGTCGTCAGGAGGCGCGTTGACGAAGAATGCCGGCGGCGGCCCCGGGGTCAGGCGTCGTTGGGCTCCGCATCGACCTCGGAGGGGCCGTCGCAGGTGAGGGTGACGTGGGTGATCTCCGCCGGCTCGCAAAGCCGCATCGGCGGGCCCCAGTAGCCGGTGCCGCGCGACACGTAGATCCAGGTCTTGCTCTGATGGAGGTGCAGCCCTTCCATATAAGGCTGGGTGAGGGCGACGAGGTAGCCGAACGGCCAGATCTGACCGCCGTGGGTGTGACCGGAGAGCATCAGCCCGACCCCGTGCCGGGCGGCGGCGTGCACCTCCTTTGGCTGGTGCGCGAGGAGCACTACCTCGCGGCCGGGATCGACGCCCGCCATCGCGCGCTCGACGTCGGCGCCGTGACCCGGGGTCATCGTCTGGCGCGCGGCGCTGGAGTCGTCGACGCCGGCCAGCTCGAAGCTGTCCGCCCGGTCGCCGATGACGACGCGCTCGTTGCGGAGCACGCGGATGCCGAGCGTCGGCAGGTGGGCGAGCCACGCCCCGACGCCGGAGTAGTACTCGTGGTTGCCGGTCACGAAGTAGACCCCGTGGCGCGCCACCAGCGCTCCGAGCGGCGCCACCGTGTCTTTCAGCTCTTCGGCGCTGCCGTCCACGAGGTCGCCGGTGATCACCACCAGATCCGGGTGCAGGGCGTTGGTCTGCCGCACCACCTCGTTGACGAAGCGCAAGCCGACGGTCTCGCCGACGTGCAGGTCGGTGAGCTGCACCAGCCGGAAGCCGTCGAGCGCCTGCGGCAGGCGGCTGAGCGCCACCCGCACCCGGCGTACCCTCGGGGTGCGCAGCGCCGCACCGACCGCGATCCCCGAGAGCCCGAGGGTGCCGGCGAGGGCGCTGCCGGCGAGCAGGCGGGCGAAGAACGCCCGGCGCGACGGGTCGCTCAGGTCCTGGTCGTAGAGCAGACGGGCGGTGAGGGTGCCGGCGGCGCGCACGAAGTCCCCGGCGACCAGGAGCACGAAGAGCAGGAACATCGCGCCCATCCACAGGAACGCCGGCCAGCTGACGAGCTCGCGCCACGGCGACGACAGGACCCGCCCCAAGATCATCGCCAACGGCAACGACAGCGCCAGCACGACCAGGATGGTGGTCGTGCCGAGCCGCCACTCGCGGCTGAGCGCCAGATCGCGCACCAGGCGCAGGTAGAAGTAGTAGTGCAGCCCGCCGATGATCGACAGCGCCACGCCGATTAAGAGCACGAAGCCGAGCACCCGCATCATGCCGCTATGCGAGGGGCGAACCCCGGCCATCGCCACGATCCAGCGAGCGCCCGGCCCGGCGAGTCGAATCCAATCTTCGACGGTGTCATCTCAACGCGCCGGCTCGTCGTCCATGAACGCGAGCGCCTGCCGCAGGCGGGTGACGCAGTCGCCGATGCCTTTCACGTAGCGCGCCAGCCGACCGTCATCGGCCGCGGCCTCGCGCAGGGATCGTGTTGCCGTCTGCATCTCGGCGACGTGGGGGCCGATCGCGGCGGCGAACGGACCGAACACCTTTCTGACAGTAGGGTGCTCGGGCTTGATGTCGCTGAAGTGCGGCATCGCGACCGGCGGCGGGGCGGCGGCGCTCGCGTCCCCTTTGGGCTCGCTGTGGCGCTCGAAGGTCTGCAGCACGCTCTCGATGGTGCCGCACAGGCGGATCAAGGTCTGCGCGTGCCGAGCGCTCGGGGCGTCATCGCCGGCCCGGGCGGCGACGCAGTCGGCGAACGCGACGATTGGCGTCATCGGGTTTCTGACCTCGTGACAGATCGCCGCGACCACGTAGGCCGGGGTGACGCCGTCGGCGCCGGGCACGAAGCCGGTGCCGAGGGTCAACGGCGAGTCGGCGGCGAGCAGCTTCGGCGCGGCGTTGGCGGGCGCGAGCTTCCGGTCGGTTTGGGTGAAAGCGGCGATGCCCTTGCGATCGAGCGCCTCGGCGTCGACGACCACCGGCGCCGTGCCCCGCTTCTCGGTCTCAGCGGCGCCACCCGGGGTCAGGGGCCTCTTGACGTGCTTGGCGACCTCTGGGCGCTCGGTGTTCGCGAGCTTCGAGGCTTTCAGGAGGTCATCGGCCATCGGCGCAGTCCTCGAGGGTGTAGGCGAAGGCTACCAGGCGCCCGAGCGTTGTCAACGCCCGCGGCGCGGACGCGCCGCCTGGTGCCGGGGCGCGCCAGCGGATACTCTGGCTTGGAATGCGGTGGGACCGGCGGGCATGGCTGCTCTTGGGTCTGGGGACGGCGCTCGGCTGCGCGGTCGACCTCGCCATGCCTGCGGGCTCGCGCGTTACCTGTCGCGCGGTCGCGGATTGCCCCGCGGCGACGGTCTGCGGCCCGCAGGGGCTCTGTGTTGACCCGCGCGCGCCGTCGGCGACGCTCGTGCCGGGGTTCCAGATCCAACCGCAGAGTGGCCTCGTCACCAGCGAGAGCGGCGGGGCGGACTCGTTCACCGTGGCGCTGACGGCGGCCCCCACGGCGACGGTGAGCCTGAGCCTCGAAGCCGCCAACCCCGACGAGACGCTGGTGACCCCGAGCTTCCTCGTCTTCGGCCCCGCCGACTGGGACCGGCCGCAGCGGGTCACCGTGACCGGCGTCCTCGATTGCCTGGCCGACGGCGACCACCCATTCTCGATCGTCATTCCGGCGGCGCGCTCGGGGGATCCCGCCTACGACGGCCTCGAGGTCCCCGACGTGCAGGGGACGAACCGGGGCGACCGCGAGGCGCGCATCGTCGTCAGTCCGACCACGGGTCTCATCACCAACGAGAGCGGCAGCCGCGCCTTCTTCAGCGTCGTGCTCGCCTGCCCGACGCGAGGCACGGCGGAGCTGAGTCTCGCCTCCTCCGACGAGACCGAGGGCCGCCTCGAGGGGAGCGGCATCCTGACGTTCAATGAAGCGACCTGGAGCACGGCGCAGACGGTCACCGTGCTCGGCCAGTCGGACTGCGCGCCTGACGGCGACGTGGTCTTTGCGATCACCGGCACCACGAGCAGCGTCGACGACGACGCCTACGACGGGCTCGAAGTGCCCCAGGTGACGCTCACCAACGAGGATCAATACGCCGCCGGTGTCCTGGTCTCGCCGATCGCCGGCCTGTCGGTGAGAGAGGACGGCGGCCGCGCCTCCTTCGTCGTGGCCTTGACCTGCGCGCCGACTGCCGATGTGCGCCTGGGACTGTGGAGCAGTGACGAGACCGAGGCGACGGTCTCTCCGAGCTACGTGATGTTCACGCCAGCGGATTGGCGAGAGCCGCGACTCCTGGTGGTCACCGGGGTTGCGGACTGCGAGCGCGATGGTGACCGCTCACTGAGCATCCTGACCGGGACGATGGCGAGCGCGGACCTCGACTATGATGGCCTCCCGGTCGACGACGTCGAGGTGGTGACCCTGGACACGCTCGAGGCCGGCATGTCGATCTCCCCGGACAACGGCGCCACCTCCGAGAGCGGGACGTTGGCCACCTTCTCGCTGACCCTGACCTGCGCGCCGCTCGCCGACGTGGCGGTGCCGCTCGCGATCGACGACCCGAGCGAAGGGGATCTGAGCCCGAGCGTGCTGACCTTCACGCCCGACAACTGGTACGTGCCGCAGGGGATCACGATCAATGGTGTCGACGACGCGCTCGACGACGGCGACCAGTCCTACGTGCTGCTCGTCCAACCGGCGACCAGCACCGACCTGAGCTACGCCGACTTCGACGGACCGGACGCGAGTCTCATCAACACCGACGACGACGGCGCCGGCTTCGTGGTGACGCCCATCGGGCCCTTCGTACCGTCGACCACCATCCTCAGATCCACCGAGGCCGGCCAGAGCCCCACCTTCACCGTCAGGCTCACCGCTCAACCCGCAGCCGCCGTCACGATCCCCCTGAGCAGCACTGTCCCGACTGAAGCCACCCCGAGCCCGTCCAGTCTCGTGTTCGACGGCCTCAACTGGCAGAGCGCCCAGACCGTCACCCTGAGTCCAGTCAACGACAACGTGGACGACGGTGACATCAGCTACACCATCAATCTCGCGCCCGCGGTCTCGGCCGATCCGGCCTACGACTCCCTCGATCCGGTCGACGTTCTCGCCAGCAACCAGGACAACGACACCGCGGAGCTGTACTCCACGCCGACCACCGGAAACCGCCTGTACACCAACGCCTCGGGCACGACGGCCACCTTTCGGGTGTGGCTGGGCACCGCGCCGACCGCCGACGTCACCGTCGCGGTCTCGTCCGACCACCCCGACGAGGCCACCGCCTCGGTGACAGAGCTCGTCTTCACGCCGACCGCCTATGGCAACCAAACGGTGACGGTTACCGGCCGCGCCCTCGGTCCCGTCGACGGCTGGCAGGACTACTTGATCAACGTCGGCCCCGCGGTGAGCGCCGACCCCAAGTATGCAGGTCAGGTCACCTGGGCGCTCGGGTACAACCTCGACGCCGGTGTCAAGCGCATCTTCATGACGGCGGTGACCGTGAGCTCGCGGCTCGGCCAGGCGACGAACGGCGACCCGAGTCACGCCGATGCGATCTGCGAAGCGGACGTCAAGCCGACCGCCGGCACGTACAAGGCGTTGATCGCCGAGTGCGCCGACGGCAACCAGGCGCACGAGCGCGTCGCGATGCCGCAGGCCCCGTGCCTGACGCAGAAGAACTGGGTGCTCCGCCCCAATTGGGGTTACGCGCTCCCGGACGGCACGACGGCGTTTGCCCGGACCAACGCGAACGCCAACTGGCAGAGCGCCCTGGTGGCGACGCTACAGCCACAGACCACCAACTACTGGACCGGCTTGGACCCGGATTTCACCTTGGGCACGAGCTGCTCCGGCTGGACCACGACCTCGGGCTCGGCCGATATCGGTCGGGGCGGCGCCGGCTGGACCTCGGCGGGCCCGCTCAACTGCAATTCTCTGACCGCCCACCTGCTGTGCGTGGAGCAATGACGCTGCACCCGCAGGCGCGCGCCTGGTCACCGCTGTTGTCGGTCGGGCTGGTCGTCGCTGCTTCGTGTGGCGTCGAGCTCGGCGTACCCGCGGACGCCAATGTCCGCTGCACCGGCGCCGCCGAGTGTCCGAAGGGCATGGTGTGCAATCCCCGGGGCGCCTGCGTCGACCCGAGGTCGCCGCTGGCGACTCTGCCGCCGGCCGCGGTGCTGGTGTCGCCGGCCGACGGGCTCGTGACCAGCGAGAGCGGCGCCGCCAGCGCGTTCACCGTCGTGCTCACGGCCCCACCGACGGCGGACGTCACTGTTCGATTGGCCTCGGACTCCCCGGCCGAGGCCAGGGTCGAGCCGGAGGCCCTGGTGTTCACGGCGAGCGACTGGGATTCCCCGAAGCGCGCGTTGGTCCTCGGAGTCCTCGACTGCGCCGCCGACGGCGACGTGGCCTTCACCATCGTCACCTCCGCCGCCGCCTCCGGTGATCCCGACTACGACGGCCTCGAGGTGCAGGACGTCGGCGGCACCAACCTCGGCGACCGGGCGGCCGGCGTGCTCGTGACCCCCACGACCGGCCTCGTGACCGACGAGGACGGGGCCGCTGCGACCTTCTCGATGGCGCTCGCCTGCCCGCCGGCGGGCCTGGTCGAGGTGACCGTGGCCGCGAGCGACGACAGTGAGGGCCGGGTCGACGGCACCGGCCTCGTGGTGTTCGGCGAGCAGAACTGGGACATCGCCCAGACCGTGTCGGTCCGCGGCCAACGCGACTGTGCTGCCGACGGCGACATCAGCTACGAGGTGATCAGCACCGTCATCGCCGGCGACGACCCCACGTACGACGCGATCCCGGTGCCGGCCGTGGCGGTCTCGAATGGCGACCGCAGCGCCGCCGGGGTCGAGGTGACGCCGGCCGCTGGGCTCGAGGTGCGCGAGGATGCGGGGCTCGACACCTTCGTCGTCGCGCTCACCTGTCCGCCCGCAGCCGACGTCACCATCGACCTCGAGAGTGAGGACCTCACCGAGCTGCAGGTTTCGCCGGCGAGCCTGCGCTTCACGCCGTCCGATTGGCAGCTCGCCCGCCTCGTCGCGGTCACCGGCGTTCCCGACTGCGAGGCCGACGGCGATCGGACCGTGAACATCCTGACCGGCGCCGCCGCGAGCTCCGATCCGAGCTACGACGGGTATGACGCGCCCGACATCCAGGTGACCACCCTCGACGTGCTCGAGCCCGGCGTCATCGTGACGGTGTCGCCGCCCTCAGGCCTGGAGATCTTCGAGGGGTCGCTCGGCGCCTTCTCTGTGACGCTTGCCTGCGCTCCCGATGCCACAGTCACGATCGGCCTCGTGACCTCCGACGCCGGCGAAGGCATCGTCGCTCCGGCGTCGTTGGAGTTCACGCCGGAAGACTGGTTCGTGCCGCAGGGCGCGGTCGTCACCGGGCAGACTGACGGCCTCCTCGACGGCGACGTCGCTTTTGAAGTGTTGGTCGAGCCCGCGCTGAGCGCCGATCCCGACTACCAGGGGGTCGATGGTCCGGACGTGACCGTGACTACTCACGACGCTGACGCCCCGGGTTTCATCGTCACGCCCACCGGCGGTGTCACCTCGACCGAATCGACCAGCGACCCTGATCCGACCTTCACGGTCGTCTTGACCGCCGCTCCCGTTGCCGACGTGACGCTCACCCTGACGAGCAGCGACTCCAGCGAGGGGAGGCCGACACCCACCAGCCTCACCTTCACCGCCGGCAACTGGCAATCGCCCCAGACCGTCGCCGTCCAGGGCCAGGACGACGCGGTCGACGACGGCCCCATCGACTACTCGATCATCCTGTCGACAGCGACGTCGGCGGATCTCAACTACGACGGCCTCGACCCGGTGGATGTGGCGTGCCGCAACAGCGACAATGACACCGCCTCCATTCGCACCTACCAGCTGATGGCCAACCAACTGAAGGTCGAGTACACCGGGGCGACGGCTGTCACGTTCTACGTCGAGATGTCCAGTGAGCCGACGGCCGACGTTCACGTGCCGATCGTCGTCGACAAGCCGAACGAGGCCCAAGTGGATCAGCCGGAGTTGGTCTTTACCGCCGCCAACTGGGCCAGCGACCAGCCGGTGGCGGTCACCGGCCGGAATCTCGGTCCCATCGACGGCTGGGACTACTTCACCGTCCTGATCGGTCCAGCGACGAGCGTCGATCCGGTTTACGACGGCATGACCGGGATCCCATCCAGGCCGGGAGCCAATCGCGACAGCGGCGCCAAACGCTTGTTCGTCACCGGCGCCATCGTTGACGGCCGTTTGGGCCAGGGCGCGGACGCGAGCCCTGCGCACGCCGACGCCCTGTGCAACGCGGACGCTCTCAAGCCGTCGACCGGCACTTACAAGGCGCTCATCGGCGAGTGTGTCAACGGCGCGACCGCCGGGGAGAGGGTCGCGGTGGGGAACGCGGTCTGTCCGGTGCAGAAGAACTGGGTGCTGCGCAGCAACTGGGGCTACACCCAGGCCAACGGCACGATGCCTTACGCCAGAACCGACGCCCAGGGGCTCTTCCTCGCCCCACTCACGGACAACAGCGGCTTGATGGACTACTTCTGGAGCGGGCTCAACTCCGACTGGACGCCGAGCGCCGATTGCAGCCACTGGGGCAGCACCACCGGGTCTGGCGCGGTCGGCGGTTACACCGCCTGGTGGACCTTGCCGCTCGGGTCGGAGCAACAGGACTGCGGCGCCATGCGCCGTTTGTTCTGCGTCGAGCAATAGCGCAAAGGTGG
Organism: Deltaproteobacteria bacterium; assembly: GCA_016218825.1. Lineage (GTDB taxonomy): Bacteria > Myxococcota > XYA12-FULL-58-9 > XYA12-FULL-58-9 > XYA12-FULL-58-9 > JACRCV01. The sequence goes on from JACRCV010000063.1 coordinate 28,061, forward strand.
AGCGCGCCGCACACCGCCGCTCGCCCTTACGAGGACGACGGCCCGGTCGTGCTCTTGCTCAACGAGCTCATCGCCCGAAAGCCCTGGGAGTTCTCCGCCGAGCCCCCGCACCAGCGCCGGCAACCTCGCGACGTGAGGCAAGGATGCCTCGGAGGGCGCCTTCCCTCACGGGCTCGTGCAGCCGGTCACGTCAAAACTGCAAGTCGCCCGGCACGACAGCGCGCCGCTCGAGTAACCGAGTGTCACGCAGGTGGCGCCGTCGAGGTCGCTGCCGTCGCACTGCTCGCGCTGTTGTGCGTTGCCGTTGCCGCAGGTTGGCATCGGGCCCGTGCACGAGCTGAGGTCGAACGCGGCACACGTGGGCAGGCACGAGACGGCTTCGCTGCCGCTGTAGTCAAAGGCCGTGCATGTCAGACTGCCGCGAAGGTCGGCGCCGTCACACGGCTCGGCGCCTTGCGCGACACCGTCACCGCAACCGGCGGCAGGAAGCGGGTCGCCCGTCTGTGGATCATCAACGACCCCGTCGCCCATTAGGTCGGGGCGGAGGTCGCCCGTCTCACAGAATCCACGAAAACAGACCTGACCTTGGCCACAGTCCGGCTGAGCGACGCATGGCGTGAGGCAGCGGTCATCGACGCAACGCTGGTCCGAGGCACATGCCGGCTCGCAGGAGCCGCCTCGGCACGTCGAGAGCGTGCTGAGCGCGAAGCCCAGCAGCAACAAGCCTGCCCCTGCCCCTGCCTCTGCCCGGCCAGCCGGGCGCCCGGCGCCAGCGCCTGCGGCCCTAGGGTGAGCCATCGTCGCTTCCGAGCAATCCGTGCTTCCGGAGCAGGCGCTTGAACTGGGACCGCTCCATGCCGGAGCTGCGCGCGGCCTGGCTGATGTTGTTGTTCGACTGCTTGATGCGTGCCTCCAAGTAGTCGTGCTCGAACGCGGTGACGAGCCGCCGCTTAGCCTCCTGGAACGGCCCATCGATGTCGATGTCGACGCTCGTGCCGTCTGCCCGGCCCGTGGTGCCGCCCGAGCGGTCGAGGTTCTCCGGCAGAGCGCCGATGGTGCGCACGCGCTCGACGGCGTTCTTGAGCTCGCGGATGTTGCCCGGCCAGTCATAGCCGGTCGCGAACAGCTCCACGGTGGTCGGCGACAGCGTCAGATCCCCTTGCCCCAAGGAGCGCAAGAAGTGCTCGATGAGGAGCGGAACGTCTTCGCGCCGCTCGCGCAACGCCGGCACGCGCACCGTGATGATCTCGAGGCGATAGAACAAATCCTGCCGGAACTTCCCGCTCTTGACGAGAGCCCCGAGGTCGCGGTTCGTGGCGGCGACGACACGCACGTCGACGTTGAAGGTGTCGGTGCCGCCGACGCGGCGTAGCGCGTGAGTGTCGAGGACGCGCAAGAGCTTCGGCTGCAGCTCGGCCGGGAGCTCGCCGATCTCGTCCAAGAACACCGTCCCACGATCGCCGCGCTCGAAGACGCCGCGATGATCGGCGTGGGCGCCGGTGAACGCACCCTTGGTGTGTCCGAACAGCTCGCTCTCGATGAGGGTCGGGGAGAGAGCGCCGCAGTCGCACACCTCGAAGGGTCCGCGCGCACGCTTGGAGTGGGCGTGGATCTCCCGCGCCACGAGCTCCTTGCCCACGCCGGTCTCTCCCAAGATCAGCGTGGAGCTCTCGAACGCCTCGAGCTGCTCGAGGACGGCGTAGAGGCGGCGTATCGCCGGCGACGACCCAACGAGCGCGCCGTAGCTCGTACGGGTGCTCGCCTTCATGGCGATCGGCACCTCCTTTGACAGCAGAACGAGGCGAGTGCGGCCGATCCTGAGTGAGGCGCCGTGCTTGACGATCGCGCGCTCCACTCGGGTTTCCATGTAGAAGGTGCCATTCGTGCTGCCGAGGTCGACGGCGACGATGCCGTCGGACGTGACCTCGAGCTGCAGGTGCCGACCCGAGACGGCGCTGTCGGTGAGGGTGAGGTCGCAGTCGTCGCGCGTGCCGATGACCGCAGCGCCGGACGGCAGATCGAGCTCTGCGCCCTGGTCGGCGCCTTCGGCGACGCGCACCATGCAGCCCTGCTCTTGTGCCGGCGACTGCAGCAGCACATCGGTGAGGCCGGTGTCGGTTCGTTCGTCCTTGTCCGCCATGCGGACAATTTAGGCGACCGCCGCGGGCGGCGCAACGCAGTGCCGCGCTCGGCATGAGCGCCCGCATGAACGCCGCGATGTCCTGCTTGGAGACCGTCGGCGCGTGCCGATGCGTGCCTCCTCGAGGAGCATGGCGACCCGGTTTTGCGGCAGCTTGCGTGAGCCGAGGTCGTCGGTCGTTGTCATGGTCGCGAGCGGAACATATCAGGATGCGCGGGCCTGGCCGCAAGCAGCGACTACGGTCGCTTGCGACGCTCGACCCCCGGGGGCGCTGACGCGGCTCTGAGGTTCGGGCGCCTCAGCGCCTGACCCACGCTGAGTCAACGCCGCCTCAGGTCACGAGAATTTCCCGTGGGATATCGGCCCACGCCGCGCAGGATTTGTCGGCACGCTGCTTGCTTGGTGTGCTCGCAACCACCAAGGAGGCTCTTCATGAAGCGATTCGGCGCACTGTTGGCGATCAGTTGGTTGATGGGAGCTTGCGGTTCGATCGGCGAGATCGGCTCGGACGACTGGATGAAGGGCTTCGACGACGCACAGAAGGTCGTTGCGGGCCTGGGCGGCAACGGCGCACCATCGGGCGCGCATTTCAACCTCAACATGATCGGCGTGCCGAAAGACAAGAGCGCCGACATGACCGGGAGCCAGGGTCACAGGATGTTCCTGCCGTTGTGGGGCAGCGCCAAGATCATGCTCAAGGAAGGCCCGTTCCAGGTGCTCGACGCCAACGGCACCGATGGCACCGCCCAGTTCCAGTTGCCCTCGCCCGACCCGGAGAACGACGGCATCACCGAGTACTCCGTGTTCGCTCGTGCTCTGGGTACGCCGGGCGGCTCGGCCACGATGACGACGTGTCTGGAGGACGCGACCACCTTGGAGGAGTATTGCAGCATCTATCAGACGGTCCAGGTCCGCTCGACCGGCGGCAGCAAGTTCACCAACGTCTCCCGCGAGCTTCTCTACGTCTACGCCGACATCAACGCCGACGGCACGATCGAGCGCGTACCGCTGTTCGCCGACGCTCTTGGCCCGGATGTGCAGGAGATCTACTACTGGCAGTATGACAACAGCGGGCTCAAGCTCATGCAACTCAGGTTCTATGAGGTTCCGACCAACGTCAACTGATTCCCGCCCCGGTCACGCCTGAGCCGGGCTCGGCTCGCGCTCATCTCTCGTCCATGTCGGGGCAGAGCCTGGCGGTCGCTCGCACACGATCCCGGTTTCGTACCCACTCCGACCCCGTCATTCCACATCGCCGCCGCCCCCAAAGCCCGATAGACTGCCGGGTCATGGGGACCGGTCTTCGGGAGAGCTTGAGACTGAGGCGGCCGGCGCTGGTGTTGGCGGTGGTCGGCGGCTGCCTCATCTTTCTCGGCTTCTGCGGCTGCGACCAGTTCTACCTCGAGTGGGTGGCGCTGGTGCCGGTGCTCTGGGCGCTCGACGACGACAGTCTGAGTCACAAGGAGGCGATCGGCATCGCCTGGTTGTTCGGCTTTGTGGCGCACCTCGGGGCCTACACCTGGATCACCGGGATGTTGATGGACTTCGGCTACCTGCCGTGGCCGCTCGCGATCTTGGTGTACGCGCTGTTGTGTCTGGCGCAGAGCGTGTTGTTCGCGGTCTGGGGCTACGGGGTCTGGCGGTTGAAGGTCGGCCACCGCGTGTCGATGGTGTGGTCGACGCCGGTGATGATGGTGATCGCCGAGTGGCTGGTGCCGCAGCTGTTCCCGTCGTATCTGGCGAACTCGCAGTACCGCCAGATCTACTTCATCCAGAGCGCCGAGATCTGGGGGCCGCTCGGGCTGACCTTCATCCTGACGATGTTCTCGGGGTTGGTCTACGAGACCTTGGCGTGGCGCTGCCGCCGTCGGGGGCGGGCGCCGGTCTTCGCCGCCGCGGTCTTCTTGGGGCTGTTCGCCGCCAACCTCGCGTACGGCTACGTCGCGGTCGCCAACATCGACGACACCGTGGCGCACACCGACACCCGCCTGAAGGTCGGCATCGTCCAGGTGAACATGGGGATCTACGAGAAGGACGACAACCCGGCCGAGGGGACGCGCCGGCACCGGGAGCAGAGCCTCGAGCTCGAGGCGCAGAAGGTCGACCTGATCGTTTGGCCGGAGTCGGGCTACAACTACGGTATCGCCGACAGCACCAAGAACGTCGCGCGTCAGGTGTTGGGGCCGGTCACCACGCCGCTGATCTTCGGCGCGGTGCGGATCGCGAACGGGCCGAAGGGCCGCGAGCCTTACAACTCGGCCTTCCTGGTCGACGGCGACGGCACGGTGCTCGGCACCTACGACAAGACCTACCTGCTGGCGTTCGGCGAGTACCTGCCGTTCGGGGACTGGCTGCCGATCCTCTATCGATGGTCGCCACACACCAGTCACTTCCGGCGCGGCACCCACACCAAGCCGTTGACGTTGAACGGCGTCAGCTACGGCCTCTTGATCTGCTACGAGGACATCCTCCCGGGGTTCGTGCGCCAGGTGATGGACCACGAGCCGCAGGTGCTGGTGAACGTCACCAACGACGCCTGGTTCGGGAAGAGCCGCGAGCCGCGGATCCACTTGGCGCTGGCGCTGTTTCGCGCCGTCGAGCATCGGCGTTTTCTGGTGCGCGCCACCAACACCGGCATCAGCGCCTTCGTCGACCCGGTCGGTCGCATCTTGTCCGAGACCCCGATCTTCGCCCGCGCCAACCTCGTCGAGACCATCACGCCGCTCTCGGGGCGCACGCTCTACGCGTCGTATGGCGATTGGGTCGCGGTGCTCTCTGTCGCGCTGCTCATGTGGTGGGCGCGCCAGGTGGTGGTGCGGCGGCTGCGGCGCGGCTGACGCGAAAGATTTTCCAGCCAAACGCGCCGGCCCCGCTGTAGGTCCAGCGTACGACCCGAACCCGAGGAGACTGCAATGAAGAAAGAGATCTTCCTCTCTTGTTGGATCAGTGTCGTCGCCGGTGGCTGTCTGTCGTTGCAGGGCAACGTCGAGGATGGCGCCAGCACCGAGCCGACGCCGATGTTCTTGCACGCTCTCGAGCTCGAGCCGGGCTGCTACGTCACGCCCCCGGTGGCCGCCGCCGACCCGTCGGCAACGCCGGACATGTTGAGCGCGGCCCGCCAGATGCAGGATCTGAACGTGCAGTACAACGCCCAGTTCGTGGCGCTGGTGGTCGAGCGGGTGCTCGAAGACGCTTCGGCGCCGGCGTGGTCGTTCACCTATGAGATGCCCGGGCCGATCACCATGGTCCAGTCCGTCGAGCCGACCCGGCGCGAGCCCGAGGCGAGCGAGTTCGTGCTCACCACGACGCGGAAGGGCTTCGAGCAGGTCGATCCGAGCGGCCTGCAACAGTATGTCGAGCGCACCATGGTCGCCCGCGGCCACGCGGATCTGCACCAGTCGACGCTCGACCTCGAGGGCACCTCGTATCGCTGGAACGACAACAGCTTCGAGGTCCGCTACCTGGGCATCAGCCGCAGCGTCGGCGACGACGGCCAGCCGACCTGGCGCCAGGCGCTGTTGAGCTTCCTGCGCGGCTGCGACCCGGTGACCGGCGTGAGCTTCGAGGCCACCGCCTCGACCGAGTTGCGCTGCTGGAGTCGCGACCGCCAGCCGGTGTCGTGCATCGGCCTGGATCTCTGGCGGTAGGCTCTCGCGCCCGTCCGGCCGGCATTGCCTCCGTCCCGAGTTGCGTGCAGATTCGGGAAAACTCGGGAGCGCCCATGCCCGCCATCGTCAGCCTGTCGAACGTCGCCAAGGACTACCCGCTCGGAAAGACCGTGGTGCGCGCCCTGCGCGGCGTCAGCCTGGCGATCGAGAAGGGCGAGTTCGTCGCCATCGCCGGCCCGTCGGGGAGCGGCAAGACCACGCTCTTGAACCTCATCGGCTGCGTCGACGTGCCGAGCTCCGGCGAGGTGACGATCGACGGCCGCTCGACCTCGGCGTTGCACGACCGCGAGCTGACGAACCTCCGCCTGCACTCGCTGGGCTTCATCTTCCAGACCTTCAACCTGGTGGCGGTGTTGAACCTCTATCAGAACGTCGAGTTCCCGCTGCTGTTGAAGGGGCATCACACCGCCGCCGAGCGCAAGAAGAAGGTCGAGGCGATGATCGACAAGGTCGGGCTGACGCCGCAGATCGGGCAACGGCCGAACGAGCTCTCCGGCGGCCAGCGGCAGCGGGTGGCAATCGCCAGGGCGCTGGTCACCGAGCCCAAGATCGTGCTCGCCGACGAGCCCACCGCGAACCTCGACTCGGTGACCGGGCAGAACATCATCGATCTGATGAAGGCCCTGAACGACACCTTGACCACGACCTTCATCTTCTCGACCCACGACCAACGGGTGATATCGCACGCCCGCCGCGTGATTCGCCTCGTCGACGGGGTGGTGGAAGACGGCGCCGCCCAGGCCCGCGGTGCAGGAGGCTGAGATGCGGGGCTCGATGTCTCTCGTCCTGGTGCGCACCGCGCTCAGGAACCTGGTGGCGCACAAGGCCAAGACCTCGATCGTCGGCTCGATCATCTTCTTCGGCAGCTTCCTCGTGGTCTTCGGCACCGCGCTCTTGGACAGCATCGACCGCGGCATGTCGGGGAGCATCACCGAGAGCTTGGCGGGGCACCTCCAGATCTACGCCAAGGACGCCCGCGACAAGCTGCAGCTCTTCGGCGGCGGCTTCATGGGCGGCGACGACTTCGGCGCCATCCGCGACTTCAAGCCGGTGCGCGAGATCCTCGAGGCGCTCCCCGAGGTCAAGGCGGTGGTGCCGCTCGGGCTGCAGATGGTGACGGTGATGGGCGGCAACGAGATCGACCAGACGCTCGAGGAGCTGCGCCAGGCGGTGAAGAGCGGCGACGACGACAAGATCCACAGCCTGGCGGTGAAGCTGCGCGCGATGGCCGACGACCTGCTCCCCGACCTCGAGCGCCGGCGGCACATCGCCCGCGACAAGGCCGAGATCGAAAACCAGCTCCGAGACCTGGCGCGCGTCCGCAGCGACGCGTTCTGGGCCGAGCTCGCGAAGGACCCCGAGCGCGGTCTCACCTTCCTCGAGGCGCACGTGGCGCCGCTGGTGTTGGACGGCCGCTTCCTCTACTTCCGCAACGTCGCGACCGACCTGACGCGCTTCCCGCGGCTCTTCGACCGCTTCGAGCTCGTGGACGGCCAGATGGTGCCGCCGGGCGAGCCCGGGATCCTGCTCGCGAAGCGAACCTACGAGACCTGGGTCAAGAACCCGGTGGCGCGCGATCTCGACAAGATCTACCAGGGCCTGACGACCCAGAACCTGAGCATCGCCACCGCCACCGAGCTCGCCGACGCCGCCCGCCGCCTGCCGCGCCAGTACCGCCGCATCAGCTTCCAGCTCGCGGTCGAGGACGCGCGCACGGTCGAGCGCGAGCTGCGCCGCCTGCTCCCTGAGAGCACGGGCGATCTAGGGGCGCTGTTGCAGGACTTCTTGCGGGTCGACGACGACAACGCCGTCGGCCGCTACCGGTTCTTCTACGACGTCATCGCGCCGCGTCTGCCGCTCTACACCGTGCCGGTCGGCTCGGACGTGATCTTGCGCGCGGTCACCAAGACCGGCTACTTCAAGGCGGCGAAGGTCAAGGTCTGGGGCACGTTCCGCTTCAAGGGTCTCGAAGACTCGGACCTGGCGGGCGCCAGCAACCTGATCGACCTGCTGACCTTCCGCGAGCTCTACGGCATCATGACCGACGACAAGCAACGCGAGCTCCAGGGCATCCGCGACGCGGTCGGGGTCAAGGACGTGGCGCGCGAGGACGCCGAGGCCGCGCTCTTCGGTGGCGACGCCAGGCCCTCCAGTGCGGACGCGACCCCGGGGACGCTCGGGGCGATCGACGCCGTCGCCGAGATCGCGGCGGCCAAAGCCCCGGCGCCGGCCGTCACCTTCACGCCCGAGGAGGTGGACAACGGTTTGACGATCAGCGCCGCGGTGATCCTCAAAGACCCGAGCCGGCTGCACCAGGGGCTCGCCGCGGTGCAACGGGCGATCGACGCCGCCAACCTCAACCTGCAGGTGGTGGACTGGCAGACCGCGGCCGGCATCCCCGGGCAGCTGGTCACGGTGATGCGCCTGGTGCTCTACCTCGCGATCTTCATCATCTTCCTGGTGGCGCTGGTGATCATCAACAACGCGATGCTGATGGCGATGGTGGAGCGCATCGGCGAGATCGGCACGATGCGGGCGATCGGCGCCCAGCGCTCGCTGGTGATGTGGATGTTCATCGTCGAGATCTTGACGCTCGGGGCGATCGCCGGCACCGCCGGGGCGCTCGCGGCGTTGGCGGTGGTCTCCTGGCTCGGCCACGTCGGCATCCCGGCGCCGAACGACCAGCTGCAGTTCCTGTTCTCCGGACCGCGCCTGTACCCCGCCGCCGGGCTCGAGAACCTCCTGCTCGGCTGCGCCTCGGTGTGCCTCGTCAGCCTGGGCTCGACGCTCTACCCGGCGCGGATGGCGACCCGGGTGCAGCCGGTGGTCGCGATGCAGGCGAAGGAGTGAGAGCCGTGCGCATGCTGTTGTTCGTCGCCTTCCGGAACCTGCTGCAGTCGCGGCGGCGCTCGCTGCTCCTCGGCGTCGCGCTCGGTATGGTGTCGCTGCTGTTGGTGCTGATGCTGGCGCTGAGCCAAGGGCTGCACGACAACATCTTCGAGAGCGCCATGGTGTTGTCCTCCGGCCACGTGAACATCGGCGGCTTCTACAAGGCCAAGCCCCAGGACGCGTTTCCGCTGGTGACCGACTGCAAGAAGATCCGCAAGCTGGTCCACGACGAGGTCAAAGGCGTCGCCCGCATCATCGACCGCGGCCGCGGTTGGGCCAAGCTCATCAGCGAGAGCTCGAGCATGCAGACCGGGATCCACGGCATCGACGTCGACGAAGAGGCGGCGCTCCTGGCGACGCTGCAACCCGCCCTGGAGCGGGAGTACGTCGACGGCGGGCGCGCCGTGGTGCTCGGAGATCTGAAGCGCCTGCGAGAGCCGAACACCCTGATGTTGTTTGCCGGGCAGGCGAAGCGGCTGCGGGTCGGGGTCGGCGACTCGTTGACGCTGACCGCCGAGAGCTTCGGCGGGGTCACCAACACCGTCGACCTGCAGATCGTCGCGGTGATGAAGGACGTCGGCTTCATGTCGAATTGGAGCGTGTTCGTCCCGAAGAAGGTGTTGACCGAGCTCTACCAGCTCGCCGACGACACCACCGGCTGGATCCTCTTGTACCTCGACAATCTCGACGAGCGCGCCGCGGTGATCACCCGGCTGCGCGCGGTGCTGACGCAGGCGGGCTACACCTTCATGGAGCCGGAGTCGAATCCGTTCTGGATGAAGTTCGAGACCGTCGCCGGCGAGGACTGGGTGGGACAGAAGATCGACCTCACCACCTGGGAGGACGAGACCTCGTTCTTGAAGTTCGTCACCCAGGCGCTCGACTCGATCTCGTTCTTCCTGATCGCGATCCTCCTGGTGATCATCGTCATCGGCATCATGAACGCGATGTGGATCGCGGTGCGCGAGCGCACCCAGGAGATCGGCACCCTGCGCGCCATCGGCATGCAGCGACGGCGGGTGTGGGTGCTCTTCGAGCTCGAGGCGATGCTGCTCGGACTCGCCGCGACCACCGTCGGCACCGTCGCCGGCGTCCTGCTGGCGCGCGCCGTCAACGGCCTCGAGATCGAGGTGGGGATCGAGGCGCTGCGCGTGATCTTGATGAGCGACACCTTGCGCCTGAGCGTCACCTTCGGGCAGCTCGTCGGCCCGATCATCGTATTTACCCTGGTCGCGATGTTGGCGGCGCTCTGGCCCGCGGTGCGCGCGTCGCGCCTGCCGCCGGTCACCGCGATCCAACGTCTGCTGTGAGGCGTCGATGCTGCGAACCGCGCTGGTCTGCTCTTTGATGGCGTCGGCCCCGGGCCTGGCGCGGGCGGCGTTGTCGGACGCCGAGATGCTCGAGGTCCTGAAGACCATCGACGTCCGGCAGCGCAACTCCGGCGACTACAAGACCCTGGTCTACATCGAGCAGAAGGAGCGCGACAAGAGCGACCTGCTCTACGAGGCCGTGGTCTACAGGCGCGACGAGAACGACCAGCTGGTGATCTTGTTCACCAAGCCGAAGGCCGAGGCCGGCAAGGGCTACCTGCGCATCGACAAGAGCCTGTTCCTCTACGACCCGGCGGTCGGCAAGTGGGAGCGACGCACCGAGCGCGAGCGCATCGGCGGCACCAGCTCGCAGCGCGCCGACTTCGACGAATCCCGGCTCGCCGAGGAGTACACCCCGACCTACGTCGGTGAGGAGAAGCTCGGGGTCTACACCGTGCACCACCTGCTGTTGAAGATGAAGGAGGGCGCCGACGTCGCCTATCCGATCACCCACCTGTGGGTCGACGCCGCCACCCACAACGTCCTGAAGCGGACGGAGATGGCGCTGTCGGGTCGGTTGATGCGCACCGTGTATTACCCGCAGTGGAACAAGGTCTGGAGCGAGAGCAAGAAGGACAGCGTCTACTACCCCAAGGAGATCCGGGTCTTCGACGAGGTCGAGAAGGGCAACCGCACCACCGTCGTGCTGCGCGAGATCGATCTGAGAAGCCTCGACCCCAACATCTTCACCAAGGCCTGGGTCGAGAGCCGCAGCCGATGAGGCGCGCCGCTCTTCGGACCGGGCTCGCGGCGCTCGCGAGCCTGGTGTGGGCGCCGGCAGCGTTGGCCCAAGATCTGACCGCACCGCCAACCGACGACGAGCGCGCCCGCGAGGCCGAGCTCTTCGGCGCGCCGAGCGCCCCAACCCCGGACCAAGGCGCCGCGCCCGAGGGCGACAGCGACCAGAAGCCGGTCGTGGAAGCGCCCGTGGCGCCCGTGGCGCCCGTGGCGCCAGCGGCGCAGCCGACGCCGCCGGCGTCGAACACCGAAGAGCGAATGGCCGCGGCGCTCGTGAGCCACGACGCCACGACCGCGCTCGGTGGCCTGTTGTACTTGCGGTTGGACTACAACGCCCTCGAGCACGGCAAGCCGAAGACCTTCCTGGTCTCGAGCCCGAGCCTCTTCGACGTCTACCTCGACGCCCGGCCCAGCGAGCACGTGCGCGGCTACGTGCGCGGCCGGTTGAAGCACGACGCCACCGTGACCTCGGGGTCGACCGATGCGTTCGGCAACGTGCGGCAGGGGAGCACGGTGCTGCTCGACCAGCTGTGGCTCAAGTTCGACGTCGGCGATCGCGTCTGGGTCACCGCGGGGCGGCAGGCGATCCGCTGGGGCTCGGGGCGTTTTTGGAACCCGACCGACTTCATGAACCAGCAGGTGCGCGATCCGCTCGCGGTCTTCGACGAGCGCGAAGGCGTCACCCTGGTGAAGGTTCATTTGCCGATCGAGGCGCTCGGCTGGAACTTCTACGCCCTCGGCAACTTCGAGCGGGCCGATCGGCCCGACGAGGTCGGCGGCGGCTTGCGCGCCGAGCTGTTGTTCGAGTCGATCAACACCGAGCTCGCGCTCTCGGCGGCGAAGACCAGCCACGGCCCGACCCAGTTGGGCGCCGAGGTCTCGGCGGGGGTCGGGCTCGTCGACCTGCGCGCCGAGGCCGGGCTCCAGAAAGGGGTCAGGAGCCCGTTCTATCGCGGTGAGCTCGACCCGGCGCGGCTCGTGATCCCCGAGCCCTACAGCCGCGACGGCGATTGGCTGCTGCAGGCGACCGCCGGCGCCGAGCTGGCGCTCAAGTACTCGGACGAGGACAACGTCACCGTGGGTGCCGAGGCGTTCTACAACGGCGCCGGTTACGCCGACGCCGAGCTCTATCCCTGGCTGTTCGCGAACCAGCGCTACACCCCGCTCTACGCCGGCCGGCGCTACGCCGCGCTCTACGCGCTGTTGATGGCGCCGGGCAGCTGGAACGACACCACGTTCATCTTGAGCGGCATCGGCAACCTCTCCGACCGGTCGTACCTCGCGCGTCTCGACTACCGGGTGCGGGTCTTGACCTACCTCGACGTGAACCTCTACGGCGCCTACCACTTCGGGCAAGTCGGCGAGCTGCATTACAGCTACGCGCTCGAGCCTTTGCCGGTGGACGGCCTGCGAAACGGCATCGTGATCGTGGCGCCCCGCTTCGACGTCGGCGTCGGGTTGCGGGCGGCGTTTTGAGGGGCGCGCCGGTCGATGCTGACGCCGGCTCGCGTCAACGCTTCGCGCTGTCGGTGGTCGCCGGGGCCTCGGCGCCGCGGTTGCCCCGCCCTGTGATCACCAGCCCCCCGATCCCGAGCGCGACGAACAGCAGCGCCTGCACCAGCGTCTTCGGCTGCATCGGCGTGGCGGTGACCGCCAGCAGTACGAAGCCGAGCCCCGCGGCCAACAGCACACCGTAGATCGTGGTCATGATGGTGCGCGCCTTGCGGCGGGTGCCGTCGGTGTCGGTGCCGAGGAAGCGGGCGAAGGCGTAGAGACCGAGCGCCGCGCCGACGTCGAGGACGGCGAAGGCGCCCCAGAACCACGCGATCGTCCCGCCGGCGTCGGCGGCGCCGACCAATGGCTTCAGCACCGCCTTGTACGCCAGCGCGCCGATGTTGGAGCCGAGCAGGGCCCCGAACACCCCGTAGAGGAAGGCGTAGCCCATGTACACCGCCTTGCGATCTGCGGGCGCGATCAGGCCGACCAAGGAGATGTACTTGGGGTGCGCGGTCATCTCGCCGATCGAGAACACCGTGATGCCGAGGATGAAGATCCAGGGATTCTGCGAGCTCGCGAGCAGCAAGAAGCCGACGGCGCCGATGCCCATCCCGGTGATCATCGTCGTCAGCGCCGGGCGGTCCTTGACGAGCCGGCTCACCAGGAACTGCAGCAGGATGATGGTGAGGGCGTTGATCGTGGTGACGTGCTCGGCGTCGAATTGGAAGGTGGCGCCGATGCCGAGGGTCGCGAGCCCGCCGTTCACCACGGCGTCCACCGGGCCTTTGGCGACGAAGTCGTCGAGGTACCAGAGCACCGTGGAGAAGTTCTGGAAGTAGAGGATCCAGAAACCCGAGTACACGACGATCATCAGCATGAAGCGCGCGTCGCCGAGCACCTCGGCCGCGCCCAACAGCGACTGCGACAGGGTCTTCTTGGACGCCGGCTTCGGGGGCTCGCGATACAAGAGCAGCGTCGGCAGGATCATGGCGCCGGTGTAGACGGCCGACGCGGTGAACACCGCTTGCCAGGAGATCCCCTTGAGCCACGACACCACCAGGGGGGCGATGAGCGCGCCGAGGTTGATGGTCCAGTAGAAGATCGCGAAGCCGAACGACGAGGTGCGCTCGTCGGTGCTGCGGGCGATGGTCCCGGAGATGATCGGCTTGAAGAGGCCGGCGCCCACCGCCATCACGAACAGGCAACCGAACACCAGCAGGTAGCTGTGCGCCCGGCCGGACGCGAAGTAGCCGACGGCCAACAGCGCGAAGGCTACGAGCAGCATGCGCCGGTAGCCGTAGCGATCCGCGAGGGCGCCGCCGAGGATCGGGATCACGTAGACCGCCGCGAAGATCGAGCCCTGCAGAAAGCCGACCGCCTGCGGATCGAAGCCGAGCCCGCCCTTCGTCACCTCGGCGGTGAGGTACACCGCGAGCACCGAGTTGAGGCCGTAGTACGCGGCGCGCTCGAAGAGCTCCATCACGTTGACGACCCAGAAGACAAACGGAAAGTCGCGCAAGCGGACGCTGCCCATGCATCACCTCGGGTGAGCGACCCCTAGAGCACAGGTGGCGAGGCCGCGGCAAACAGCGCCCGGCGCTCGTCGACCCGGCCCACCGCGAGCAGGATGCCGAAGATGATCGCCTCCGGCCGCGGCGGACAGCCGGGGATGAAGACGTCGACCGGCAGGGCCTCGGCGACGCCGCCGGCGCTCGCGTAGCTTTGCCCCGCGATGCCGCCGGAGCAGGCGCAGGCGCCGACCGCGATCACCAAGCGCGGCTCGGGGACCGCCTCGTAGGTTCGGCGCACCGCGGTCGCGAGGTTGCGGGTCACGGGCCCGGTGACCATCAGGCCGTCGGCGTGACGCGGCGAGGCGACGAAGTCGACGCCGAGGCGCCGGACGTCATAGACCGGATTCAACAGCGCCGTCAGCTCCCAGTCGCAGGCGTTGCACGAGCCCGAATCGAGGTGGCGCAACGCGAGCGACCGGCCGAGCACGCGTCGGATCTGTCCTGCGACCTGCCCGGCGGCCGGCGGCGCCGTGGCCGCGGTGGCTCGGCCGTCGGCGTCGCTCGCCACCTGGAGCATCAGGCTTTCGCGTCGTCGAGACGCGAGCTCGACCTGGCGACCGAGCTCGACGCCGCGATCCGGCGCGCCCTCGGCACAGCGGCCGCAGAACACGCACCGCCCGAGGTCGATGCTGTAGGCCGCCGTCGATCCGCCGCCGATCGCGCCCGTCGGACACACCGAAGGCGACGGCAGCAGGTCAACCTGGGCGCCCGGCCGGACCTCGGGAGCGCCGCGAAAGCGCTCGGGGGGCTTCGCGGGCGTCGCCGGATAGGCGGAGGTCACGACGCCGGTGCGCAAGCTGTTGAGGATGGCGGTCAGCATGCAGAGCCCTCCTTGTGGGTTCTCACCGGTCGGTGCACGAGTAACAGAGCTCGAAGCTCTTATTGACGAGCGGAAAATCGGGAATGATGGAGGTCTGGGCCGCGAGGGGTACCGCCGGCCAGTTGGCGTAGCTCGCCGAGCGCAGGTGGTAGCGGTCGATGCGGCCGGCAGCGTCGGCGCGCAGCCAGTGGATCGCGGCGCCGCGCGGCGACTCGATCGCGCTGATGCCGATCCCCCCCGCCGGCAGCTCCTCGGGCATCGGGGCGCAGATCGGGCCCGGCGGCACGTCCGCGAGCATCGCCTGCAGCAGCCGGATCGACTCCCGCGCCTCGGCGACGCGCACGTTGAGGCGGGCGTGAACGTCGCCGTCGGTATCGGTCGCCACCGCCACCGCCAACCCGGTCGCGCTCCCATACGCCGCGTGCGGGTGGTCGCGCCGCGCATCGCGGTTGACGTCGCTGGCGCGCGCCGCCACGCCGGTCACGCCGAGGGCGATGGCGTGCTCCCGCGCCAACACCCCGGTGGTATCGAGGCGGTCGACGACCGACGGGTTGTTCTCGATGCGCGCCACCAGGCTCGTGAGCCCGGCCGCGGTCGCCGGCAACAGCGCGTCGATGCCGCGGCCCGAATCGGCGGTCAGATCGAGGCGCGCGCCGCCCGGCGTCACCAGGCCGCGCAAGAAGCGGTTCCCGGCCAGGCGCTCGGCCACCTGCTGCACCGCCTCCTTCAGCCGCAGGCCGGCGGAGGTGCCATAGTGGTAGCTGGCGCCGGCGGCGATGTTGCCGATGTCGCCCAGGTGGTTGTAGAGCCGCTCGAGCTCGAGCGCGAGGCTCCGCAGCACCCGTGCCCGGCGCGGCACCTCGACCCCGGCGACCTGCTCGACGGCCTCGCAGAAGCCGAGCGCGTGCGACACCGAGCACACGCCGCACATCCGCTCGGCGATGTAGAACGCATCGCCGAGCGTGCGCCCCTCGATGCGTTTCTCCAGCCCGCGGTGGGTGTAGAACAGCCGCGCCTCGAGGTGGAGCACGCCCTCGCCGACGGTGCTGAAGCGGAAGTGTCCGGGCTCGATGATGCCGGCGTGGATCGGGCCCACCGGGACCTCGAGCACGCCTTCGCCCTCCACCCGCAGATGCGGGAGCTCCTCGCTCGGCTCTACGGCAGGGCGCTCGCGGGCGTCGAAGTCCTTGCGCAGCGGATAGCGGCCCTTCGGCCAGCCGTCGTGAACCACCAGCGACCGCGGGTCCGGGTGATCGGTGAACACGATCCCCAACAGGTCTTGCGCCTCGCGCTCGTGCCAATTCGCCGCCGGCACCCGGTCGGAGATGGACGGCAGCGCCGGGCGCGCCGGGTCGAGCGCCGCCACCAGCGTCACGAAGAGGTCGGGGAGCGCCCCCGGGCCGGTGGCCGGCTCGAAGACGTAGCGAACCTTGAGATCCCTCTCGGCGGTCGCGCGCTCATCGGTCGCCACCAGCGTCGCCAGGCTCAAGCCGGCGGCACCCAGGTCGGCGGTCGCCTGCTGCACGTCGGCGGCGCGATGCAGGCGCAACGTCAGATCTTGGCGGCGCGGCCCGGGCTCGAAGGTCGCCAAAGCGCCGACCTTCGCCTCGAGCTCGCGCGCCAGTGTTTGGGTCGCCTCAGCCAAGGATGATCTCCGTGGCGCGCATCAGCACCTGGTCGAACACCGCCGGGATGGCGAGCCCGAAGAGCACCATCACCGCCACCAAGAGCAGCATGCCGAAGAGCGGCAGCCGCGCCTCCGGCCCTCGGTCAGCGCTCGGGCCGGCGACGCCGAAGGCCATTTGCCCCACGTGGTGGATGAGCCCGGCGAAGATGATCACCACCATCACCAGAAAGACCGCGACCGTCAGGTAGCGACCGGCCGCGAGCCCGGCGCTGATGATCAACAGCTCGCTGATGAAGATCGAGAACGGCGGCGTGCCGGCCAACGAGAACGCGCCCATCATCAGCAGGGTCGCGGCCCAGGGCGCGATGCCCAAGAAGCCGCGGATGATCCGCATGTCACGGGTGCCGTAGCGGCCGATCACGTCGCCGGCGATCAAGAACACCAGGGCCTTGGTGACCCCGTGGTTGATCACGTGCAGCAGGGCGCCGTAGGTCCCGACCCGACCGCCGAAGCCGAGGCCGAGCGCGATGATGCCGACGTGCTCGACGCTGTGGTAGCCGAGGAGGCGCTTCAGGTCGTGCTGCACCAGGATGAAGGGGGTCGCGACGACCACCGACACCAGGCCAAAGAGGAGCAGCAGGCCTTCGCTGAGCTCGGGGCCGCAGGCGCCGCGCGCGATGGTGTGAAAGCGAATGATCCCGAACAACGCACACTTGATGAGGGCGCCCGACAACAGCGCCGACACCGGCGTCGGCGCCTGGCTGTGGGCATCGGGGAGCCACAGGTGCACCGGGGCGAGGCCGGCCTTGGTGCCGTAGCCCACGATCACGAAGATGAAGCCGATGCGGATGATCCCGGGGTCGAGGCGGCTCGAGATCGCGGCGATGCTCGACCAGTTCATCGCACCGGCAAACACGTCGCCCTGGGCGTGCGCCGCGGCGCCGTACACCAACACCGTGCCGAACAGGCCGAAGGAGATGCCGATGGTGGTGACGATGATGTACTTCCACGCCGCCTCGAGGCCGAGCTTGTCGCCGTGGAAACCGACGAGCAGGGCCGAGGTGATCGTCGTGCCCTCCATCGCGATCCACAAGATCCCGAGGTTGTCGGCGAGCACGGTGACCACCATCGTCGCGATGAAGCCGTGGACCAGCGCGTAGTAGTAGTGCAGGCGGTCGGCGCGCATGTGGCCGCGGGCGAGCTCGGCGCGCATGAAGCCGCCGCTGGCGATCGACACCGCCACCGCCAACAGACCGACGAGCAGCAGGAACACCACCGCGACGGCGTCGGCGCGAAAGGTGCCGAGCGCGCTCACCGGGCCGACGGTCGCGACCTCGAAGGCGATCGCCAGCCCCAAGACGAGAACCGCCAAGGCGCTCGTGAGATCCAGCGCCGCGAGCAGGCGTCGGTCGCGGCCGAGCAACATCACCAGGCCAAAGACGGCGGGGACGGCGGGGCAGAGCCAGAGGAGGTTCGAGGTCATCGTCAGCCCTTGAGGCTCTCGAGATCGGCGATGTCGGCGTCGACGCTCGAGCGCACCCGCAACAACAGGATCCCCATCACCAGCGCGCCCAAGACCACGTCGAGGATGACGCCGATCTCGATGATCAGCGGCATCCCCTGGCTGATCGCCATCGCCGTGAAGAAGATGCCGTTCTCCGAGGCGAACAGGCCGACCATCTGCACCAACGCCTTGCGGCGCGAGGCCATCACCAGCACGCCGATGAGCGTCAGGGCGATGCCCACCGGCAACGCGTTGCCGGTGATGGTCTGGCGCACCGGGCCGAGCGACGCCGCGAGGTGGAACGCCAGCACCACGATGCCGGCGGCGAACGCCAGCGTGACGTTGATCGGGATCACCGCCTCGATGTCGCGCCGGATCTGGATGCGGCGGATCACCCAGAGCAACAACCAGGGGAGGAGGACGCCCTTGGCGACGATGGTGATGCCGGCGATGATCCACAGATCGACGTTGCCGGTCGCGGCGGCGAGGACCGCGCCGGCGATCCCGAGGAAGACCGCCTGCACCGCCACCGCGTAGATCGCCCGATACAGCTGGCCGGCGGCGAGGATGAGCAGGGTGGTGAAGAGCAACAACGCCCCGAGGACGTCGATGAGGCGGGTGGCCAGCTCGACGCTCATAGGATCCTCAGCGCCAGCGCCAGGAAGGCGCACACCAGGCCCAGGCCCAAGAACTGCGGCACCCGGAAGAAGCGCAGCTTGGCGTACGACGACTCGACGACGCCGAGGAAGGTGGCGAGCACCAGCACCTTGGCGGTGAAGGCCGCGAGCGCCAGCGCCACCGCTCCCGGCTCGGCGCTCGGCATCAGCCCAAAGGGAAAGAACAGCGCCGCGACCAGGGACAAGATCACGAGCTGCTTGGTGTGGGTCGCGAGCACGATGCACGCCAGGCCGGGGCCGGAGTGCTCGAGCAGCATGCCCTCGTGGAGCATCGTCAGCTCGAGATGGGTGTCGGGGTTGTCCACCGGGATCCGTCCGGTCTCGGCGAGGGTCAGCACCAGCATCGCGAACAGCGCCAGGAGGTCCGGCGCCTGCCACGCCAGCGCCGCGAGCGTCTGGCGCCGCAGGGCGAGATCTCCGAGGTCGGTGCTCCCGCCCGCGACCGCCACCGAGAACACCGCCAACATCAGCCCCGGCTCGACCAACAGACCGATGGTCATCTCGCGCGACGCCCCCATGCCGCCGAAGGCGCCGCCGGCGTCGAGCGCGCCGATCGCACACAGGAAGCGCGCCAGCGCCAAGAGCGCCAACAGCAGGATGGCGTCGCCGAGCGGCAGCAGCGCGGCGCCCGCGGGCGCCCACAGCACCGGCAGCATGAAAGTGGTGGCCAGGGTCGCCGCCAACACCAGGACCGGCACGACGCGGAAGAAGGGGCTCGCGGAGTCGCTCTCGACCGTGCCCTTCTTCAACAGCTTGGCCAGATCGCGGTACGGCTGCCAGACGCTCGCGCCCTGCCGGCACTGCAGGCGCGCCTTGAGCTTCTGGATGAAGCCGGTGACGAACGGCGCGCACACGGCGAGCAGGGCTGCCTGGAGCACGACGCGTCCGAGGTGGGTGGCGATCTCCATGACTCAGGTCTTTGCGAACAGCAGCAGCGCGACCACCAAGGTTCCGAGCACGAAGGCGATATAGCCGTGGATCCGGCCGGTGCTGTAGGCGCGAACGCCCTCGGCCGCCGTGGTGATCCAATGCTTGAGTCGCGCGTAGAGCACGGTCTCCGCGAGGTCGACCACTTCGCCGCTGTAGCGCAGGCGGTGGATGACGTACGGCGACGTTCCGGTTTCTCTCGCCACTTGCCGTCGCGGGCGATAGATCGCGGCGAAGATCAGGCGCAGCGGCTTCGCGAACGCGGTGGCGGTGTAGTCGAAGCGGGGCGTCGGGGCCATGCCGCAGGTCCAGGTCGGCGCCCGCCGCAGCGGCGCTCGACGCGGCCAGCCGCGGAGAATCCAGGCCGCGGCGACGAGCACCGCGAACAACGCGGCCACCGCCGTCACCGAGATCGAGGTCGGGGCGTGGCCGAGCGGGCCGGCACCCGCAGAGAGAACCAACGGTCCGTGCGCGGTGACCACGGCGCTGGCGCCGACGCCGCCCAAGAGCTCGAGCGTCGGTCGATCGAGCAGGCGCATCGCGTAGCCCGGCACCAACCCGAGCACCAGGCAAAGCACCGCGAGCAGCGTCATCCCGGCGAGCATCGGCGCCGGGGACTCGGCGGCCTGCTCGGCGTGTGTCGATCGCGGCCGGCCGAAGAAGGTGACGCCGAACGCCTTGGCAAAGCAGGCAGCCGCGAGGCCCCCCGTCAACGCGAGCATCGCGGTGGCGACGCCGGCGAGTAGCCCCGAGGCGCCGCCCAGCCGGGCGCCGCCGAGCAGCAGGGCCTGGAAGGTCATCCACTCGCTGACGAAGCCGTTGAGCGGTGGCAACGCCGAGATCGCGACCGCGCCGAGCAAGAACAGCCACGCGGTCCAGGGCATGCGCCGCGCCAAGCCGCCGAGCTCTTCGATGTTGCGGACCCCGGTGCCGCGGATGACGCTGCCCGCACCCAAGAACAACAGCCCCTTGAACGCCGCGTGGTTCAAGGTGTGCAGCAGCGCCGCCGCCAGCGCCAGGGTCGCGAGGTCGCGGCCGGCGCGGTCGCCGCACAGGAGCATCGCGACGCCGGCGCCGATGAGGATGATGCCGACGTTCTCGACGCTGTGAAACGCCAGCAGGCGCTTCAGATCGTGCTGCTGCAGCGCCAACAGCACGCCGATCACCGCCGACACCGTCCCGAGGAAGAGCACCGTCCAACCCCAGGAGGCGGGCAGCGCGCCGCCGGCCGGCGCGAGGATGTCGAAGCCGAAACGGAAGATGCCGTAGATCGCGACCTTCAGCATGACGCCCGACATCAGCGCCGAGGCGTGGCTCGGCGCCGCCGGGTGGGCCTTGGGCAGCCAGACGTGCAGCGGCACGATGCCGGCCTTGGCGCCGAACCCGGCGAGGGCGAGCATGAAGAAGGTCGTGCGCGTCGGGCCGTCGAGGGTACGTGCCGCGGCGCGCAGCGCGTCAAAGTCGAAGGCCCGGGCGTGCTCTTTGAGCCCGAGAAACACCACGAGGAGGGCCGCGGTCCCGGCGTGCGCCATCACCAGGTACAACAGGCCCGCCCGGGTGTTCTCCGGGTTCTTGACGTCGCAGACGACGAGGAGGTAGCTCGCGAGCGTCATCCCCTCCCAGGCCAGCAGGAAGGTGAGGCCGTCGCCGGCACAACAGACGAGCGCCATGCAACCGACGAATACGCCGAGGGCGAGGGTTTGCACCACCGGCGCCGGCGCGTGCGCGCCCAGATACGCCGGGCCGTAGACGGCGGCGGCCACCGTGATCAGGGTGACGACCAGGAGGAAGAACGCCGACAGGCCGTCCACCGAGAGCGACAGCACCGCGAACGGAAACACGGGCGGCAGGTCGACTCGCGGCCGTGGCGCCGCCTGGCCCAAGAGCAGCGACAGCGCGAACGCGGCGCCGGCGAGGGCCGCGGCGAGGATCAGGAGATGTCCGGCTAAGACCGCGGCGCGTGTCAGCGACCAACGACCGTCCATGGCGGCGCGGATGGTACTCCTTCCGGCCGGTGAGTCCAACCACGACGGCGCGAAGGTCGACCGCCGCGCCTACAGCGCTTCGAGCGTGGCGCGCTCGGCGTCGGTGTAGCCGAGCCCCTTCCAGTCGAGCACCGACCGCGGCCCGTGACAGCGCTCGCAGCTCAGGGCGCCGTCCTTGCGGATCGCGTGACTGATCTCCATCGACGCGTCGGCGGGGATGTAGCGCGGCTCGACTCTCTCGAGGGCCCGGACGTCGTCGTACGCCGCGGTGTCCCAGCGCGGCATCTCCATGTACGAGACGAACTCGTCCATCAGATAGACCTTGAACATCAGGCCGTAGAGCATCGCCATCATCGGCTTCTGAACCTCGGCCTGCGCCGCGGCGTCGGGCTTGCCGGCCGCGAGATAGACCGGCAGGTTGTAGGGCACGAACATGCCGCCGAACGGGCCCATGTTCTGCAAGTCGATGTGCTGCTTGCCGTTGTACACCTTGAACGGATACAGCTTCGACGGCTTCAGGCCCGCGATCGGGCGCATCTTGGCGTCGTACCACGCGGCGTAGTCGAAGGTCTGATACTCCGGCCAGACGTGCTGCGGGCGGTAGAAGCGGTACAGCCTCTGGCCGTTGGGGTTGTCGCCTATCGGGTTGCCGAGGAAGGTCGCGTCGCCGGTCCACCAGGCATAGGTGATCCCCTTGCCGGGCTCGGTGTCCTTGACGGTGTCGGTGTAGATGTGGAGGCCGGCGGCCTCTTCGTACTCGGTCTGCGAGAAGTCGCGCATCGTCGTCGAATCGGGGTGCAACGACGGGATGTGGCAGGTCTGGCAGGCGAGACGCCGGCCGTGGTCGTTGAGCGCCTGCGCCTGCGCCATGCTCTCGTGCGGCGCCGCGCCGTGACAGCTCTCGCACGCCACCTCGACCCCCGGCAGGTCGTTCGCCATCAGGGTGGTGGTGTGCGTGCCCCTGGGGATGTAGTGCCCCTCGGTCAGGTGACACTCGGTGCAATTCATTCCCTGCGCCGCGTGCACGTCCCAGGAGGGCGAGTAGGGCGTGCCGCGCTTGCTGCCGGGGTGCAGCACCCGCGGTCGGCTGTGGCCGACGTTCTGCAGGCTCTGCATGTACGAGCCGGCCGTGGGGTCGACGTAGACGTCGCCGCCCATGTTGTGCTGGTGGCAGCGCAGGCAGGTCTGGGCGGTGGTGCGGGTGACCGAGAGCACCGCGGCCAGCGACCGGTCCTGGTCCCAGCGCTTGCGGCCGTCGGCGTCGGTCACCACCTGCTTCTTGTTCATGTCGTAGGCCTGCGCGTGGCAAATGAGGCAGTCGATGGCGTTGGCCTCGGCTTCGAGGGTCCGATAGCCGGGCATCAATTCGCCCAGCGGCGCCTGGTACTGGCCGCCGACGTGACACTGGCCACAACCCTCCGACAGGGTCCGGCCGTCTTTGAGCTCCACGGTCTCGGCCCAGGCGGTGAACGCGAACGAGCCGGGTTTCGGGCACGGGCGATCGATCTTGCCCATCGGAAAATCGTCGGCGAGCACGCCGTTGAAGCCCCACACGTTCGGGTGCGCGGTCGAGAAGAACCGGTAGTGGACGCTGGTGGTCACGTTCTCCATCAGGTCGACCTGCTTCTCCTTGCCGCTCTTCGCGTCTTTGACCTTGATCTCTCGGTGGCAACCGACGCAGGTCTCGGGCCCGGAAAACGACGTCAGCCCCGCCTTGGCGAACAGGTCGACGTGCTTGAGCTTCACGCCCGGGAGCTCGGCCTCGAGCGCCGCGGCCACGGCCGCGAGCTTGGCGGCGTCGAAGGTGAGGACCGGGAGCGCGACCGCCGCCGGGCGGCTTTGCGCCGGCAGCATCATGTTGATGATGTGCGGCCAGAATCGATACAGGCCGAGCGCCAGGGCGACGATGAGGGCAGCGACGCCGGCGACGCGGTTGGGCTTGGTCATCGCAGACTCCGGGAGGGCGCGGGGTGTTGAGCCGGCCCGGATCAGGGGTGGGGAGATCCCACCGCAGAGCATAGAGCCACCAGCCTTCGAGAACGGTGCAGGCGCTCGCGGCGCGCCGCTGGCGGTCCCTTCAGGCGGTGCATACCCTAGCGGCGTGAGAACCGGGCTCGCGGGCGTTTGCGCCTGCTACGCCGGTGATTTCATAGGGAGGCGCTATGGCGACCTTGGCCGAACAATCCTGTCAACCTTGCCGCGGCGGCGTGCCGCCGTTGTCTGCAGATCTGGCGCGGGCGCTCACGACCGAGCTCGCCGGCTGGACGATCATCGACGGTCACTTGACGAAGCCCTATGACTTCATCGACTTCGCCGAGTCGCTCGCCTTCGTCGATCGGGTCGGCGAGCTCGCCGAGTACGAAGGCCACCACCCCGACATCTACCTGACCTGGGGGCGGGTGCGCATCGAGCTCTGGACCCACAAGGTGAACGGGCTGACGACCAACGACTTCATCATGGCCGCGAAGATCGACCGGATGTTGCAGCGGAGCATCCGCGTTCCGCCGTCGACCGTGGATCAGCCCGGGACGACCGCGCACCCGTAGACGACGACCGGCACCACCCCGCCCTCCTTGAGGGTCTCGCACGGGGCGCCGAAGACGTCGATGCGGTTGCCACCCGGGTCGTAGATCCAGTTCACCCAGCGGTCGACGCGTTGCAGCGTCGGCGGCCCCGAGGCGTTCGGGGTCTCGAGGTAGAGGTAGATCTTGTCGATGTCGGCCCTGACCGGCAGCGGGCCCAGCGGCAACGAGCAGCCGCGCACCTGCTTGACGATCGCGGCGAGCGCCGCCTTCAGCTCGTCGAGCTGCTGGGTGTCGTAGTAGCAAGTCGAGGCGCTGGCGGCGCAGTTGGCGTCCGTGAGGCCGGGGCAGAGCCCGGCGCTGGTGCGGCCGTGGACCGCGTGGCAGTTCAAGTTGCCGCTGGTCGCGGTGAAGTTGAAGGCGACGACGTAGGTCTTGATGCGCGGCGTGCCGGCGTACAGCTGGTCGAGGGCGTGGTTCACCTTGCAGGCGTACTGGGTCGCGATACAGTCACGGCAGGCCTGTGCCTGGCAGTTGCCGACGCCGCCGTCGCACATCGGGCAGGCCGCGTTGGTGCAGGTCCCCGAGTTGCAGTCGTTGCTGCTACAGCTGGTGTCGCACGGCGCGCAGGTGGCGCTGACGCAGTCGCCGGGCAGCGCGCAGGTCTTGCCGCCGCCGCACGCCGGACAGCTGCCGCCGCAGTCGACGTCGGTCTCCGAGCCGTTTAGCAGGCCGTCCTTGCACTGCGGTGTGGCGCAGACGCCGGCCGGCGCGCCGTTGCAGAAGGCGCTGGTGCAGTCGCCGTCCGCGGTGCAGGTCTTGCCGTCGACGCACGGGCCGCAGGCGGAGCCGCCGCAGTCGGCGTCGGTCTCGAGGCCGTCCTTGCCGCCGTTGTTGCAGGTCCCGATCCGGCAGATGCCCGCCTGGCACGCGCTCGAGGTGCAGTCGGCGTCGTCGGCGCAACCCTTGGTGTCGGCGCAGTTCGCGGCGCAGCTGCTGCCGCCGCAGTCGACGTCGGTCTCGGAGCCGTTCTTGATGCCGTCGCCGCAGGCGGGGACCAGGCAGCGCAACAATTGGCAGTTGCCGCTGGCGCAGTCGGCGCCGGTGGTGCAGCTCGCGCCGTCGGCGCATGGCCCGCAGGCACCGCCGCAGTCGACGTCGGTCTCCGAGCCGTTCTGGCCGGCGTCGCCGCAGGTCGCGGCGCGACACATCCCGGTGCGACAGATGTTGTGCTCGCAGTCGTTCGCCGTCAGGCACAGGCCGCCGTCGATGCACGGCGCGCAGGTGCCGCCGCAGTCGACGTCGCTCTCGTCGCCGTTCTTCGTCGTGTCGGTGCAGGGCGGCCGGCAGACCTTCTGCGTCGCCGGGTCGACGTCGCCGATCGCCTCGCCGTCGGTCACCAGGAGGACGGCGTTCTGGGTCGCGGGGTCGTCGAGGCCGGCGGCGAACAGGTCGGCGCCGATGGCGCGCAGGGTCTGCCCGGTCGGGGTGCCGCCGCCGGGCATCGTCGGCACGAGCGCGGCGCCGATGGCCGCTTGCTGGTTGGCCGCGACCCTGACGTCGATGGCGCCGGCGTTGTTGTTCGAGCGATCACTGCACGAGTACCAGTTGCAGTCGGTGACGCAGGTCTCGGTGCCGGTCGGGTGCGGGAACAGCGCCAGGCCGAAGTTGGCGTTGCCGGCCTGATCGGCGATGACGTCGGTGACCGCCTGCACCGCCTGCTCCCAGCGGCTCGTGGTCTCGCCGTGGCCGCCGGTGTTGCAGTCCGGGGTCTGGCTGGTGCAGATCGCGGTCTGGCTGCCGGGGCACTCCAAGGTGAAGGGGGCGCTGGCGCCGGTGCAGGTCGGGGAGCCGCCGCCGCTGCAGCCGACCGTGCCGTCCGAGCACCGCGGCGTTCCGGTGGTGCTGCACGAGGGCACGCCGGCGATGCAATAGGGCGCGCGGCCGGAGTTGGCGTCGGCGCAGGTGATGGTGATCGTCGGATCGGAGCACGAGTAGCCGCAGCAACCGGCGAGGGATTCGCCGGCGCCGCAGATCTGCATGCTCGCCGACCGATCCAGCGCCACCAGGATGTTGGGCGGCGCCAGGTCGCCGGCCGACAGCCGGGCCATCGTGCACTCCGGCACCGGCTCGCATTGCCACTGGACGTTGCAGGTCTCGCCGACCGCGCAGTCGGCGGCGGTCGCGCAGCCGCCGGCCGGCAGACAGGCGCCGGTAGCGCTGCACTTCCCGGTCGCGCCGCACCCGGTCGTGGCGCACGCTTCGCTCGTGACGCAGTGATGGCTGTCGTCGCAGGTGAACGTCCCGGTCGGGCAGTCGGCCGCCGTCACGCAGGTGAGCGGCGTGATGCAGGAGCAGGTCCCGGGCGTGCTGCAGCCGGCGTCATAGAAACAGCGTTGACCCAACGGGCAGCAATCGGTCGAGGATGCGGAGTCGCAGCACGAGTACTCGGTGGCGTTACAGCCGGTGTACTTGAGGTCGTTGGTGACGCAGAGCGTGCCCGAGACCACGCAGTCCGGCGCGTTGCAGCTGTGTCCCGGCGCGCAGTCCGCGTCGAGGTTGCAGGTGCCGGCGGTGATGCACTCGGAGGTCGCGCTGCAGATCTCACCCACCGGATCCGGGCAGTCAGCCCGCACCAGACAGGTGTTCTCGTCGATGCAGATGCCGGCCGTCGAGCACACCTTCGGCGGCGTCGTGCCCGTCGGACAATCAGGCGTGGTGTCGCAGCCCGGCGGCGCCAAGCAGTTGCCGGCGGTGCTGCAGAACTTGCCCGGTTTGCAGTCGGTCGGCATCGTGCACGTCAGCCTCTCGGAGCAGGTGCCGGCCGGGCAGGCGTAGCCTTGGCCGTACTCGACCGCCTGTTCGACGCTGCAGTCCTCGTCGACCGCGCATTGCCCGGTCGCGCGGCAGGTCAGGGCGGTGTCGCAATACTGGTTCGGATCGCAGTCGGTGTCGGCGCCGCACTTGCCGATGATCACGCAGATCCACGCGTCGCTGCAGTACTGGCCGTCGGGACAGGCGCCGGTCGGGTGGTCCTGCGAGCAGGGAAGCGGCACGCAGCCGGTGGCCTCGCAGACCTGATCCTCCGGGCAGGCGCCCGGGATCCCGGGGCGGCACTGGATGGTCTTGCAGGTCCCGCTGGTCGCGTCGCACGCCTGACCAGATGGGCATTGGCCGGCCGGGTTCGCGCGGCTGCACGGGGTATCGATCGGAATGCAGCGGCCCTCGAAGCAGGTCAATCCCGGGTCACACCAGCCGCCGGGGTGCTCGGGAGAGCATGGGTAGCGGTTCGGCACGCAATGGCCGCCGATGCAGACCTCGCCGTGGTCGCACCACCCGTCGGGGCGCGCCGGCGAGCATGCCGTGGACGGGTCCGTGGTGCACTTACCGTCGGCGTCGCAGCCCTGGTCGGGCGGGCATACGCACCAGTCGGGGTTCGGCTCTTTGCACCCGGTCGCCGCGCAGCAGGCGGCAGCATCGACGCAGAAGCACACGCCCCCGGCGCACAGGCGGCCGCGGGCGCAGTCGCCATCCGGTTGGTCTTTCGAGCACGGTCCCGGCGAGGGGACGCACTCGCCGAGGGTGGTGTCGCAGACCCAGTCGATGCCGCACTCGGAGGAGGAGGTGCAGGGCACGGCGTGCCGGGGCTCTTGAATGACCAGCAGCCCCGAGCACCCAGGGGTGACGAGCACGAGCAACGAAGCCAAGCGCAGGTTCATCGGTTTCTCCGCGGCTCGCGCGCGGTCCTACGCGGGACCGCCGCGGCGAGGCACGCAATCACTGAGCACTCAGAATAGCACGCACTCGCCGCCGACGCATTTCAACGGCGAGCAACAATCAGGGTGGTCGACACATTCGGTGCACTGGTTGTTGATGCAGGCCTGGTTGTTGCAATCACGGCAGCCGTTGCACTGCTTGCACAACGAGGTGTTGAAGGCGCAGCCCGCGGTGCAGCTGAGGGTGCCGCCGCCCGGGTAGCCGAGGTCGGTGCACTGCTTGTTGTTGAGGTTCGGCGCCGCCGGGGGGGTGCCGAGGCCGCCTGGATCGCAGACCTCGCCGGGGTCGATGACGCCGTCGCCGCAGCTCGTGGCGCTGCCGCACGCCGAGGTGTCGAAGGTGCAGTCGGCGTTGCAGCTCAAGCCGGTGCCGGTCAGGCCGAGGGTCACGCAGGTCTGGCCGTTGAGGTTCGTCAGGTCGCACTCCTCGGGCGGCGTCCGCCCGGCGTCGATGCGGCCGTCGCCGCAGCGCCGGCAGCCGCCGGGGTTGAAGCTGCAGTCCCCGAAGCAGGCGAGGGTCCCGCCCCAGTACGGGCTGCCGCTCGTGTAGGTGCTGCAGGTCTTGCCGCCCAAGTCCGGGGGCGGGACGTTGTCGGTGGTGTCGCCCGGGTCACAGCTCTCGGTGGCGTCGAGGGTGCCGTCGCCGCAACGATAGCAGGCGGTGAGGTCGAGGGCGCAGGCCGAGGTGCAGGCGATGTCACCGCCGTCGTAGCCGGCGGTGCTGCAGCTCTGGCCGCCGAACGCCGGTGCCGGGTTGCCGTCGGTGATGTCGCCCGGGTCGCAGATCTCGGGGGCCTGGATCAGCCCGTCGCCGCACGAGCGACAGCCGGAGTAGTTCAGCGTGCAGCTCGTGGTGCAGACCACCGTCCCCTGATCCGGGCAGGCGGCGCCGTTCAGCCGGTTGCCGTCACACTCCTCGCCTGCCTCGAGGATGTTGTTGCCGCAGCGGGTGCAGCCGGAGGTGTCGGGGGTGCAGTCGGCGTCGCACACCGTGATGGTGCCGCCGGTGAAGCCGAGATCCTGGCAGGTGATGGTGATCGGCGCCGGCGGCGGCGTGCCGCTCGGGTCGCCGGGATCACAGAGCTCGAGGGTGTCGAGCAGCCCGTCGCCGCAAGACGGCGGCAGCGTGCAGTCGTTGTCGAAGGTGCAGTCGCTGTTGCAGCTCAACCCTGGGCCGGGAACGAAGCCCAAGGTCTCGCAGGTCGCGCCGCCGAGGTCGGCGGCGTCGCACTGCTCGCCCGGCTCCCGGGCGTCGTTACCGCAGCGGGCGCAGAGGCTCAGATCGAAGGCGCAGGTGGCGCCGCACGCGAGCGTGCCGCCGTCGAAGGGCGGCGTCGTCTGGCCCGGGAGGGTGGGCGAGTTGCAGGTCTGGCCGGCGAGGTTGTTGCCGTCGCACGCTTCGCCGCTCTCCAACAGGTAGTTGCCGCAGCGGGTGCAGCCGGAGGTGTCGTAGCTGCAGTTCGGTTGGCAGTGCACGGCGCCGGCGGTGAAGCCGAGGCTGGCGCAGTCGACGCCGGCCGGGAGCAGATCGTCCGCGGGGTCGGTGGTCGCCGGATCGCAGAGCTCGGCCGGGTCGAGCACGGCGTCACCGCAGCGGTAGCAGGCGAGCAGCCGCTGGCAGAGACCGTTGCAGCTCACCGTGCCGCCGTCGTAGCCCAGCGTCTGGCAGGTGACCCCGTTCAGGGCGCTGCCGTCACACTGCTCGGCGGCCTCGATGACGCCGTTGCCGCAGCTGTAACAGCGCGTGGTGTCGTAGGTGCAGCTGGCGGCGAAGCAGTACAGGTCGCCGCCGGTGTAGCCGAGCGTCGTGCAGCCGTCGGCGCCGCCCACCTGCCCCGCGCCCTCGCAGTCCTCGCCGCCGTTGACCAGGCCGTCGCCGCACTCGTAGCAGCCGCTGTCGTCGACCTTGCAGTTGTTGGCCGGCGTCGGGTCGTCCATCACGCACACCAGGCTGCCGCCGGCAAACCCCCGGCTGACGCAGGTCTCGGCGCCAAAGACCGTTCCGTCACATTGCTCGCCGGCGTCGAGCTGGCCGTTGCCGCACGGCGGCGGGCAGTAGTCGCCGGCTTTGACGACGCCGGTGTCGAAGTGAATGCGCGCCGGTTGGGTGATCGAGAAGTTCTTGGCAAACAGGCCGCCGTAGATGTCGAGATCTTGGGTGATGCTAGCTAGCGCATTCGGGGCGTAGATGTTGGACGCGATGTAGGACGGCTGGACTAGATCGACCACGGTGCCGGCGACGTACAGGCGAGTGCGCGAGGTGAAGGCCGGCGAGCCGATGCGCATTCCGGCGTTTACGTAGAAGCTGCCGAGGACGAAGATGTCGAGCTCGGCCGCCGCATCGAGCGTGATCTGCACAGAGCCAGCTTGGATGTTGCCGCCGATGAACAGCGCCGCGCGGCCGTGGACCACGATCGTCGCCGGTTGCGCGATCTGAGTGAGGTAGTAGTACCCACAGTCCAGGTCCAGACGGCCGCCGGTGATCTGGAAGACGTCGGGGTCGAGCTGGATGGACGCGTTGTCGTTGTTCCCCGCCGGGCAGGTAGCGTAGGTCGCGCCGGTACAGCGATGCGCACTTATGATGGCCGCGACGTCGATCAACTGGCCGGCTGAACAGTCGCACGCGTCTGGGACCGTAAGTCCGGGCGTGGGCACCTTCGCGCCGGTGAACCCGACCGAGCCCCAGTTGGCGCAGTAGATCGTGCCCTCCACGACCCCGCTCCCGGTGCCGGAGCCCACCACAAAGAGGTTCTTGTTGCACTCGAGGCCGCCGCCGCCGCCAATGGCAAGGTTGCCGCCGATGCGCACGTCACCATCGACGAAGAGCTTCTTGGCGTCACTGGTGACGTTGCCCCACGGAGTGATGCCGTCGACGCCGGTCTTGTTCGCCGTCCACACTGTTCCAAACACGTTGCCATCGATACCGGAGGTGCCAAATGTTGCGTAGCCGTTGGCCCCGAGGCCGGCTCCGGTACCGCCCTTGCAGGTGCTGCCTGGACATTGCAGGTCGTTCATGCACGCGGCGGCGTTGTTGACACACCTGGGAGCCGCGTACGGAGCGATGGAGCTGTTGAAGCCGTCGGTGAGGATACCTTGCTGCATCTTGGAAACGTCATGGCACGCACAGAGAGCCCAGCGGAAGGTGACCGCCGCCAGGTCGCCGGCGCACTCGAGCGCGCCGCCCAGGCCCGTGGAGATCGCCGGACCGCCGCCGACGCACTTGGCCGGGGCCGGCCCTACCGGCTTGATGGCGTTGCTGCAGGTGCCGTCGATGCACGCGAAGCCCGACGAGCACAGGGTGCCGCAGTTGGCGCCGCCGGTGGCGCCGCAGTGGGCGCTGTCGGTCTTGGGGTCGACGCACAGGTGGGCGCTGGTGCAGGCGACGAGCGGCGCCGCGCACTGGGTGCTCGTCACACACTTGCCGCCGTAGCAGACGTCGGTGCCGCCACAGGCGGTGCCGCAGGCGCCGCAGTTCAACGGGTCGACCGTCAGGTTCTTGCAGGCGCCGCTGCAGTCGGTGAGGAAGGTCGGGCAGGCGCAGGCGCCGTCGACGCAGGTCTGGCCGCCCGGGCAGGCGCCGCAGTTCAGGCACAAGTCGGTGTCGAAGGACAAGCAGTCCTCGGCGCACGACAGCTCGCCGCCGTCGAAGTAGTTGGACGGCGCCACCGCGATCAGATCGGTGCAGCGCTTGCCGTCGAGGTTCTGGCCGTCGCAGAGCTCGCCGCGCGCGGTCTCGACCGTGCCGTTGCCGCAGGTGTGGCAGCCCGACTCGTCGAAGCCCAGGCAGTTGGCGCTGCAGGCGCCGAGCACGCCGCCGGTGTAGCCCTTGCCGATCGACAGACAGGTGGCGCCGGCGGTGTCGAGGCCGTCGCAGGCTTCGGCGCCCTCTCTGACGCCGTTGCCGCAGCCGGCGCACGCCGACTTGTCGAAGGCGCTGCAGTCGAGCGTGCAGGCGAGCCCCGGCCCAAAGAGCGGCGGGAACGAGGCGCAGCTCTGGCCCTTGAGGTCGGGAGTGGGCGTGCCGGTCACGGGGTTGCCGGGGTCACAGGCCTCGGTCGGCTGCGCGCTGCCGTCGCCGCAGCCGCCGGTGCAGGCCGTCGTGAGGTAGCCGCTGCATGACGGATTGCACTGCAGGGTGCCGCCGGTGAAGCCGAACTGGCTGCAGCCGGCGCCCCCCAGGGCGGTGCCGTCGCAGCGCTCGCCGTTGTCGATGCGGTCGTTGCCGCAGCCGACGCACGCCGAGGTGTCAAAGGCGGTGCAGTCGCTGTCGCACTGCAGCACACCGTTCAACAGCGGCGGGAAGTCGGTGCAGTCGGGCGGTGGCGACAGGCCTTGGGTCGGGTCGAGGTCGAGCCCGTCGCAGAATTCGCCGTAGATCCCGGTGGCGTTCTCGGCCCAGACGCCGTCGCCGCAGGCGGGCCGCGTGCAGCGCGTCGTGCAGTTGCCGAGGTCGTCGTTGGCGGCGCCGAGATCACACACCTCGGTCCAAGGCGCCGCCGCCAGATCGCTCACGAACCCGTCGCCGCACCCCGGGCGCTTGCAGTTGTCGCGGCAGCTGTCGTTGTCGACGCCGTTGGCGTCGTCGCACTGCTCGCCATTGGCCCACTGCACCACGCCATCGGCACAGCGCGGCCCGAGGCCGCTGCAGCCGACGTTACAGTGACCGTAAGTGCCGTTCGTGGTGCTGCCTTCGTCGCAGACCTCGCTGCCGCCCGGCAGCCCGTCACCACAATAGAGGGCAAAGCCGGAGCACAGGGCGTTGCAGTGCGCTGCCGGCGCGTAGGCGTCGCTGTTGGCCGCCCCGTCGTCACAGGCTTCGCTGCCGCCCGGCAGCCCGTCACCGCAGTAGAGGGCAAAGCCGGAGCACGAGGCGTTGCAGTGCCGGGTCGCGGCGTAGGCGTCGCTGTTGGCGGCGCCGTCGTCGCAGGCTTCGCTGCCGCCCGGCAGCCCGTCACCGCAGTAGAGGGCAAAGCCGGAGCACGAGATATTGCAGTGCCGAGTCGCGGCGTAGGCGTCGCTGTTGGCGGCGCCGTCGTCACAGGCTTCGCTGCCGCCCGGCAGCCCGTCACCGCAGTAGAGGGCAAAGCCGGTGCACGAGGCGTTGCAGTGTTGGGTCGCGGCGTAGGCGTCGCTGTTGGCGGCGCCTTCGTCACAGGTCTCGCTGCCCCCCGGGAGCCCGTCGCCGCAGTAGAGCGCGTAGCCCGAGCACGCGGTGTTGCAGTGTCTGCTCGCGGCGTAGGCGTCGCTGTTGGCCGCCCCGTCGTCACAGGTCTCGCTGCCCCCCGGGAGGCCATCGCCGCAGTAGAGCGCGTAGCCCGAGCACGAGGTGTTGCAGTGTCTGCTCGCGGCGTAGGTGTCGCTGTTGGCCGCCCCGTCGTCACAGGCTTCGCTGCCGCCCGGCAGCCCGTCACCGCAGTAGAGGGCAAGGCCGGAGCACGAGGCGTTGCAGTGCTGGGTCGCGGCGTAGGCGTCGCTGTTCGCGGCCCCTTCGTCACAGGCTTCGCTGCCGCCCGGGAGCCCGTCACCGCAGTAGAGGGCAAAGCCGGTGCACGAGGCGTTGCAGTGTCTGGTCGCCGAGTAGGTGTCGCTGTTCGCGGCCCCTTCGTCACAGGTCTCGTGATAGGTGGTCGCGGCGCTCGCCACCAGGCCGTCGCCGCAGCTGGGGCGGGTGCAGTCGTCGCGGCAGTCGTCGTCGTCGACGAGGTTGCCGTCGTCGCACTGCTCGGTGCCGTTCGGCGTCCCGTCGCCGCAGCGGTAGCAGGCGCTGGTGTCGAAGGTGCAGCCGCCGCTGCAGCCGAGGTTGCCGCCCGCGAAGCCGAGGGTTACGCAGGTCTGGCTCTTCTTGTCGTCGGCGTCGCACTGCTCCGGGCCGGTGGCGACGCCGTCGCCGCAGCGCGCGCCGGTCACGCAGTCGGTGGTGACGAAGGCGTCGCAGGTCGGCGCGCAGTCGAGCACGCCGCCGCCTTCGAAGCCGAGGCCGCGGCAGGTGTTGGCCTTCAGATCGTCGCCGTCGCACACCTCGCCGCCGGTCGCGGCGCCGTCACCACAGCGGCTGCAGAGGGCGGTGTCGAAGGCGCAGCCCTCAGTGCAGCCGAGGACGCCGGTGGTAAAGCCCAGGCCGGCGCAGGTCTGATTCGCCAGATCACCGCCGTCACACGCCTCCGGCCCGGCGCGGACGTTGTCGCCGCAGGTCGTCGCAGTCTGGCAGCCCAGCGTGTCGTACGTGCAGTCGCCGGCGCAGGCGATCAGGCCGCCGTCGTAGCCGAGCGTCTCGCAGGTCTCGTTGCCGAGGGCGGCGCCGTCGCAGGCCTCGCCGCCGTCGACGACGGTGTTGCCGCAATACGCCGAGACTACACAGAGGCCGGTGTCGTAGCCCGTGCAATCCGGCTTGCAGCGCAAGCTGCCGCTGTCGTAGCCGAGCGCCACGCAGGTCTTCGAGGCGAGATCGCCGCCGTCGCAGATCTCCGGCCCGGCGCGCACCCCGTCGCCGCAGGTCGCCGCGGTGGTGCAGGCGGTGGTGACGAAGTCGGTGCAGTCGCCGTTGCAGGCCAGCGCGCCGCCGTCGTAGCCGAGCGTCTCGCAGGTCTCGGTGTTGAGGTCGGTGCCGTCACACCTCTCCGGCCCCTCGGTCAGGGCGTCGCCGCAGTGCGCCGCGGTCAGACAACCGGTCGTGCTCCACCCGTCGCAGGTGGCGTTGCAGGCGAGGCTGCCGCCGCCCTCGAAGCCGAGGCTGATGCAGCTGTGGCCGCCGGTCGCCGCCTGGTCGCACAGCTCCGGACCCTCGACGACGCCGTTGCCGCAGCTCTGCCACTGTTGGCAATGGCCGGCGGTGCAGATGCCGCTTTCGCAGTCGGTCGCGGTGGTGCACTCGTCTCCGAGCTGACACGCGCCACAGCTGCCGCCGCAGTCGACGCCGGTCTCGGCGCCGTCTTTGACGCGGTTCGCGCAGTCGCCCGCGGTCGGGTCGCCGGCGGGTTGTTCGAAGATCACCTTGCCGCTGCAGGCACCGAGGACGAAGAGCGCGCCGAGCGCACCGACCGAACACAGGGGGTTGGCTGTCAGAGTCATTTGACGAACCTCTCGAGGACCGTGGGTTGCCACGAAGCGTATCACGCGGGCACTCCCTTGGCCGACAATTCTGCCACCTTGCTCCCGTCGAGGCCCCAACCCGGCTAGTCCGCGGGCGACCGGGCGCGGATACGTCCGCCGCGCCGCCCCGACTCCAAAGGCGCGCCAGGTCGTTTGCAGGACGATTCGTCCACGCCGCAGGCCGCGAGAGGCTGCGCCGTCCACTGCTCGCCCGCGGCCCGACCAGGTCTCTGGTATGATCCAGGGACTTGGACACGCAGGGCCGCGACCGGCACCGGCACGATGTCTGCAACGTCGGACCGGCAACGAGAGGTCTCCCGATGACGAGACGATGGAGGCGACAGGTCTCAGGCACGGCGGCGCGACGGCGCTCTGCGGTCCTCCTCATAGTGACCGTCGGGGCAGTCGGCTGCGGCCACGACCCGCTGCACGGCCCCTGCGACGGCTTCACCGACGACGATCACGACCGCCACTTCGCCCCCGCGTCTTGCACCAGCGCGAGCACCCAATGCCTCTGCGACGACTGCGTCGACAACGACGCCACGGTCTACGCGGGCGCGACGGAGCTCTGCGACGGCAAAGACAACAATTGCGACGCGCTAACGGACGAGGGCTTCCGGGTCGGCAGGCTCTGCGGTGTCGCCGGCGGTGGTTGTGGACGCAACGTCTGTGGCGCTGACGGCGCCGCGGTCTGCAGCCCCACGAATGACCTGCCGTCGCCCGAGGTCTGCGACGATCAGGACAACGATTGTGACGTCGAGATCGATGAGGGCTTTGGTGTCGGCGCGCTGTGTTCGGCGGGCGAAGGCGCGTGCCTGAACGACGGCGCGATGCGCTGCACCGCGGACGGGACCGGCGTCGAGTGCAGCGCGGTCGCCACGGATCCCGCGGTCCTCTGCGCCGGGAAATGCGGCGGTCCGGATAACTGTGGCGGCGTGTGTCTCGGTAGCTGCGCCGAGGGCTGCTGCGATCCGTCAGCCTTTACCTGCGTACCCTTCGCGGCGCAATCGAACGCGCTCTGCGGCGACACTGGCGCGATGTGTGACACCTGCGTGGCGCCCGCCGTCTGCGAGCCGAGCCTGCACGCCTGCTTCTGCGAGCCCCAATGCGCCGGCAGGTGCAGCGGCGACGACGACCAGTGCGGCAGCACCTGCACCGCGAGTGACTGCGCCGGCTGCTGCGCCGGCTTGACCTGCCGGCTTGGGGCGGTGTGCGATTCGGAGATCGCGAGGTTCGCAAGCGACTTCGTAAGCCTCTCATGGGAGGCCGACCTCGACGGGCTCGCGGAGATCCCGGCCGAGGACATCTACGGCGCGGCGCTCTACATCGCCGGCCGGCGGATCGCGCTCGTGGACCACTTGCTGTCGCGCAAGGGCGAGCAGGGCTTCGTCGACCCGCAGTCCGGCGTGACTCGGACCTGGAGCGGCTCGGGATGCGCCGCGGACGTGCCCTTGGACTCGACGCTGGCGGACTTTCACCGCTGCACGCTCGGGCTCTGGGTCGGCCCGCCGGCCCACTATCTGATGCGCAGTGACCGGAGCCGCGCGTCGATCGACGGTGACGCGTTGGTGAACGCGGTCGCCTGGGAGGAGCGGGTCGAGGGCTACTACTGCCCGGGCAATCCGAGCTACAGCTGCGCCAGCAGCGGCGCGTTCGGCCTCGGGCTCACCTGGGGCGATCCGCGGCGGGTGGCGTCGGCCAACCCGTTTTGGATCTGGGCGAGCGACAGCTACTTCGAGCTGAACTCGTACTACACCATCTGTGGCAACAACGACGCTCGCGCGGCGGCCCTTGGCGGCTGGGGCGAGTCGTCGCTCGTGGCGTTTTCGTGCGCCCCCGATCCGACGCCGGGACCGAACCAGGGCAAGCCGAGCCCGTGGGCCGTGGCGATCGCCGACACCGTGAACGGCTTCGACATCGCCCGCGGCGGTGACGCGACCCACCCCATTTACCTGAGCTTCGGCGACGGCCCGACGATGAAGGTGCTCATCGACGAGGCCGGGGAGGGCTTTCCGACCTCGCAGACCCTGCCGGCGGGCACCAAGCTCGTGACGATGCCGGCGACGAGCGCCACCCACCACGCGCGGGCTGCCGGCAACCCGTTGCTGGCGCCGATGGTGATCCACAAGTACGCCGCCGCGGGTAACTACACGATCATCACCGCGGGCCGCGTCGCCGCGACCGGTCTCCCCGAGCTCGGCCTGCTCACGGTGACGATTAAGGCCAACGAGGACGCCGCCGCGCTGTGTCCGCCGCTCGCGGTCTTTCAGCAGGCGTGTGACACGCCGCCCTGCGAGCACACCAGCACCGACCCGATCGATCTGCAGCTCGCCGGCGCGCTCAACTACAACACCAACATCCGCAACAACCGCGCCATCCGAGTCATCATCGACGTGGTCAACGCCGGCACCGGGTGGGCGCCGAGCTCCAACCTTCGGCTCTACCTGTCGCGAAACGGGACCACCGTCGACGCCGCCGACGACGTTCTGGCGACGGATCTGGTCTGGAGCGACTCGATGCCGCCCGGCGCGTCGCTGCAAATGATCCTCGACGGGACCACGCCGACCGATCTCGCCGCCGGCACGATCGTCTATCTCATCGTCGCCGCCGACGCCGACAACACCATCGCCGAATCCAACGAGGCCAACAACACTTGGAGCAAGGCGCTCCCGGTGGTGCTGTAGATGACCACGGAGGCGGACGTGACCCGAATGGACCAGCGGAAGACCGCGCCTCGCGCCGCGACCACGCGCGCCCGCGGCACCCGAATCGCTTGGCTGCTGCCGGCGCTGATGGGGGTGAGCGCCGCGACGTGCGCCGACGACCCCCTGCACGGCCCCTGCGACGGCTTCACCGACGACGATCACGACCGCCACTTCGCCCCCGAGTCTTGCACCAGCGCGAGCACCCAATGCCTCTGCGACGACTGCGTCGACAACGACGCCACGGTCTACGCGGGCGCGACGGAGCTCTGCGACGGCAAAGACAACAATTGCGACGCGCTAACGGACGAGGGCTTCCGGGTTGGCAGGCTCTGCGGTGTCGCCGGCGGTGCTTGTGGACGCAACGTCTGTGGCGCTGACGGCGCCGCGGTCTGCAGCCCCACGAATGACCTGCCGTCGCCCGAGGTCTGCGACGATCAGGACAACGATTGTGATGGTGAGATTGACGAGGACTTCGCGCTCGGTCAGCTCTGCACCGCGGCCACCGGCGCCTGCAGCGTCAGCGGAACCACGATCTGCAGCGCCGACGGTCAGAGCACGCGCTGCTCCGTGGATCCGCCGGTGCCGGCGCCCGAGCGCTGTGACGATGAAGACAACAACTGCGACGGCGCCGTCGACGAAGACTTCGGCCTGGGCGTGCCCTGCACGGTCGGCGTCGGCGAATGCCAGGCGACCGGCACCGTGGCCTGCAGCGCCGACGGCAGCGGCTCGGAGTGCACGGCGACGCCCGGCGCGCCGGCCGCCGAGATCTGCGATGGCAAAGACAACGACTGCGACGGCATCGTCGACCGGGGGACGCGGGGGTGCGCCTGCCCGACGACCGCGACCGAGATCTGCAACGCCGGCGTCTGGTCGGGCTGCCCGGCGACTCCCATCGAGGAGTGCAACGACAGCGACGACGACTGCGACGGCCAGATCGACGAGGGCTTCGATCACACTGGAGATGGGCAGGCCTGCGACATACCCTGCTACTACTGGCCGAGCGTACTCGAGACCGGGCAGATGTACTGCGGCGTGTGCTCGATCGGCAACCAGAACTGCTGCAGCTGCATCCCGTGGATGTCCACCTGCGGCTACGGCACGAACGGCTGCGCGTCGTACCCCGCGAACCCCGCCGCCGTCTGCCCGAACTGCGGGCCCGGCCAGACCTGCGACCAGTACCTCAACAGCCTCGGCAACACCCGCGATCCGGTCTTCGACATGCCGTACACGATGATGGGCCCCCTCTGCTGGTATTGAAGGGAGGACTCTGGATGATTCGACGATCGATGCGCCGGATCCCGCGCCCGGCGTGCACCGAAGCTCGGCGGGGCTCCTCAATACGAGATCGACGAGGACTTGGCGCTCAGCGTGCCGTGCACCTCGGGTTGGGGCGAGTGCGGCAGCGACAACCCCGCCGATTGGCAAACCGCCAGCCGGGCGACGGCATTCGAGTCCGCCTCAAGCGCTCGGCGCCGCGACCTCGACGGTGTCCAGCTGCGGCGGCGGCAGGTGTCGATTCTCACGACCATTGACCCCCCTCGCCTGAAGTTTCTCACGAGCATTGACCCCCCTGGGCCCGGAGTTTCCCAGGAGCATTGACCCCCCCGCGTGACCTGCCTCCATGGCGCCGCCGGACCGACGAGGCCGGC
>JACRCV010000062.1 GCA_016218825.1 Deltaproteobacteria bacterium
ACGAATACTCGAGTGATGACAACCTCCTCGAGGCGCCTGGCTGCGGCGACGGACTACCAAGACCCGGTAGCAGAGACTACCGGATGGATAGATCTACAGTTGACAGGCCGGCCACCTCATACTCGGGTGGGGCGGGGACCGAGAGGAATTCCTCTCGAGTGGGGACCGGCGAGCGGCCCTCTTGATGCCCGTTTTTTGACGACGCACCCCGGGAGGCGGGAGACTGACAACGCGCCCGCGGCGCGTCGCCGCGGTAAACCCGGAGGAGCCCATGTACCTGGTCACCTGCACCCAGTGCCACACGTCGTTCTCGAAGGAAGCCAGGATCTGTCCGAAGTGCGGCTACATGCGCCGGCACGTCGCGGCGCCCTGCGACGCGACCCGGCGGGACGAGCCGGCGGTGGTGATGTTCGGCGAGGCTACTTGGTGGCGGCGGTGGGAGAGCTTGTGAACAGGGACGTCCTACGCTCCGAGCGCGAAGCCTGGTAGGCTGTTTCGTAGAGCACGAGACTCCTGGTGGAGGCTTCATGGTCAAGTCGTGTGTGGCGAGCTGTTCGCTCGTGACTCTTTCGTTGGCCTGCGCGGGCTCGCCGGTCGTGGGCGGCGCCGGCGAGCCCTGCGGCAGCGGCGGGGAGTGCGCTCCGGGAACGTTGTGTGTCGACGGCCTCTGTCTGCAGCTTTGCGCCGGGGACACGCAATGTCCCAAGTCGCAGGCCTGCGACCAGGGCACGTGCAAGGTCATCAACCACGACTGCGACGCGGACGGGGACTGTGCGGCGCCCGCCTTGTGCGAGATCGCCGACGGAGCGTATTGCCGGGCCGGCCAGTGCCACTACGCGGCGGCGATGGTGGGAAGCTCGTGTGACGACGGGGACGCGTGTACCAAGAACAAGCACTGCGACGCACAGCAGCAGTGTCGCGGCGAGCCGGCGGTGATGTGCGATCAGGTGCCGGAGCCCCAGTGCGCCGCCCCCGGCGTGGCCCGCATCTACACCGGCACCTGCCAGAACGGAGAATGCACCTACGCCCCCTCGACCGTCACCTGCACCACCTGCCCGGCAACACTCGACTGCCTCGCCGGCTGTCTGCTCGACATCAACGCCGACGGGGTCGCGGACGCGGTCGGGGCCGGAGCCATTGCGCAAGAGAGCGGCTGCCTGGTGTGCGACCCGGCGGTGAGCGTGTCCAACTGGAGCCCCTATCAGTGCGAGCAGCCCTCCCCACCGAACGTCTGCCGTGCGCTGACGGGCACGTGCGATACCAGCCTCGCTGGCGGCACCTGTCAGGGGCAATTCTGCTGCGTATTCCCGCCCGTGGGGCCTGCTGACTGCACGCTCTTTGCCCCAGGGGACGGCGTCTGCGTCACCGTCGGGGCGTCGGTGTCCTGTCTGCTCGACAACGGCCAGGGCTGCGGCGCGGACGACACCCTGTGCGCCTCCGGGCACTGCGCCGACGGCGTCTGCTGCGACAGCTCCTGCCCGGGCAACTGCGACCGCTGCAACCTCGCGGGCTCACAGGGCTCGTGCTTGCCGGACGCCGACATCTGCACGGGTGACTGCGACGTCTGCGCGGACGACGGCTCGGGCTTCTCGTGCGCGCCGGTCGAAACCACGTGCGGCGGTTGCGGCGACTGTCTCGGTGCAGCTGGAGGGACGCACTACGCCTGCGTCCCGGTGCAAAGCTGTGGCGACTGCTCGTTCTGCGGCGGCAGTGGTACGAGCTACGAGTGCGCGGACGACGTTGCCGACACGGATCCGCGCGGCGACTGCCTGGGCCTGCTCGCGTGCGACGGGGCCGGCACGTGCCTGGGGGCTTGGGCGGGAACGAAGCAGCTCGGCACCGCCTCCTTTGACTCCGCTCAGGGGCTCACCGTCGATGCCGGCGGCAACGTCTACGCCGCGGTCTATACCTACGGCAGCTTCGGTGGCGCGGCCCAGGGAGGGACCGACGCGGCCCTCACCAAGCACAACTTCTCCGGAACGAACCGCTGGAGCCGGCAGCTCGGCGGCTCGGCGGACGATTGGGCCGAAGACGTCGGCGTCGATGCGAGCGGCAACGTCTATCTGGCCGGCACGACCACGGGGAGCCTGGGCGGCACCCTGCAGGGCGTCTCCGACGGCATCGTCGTCAAGTACGACAGCGCCGGCACCTGGCAGTGGACGCGACAGCTCGGCACCCCGAACGGCACGCCACCGACCGCCTTCGGCGGCGATCCCGTCCGAGCCGCCGCCGTCGACGCGAGCGGCAACGTCTTCCTGGCCGGCTTTACCGACGGGCAATTCGCCGGCCACACGAACCAGGGTGGCTTCGATCTATATGTCGCCAAGTATGACACGGACGGCAACTGGGAGTGGACGCGGCAGGCGGGGACGAGCGGCACCGACTCCGCCTACGGCGCGGCCGCGGACGCGGATGGCAACGTCGTCATCGCCGGCTCGACCTCGGGGACGCTCGGCGCCAGCAGCGCGGGCGGCACGGATCTCTTCGTCCGCAAGTACAACAGCGCCGGCGTCGTGCAGTGGACACAGCAGCTCGGCACGGCACTCACAGACGTTGCCGAGGACGTCACCACGGACGGCGTCAACGTCTACGTCGCCGGGTCGACCGACGGCGGCCTCGACGGCAACGCGGACGGCAGCTACAAGGACATCTTCGTCGTCAAATACGACAGCGCCGGCACGAAGCAGTGGACGCGCCAGCGCGCCTCCGACGATCGGCCGCCTCCGTATTGCACCGACAACGAGTACGGCCAGGATCAGGCCTACGCCGTCGCCGCCGACGCGACCGGCAACGTCTACGTCGCCGGAACGACGGAGGGCTGCCTGGACGGCGTCATGAACGCCGGCTACGGCACCGACCTCTTCGTCATCAAGTACAACACGAACGGCGACTGGCAGTGGACCCGCCAGCGCGGAACCCCGAACAGCGAGGGCGTGGGCGGCATCGCCACCGACAGCAGCGGCAACGTCTACGTGGCCGGCTGGACGCCGGGCGGCCTCGACGGCAACGTCAGCGCCGGCGGCTCCGACCTCTTCATCCTCAAGTTCGACAGCGACGGCAACAAACAGTAGCGCGGCGTCGCCGGGCGCAGGCTCGACTTCCTACGGCACACCGCGGACGGTTCTGGCACAGTCGAGCGGCAAAGCCCCAAGCGATCGGAGGGCTTGTCTAGGTTCGCCGCCGCCGCGTGATGACCAGGAGCGCGACGACGAGAGCCGCGGTCCCCGGTGCCGCGTCGCAGGTGCAGCCGCCGGCGTCGTCCGCCTCGAGCCCAGGTGGAGGCGGCGGCAGCTCGCCGCGCGTGAGCACGAGATCGCTGCACTGGTAGTAGATGTCGTTGCCGTCGCCGTACGGCGGCTTGTCGGTCATCACCTGGATGACCTGCAGCGTGCAGCGCTCGCACTCGAGGTCGGGGAGCGTGACCTGGACCTCATAGGTCCCGCCGCCGGTCCGGTCGGCGATGCCGTCGAGGAGGACGGACGGCGCGGTATCGAGGTCGTCGAAGCTCGCGGGCACGACGAAGTCGTCGTCACCGTCGGCGTCGAAGCTGATCCGAAAGTGGCCGGGGTGGTCGATGTACTCGTCGAAGACGACCGTGATCGTCTCCCCTGGCCGGAAGCCGTAGACGCGATCCGTGCGCTCGCCGCCGGCGACGCCGCACGGCCCCACCTTGAGCACGTCCCGGCCGTAGCGCGAGCCGGGCGACACCAGAGCCACGTGCGCGAAGGCCGGCGCGCCGACGAGGGTCAGACAGAGACCGAAGAGGAAGGGTCGCATACGACCACGTTGTGCAGGCGCAGGCGAACGGTCAAGGACCGGCCGCCGCCGCTGCTCGCGTGGCGCCGGGTTGGCTACTGCCACTCCGAGAAGACGAAATCGCGATCCTTCTTGGCGGTGTGGCAGTCGTAACAGCCGGCCTTGACGTCCATCTCCATGGTCTTGCCGTTGGCGTCAAAAGCGCCCCACAGCCAGCCGCCGGTCGCTTTGGCGGACTTGTCCTTCTTCATCACCGCCACCATCTTCAGCGCACCCTGGCTGATGGTCCCGGCCTTGTCGTCCACCTCGTAGAACGGCACGACCAGCTCCGCGCCTTCCGCGTATTGGCCGCCGCTCTGGAAGGTCTTGAGGTGCTTGGGGCTCACGTAGACGTGATGAAAGCCATAGAGGGCGTGCGCCTTGTCCGAAATCACCATCGACTTGGCGTGCACCCACGAGCGGTAGTCCTTGGGAAAGCTCAACACACCCGGGGCGGCCGCCGTCACTGCTCCGGCCGCGAACAACACGCCTGCCACCGCCAACCACTTACCTGCACGCCTCATCGTGATCCTCCTAGCAGTCTGGGATCCTCGGAAATCGAGGTCGGCGAATCGGTGCGCACGCTTGCCGACGCTGTCAAGCCGCGTGGCCAGCCACCCTTACGCCACGCTCGGATCCGCCATCGCCTCGGCGATGATCGTCGCGGCGCGCTCCATTTCCGCTCCCTGGACGTTCAACGGCGGCAGCAGCCGCAGCACGGTGTTGCCCGCGGTCGTCGTGAGCAGGCCGCGCGCCAAGCACGCCTTCTGCAGCGGCTTTGCCGGCCGGTCGAGGGCGAGGCCCACCATCAAGCCGCGGCCGCGGAATTCTTTGAGCATCGGGCGTTTGCTCGCCACCGCCTGGA
This sequence comes from Deltaproteobacteria bacterium, assembly GCA_016218825.1. Classification (GTDB taxonomy): domain Bacteria; phylum Myxococcota; class XYA12-FULL-58-9; order XYA12-FULL-58-9; family XYA12-FULL-58-9; genus JACRCV01. The sequence goes on from JACRCV010000062.1 coordinate 4,661, forward strand.
ACAGCTCCTGGGCGACGCCCCCCATCCGGGCGCAGTTGGCGAGCAGGCCCTCCTTGACGATGACATCCAGGGTCGCGAGGCCGGCGGCGCAGGCGACCGGGTTGCCGCCGAAGGTGCTCGCGTGGCTGTAGGGCTTGAGCGCCACCGCGGCGATGGCGTCGGTGGTGAGCATCGCGCCGAGCGGCAGGCCGCCGCCCACCGCCTTCGCCGAGGTCATGATGTCGGGGACGACCTCGTCGTGCTGATGCGCGAACCACTTGCCGGTCCGGCCGATGCCGGTCTGGACCTCGTCGAAGATCAACAGCGCCCCGGCCTTCTTGGTGATCTCCCGGAGCCCGGCGAGGTAGCCCTTTGGTGCCACGAGGATGCCGCCGTTGCCTTGGATCGGCTCGACGATCACCGCCGCGGTCTTGGGGCCGACGGCGGCGCGCATCGCCTCCAGATCGCCGTAGGGCACGTGGGACACGTCCGGGAGCAACGGCCCGAAGCCCTGCTGCAGGTTCGGCTGACCGGTGACCGTCAGGCCGCCGTAGGTGCGGCCGTGGAAGCTGTTGTGGGTGGCGACGAAGCCGGTCCTGGCCGCGCCGTTCTCGAAGAAGAAGCGGCGCGCGGTCTTCAACGCCGCCTCCACCGCCTCGGTGCCGGAGTTGCACAAGAACACCCGGGCGCAAGACGAGATCGAGGCCAGGCGTTCACAGAGCGCGATGTACTTGTCGTTGTAGAACGTGTTCGAGGTGTGCGTGAGCGTCGCGGCCTGCGCGGCGATGGCGGCGGCGACCGCGGGGTGGGCGTGGCCGAGGGCGTTGACGCCGATCCCGGTCGCGAAGTCGAGGTACTCCTTGCCGTCGGTGTCCCACAGCCGGGTGCCCGCGCCTTTGACCGCGACGAACGGCGGCGGGGTGTAGTTCGGGGTCATGTGCCGCAGGGCACGCTCGAGCAGGGCTTGGGTCTCGGTCATCGGGATCGCCTGGTCTCCGGTTCGCAGCTTAGAGGATGTAGCGGCTCAGATCTTCGTTGTCGAGGTAGGCGCCGAGCGCCTTGGTGACGAACGCCCGGTCGACGGTGAAGGTCTGGCCGCCGCGCTCCGGGCCGTTGTACGACACGTCCTCGAGGACGCGCTCGAGGATGGTGTAGAGGCGGCGGGCGCCGATGTTCTCGGTGCGGCTGTTCGCGGTCGCGGCGACCTTGGCTATTTCCAACAGGCCGTCGTCGGTGAAGTCGAGCGTCACCTGCTCGGTGGCCATCAAGGCCTTGTACTGCACCGGCAACGCGTTCTGCGGCTCCTTGAGGATGCGGAGCAGATCGGCCTCGTCGAGCGCCGCGAGCTCCACCCGCAGCGGGAAGCGACCCTGGAGCTCGGGGATCAGATCGGTCACCTTGCTGACGTGAAACGCGCCGGCGGCGATGAACAGCACGTGATCGGTCTTCACCGGGCCGTACTTGGTGATCACCGTCGAGCCCTCGACGATCGGCAGGATGTCGCGCTGCACGCCCTCGCGCGACACGTCCGGGCCGTGACCCGCCCCCTCGCGACGCGCGATCTTGTCGATCTCGTCGAGGAAGACGATGCCGCTCTCTTCGGCGCGGCGGATGGCCTCCTTGGTGACCAGCTCCTGATCGATGAGCTTGTTGGCCTCCTCGGCGGCGAACAGGTCGAGGGCCTCTTGCACCCCGACCCGGCGGCGGCGGGTGCGCTTCGGGCCGGCCAGCTGCCCGAGGGCGTCCTGGAGGTTCAGGCCCATCTCCTCGAGGCCGGCGTTCGAGAACACCTGCATCATCGGGAAGCGGCGCTCTTCGGTGTCGATCTCGACCTCGCGGGCGTTGAGCTCGCCGGCGCGCAACATCGCCCGCATCCGCTCGCGGCTCGGGTCGGTGGCGGTGTTCGCCGCGGCCGGGGCCCGATCCTCGTAGCTCGGCTTCGGCAACAACAGGTCGAGGAGGCGCTCCTCGGCGTGGCGCCGGGCCTCGACCATCACCCGCGCCTTCTCCTCCTCGCGCACCATCTGGATCGCGGCCTCGACCAGATCGCGGATCATCGCGTCGACGTCGCGGCCGACGTAGCCGACCTCGGTGAACTTGGTGGCCTCGACCTTGACGAACGGCGCCTGCGCCAGCTTCGCGAGGCGGCGGGCGATCTCGGTCTTGCCGACCCCGGTGGGGCCGATGAGGATGATGTTCTTCGGCGCGATCTCGTCTCTGAGCTCGGGCGGCACCCGGTGCCGGCGCCAGCGGTTGCGCAGCGCGATCGCGACCGCGCGCTTCGCCTGGGTCTGGCCGACGATGTAGCGATCGAGCTCGCTGACGGTCTCGCGCGGCGTGAAGGACGGATCCGGGCGGCGGCCGCTCTGCGGGGTGCTCATGGTTGGCTCGGGAGCTCTTCGAACTGGAGCTCGGCGTTGGTGTAGATGCACATCTCCCCGGCGAGGCGCATCGCGGCCTCGGTGATGCGGCGGGCGTCGAGATCGCTGTGCAGCAGCAAGGCCCGGGCCGCGGCGTAGGCGAAGTTGCCCCCGGAGCCGATCGCCATGGTGTCGTGGTCGGGCTCGATGACGTCGCCGCTGCCGGAGAGCAGGAAGATCTTGTCCCGATCGGCGACGAGCAGCAGCGCCTCGAGGCGGCGGAGCATGCGGTCGGTGCGCCAGTCCTTGGTGAGCTCGACCGCGGCGCGGGTGACGTTGCCGGCGGCGTCCTTGAGCTTGGTCTCGAAGCGCTCGAAGAGGGTGAAGGCGTCGGCGGCGGCGCCGGCGAAGCCCGCCAACACCTGGCCGTTGTAAAGCCTACGGAGCTTGTGGGCGCCGTGCTTGACGACGGTCTCCTTCATCGTCACCTGGCCGTCGGCGGCCATCACCACGCGGCCACCGCGGCGCACGACGAGCACCGTGGTCGAGCGGATCTCGGGTTTCATCGCTGTCCTTTCGGCGGTGTCACGTAGCGCGTCGGATCGACGAGGCCGGCGGCGACGAACCCGGCGTGGCGCAGCGCGCAGGCGTCACAGTGGCCACAGGCGAGGTCGCCTTGCGGGTCGTAGCACGAGCGGGTGAGGCCGTAGTCGACGCCGAGGGCGACGCCGCGCTTGATGATCTCGGCCTTGGAGAGCGCCAACAGCGGCGCGTGGATGACGAAGCGCCCCCGGCCGGTGGTGGCGGCGGCGGTCGCGAGGTTCGCGAGCCGCTCGAACGCAGCGACGAACTCGGGCCGGCAATCAGGATAGCCCGAGTAGTCGACGGCGTTGACGCCGAGGAAGATGTCGAAGGCCCCGGTGACCTCGGCCCAGGCGAGGGCGTAGGCGAGGAAGATGGTGTTGCGAGCCGGAACGTAGGTCACCGGCACCGCCGCCGATGCCGGGGGGCGGTCTTTGGGGACCGGGATGTCGGCGGTGAGCGCCGAGCCGCCGAAGGTCCCGAGGTCGATGGTCACGACCTTGTGGATGCTGACACTTTGCGCGCGGGCGACCGCCTGCGCCGCGTCGAGCTCGACCTTCTGGCGCTGGCCGTAGGCGAACGTCAACGCCAGCGGCTCGAAGCCCTCGGCGCGGGCGATGGCCAGAGTCGTCGTGGAGTCCAGGCCGCCGGAGAGCAAGACCACGGCCGGCTTCGGGTCGATCGACATCACCGCCCCTATATGGGGGCGGTCGCGGCGCTGTCAATTCGCGGCGTCGTGCCCGGAGGCTCAGTGGCGCGGGTGGGCCTTGTCGAACACCTCGAGGAGGCGGGCGATGCTGACCTTGGTGTAGCGCTGCGTCGTCGACAGGCTGGCGTGGCCGAGGAGCGTCTGGATCTCGCGGAGGTTCGCCCCCCCGGAGAGCAGGTGGGTTGCGAACGAGTGGCGCAGCTGGTGGGGCGAAGCGTGGCGGCCGAGGGCCTGGAGCGCGGCGCGGTCGACCACCCGGGCGAGGGTGCGAGTCGCGATCGGCCGGTCCAAACGCCGGCCGACCAGGAAGTAGGTGGCCGCGGCCGGGCGCAGCGCGGCGTAGGCCTTGAGGCTCGAGACGATCCCCTGGGGGATCGGCACCAGGCGCTCTTTGTTGCCCTTGCCGTGCACCCGGGCGAGCCGCTCGGCAAGATCCACGTCGTCGTGGCGCAAGGTCGCGGCCTCGCTGACGCGCAGGCCGAGGCCGTAGAGCAAGAGCATCGCCGCGTGATCGCGTCCTGCCGCCGGGTCGGCGGGCGCGCGCACCATCGCCAGCGCTTCCTCGGCGTCGAGGGCCCGGGGCAGCGCCTTCGGGAGCTTCGGGGAGCGGAGCAGCACGGTGGGGTCGGCGAGCTTCGGATCTTGGCGGCACAGCCAGCGAAAGAAGGCCCTCAAGGCGCTCTGCTTGCGCGCCAGCGTCCGAGCGTGGGCGCGGCCGCCGGTGGCGACGACGCGCGCCAGGTGGGCGCGCACCAGATCCGTGCTCCAGCGCCTCGGCTCGGGGCGGCCACGGTCTCTCGCGAATGCCGCCATCTGCGCCACGTCGGAGCGATAGGCGCGCGCGGTGTGCTCCGAGGCCCGGCGCTCCTGGCGTAAGTAGGCGGTGAAGCCGTCGAGCAGGTCGTCCACACCGCCATTGTATTAGGCGCCGTGCGGCGGGGCTACTCTTCGGCGGCGACTGCGGGGCGGTCGACTGCCGGCGGCGGCCGCAGCGGCACGGCGTGCTCTGCGGCCCAGCGCTCGAGGGCGCAAACCGCCCGCGCCAGGCGCACCTCTTTGGTGTCCTTCTTGCGGGTGCCGGGAGGCGGCGGCGGAAACAGGCCCCAGTGGACGTTCTGCGGCTCGTGCGCTCGGCCCGGCAGGCGAAGGGCGCCGCGGACGTGGTTCCACAGCGCTCCGATCGCGGTCTCGGGCGGCGGCGGCGGGCACGGCCGGCCGCAGAGCTCGCGGGCCAAGACCAGGCCGGTCGCCAAGCCGTGGGCGGCGCTCTCGGTGTAGCCCTCGACCCCGGTGATCTGGCCGGCGAAGCGGAGGTGGGGCAGGGTCTTGAGGCGCATTTGGGCGTCGAGGAGGGCGGGGCTGTCTATGTAGGTGTTGCGGTGCACGGCGCCGAAGCGCAAGAACTCGGCACGCTCGAGGCCCGGGAGGGTGCAGAGCACGCGCCGCTGCTCGGGGTGGGTCATCTTGGTCTGGAAGCCGACGAGGTTGTACGCCTGGCCGTGGCGGTCCTCCTGGCGCAGCTGCAGCACGGCGTAGGGGACGCGGCCGGTCTTCGGATCCCGCAGGCCCACGGGCTTCATGGTGCCGAAGCGCAGCGTGTCGCGGCCGCTCTTGGCGATGACCTCGATCGGCAGGCAGCCCTGGAAGTAGTGCGGGGTCTCGAAGGGGTGGAGCGGCATGCACAGGGCGCCGATGAGCAGATCGTAGAACGCGTCGTACTGTTCGGCGCCAAGCGGGCAGTTCAGGTAGTCGGCGCCGCCGCCTTTGCCGTAGCGCGACGCGGCGTAGATCTGGTCGCGATCGAGGCTGTCGGCCATGACCACCGGCGCGATGGCGTCATAGAAGTACAAGCGCTCCCGGCCGGTGGCGCGCACGATGGATTGGGCGAGCCGGTCGGCGGTGAGCGGCCCGGTGGCGATGACCGTGATCCCGTCGGCCGCGCTCGGCAGGTCGGTCACCAGCGCGTGCCGGCGTTCGATGCGCGGGTGGGCCTCGATCCGGGCGGTGATCGTCCGGCCGAAGAGGTCGCGATCCACCGCGAAGGCGTCGCCGGCCGGGACCCGGGCCTCTGTCGCCGCCGCCATCACCAACGAGCCCAGGCGGGTCATCTCGAGCTTCAACAGCCCGACGGCGTTCGTCGGGTTCGCGGAGCGCAGCGAGTTCGAGCACACCAGCTCGGCGAGGTGGTCGCTGGTCTGCGCCGGGGTGCGGGTCTCGGGCTTCATCTCGACGAGGCCGACGTCGATACCGGCCTCGGCGAGCTGCCACGCGACCTCGCAGCCGGCGAGGCCGCCGCCTACCACGGTGACTCTGTCGGGCATTCCCTGCACCTGACCACTCCTGACGCGCTTCGGCAAGAGCACGGTGCCGGGTGGGCAAGGCGATCGAGTTCTCGCGTTGGACCGATGTTGCCCGCCCCACCCGAGTATGAGGTGGCCGGCCTGTCAACTGTAGATCTATCCATCCGGTAGTCTCTGCTACCGGGTCTTGGTAGTCCGTCGCCGCAGCCAGGCGCCTCGAGGAGGTTGTCATCACTC
>JACRCV010000065.1 GCA_016218825.1 Deltaproteobacteria bacterium
GCCAGGTTACAGCGCCTTCGTGCATGGATGGGAGCGCCTGATGGACCGCGTGGCCATGCTGGGCGAGCTACACCTGATGAACGCCATTCCCCGGCCGGAGGGGCGCCGATGAGATGCGATCAAGAGTCAGCGCCCCACCCGGGGGCGAGGGGCAGGGGGAGTGGGGGTGGGGAGCGCGGACGCAGCGGCCGCGCGGGAATCAAAGTAGCTGCAGCGCGTCTCTAGAGCGGCGCCTCGCCGAAGACCAGGTCGGCGTCGAGGCGCTTGAGCTCGCGGCGCGCGGTCTGGATGAACTGCCGCAGGCGCTTGCGCAAGGTCGGCACCGAGCACAGGGCGGCGGCGGCGGCCTCCTCCTGGCTCATCTCGTCGACGAAGTAGTACACCGCGGCGGCGACCGCGCGCGCGTCGGCCTTGCCGACCACCGACAGCACCAGCTGCCGGCGCTCGAGGGTCGTGGCGCCGGCGGGCCGCGGCAGGGCTTGATCGACCTTCACCGTCATCTCGTAGCGCTCGCGCCACTTGGCGCGGCTGCCGCGGATCAGGTTCAGGCAGTGGTTGGTGGTGATCCGGATCATCCAGGTGAGCGGCGAGGCCTCGGCGCGAAACTCGTGTTGGCGCTCGACCAGCTTGACGAAGACGTCGTGCATCGCGTCCTCTGCGCCGGCGTCGTTCTTCAGGAAGTACTGGCAGCGGCGGTACACCGCGCGACCGTAGCGCTCGTAGAGGTCGCGCACGTCGAGGCTCGCTGTCGTCTTGGCGTCCATCCCCGACACCGGTCCTAGCAGAGGTTCGGCGGCGACGAAAAGAGCGGCGCAAACGCGCTCGGCCCCGGCGTTCGCGGGTGAGCGCCGGGGCCGGGCGGATCTCCTGGGTCTACAGGTCCGAGGTGTACTCGGCGGTCTGCAAGCCGGCCGGGCACGCGGTCTCCAGGCCGCCCAGGTGCGACGGGTCGACGACCGCCGGCGAGATGGTCTGGAAGGTGAGCGCGAAGCTCGAATCCCAGCACTCGCTCGCGGTCACCGCGGCGATGCCGTCGTGCGCCAGGAGGTCGCCGCCGCTGATGCTGACGTCGGAGCGGCCCTCGCCGGTCGGGAGCCAACGGGAGCGGATCGCGAAGGTCTCGTCGACCAACGGCAAGAGCGCGCCGTTGTGCACGTCGCCGGTGACGATGAACTGGAAGTTGCCGGAGCCGTCGGCGGCGCGCGCGAAGTAGTACGACGCCGCCTGCATCGGCTTCTTGCCGTCGGCCTCCTCGTCACAGGTGGAGAAGTCGTTGAACGCCACGGTGAGGAACTGCGGCTCGCCGGTGGTGTCGTAGATCGCGTCCAACGAGCCGGTGCCGCAGGCGCTCGGATCCATGGTCACCGCGTTGTCGAGGTGCAGGGTCAGGGTGCCCTTGCCGTCGTTCTTGCCGGAGGAGATGTCCGAGGTCCCGGAGATCAGCGGCAGGTAGTTGGCGTCCAGATCTTCGCTGGCCTTCGGGCGGGCCTCGAGGGCGTAGGCGAAGTGGTCCGGGCTCTCCTCGGTCGCCACCAGGCGGTAGAACACCGGGTCCAGGGCATCGGCGCCCGGGCCCCAGATGCGGCGATCGCCGTCGCGGCTGGTGACCGGCTGGCTGACGATCTGGCGGATCAGGCCGACGAACGAGCGCACGCCGCCGTTGATGCCGCGCGACAGGCGCCGGGTGGTGACGTAGTAGTCGCTGGTGGCGCCGAGAGTGGCGTCAATCGAGGTGAGCGCGTTCGCGTCCCGCTCCGGGGCGTTCACGGTGACGCTCTTGTCCGACGGGATGGCCCGGCGGAACTTCTCATCCGACAGCGGCGAGCAGGCGGCGACCGCGGCGATGGTAATGACGGCGAAAAACGAGACGATCCGGGCTTTCATGGTTGCTCCTCTGACGTTTGGGTGGCGCGTGAGTGCCGATACGACCATTGGACACACCGAGCAGGCCGAAGCGAAAAGATTTCGTCGCGGCGGCGCCCCGGCGGCGGCGGAATGACGGCAGGGAGACGGCGAACGGGCTATGGAACGATGCGGACCAGGTAGCAGCACATGTGGTTGTCGAGGGTCTTGTCGACCACGTCGCGCGGGGTGCCGGTCTCGGTGATCCACTTCTCGGCGAAGCCCTTCTTGCCGGCGCCCGACTTGCAGCCCAGCTGGTAGATGTCGATCTTCTTGCCGCCGATCTTGATCTTGGTCGCGATCGCGGAGCGCATCGGTTGATGCACCGAGCAGAAGGGGCTGACGCCGGCGCCCTGGCCGACGCGGTATTGATCGGTGACGTTGCTCGGCCGGTTGAACTCGGCGGTGAAGTCCGCGTACCCCTCGGGGAGCTTCTCGAACACCTGGGTATAGTTCTTGATCGAGGGCGCGAACGGGCAGTTCTTGAGGCCGAACACGAAGTTGCCGACGTGGGTGGCTTGGCCTTCCATCATCGTGATGGGGTTCGTCGAGGTCTCGATCGCCTTGATGTAGTCCTCGAACGTCGGGTAGTTGGTCTCCGCGATGCGTTCGGCGGTCTTGATGGCGTTGCGGATGAGCGTACCCTTGGCCGCGGCCGCGCCGGTCATGGAGATCATCACCTTGATCATGTCCAGGAAGCTGACATGCGCAATGTCCAGAATCTTGCCTTCACTCATCGCTCGCCTCGATCCAGGTTCCCGCTGGCGCCGCGCGCCACGGGGAAGCCTTCGGTGGTTTTTTTCCTGTCCTCGTTTCCTAAGCTCAAGCCAGACCTGCCTAGTGTCCTAAGATATGCGTTTTTGGAGTGAGGGGGAAGGGCTGTTGTTCCTTCCGCCAGGGCCTCGTCTTTCGAGCTGCCGCGCCTCGCCCCGCCGCGACCGGCCTCGTTTTGTATTTGTCAGTTCGTGGAGGGTGCGCTATGAATCGCACCAACCGCCGCAGGTCGCGTTCGCGACGACGAACGCCTCCGGCACCCGCGGTACAGGAGAAGGAATACAAGGGGCACCAGGGAAACACAAGGGGGCATCACGTGAAAGAGATGGAAGCCACCAGAACCACCCTCCAAGAGACCATGACCTTCATGACCGCTCTCGCGTACGGCATGGAGCAGATGGCGGATCGCGGCGCCAACGGCATGGCGTTCGTGGCGGGCAAGAAGCTGGGCGCGAAGCTCGCCGAAACCTCCCAGAAGACCGACGACATCACCCAAGCGCTCGACACGGTGCGGAAGCTCTTGTCGGCGAACCACTGCAACTGGGGCTTCGAGACCTTCAAGCGCAAGGCGCAGCCAACCCTGATCACCAAAGGCGCCGACGGCGCCGAGAAGCTCGAGCTGGTGTTTCGTGACTGCATGATCCGGCAGTCGCTGTTTCGCTACGGCCACGTACAAAAGGGATCGATGTGCTACATGATGTACGGCTTCTTCTCCGGCGCCCTCGAGGCGATCCTCGGCCGGAGAGCGGTCCTCGAGGTCACGCACGCCGGACAGAATGCCTGCCTCAAGTGCCTCACCGTGCATTCGAAAGAGAGCTAGGAGACGTCGCGACTAACCAGGACGCAAGAGCCATACTCCGTCGCCCCAACCGGCGACCAGAAGGTAAGGAACGATGACCACCACCAAGGTTTCTGTCAACGTCGAATGGTTGTCAGCCTGCGGCGGCTGTGACACCTCGCTCGTCGATCTGCACGAGAAGATCCTGCAGCTCTTCGATGCGGTTCAGATCCAGCACTGGCCGCTCATCACCGACATCAAAGAGCGCCCCAAGGCCAAAATCGGCTTGATCTCCGGCGCGGTCCGCAGCCAGCACGACCACAAGGTGGCCGTCGAGATGCGGGAGAGGTGCGACGCCATCGTCGCGTTCGGCACCTGCGCGGTGTACGGCGGCATCAGCGCCGCGAGCCTGGCGCACTCCAACGCCGAGATCCTCGACCGGGTCTACGTGCACAACCCGACCACCGTCGGCGGCGCCGCGCCCAAGAACACCGTGGCGGTGCTCGAGGACAAGGTGTTGCCGCTCGACGAGGTCATCCCGGTCGACCTGTACTTGCCCGGGTGTCCGCCACACGCCAACTTCACCTTCGAGGCGCTCGCGGCGGTCATCGCCGGGCGGGTGCCGAAGGCCCGCGACGAGTCGGTGTGCGGCCGCTGCAAGCGGACGATGAAGAAGACCGAGGTCGCGGCCATCGACTCGGGTTACGCCCACCCGATGGACCCGTCGCTGTGCTTCTTGAGCCAGGGCCAGATCTGCCTCGGATCGGTGACCCTGGATCGCTGCCTGTCGCCGTGCACCGAGGTCGGGGCGGCGTGCACCGGCTGCGCCGGGCCGACGATGCAGATCCTGACCGAGCCGAACCGCGATCTGCGCACCGAGGTCGCCGAGCGCATGAGCCTGCTCACCAAGATCCCGGCCGCGAAGGTCGTCGAGACCATGGAGGCCGGCGCCAAGAGCCACTACGCCTACGCGATGGCGACCAAGATGGTGGGCTCGAAGCCCACGTTCCTCATCAAGAAATGGATCGAGAAGATCGAGGCGACCACATGAGCCAGACCATCATCGTCGACCCCGTGACCCGTATCGAAGGCCACGCCAAGGTCCTGCTCGACCTCGACGACGGCGGCAAGGTGAAGTCCGCGGGCCTCGTGGTGAACGAGCTGCGCGGCTTCGAGCGCATCCTCGTCGGCATGCAGGCGGCGACGATGCCGGCGGTGACCGCCCGCATCTGCGGGGTCTGTCCGTCGGCGCACGCCATCGCCGCCGCCAAGGCGATCGACGCCGCGACCCATGCGGAGGTCCCGGTGGCCGGGCACCTGCTGCGCGAGCTTCTGTACATGGGGCACGTCATCCACTCGCACGCGGTGCACCTGTTCGCGCTCGCCGGCCCGGACCTGCTCTTCGGCGTCGACAGCGACCCGGCGAAGCGCAACATCGTCGGCATCGTCGAGGCCCATCCGGTGATCGCAAAGAAAGCGCTGCGCTTGAGGAGCCTCGGGCAGAAGATCAACGAGACCCTGGGCGGCCGCGGCGTACACCCGGTGACCGTGGTCGCCGGCGGCCTGAGCTTCGTCCCGACCCCGGAGCGCATGGCGTCGGTCACCGAGATGGCCACCGAGGCTTTGGCGCTCGTGCAGGAGCTCGCGCCGCCCATCATCCAGGCGCTCTTGGCCTTGCTGGAGAAGTCGCCGCAATTGGCCGGGATCAAACAGGAAACCGCCTATCTCGGCACGGTGCGAAACGGCAAGCTCAACCTCTACGACGGCACGCTGCGGCTCGTCGGCGCGGACGGCAAGATCCTGAAGGAGTTCGCGGCCGCGGCGTACGCCGAGCACCTCGTCGAGCACACCTACGACTGGTCGTACATGAAGCCGGTGTTCGCGAAGGTGGACGGCAAGGAGGTGGTCTACCGCGTCGGGCCGTTGGCGCGCGTCAACCTCGCCGACGGCATGGAGACGCCGCTCGCCGACGCGGCGCTCACGGCGTTCCGCGCCCAGTGGGGTCGGGTGGTGCACGTGACCGCGCTGCAGGAGCACGCGCGGCTCATCGAGCTGCTCTACGCCTGCGAGAAGGCGGTGCTGCTCGCGAAGGATCCGGCCGCGAGGGGCAACACCCTGGCGCCGGTCACCTTCACCGCCGGGCGCGGCGTCGCGCACGTCGAGGCGCCGCGCGGCACGTTGCTCCACGACTACCAGGTGGACGCCGCCGGCGTCGTGCGCAGCGCCAACCTGATCGTCGCGACCCAGCACAACTACGCCGCCATCAACCGCTCGCTGACGCAGAGCGCCGAGGCCCTCGGGGTCAAGGGCCCCGCGGACGGCAATCTGTTGAACGGGCTCGAGTACACGATCCGCACCTACGACCCGTGCCTCTCCTGCGCTACGCACGCGGTCGGCCGCATGCCGATGCAGGTCTCGGTGCGAAAAGACGGCGTGGTGCTCTACGACGTCCGGAGGGACTCATGAGCGTTCAAGTGACGATCCGCGAAGAGGCCTGCCGCGGCTGTCAGATGTGCGTCGACGTCTGCCCGACCAAGGTCTTCACGTACGACGACGCCGCGGCCAAGGCGAGGGTGAGCGGGGTGGAGGACTGCATCGCCTGCCTGAGCTGCGTCTATCTCTGTCCGTCGATGGCCATCAACGAGGCGGGCTACACCGCGGTGAAGAACTTCTACCGCGATCTCGACTTCAGCCGCCGCATGGAGAGGTTCCTATGAACGACCGCACCGAGCTGACGCTCACCCTCGAAGATCACCAGCGCGCCTTCTCCGAGGTGAGCTTCCTGTTGGAGATCCTGGTGGCCACCGCGAGTCAGGTCGTCGGCGACTCGGCGCCGGTGCTCGGCACCGCGGCCGGCCGGCACATGGCGAAGAAGCTGCCGATCTACCTCGATCACCCGACCCTCGACGGCGTCCTCCAGGCCCAAGCCCAGACGCTCGGGGCCGGCTTCGAGATCAAGCACAGCGCCGACGACAAGGGCGCCGACGTCACCTTCGGGCGCTGCGCGCTGCGCGACGTCTGCGGCAACCGCAAGCTCGAGGTCGGCGCCGAGCTCTGCAAGATGTTCCACCACTACCAGGCGGGCATGGCCGCCGAGCTCTTCGGCCGGCCGGTCCGGGCCACGATCAAGAGCGCCGGCGCCACCTGCGTCGTCCGCCTGCAGAGCTGAGGGCGCGGCTTGCCGGTGCCCGGGGTCCTGGTCGTCTGTGTCGGCAATGATCTGGTCGCCGACGACGGCGTCGGCCCCGCGGTGTACGAGCACCTCCGGCGCCGGCCGCAGCAGGACGGGGTGCGGCTGTCGTTGCTCGGGGTCGGCGGCCTCGAGCTGTTGGACGAACTCGAGGGCGACGCGCTCCTGATCGTCGTCGACGCGGTGCTCGGCGGCGCGCGCCCCGGCACGATCTCGGTGCGGCGGGTGCAAGACGACGACCTCTGCCGGCCGCCGCCCACAGACGCGCACGCGATCGGCGTGCTCGAAGCCCTGGCGGTGGGGCGGGCTCTCTTTCCGGGGGTGATGCCGCGCGAGATCGTTCTCGTCGGCGTCGAGGGGCAACGCTTCGGTGAGGTCGGGCCGATGACGGGAGCGGTCGCCGCAGCCGCAGAGCGCGCGGCCGGCGTCGTGGCCGACCTGTGCGCCGAGGTCAGAGGGCGGCGGTGAGATCGTTGATGCGCTTCTTCACCTGGTAGCGGATGTTACCCAGGTTGCAGCGCTGGTCGGCGACGACCGCGAGGATGGCATCGGGCCCCAACAGGGAGATGATCAACATGCCTTCCTTGTACTCGTACATGCCTTGGTCGAGCTTGCCGACCTTCAGCTCGCGACCGATGACCTCGGACGAACCGATGCCGGACGAGATCGCGGCCGCGATGGCGTCGTTGTCGACGCCGCCGCTGGCGTTGGCGGACTCGATGACGAATCCGTCGCGGCCGATGACCAAAGACGCCTTGACGCCTTCGACAATCATGAACTCATTCAGAATTGGTTTCAGACCCGCCATGTTCAGGCCCCCTTAGGGCGTTGGGTTCAAGGTTCTTCTACCAGATACTTCCTTCGAAACGGACGTCCATGCAAGCCTATTGTCGCCCACGCTGCGGCAAAGTGAAATTTCCGGCCGCCGCCTTGACCAGGCCATCGAGGATCATCTGCCGTTTGCCTGGCGGGTGGGACCCTAGCGCGAGTTTCGCCAGCAATGCAACCTGTAGCCACAGGCTCATGTCGGCGCGCTCGTGGACGACGCTCGCCAGCTCCTTGACGACCGAGACGAATTGAGTCCGGCGGCTCGTCGCCTCTTGGGCATCGCGACCCCCACCCGGGGCAGGGGTCGTCCGGGGCGCCGGGCGGAGCGCGGCCTCGGGCGCCGCCGGGCGGGGGGGATCCACGGTGTTGATCTGATCCCAGATCCGCTGCAACGACCCGGTGTCCGGGGTCTTCTTGTCGCCGGCGTTGCGCGCCTGCTCGGCCTGCGCTTCGGCCGGGAACAGCTCGCGCATGAAGTCGCCGAGCTCGGCGTTGGTGGCCTCGAGCCGTGCGGTCACCAGGAGGTGGGAGATGTCGCGCGCCAGGTCGGCGATGCGCTGGTAGCGCTTGGTCGGGTCGCGCATCAGCGCCTTGCCGACGATGCGGTCGATCTCCGGGGGCAGCTTGGAGCGCACCGACGACGGCGTCGGGATCGGCATCTGCAGCACGCGGTTCAGGGTCTCGCCGTAGGGACCGCCGGCGAACAGCCGCCGGCCGGTGAGCATCTCGTGCATGATGATGCCGACCGCAAAGATGTCGGCGCGGGTGTCCATCCCCTGGCCGGTCGCGACCTCCGGGGCCATGTAGGAGATCTTGCCCTTGACGGTGTTGGCCTCGGTGACCGAGACCTGCTCGGCGGCCTTGGCGACGCCGAAGTCGCTGATCTTCACCTCGCCGGCGAACGAGATCAGGATGTTGTGCGGGCTGACGTCGCGGTGCACCACCGGCGCCAGCATGCCGTTCACCCGGCGCTCGTGCGCGGCGTGCAGGCCCTTGCAGGCGTCGAGCGCGATCAAGAGCGCGTGCCGCAGGTAGAGCGGCAGGTTCTGGGCGGCGAGCTTGGTCAGGACCTCGGAGAGCGGCTTGCCCTCGACGAGCTCCATGATCAGGCAGAGCTGGCCGTCGATCTGGCCGAGGTCGTGGATCGCGACGATGTTGGCGTGGTGCAACGACGCGGCGATGCGCGCCTCGTCGATGAACATCCGCACGAACTCTTCGTTCGACGCCAAATGCGGCAGGATGCGCTTCACCGCCACCCGGCGCACGAAGCCGCCGACGCTGCGGCGCTCGGCGCGAAACACGTCCGCCATGCCGCCGACCCCGATGCGGTCCAAGAGGACGTACTCGCCGAGGATGGTGGCGCCTTGCGGGGTCGTCATCCGCTACTTGACCTCGCCGTCGATCAGCTGCTTGAGGCTGACGCCGACCTTGGACGCGGCGAGCATCATCGCCCCCATCGGCACCGAGGGCTGCGCCATCATCACCAGGCTGACCTCGGTCCCGAGCCGCAGCCACAGGGTGTGGCCGTCGTCGTACTCCAGCCAGCAGCGCTTGATGCCGGTGCGGGGCGCGGCGTCGGCCACCGAGAAGCAGTGCTTCGCGAGGCTCTGGGACACCGGCTTCAACGACGAGTCCGCCGGCACCGCGTTCGGGCAGCGGCCGTCGCGGGTCACGAACGACAACAGCACGAAGCCGGCGTGGGTGCCCATCGCCTCTTGCAGCCCCTTCTTCGCCTCCTCGGACTCCAGCCGCAGCCCGGGCGACGCCGGCGCCGGCGCCGGTTTGCGCTGCTCGTCGCGCTTCTTCGCCACCCGCATCAACAGGCGGTGCAGGTCCTCCTCGATGGTCTTCTTCGGCGCCGCGATCCCTTGGGTGAAGGTGAAGTCGCCGGTGGTCCAACCGAGGGCGTCCACCAGCGCGTCCTCGTCGCGTTTGGCGCCGAGCACCCCGTGCACGATGCGCCCTTCATTGTAATAGAAGCGAGCGGTCTGGCCGTTGTGGTCGAGCTTCAGCTCGCCCGCCTGTCGGCCCATCGCCGGCAGCTGCAGCACGTCGTTGATGTTCATGTCGGAGAGACTGCCTGAGAGTGCCATGGCCGAACCCTTGTCCGTTCAGATCAAAATGCAAATCGCTCCACGACGCTGCGGCTGATCGCTTGCGCCGTTTGCTTCACGCCCTCACCTCTGCTGGCCACCGCTTCGAACACCTGGAGCGGCGTGAAGCCAACCTTCGCCTCGACGCTGCCGACGGCGAGCGCCCGCGGGATGTCGCGCTTATTGTATTGAAAAATCACTGGGATGCGCTCGATTGCCGAGTGACACGCCTTGAGGTTCTTGCACAGGTCCTCGTACGAGGCGTAGTTGGCCGGCTCCCGGGCGGGGTCGGAGTCGATCACGAACACCACGCCGTCCGCGCCCTCCAGCACCAGGCGCCGCGAGGCCTCGTAGAAGTCCTGACCCGGCACGGTGTACATCCGCAGCCGCACGCTCATGCCGTTGATCTGGCCGAGCTCGACCGGAAAGAAGTCGAAGAAGATCGTCGACTCGCTCTCGGTCGCCAGCGACACCATCTGGCCCTTGTGCTGCTCTCTCAGGCCCTGGTGGAGCTGAATGAGGTTCGTCGTCTTGCCGGACATGCCGGCGCCGTAATAGACGATCTTCAGCTCTATGAGCTTGTTATGAATGTTGACGTAGACCAAGAGCGCCTCGTGCTCGTCGTCGCCAGACCGGTTTCGCTCGATCAGGGCGAGAAGATCCGGTCGATGAGATCCAGCGCGTACTCCCTGAATTCGGAGCTTCGCTTCGCGGGTTCCTGGGAGGCCGGCTCGTCCGCCGACGGGGTCCAGTCCATGGCTGCCAATTCACCTACGCGCCCTGCTATCCGCCGCGTCACCGTGCGGATCATGCCGATCTTTCCGACGTCTTCGAAGATCAGCGCCAGCATGAAGTCGTTGGTCACGAGCGAGATGTGGATGTGACGCTTCTCACCCTGCTGCAACAGGATCGAGAAGTGCTTCTCGCCGACCAGCTTCGCCACCTCGCGGGTCGCCGAGAACATGCCGCCCAAGAGCGCCGCCAGCGCGGTGATGTCGAGGTAGCTGACGTCGCCGCGCGACGTCACCAGCGACCCGTCCCTTGTCACCAGGGCCACGGTGCGCAGCGCACACTCCGAAACCAAGCTGTCGAGAATGGCCGCGAGCTCGGCGCGCGCAGCCGCGTTGTTGTCTTGCGTCATTGCTTGTCCTCGCCTCCGAGATCCAACCCACCGGCAAACGGATCCACGCCGTCCCCCGCGGCCGGTGCCGCCTCAGCCGTCGCAGGCTCCGCCTGCTTGGCGTCGCCTGCAGCTCGCCCGCGCTCGTCCCGTAGCCGCATCGCGTTCAGGAGCAGGCCGGTGCTCTTCTCCGTGATCGTGCGCTCGATGTCGCTCGGGATCGCCACCTCCGTGAACTGCCCGTGCTCCGCGGCCAGGATCTTGTAGAGGGCCTCGGTGCCGCGCAAGCTCCCGCAGCTCGCATCGACGATCTCGCCGTTCTTCACCAGGATGCGCCCCGAGCCCTCGGGGGAGCGGACCACCACCGCCCGGGTCTCGTTCTTCATCATCACCAGCTGCAGGAAGTCCACCAGGTCGATGCGCAGCACCGAGCCGACCAGGCCCTCGGCGAACGACGCCATGTCGAGGACCGAGCGGATACGGGCCGGGGTGGCGTTGCGCTCGAAGAAATAGGTCCGGTCGCCGTGCTCGATCTCCGGCCAGGATCGCGACTCGACCAGACAGTCATAAGTCATTTTGAGGTCTTCCACCTGTGACAAGAACCGGCGATTGGTCTCGTTCACGAACGCGACGGTGTTCTCTGCCGGCGTGTTGACGACGACCAGGCTCAAGTCCAGACGCTTGACCAGCTCGACGCCGAGATCCGGTTCGTGGGCCAGCACTGGTTGCTGCCCCGCTGCCACCACCCGCCGCGCAAAGAAGAACAGTTCCCGCAGGTCCAAGGCCAAGACGAGGCAGGAGACAACGTGGTGTTCCCGTTCAGACACTCCCCACCCGCAAATCGAATCCTTCGTCCATTTCGATTGCCTTCAAAACGAGCCGATACTGCCCCGAAACCGACCTCTTGACAAGGGCCGATTCCACCCCCTTGACAAAGCCCCCGGCTCACCGTAACCCTGCAGCAACGGAAAATCCCCTAGCGGCTCCAGGCTTCCGAGCGGAATTCTTGCGCAGCCAGCCGTCTGGCAACACAGTAAGGGTACCAATGGACACCCGGAACGATACCGATATGATCCGCAGGACCCTCCAGCAGCTGCGGTCGCTGGAAGAAGGGCTCGAGGGGTTCGGGAAGCTCTTCCATGTCGTCGCCGAGAACCTCCGCCTCCAGATCGAGCACGCTCAGCTCCCGACCGCCGCCGGCGACGCCGACACCGCCGCACTCCATCACCAGCTGCGCGCCGCCAACGAAGAGCTCGGCCTCCTGCGCCAGAAGAAGAACGAAGCCGAGGCGTTGCATCACGAGCTCACCGAGCTGCGGCGGGGGAAGGGTGACACGACCGCGCTCCACGAGGAGCTGCGTCACGCGAAGGCCGAGGCCGAAGGCCTACAGCGCGAGGTCGAAGAGCTGCGCCGCGGCCAGGGGGACAGGGAGGCCACCCATCAAGAGGTGCTGCGGTTGCGGCAAGAAGCAGAGCAGCAGGGCGCCGCCAAGTCCCACGCCGAGGAGCTCAAGCGCCAGCTCGACGGCCTGACCCACGAGTACGAAGAGCTGCGCGGCAGGCACGAGCACGCCAGCAAGGAGGCCGGCGAGACCGCGGCGTTGCGGCAAGAGGTCGAGAAGCTGCGCGCCGAGCTGGCGAAGGCGGCGGCGTCGCCCGACCGCAGCGCCGAGATGGAGAAGCTCGAGGAGGCCTTCGAGCGCCAGCGCTCCGACGGCATCACCTCGTGGGACCGGGTGCACGTCCTGGAGACCGAGAACGAGGCGCTGAAGCTCCAACTCGACTCGGCGCAGAGCGACGGCATCACCGCCTGGGACAAGGTCTATCAGCTCGAGCAGCAGCTGCAGCAGGCCGGGCAACCCCAAGGGGGCGGCGACGCCGGCGGCCAGACCGGGCTGCACAAGAAGCTGGTCTACTACGAGGACGAAATCGCGGCGTTGCGCTCGACGGTGGCCAAGCTCGAGACCGACCTGTCGAAGCGTCCGGCGGCGGTCGGGCCGGCGGCCGTCGCCGCGAGCGCGGTGGTTGCCGGGCAAGCCCCGGCGGGTGGGGCGCCGCGACCGACCCCACAATCAGACACCGGACGACGCCCGACCTTGAGGTTGCCGCAGCCGGTCACTGCCGGCGCTTTGCCTCAGGCCGCGCCGATGGCGAGGCCGGCGGCCGCTGCGGCCCCGCGGGCGGCGAACGTGGTGCCGGGTGCTCCGGCCGGACCCCTCGGCGCGCCGGCTCGTCCGATGGCGCCGGTCGCGAGACCGATGGCCCCCGCGGCACCGGTCGCGGCGCCGGTCCGACCGCTCGCCGCCGCCCCTGTCGACGCCGGGGTGCCGGGCTTGGAGTTGACGCGGCCGCCGCGCTGAGCGCGTTAGCTCGCTTCGATCGATCGTTCGTCCCATTCGAGGATGCGGATCGCGTCCTCGAGGTTGCCGGCGCCCACCTGCTCCAGGGCCTTCTTGTAGCGCTCGACGGTGGGGAGCGGCGCGTGGCGCTTGCGGAGCTGGCGCAGGCGCTCTCGGAGCGCGATGCGCACCGTGCTCACCGCCTCTTCTTCCGATTCTACCTGCAGCAGGAGGTTCTTCATCAGCACCCGGAAGCGGTCCGGGGTCGCGTGTCCCGAGATCCAGTCGTGGATCTCCGCGGTGCGGTCGCTGAGCACCTGGCAAGCCGCGGCCGGGTCGGCGTTCTGGTCGGTGATCACCGCGATCATGTGCTGGCGTAGATTGTCGACCCAGCGGGCCACCAGCCAGCCGGTGTCCTGGCGCAAGGTCAGCGAGCCGTCGGTGCTCACGCGGGTCACCGCCACCGCCCGCGCCAAGCCCTCCATCGCGGTCGCCAGGAACACCCCCAAGACCACCGGGTCGACGGCGCGCGCCGAGACGTGCGCGGTCAGCACCGCGCCGTCCGAGGTGTAGACCGCCGAGCCGAGATAGCCCTGGATGTCGGCGAAGCGGGTGAGGATGTCGTTCTCGATGCCGCGGATGCTCCAGAGCTTGAACGAGTCGGAGGTCTCGTCGGGCTCGGTCTCGGCGTTGACGTCGGTGGGCAGGATCTCGGCGACCTCGAAGAGGACCTCCTCGTCGGCGACGAAGTTGCCCGGCACCAACGAGACCTGAGCCTCCTTGACCGTGCTCATCGCCCGGATCGCGGCGCGGGTGTGCAACAGGATGCCGCGACGCAGCAGCGGCCGTGCGATGAAGCCACACTCCTCGACGATGGCGCCGAGCTTCTTCTGGCCGTGGCCGGCGGCGTAGATCGTCCGGATGACCTCGAGCTGGGTGTCGGTGACGTAGCCCAGGCGCCACAGGAAGCTGCCGAGGTTCTCGGGCTGGTGCTTGGAGACCGCCCAGGCGACCTTGCCGTTCTGGACGAAGATCTGGCCGACGCAGGTGCTCTCCTGGGTGACGCGGATGCAGCCGTCCCAACGGCCTTGCGACGCGGTACGAATGACGTCCAGGAGCTCGATATTCATGCGCCGTCGCAGGTCTTGGTGGTCGCGGAGAAACAAACCCGAGAACCACGATGTTGCCGAGTGCCTCCAACATAGCACAACAGGCTTCGGCCGTCGTGTCAAAGGCCGACCGGCCCTTGACTCGGGCGCCGTTCTTTGTTGCCTCTCGCCGGCCCGGCGTGCAGTAGTCGCGGTCACGGTCGGACTCACGGAGAACTGCATGGGATCTGGTCTCGCGCTCGTCTGGTTGGCGCCGCTCTTCATTGCCCAGTCCACCGTCGGGGCCGGGGGCGCCGCGAGTGCGTCCGACGGCGCCTCGTGCCCCGAGGTTCCGCACCTGGTCCTCGACGTCGGGCTTTCGGCCGACCACGTCCTCTCCGGCACCGCGGTCTGGACCATCACCAACACCGAGGCGGCGCCGCTCGCACAGCTGCAGCTGGCGCTGCTCGCCAACGGCGGCGAAGAGCCGAACCCGTCGCTGTCCGGCATCGCCAACGCGGCGGCCTACTTCAACGCCTGGGAGCCGGCCAAGACCGATCTGCAGACGGTCGAGGTCGACGGCCACAAGGCGCCGTTCCATTATCTGCCAAGTGTCGCGGTGAACCAGCGCTACTCGCTGCAGCGGATCTATGCGGTGGTGCCCCTGGCGGCGCCCCTCGCGCCCGGCGGTTGCGTGCGGCTGGAGACGCACTTCGCGACCACGGTGCCGCACCAGCGCGGCGACGGCGGCCACTTCAACGGCGACACCACCTGGCGCTTCGGGTGGTTCCCGCAACCGCGGGTGCGGATGAACGGGCAGTGGCAGGACGGCGTGGTGTTCTCCGGCTTCACCCACGTGACCCGCTTCGCGGTCGAGGACCAGAAGACCGTGATCCTCGGCGCCGACCGGGTGCGCTACGACGCCGACGCCGCCTACGCCCGCTCCGACGTCGTGGTGCGCTCGATCCCGTTCGTGGTCAGCGACCGCCTGACGCGGACCTCGCGGACCATCGACGGGGTCCGGGTGCACGTCTACACCTACCCCGACCTGGCGCTCTTCGACACCTCGGAGGGAGAAGCGAGAGAGACCCTCGCCGAGCTGTCCCGCATCTTGCCGTTCTACCGCAAGGCGTTCGGCGCCTACCGCCTGCATACCTTGCAGGTGCTCGAGTCGCCGCTGTCCTGGGCGTCGATGGCCGCCGACGGCATGATCCTGCAGAGCGACGTCTTCTTCATCTACGACCGCTCGTGGATCGCGTGGGGGCTGTTCCGGCCGCTCGCCGCGGTGATCCTCGCCCACGAGCTCGGTCACCAGTGGTGGGGCGTGGGCGTCGGCGCCGACATGGACGCCGAGAACTGGCTCTCGGAGAGCCTGTCGCAGTTCATGGCGTACAGCTACAGCGAGGCGCGCTTCGGGACGGAGGGCAACGACTACCTGCGCCCCAACTGGTTCATCCGCGCGCTGGCCGCGAACTTCGGCGGCACGGCGTTGCCGCAAAACCAGCTGAACCACGAGATCCAGCCGAGCTACACCGACCACCTGCGCTTCGGCGTCGACGGCAGCATCCTGGCGCCGATGCGGAGCCGCGCCCATCCGGAGGAGAGCGCCTACCTGGTCTACAACAAGGGCTACCTCGCGGTGCGGGCGCTCGCCGGCCTGTTGTCCCCGAGCGGCTTGCGCGCGACCCTGCGGGCGTTGTTCGCCGAGCGCGCCGGCAGCATCATCACCACCGACGATCTCGCCGCCACCGCGCTCGCGGTGACCGGGGTCGACATTCAGCCGTTCTTGCACAGCTTCGTGCGCGGCACGGCGCACGCCGATCTCTCGGTGACCGCGGTCGAGAGCGTCGCCCACCGCGGCGGGGTGCGCACCCGGATCACGCTGCACCGCGACGGCGATCTGACGCTGCCGGCGACGGTGCGCATCGACACCGGAGAGCGGTCCGAGGACGTGGTCTGGGACACCCGCGAGCCCGATCGGGTCGTGGAGGTGGAGAGCGACGCGGCGCCGCAGGCGGTGAGCGTCGATCCGGACAACTACGTCCCCGACTCCAACCGCGGCAACAACGTCTGGCCGGAGAAGACCCGCTTCGAGATGTTCGCGCCGCAGCGCAACCCCGACGCGACGACCTACTCGTTCAACCCGCTGCCGATCCACCGCCACTACCTGGCCGGCCTGTCGGTGGGCGGCGTCGACTACGACAACAACCGCTTCTGGGTCGGCGCCGGCGTCGCCAACGTCCTCGGCGACGCCAAGCGCGAGGGCAAGACGACCTACGCGGTGGAGAGCAAGGTCTACGGTGAGGCGGCGGTGCCGTCGGGGCGCGCCGCGCAGCTCTCGGCGCTCGCGGAGTCGACCTATCGCCGGGATTGGGACAACGGCGACTACGCCGCGGCGAGGCTGACCTTGGCGCACACCGCGGCGCTCTACCAGCCGATCGACGTCGGCTACACCGGGGCGTGGAGCCTGCCGCGCACCACCTTGTCGTCGCGCGTCGGGGTCGGCGGGGTCTCGATCCCCGGGCGCCCCAGCGTCTGGAGCGACAGGCATCTGAAGAGCCCGGATCGGATCCACGAAGGCGCGGTGCCGTTTTGCGGCTTGACGTTGGTTCGCGACGAGACCCTGAACTACGGCGCCGCCTTCGAGATCGCGCTCGCCCTGGGGCTGGACCGGAGCCTCGATCGCGCCTTCGGGGTCGCCGAGAGCGCGGTGACGACGCTGCACGTGATCCCCTACCTCGGGCGGCTGTCGCTCTTCGCCCATGGGTTCGTGGCGAGCGCCGCCGCCGACCCGCTGTTCGCGCGGCCGGGCATGAGAGCGCTGCCGTACACCCGGACCGCGGGCATCAACCCGTTCGACGCGGGCGCCGACGCCGGGGTGCTCCTCAAGGTGCCGGTGCTGCGCGACCTGCGCATCAAGAACGAGCTGACGCTGGGGCTCTTGGTGCTGAACGACGTCTCGCTCGAAGCCCACTACGGGATCGCCACCGGCAGCGAGTGGCGAGGCGCGCGCGACGACGGCCTCGGGCCTTGGGAGCGGGTAGGCGAGGCCGGGGTCGCGGTGAGGATCGGGCTCGGGTTTCTGGCGTTCCCGTTCGAGCTCGCGATCGGCATCGGCACGCCGGTGTGGCCGTCGAAGAGCAGCTTCGAAGAGCGCGGCTACTTCATTCGCGCCGGGACGTGACGTTTTTGACCGGTTTCGCCGTGGGCCGATCGTTCCGCGCCCTTTCTTGCGTTCCTCGCGCTCGCGGCTTCGCCTCCGCGCTGCGGTACCGGCGGGCGCGACCGTATTCTCAAGCCATGGCGCACGGGGCTCTAGCTCGTCCGACCGGGGTTGGGCTTGAACCCGGCGAGCGCCAGCATCGCCGCCGGCGGCACGTGGCCGCGGGCGATGCTGTCTTCGACCTCCTCGTGGGCGAGCTCCTGCACCAGGTTCTGGATCATCTGGTCGGAGGCCAGCTGCTCGTAGACCTTCTGCGAGTCGGGGCCCTCGAGGTGCGGGTGCTTGCGGATCGCCGCGGCGATGTCGAGCTTGATCTGCACGCCGAGCAGCTTGCGGTACTCGGCCATCAGGTCGTCTTCTTTGGGCACAGAGGACATGACACCCCTCGTCGCGCGGCCAGGCGCAACGCTCGTCGCGCATGGCATTGGTCAGAAATTTTGGCGCCGAATGATTCGGTCCAGCTAGCCTATTCGTCTTGGTTATCGGGTTCTGGATGCGTTGGATGCCTGAATAACGTCACGAGGTTCGACGACCGGATCACAGCTAGCGCCCCGTTTTCATGACTATTTGTTCGGGCGGTCGCGACCTCGCACGATCGCCGCCGGCGGCCGCCGTACGTGGCGCGCAGGAAGAAGAGGCACGGCCCGCCTACGGCAGCCGCGACCTGTCGGTGGATTTGAGGCCGAGACTGCGCGAACAAATGCGTCCTGGTGGGTCGTTGCCGAAGAAGGAAATCGATCCGACCCGGGCCTTAGATGTGGAGCTGCCGATTGTCGATGAGCCGAGTCTTGCCGAAGAAGACCGCGACCGCGGCCAGGGCATCGCGATCCAGGGTCGTGATCGGCCGGAGGGTGAGCGCGTCGACGACCTCGACGTAGTCGACGCGCGCGGTGTCCGCCGCTTCGATCATCGTCCGCATCAGGGCCCGCAACGCCTCGGCGTGGCGCTCGCCCGCCGCGACCCGGTTCGCCACCGCGGCGAGCGCCTGCGACAGACAGACCGCCTGGGCGCGCTCGCGCGGGCTGAGGTAGACGTTGCGCGAGCTCATCGCCAAGCCGTCCGGCTCGCGGACGATCGGGCAGCCGATGACGTCGACCCCGAGCCAGAGGTCCTTCGCCATCCGTCTTATCACCGCGAGCTGCTGGAAGTCCTTCTCGCCGAAGTAGGCGCGATCCGCCCGCGCCATCCGCAGCAGCATCAACACCACGGTCGCGACGCCGCGGAAATGCCCGGGCCGCGAGGCGCCGCACAGCGTGCTCGCGATCTCGCCCGGCACCACGTAGGTGTCGAACCCCGCCGGATACATCGCTTCCTTCTCCGGGACGAACACCAGGTCCACGCCGGCGGCGCTGAGCTTCGCAAGATCTCCACCCAGATCGCGGGGATAGCGGGCCAGGTCCTCCTTCGGCCCGAACTGGGTCGGGTTCACGAAGATCGACGCCACGACCCGTGCGCACTCGGCCTTCGCGCGCCGCACCAGCGACACGTGGCCTTCGTGCAGGTAGCCCATCGTCGGCACGACGCCGATGGTGTGGCCGCCGCGGTGCTGCTCCTCGGCCCAGGTGATCAGCGCCTCGGGCTCTTTGATGACGGGGGCGATGGGCATCGGCGCGAGGGCGTCCAGGCAGGGAGCTAGACCGGCACGCCGTAGACGCGCTCGGGCCCGTCGGCCTCCGGCAGATCTTCGACCAGGCGCAAGGTCTTGGCGTGGAAGGTGTGCTCCTCGGCCGGGAACACCCCGGTGCGCACCTCCTCGGCGTACTGGCGAACCGCGGCGAGGACGGTGGCGTTCAGGTCGGAGAAGGTCTTGAGGAACTTGGGTTTGAAGCCCGGGTTCAGGCCCAACAGGTCGTAGCCCACCAGCACCTGGCCGTCGCACCGGGCGCCGGCGCCGATGCCGATCGTCGGCACCGTGAGGCGATCGGTCACCTCGGCGGCGAGCTCGGCGGGGATCGATTCGAGCACGACGGCGTAGCAGCCGGCGTCCTCGAGGGCGCGGGCGTCGGCGACGATCTCGTGCGCCGTTGAGCGCTCCTTGCCCTGGACCTTGAAGCCGCCCAGCTGGTGCACGCTCTGCGGCGTCAGGCCGATGTGGCCCATCACCGGGATGCCGGCGGCGACGATCTTGGCGATCTGCGGCAATACTCTCTGGCCGCCCTCGAGCTTCACCGCGTGCGCGCCACCCTCTTGGATCAGGCGGCCGGCGGAGCGCAGCGCCTCCTCGGGCGACACCTGGTACGACATGAAAGGCATGTCGGCGACCAGGTGGGCGCGCCTCGAGCCCCGGGCCACCGCGGCGGTGTGATAGAGGACGTGCTCCAGGGTCACCGGCAGGGTGTTCTTGTGGCCCTGGACCACCATGCCCAGCGAGTCGCCGACGAGCAGCGCGTCGACGCCGGCGTTGTCGAAGATCGCGGCGAAGGTGGCGTCATAGGCGGTCACCATCACGATGCGCTCGCGCTTCGCCTTCATCTGCAGCAGATCGGGGACGGTGACGGGCTTGTCGTTCATCCACAACCTCCGTCTCGGTCCCGTGTGGGATCCGAGCGTCGGGTGAAACCACGTCGGCGGCGGGTCGTCGGGCTGTCGCGCTCGCGTCCGAGTCACGGGCCTCGTCACCGTCGACGCGCCTCTAAGCTAGCCTGCACGACCGATGATCACAAGCACGACTTCGAGGAGAAGTGGACCCGGTCGCGTGCTCTCGTCTCACGGGGCGACTCGGTCGGGGGAAACCGGAGCCGCCAGAGGTCCGCGCGACCGGGCCCACGCCTACATTGCGTACGCCGCGGCCGACGCGCAAGGGCGCGCGCGGGCCGCGTTCGATTCGGCCGCGCTGTGCTCCTCGGGGGAGGGGGTGACTCGCGGCTCCCCCACTGCGGTGCGCGCGCGGCCTCGATCGAGTAGTGTGGCTCCTGGCCACCTACGGCGGCAGCTCCGTTTGGATGAGGCGAGGCCGAGACCGCCCGAACAAGAAGGTCAGAGGTTTTGCGTGGGGAAGCTACTCGCCCTGGTGCTCGTTGCCGTCGGCGTGCGCGGTGGCGGTCTTCGGGCTGGTCATGTGCGCCGCGATCTCGGGCGGGATCGGGGCGTCGAGCGGCTCGCCGAGCGCGGTGCGGATCTGGTCCAATAGCTTCTTGGAGATGTCGTCGCTGTAGCCGACGTTCACCATCGCCACCTTGCCGTCGGTGTCGACCAGATAGACGCACGGCAGCTTCGAGATGAAGTAGCGCTTGGCGACGATGTTGAAGCGGTCCGAGATCACCGGGAAGGTGACGCCGTGCTTCTTGATCAGCTTCTTGACGATGTCGAGGTCCTTGTCTTCCTTGTCGATCGAGACCGACACCACCATCAGGCCGGCGTCTTTGTACTGCCGGTAGAGCGCCTCGACGAACGGCATCTCGCGCTTGCACGGCTCGCAGTAGGTGGCGAAGAAGGTGAGCAGCACCGCCTTCTTCCGGGTCTTCGCCTTGTCGCCGACGAAGTCGTCGAGCCGCACCCAGCCCATCCCCGACTCGGCGGTGTTCAAGGCTTTGAGCGAAAACGAGTTCACGGCTTCGCCGACCTCGTAGCGGTCCTTGCCAGCGGCCTGCGCCACGGACGACGCGAACAGCAAGACGGCGAAGAGCACACGGACAACTGGCATCACGGACTCCTTCATGCGGAAAAACAGGGCGCTTCATCGCACACCGGCGCGGCGTTGTCCAAGTGAAGCGTCGCGGTTGCTTGGGCGCGCGGCCGGGCGTAGGCTCGGCTCGCGAAACCCGGGGCGGGTTTCCTTGGAGGAGCTATGGCCGAACGACTCGACACCGCGGCAGTTCTGGGCGCAGGCGTCATGGGCGCGGGCATCGCGGCGCACCTGGCCGGGGCGGGCGTCCGCACCCACCTGCTCGACATCGTGCCACCGGACCTCAAGGACCGGGACAAGAACAACCCCGAGGCGCGAAACGGCTTCGCGCGGAGCGGCATCGACAAGGCGCTGAAGTCCAAGCCGGCGACGTTCTATGATCCGGACGCGGCGCGCCTGGTCGTGCCCGGGAACTTCGAGGACCACCTCGACCGGCTCGGCGAGTGCGACCTGATCATCGAGGCGGTGGTCGAGAAGCTCGAGATCAAGAAGAGCCTGTTCGCCAAGGTCGCGGCCAAGGCCAAGCCCACCGCGATCCTCGCCTCCAACACCAGCGGCCGGTCGATCGCCGGGATCACCGCGGACCTCCCCGAGGCGGCACAGAAGCGCTTTGTCGTCATGCACTTCTTCAACCCGGTGCGCTACATGCGCCTCCTCGAGATCGTGCCCGGCCCGAAGACCGACAAGGCGGTGATCGAGGCGGCGGCGCGCATCGGCCTGTGGCTCGGCAAGGGGATCGTCTACGGCAAGGACACCCCGAACTTCGTCGCCAACCGCATCGGCGTCTACGGCCTGATGAAGACTATCCAGCTCTTGGGGCAGGACGGCTACAGCATCGAAGAGGTCGACAAGATCGTCGGCAAGCCGATGGGGCGGCCGGGCTCGGCGGCGTTCGGCACCGGGGACCTGGTCGGCATCGACACCTTCGTGCACGTGGCGCAGAACTGCTACGACTCGCTGCCCAAAGATGAGGAGCGCGAGGTCTTCAAGATGCCGGCCTGGGTGCTGGACCTGGTGAAGTCCGGGCGCACCGGGCGCAAGGCGGGCGGCGGCTTCTACAAGAAGGTGGGCGAGGAGATCCAGGTCCTGGACGTCGGCACCGGCAAGTACCGGCCGCAGGCCAAGATCCGCTACGAGTCGCTCGGCGCGGCCAAGGGCATCGACGACAGCGGCGCCCGACTCAAGGCGCTGGTGAACGCCGACGATCGGGCCGGCAAGCTCGCCTGGAAGCTGACCGCGCACACGCTCGCCTACTCGGCGAGGAGGCTGGGCGAGATCGCCGACGACGTCGTCAACGTCGATCGGGCGATGCGCTGGGGCTTCAACTGGGACCAGGGGCCGTTCGAGGCCTGGGACGCGATCGGCGTCGCGGCGTCGACCGAGCGCATGGTCAAAGAAGGCGTCGCGGTGCCCAAATGGGTCACCGACATGCTCGCCTCGGGGCAGAAGAGCTTCTACGACGGCAAGGCGTCGGCGCGGCGCTACTTCGACCTGGCGACCAAGAAGCCCAAGGCGATGCCGCAGGACGCCCGCCACATCCAGCTCGCCGCGGTGCACGACGAAGAGAAGCGCGTCATCAAGGAGAACCTGGCGGCGTCGCTCTTGGACCTCGGCAACGGCTGTCTGTGCGTCGAGGTGCACACGAAGATGAACACCATCGACGCCGACGTCCTGGCGATGCTGCAAGAGGGCGTCGACGTCGCCGAGAAGAGCTTCGAGGCGATGGTCATCGCCAACGACGGCGAGTGCTTCGGGGCCGGCGCCAACTTGATGCTGATCTTCATGGCGTCGCAGCAGAAGCGCTGGGAAGAGCTCGACCGGATCATCCGCATGTTCCACCACACGATGCAAAAGGTGCGCTACGCCAAGGTGCCGTCGGTCGCCGCGCCCTTCGGCTACACCTTCGGTGGGGTCTGCGAGCTCGCGATGTCGACCACCGCCGCCGAGGCCCACGCCGAGACCTACGTCGGCCTGGTCGAGGTCGGCGCCGGCGTCATCCCCGCGGGGACCGGCTGTACGAGGCTCGTGGAGCGCTTCACCGCCGACGTCGCTCAGGTGCCAAACGCCGATCCGCTGTACTTCATCGCCCAGGCGTTCCTGAACATCGCCACCGCGAAGGTCGCGACCGGGGCCGAAGAGGCCCGGCGCCTGCGCTACCTGCGCCAAAGCGACGGGATCACGCTGAACCGCGATCAACTGACCCGCCACGCCTGCGAGCGGGCGCTAGGGCTGGCGCGGGCAGGGTACCGGCCACCGCGACCCCCGGTGTTGAAGGCTGCCGGCGTCGACGTCGGCAAGACGTTGGAGATGCAAGCGTGGGGGATGGCGGAGGGTGGCTTCGCCACGCCTTACGACCTCCACATTGCCAAGAAGGTGGCGCACATCCTCACCGGCGGCAACGTCGCCGCCGGCACCGAGCTCTCCGAGTCCCATTACTTGGACCTCGAGCGCGAGGCGTTCTTGTCGCTGTGCGGCGAGGAGAAGAGCCAGGCGCGGATGCAGAGCCTGCTCACCACCAACAAGCCACTTCGGAACTAGGTCTTCGAGGCCTCGCGAGGTTCAGCATGGCATTCCCCTTGAGAGTTGCGATCGTCTCCGCGGTGCGCACCGCCGTCGGTCGGGCGGTCAAAGGTACGTTGAAGGCGACGCGGCCGGACGATCTCGCCGCCACCGTCATCGACGCCGCGGTGAAGCGCGTCCCGGGCTTGAAGCCGGAGGCGGTCTCGGACGTCGTCTTGGGCTGCGCGATGCCGGAAGGCGAGCAGGGCCTGAACGTGGCGCGCAACGCGGTGTTCTTGGCGAAGTGGCCGGAGACCGTGACCGCGATGACCATCAACCGTTTCTGCTCCAGCGGCCTGCAGGCCATCGCCCAGGCCGGCCAGGCGATCCAGACCGGGATGATGGAGGTCGTGGTGGCCGGCGGCGTCGAGTCGATGTCGATGGTGCCGATGGGCGGCAACAAGGTGAGCCTGAACCCCAAGCTCGTCGACGCCTACCCGGAGTCGTTGATCTCGATGGGGCACACGGCCGAGCGGGTCGCGAAGCGCTACGAGGTCACGCGCGAACAGCAGGACGCCTACGCCCTGAAGTCGCACCAGAAGGCGGTCGCTGCGATCACCGCCGGCAAGTTCAAGGACGAGATCGTGCCGGTGATGGCGCGCGGCTTCGACGCCAAGGGCGCGAAGGACATGCCCTTCGACACCGACGAGTGCCCGCGCGCCGACACCTCGGCCGAGGGTCTCGCGAAGCTGAAGCCGGCCTTTGCCCTGAAGGGGACGGTCACCCCCGGCAACGCGTCGCCGATCAATGACGGCGCCGCGGCGGTGGTGATGATGGGCGAGGGCGCGATCAAGCGCCTCGGCGCCAAGCCCATGGGCTACCTGTGCGGCTTCAGCGTCGTCGGCGTCGCCCCCGACGTGATGGGCATCGGCCCGGTGCCGGCGATCCGCGCCCTCCTCAAGCAGACCGGCCTGACGATCGATCAGATCGATCTCTTCGAGATCAACGAGGCGTTCGCGTCGCAGTCGGCCTATTGCCAGCGCGAGCTCGGGATCCCCGACGACAAGATCAACGTCAACGGCGGCGCGATCGCCCTCGGCCACCCGCTCGGCGCCACCGGCGCCAAGCTCACGGTGCAGCTGCTCTACGAGCTCCGAAGGCGCAAGAAGAAGTACGGCGTGGTGTCGATGTGCATCGGCGGCGGCATGGGCGCCGCCGGTCTGTTCGAAGCCGCTCTCTAGCTCCTGAAAGGCAAGGCTGTCGCAATGGTGAGGGTCCGCATCGCCCCGTCCCCGACCGGAGATCCGCACGTCGGCACGGCGTACATCGCGTTGTTCAACTACGTGTTCGCGAAGAAGAACAACGGCCAGTTCGTCCTCCGCATCGAGGACACCGACCGCACCCGCTCGAAGCCGGAGTGGGAGCACATGATCATCGACGCGATGAAGTGGCTGGGCTTGAGCTGGGACGAGGGCCCGGACATCGGCGGCCCGCACGGCCCCTACCGCCAGAGCGAGCGCGGCGCGATCTACGCCGAGCACGCCGAGCTGCTCCTGGAGAAGGGCGGCGCCTATCGCTGCTTCTGCACCGAGGAGCGCTTGGCCGGGGTGCGCGAGGAGCAGCGCAAGGCGAAGGTGGCGATGCCGGGGTACGACGGCTTCTGCCGCAAGCTCACGCCCGCCGACGTCAAGGCGAAGCTCGCCGACAAGATCCCGTTCGTGGTGCGCCTGGTGGTGCCGGACGCCGGGGTCACGATGGTCAAGGACAAGCTGCGCGGCGAGGTGTCGTTCGAGAACGCCCAGGTCGACGACCAGGTGCTGCTGAAGTCGGACGGCATGCCCACCTACCACCTGGCGAACGTCGTCGACGATCACCTGATGGAGATCACCCACGTGATCCGGGCCGAGGAGTGGATCACCTCCACGCCCAAGCACGTGCTGCTCTACAAGGCGTTCGGCTGGGCCGAGCCCGAGTGGATCCACATGCCGCTGTTGCGCAACGCCGACAAGTCCAAGATCTCGAAGCGCAAGAACCCGGTGTCGTTGAACTACTACCGCGAGAGCGGCTACCTGCCGCGGGCGATGCTCAACTACCTCGGGATGATGGGTTGGACGATGCCGGACGCGCGCGAGAAGTTCAGCCTCGAGGAGATGATCCCGGCGTTCGGCTTCGACCGCATCTCGCTCGGCGGGCCGGTGTTCGACATCCAGAAGCTCACCTGGCTGAACGGCCTCTACATCAGGGAGCAGAGCGCCGACGACCTCGCGGCGAGCATCAGCCGCGACCTCTTGAGCCCCGCGGCCCTCGAGGCGATGACCCCGCTCATCCGCGAGCGGGTCAACAAGCTCGAGGACGTGGTCGATCACCTGGTCTACTTCTTCGCCGGCGACGTCGCCTACTCGGCGGACGCCAGAGCGGCGCTGGTGCCCAAGGGCAAGAGCGCCAAGGACGCCGCCAACATGCTCGCCGAGCTCCTCGAGATCGTCGACGGCCTGGCGAAGATCGAGGCCGCCGACATCGAGGCGAAGATGAAGGCGCTGTGCGACAAGCTCGGCTGGAAGACCAAGGAGTTCTTCATGCCGGTGCGGGTCGCGGTGACCGGGCGGACCGCGACCCCGCCGCTGCACGAGACCATGGCGGTGATGGGCAAGGAGCGCTGCCGCCGACGGCTGCGGGCGGCGATCGCGGTGTTGAAGAGCCAGGGCTGATCCGGATGGGCAAGCGTTGGAGCAAGGGCAAGGCCGGCCAACAGCGCAAGAAGGAGCGCAAGGCGCAAGGCGGCGTCGGGGGCGAGCCCGGGACGTCGTCCGGCGGCACGATGAGCGCCTTTCGCCGCGGGTTGAAGGCGGTCGCCGGCACCGGCGGCAAGGCCCGCGACAAGGGCGGCCTGGAGCGCGTCATCGACTTGGCGCTGTGGGCCGCGGTGGTCGTGGCGGCGATCTACTTCTTCGGCCGGCAGTGTCGCTGAGGCGGGGGCCACCGTGACCGCGACGCGCCGGCTCGCGATCCTGCTGTTGACGGCCTCGAGCTGTCAGCGCGACGCCCTGAGGATCGCGCCGCCGGACGATGACACGGCGGCGCCCGACGACACCGCGGTGGTGCTGCCGGCGCGGCCGCTCTACTTCGGGCATCCGCCCAACCTCTCGGTCAAGGACTCGCTGTCCGAGCACAAGGCGTTCGCGGCCTACCTCGGGCAGGCGATCGGCCACGAGGTCGCGCTCGTCGTGCCCGAGCACTACGACGACGTCGCCGCGCGCCTGGTCGCAGGGAAGCTCGACTTCGCGTTGTTGACGCCGTTCTTGTACGTGCGCGCCAAGAAGCGCCTGCCGAAGCTGCAGCTCTTGGCGAGCCTACTCGGTGAGGGCGCCACGCAGTACCGGGGCTACGTGGTCACCGCGGCGACGAGCCCGATGCAAAGGGTCGCCGACTTGAAGGGCAAGCGCTTCGCCTTCGTCGATCAGGCGTCGGCCTCGGGGTACCTGTTCCCGCTGGCGCTGCTCAACGAGGCCGGGCTCGACCCGAAGCGCGATTTCAAAGAGGTGCTGTTCGCCGGCAGTCACAAGACCGTGGTCGACTGGGTGCTGTCGGGCCGGGTGGACGCCGGCGCGATCTCGTCGACCTCGTTCATGCACTTCCGCGGCGACGCGATCTCCAGCCGACTCTTT
Source organism: Deltaproteobacteria bacterium (assembly GCA_016218825.1). Classification (GTDB taxonomy): domain Bacteria; phylum Myxococcota; class XYA12-FULL-58-9; order XYA12-FULL-58-9; family XYA12-FULL-58-9; genus JACRCV01. Next base: position 27,124 of record JACRCV010000065.1, read on the forward strand.
GTTTTGGCGAAGACCGACTGGATCCCGTTCGACGCCTTCGTCGCCCACCCGAGCGTCGCCGCGGGCGTCGCCAACCGGGTGCGGCGGGCGCTGTTGTCCCTCGACTCGCGCACCGCCGAGGGCCGCGAGATCCTGACCGGGATCACCACCAACAACGGCTTCGTCGACGGCAACGACCAGACCTACGAGCCGGTGCGCCAGGTGGCGGAGAAGCTCGGCGTCGAGTAGGCCGAGCGCGGCGCTACGACAGGAAGCCGCCTTCGCGGAGCACGGCCTCGAGGCGGATCCGCGGCTCGCGGCTCATCTCGCACAGGGGCAGGCGATAGCTCTCCTGGATCTGGCAAAGCATCGCCAGCGCCGCCTTCACCGGGATCGGATTGGCCTCGAAGAACAACGCGGCAAACAGCGGCCGCAGGGCTTCGTGCTGGGCGCGCGCCTCGGTCACCCGGCCCGCGAGCGCGGCGCTGCACAGCGCGACCATCGGCTTCGGGGCCACATTCGATGCGACGCTGATCACGCCGTCGCCGCCCAACAACAGGAACGGGCAGGTGCTGCCGTCGTCGCCCGAGAGGATCGCGAAGTCGTTGCCGGTCAACGCGCGGATCGCGGCGACCCGATCCAGATCGCCGGTCGCCTCTTTGATGCCGACCACGCCGCGGAGCTTGCTCACCCGCGCCACGGTCTCCGGCTTCATGTCACAGGCGGTGCGCGATGGAACATTGTAGACCACGGTCGGGAAGTCCACCGCCGCGGTGATCGCGGCGTAGTGGCGGTAGAGCCCCTCGGGGGTCGGCTTGTTGTAGGCCGGGGTCGCCACCAGCGCCGCAGCGGCGCCCGTGCCCTTGGCGCGCTTCTGACTCTCGACGGCGTCGGTGGTGCTGTTGCCCCCGGCCCCGGCGACGACGGTCACCTCGTTGCCGGCGCGGCGGACGACCCGGGTGATGACCTGGTCGCGCTCCTCGACGCTGAGGGTGACCGCCTCCCCGGTGGTGCCGCAGGGGACGAGCCCGTTCACCCCGGCCGCGAGCTGTCGGTCCACGAGGGCGTCGAGGGCGCCGAGGTCGAGCGAGCCGTCCTTGTTCATCGGCGTGACGATGGCGGTGAACAGGCCGCGAAGCTTGATGGCGCCCATGAGAGCCTCCTGTGCTCGGCTCGGCGGACTAGAAGAAGTAACCGGCCAACCCGACCCGGCCGCCGAAGCCCGAGAAGTCCAGGCTCACCGGTTTGCCGTCAAAGTCGACGACGCTGACCTCGGGGTGTTTGCGGTACACCATCTGCGGACTGTGGAAGCGGCGCATCGAGCCTTCGACGACCACCGCGAGCTGCGGGATGATGTGGTAGGTGGCGCCGGCGCGGGCCACGAAGCCGAAGGGCACGCCGGGCACCTTGGCCGCCGGCCAGTCGTCGAAGGCACCGCCGCCTTCGTAGGACAGGCCGGAGGCGACGACGATGTCGGTGCCGAGGTCGACGGTCGCCGCGAGCTTGCGGTCGAGAAACGGCAGGCGCCCGCCGACGAGCACCGGCACGGTCGCCGCCCAGGCGTGGCCGGTGACCGTCCCGGTCGCGACGAAGGGCAAGGGCTGCCCCGTTTGCGGATCGGTCGACATCGCCAGGGCCACCGAGCCGAGGTCGTAGAGCCCGGCCGCGCCGACCTGGGCGCGCACGATCCACGGCGTCGAGACCACGAACATCAGCTCGGCGCCGTGCGCGAAGCCGAAGAGCGTGGCGTTGGCGCCGCGGTCGGTCTTGGCGGCGTCGAACCACTGCTTCGACCAGCGGCGGGCGTCGTCCATCGCGGTGGTCGCGAACACGTAGTGCAGGCCGATGCCGAAGTGGAACTGATCCCGCCACCAGGGCAGCGCCGCCGAGGCTGAAGGCGACGGCGTCGCGGTTGCCGGGGCCGGTGTGTCGCGCGTCGGCGGGGTGGTGGCGCTCGCGACCTTGGTCGAGGCGCGCGCCGCCGGCGCGCTGCTGCTCTGCTCGGGGGCCGGCGCGGCGGCGGTGGGGGCCGCGGCCACGGCTTTGTCGACGACCGGCGGGTCTTCCGGGGCGGTCAAGGTCGGGCCGGGCTCGGTGCCCATCACGACCTTGGTCTTGGCGCCACGCCGGAGCACGGCGAGCTCGAGGCGCTGGTGCGGCTCGGCGCTCGCGACCAGGGCGCCGAAGTGCTTCGGGCCTTTGACCGCGATGTCGTTGACGCTGGTGACGATGTCGTTCGCGGCGAGCCCGGCCGCCGCGGCCTCGGAGCCCGGTGTCGCCGCGGTGACGAACGCCGCGCCGAGGTCGACGCCCAGGGCGGCAGCGAGCTGCGGATCGACCGCCGTGACGCTGGCGCCGACGTCGCGAGGCTCGGCGTTGGCGCGCTCTCTGAGCCGCTCGCTGGACCTCTCGGCCTTGGCGCGCTCCGCCTCGGCCTGTTGGATGCGGGTGAGGCGCTCGACCTCGGCCTTGTTCTTGGCCTTGCGCGCCGCCGCCAGCCGCGCCTTCAAGTCGGCCTCGTGGCTCGGGCGGCGCTCCAGGGCGGCAGGGGCGGCGACGCTCGCCGCGACCCGACTCTCCATCTCGGCGCGGGCGCGCTTGCTCTCTTCTTCTTGCGTCTTTTGCTCCGCCTCTTTCTGGGCGAGCGCCGCCTTGGCCTGCGCGCCTTGCGCCGCGGCCAGCGCCTCGGCCTTGCGACCGCTGACCGCGGTGATCTTGGTGCCCTGCAGCGTCACCTGCAGATCGCCGTAGTCGGCGACGAACTCGAGGAGGTCGGAGCGGGCCTTCTCCTTGGCGTTCTTCGGCAGGCCGAGGGTCGCCTGCAGCTCCGCCCAGGTCATGCCGGCGGCCGGCTCTTTGCGCATGATCCCCGAGAGCATCAGCGGGGCGCGCTCGGTCAACCACTGCGTCACCCATTGATCGCTCTTCAGGCGCTCTACGACCTCGGCGTTCAGGCCGTCGATGCCGGAGAGCTCGCGCGGCAACACCATCACCAGCGGGGTGCGGCGCGCCCCGGGATCGGCGCGCTCCAACACCAGCCAGGTGTGGGCGGTGGGGGCGAGCTCCGAGCGCGGCTCCTCGAAGGTCGCCTTCACCGGGTCCACCGGGTACTGCACCGCGACGACCTTCACCGGGGTGCCGGCGGGGATGATCTCGCCGCTCGGCGCGCCGATGGGCACCTTGCCGCCGCCGTGGTGGTAGAGGTCGACGATGTCGAAGGGGCGGGCGTCGACGAACAAGCGCTCTTGGTCGCCGAAGAAGTCGGTGACGTAGAGGCTCGAGCCGAGGGCGTAGACGTTGCCGACGTACTGGCGTCGGGCCTTCTCCTGGTCGACAGCGGAGAGGGCCGGCACCGAGCCACCCGAAGCACAACCCCAGACACAGGTGCCAAGGACAACCAGCACGAGGCGATGATCGAGCATCGAGGTCACCTTCCGGCGCGGCCTTTTGGCTGCGGCGCGCGGCGCTAGAACGCCACGTACAGGCGGGCCTGGATGGTCCAGGCGAAGCTGCCGCTCTGGCTGTCGGCGGCGTTGGTCGGGTTCTTGAAGCCGTTGAACGGGAACGCCAGGCCGCCGGCGAGCGCCGCCCCGAAGGGCGAGGCGTCGGGGGCGCCCTCGAGGCCGTACGACAGCTCGGCGTCGAACTCCAGGCCCATCAGGCGGGAGCTTCCGGGCAGCGTCTCCTTGAAGATCGCCTGGGAGTAGATCGCCGCCAGCTTGCCGGCGAACTTGTCGTCGAACATGTAGGTGACGCCGGGCTTGACGTACCAGGCGTCGGTCACCGTGCCGATGATGCGGCGGAACATCAGCAGATCGACGTGGTAGTCGGGGCTGAACTGGAAGTTGTCGAGGCCGTGGTCCAGACGGCCGCCGTTCTCGCCCCGCTGGGTGTCGGCGCGGTCCAGGGTGCCGAAGCCCGGCATCTTGTCGCCGGAGGCGCCGCCGGTCATCAGCGACACCGTCGACCCGGGCCGCTGCCCCGGCATCTGCCACAGGCCCTCGAGGGCGCCGCCGAGCTTGTAGACCTTGCTCTTGTCCAGCACGCTGTTGACGTTGGCGTCTTTGAAGCTGCCGTAGACGAACGCGCCCTCGGCCTTCAGCGTGAACGGGCCGCTGTAGAGCTTGCCGTAGCCGTCGATCGTGAAGATTACCGCGTCGCGGGAGTCGGCGCCGACGGTGACCGGCGCGGCCGGATCGGTGCGCTGGCTCTCGTCGGCGGGGTTGTAGTACGTCTCGGGCAGGTCGGTCTTCTGGGTGCGGAACATGGTCCAGACGCCGTAGTTGAGCACGGTGTCGCCCTGGCGGGTGAGGTCCTTGACGTCCGCCGGGTGGTCCTCCCTCATGATCTGCAGCGCGTACTGGCCGGCGTCGTCGCTGTCGAGGGCGTCGATCGGTTGGCCGCCGCTGCGGCCGAACGGGGTCGCGACCGGGCCGGTCGAGATCCAGTCGTACATCGGCGTGAACAGATGCCCGGCGGCCCGAAAGGTGATCGCCAGGCGGTCGGCGACGTCGCCGTAGTCGCAGTCGAGGCAGTCGCCGTCGTTGGTCAAGACCCCGAGCCCCCAGTGGTTCGGGACCCGGCCGAACTTGAGCTCGAGCTGCTCGTTCAACGCCGTCAGGCGGGCGTAAGCGCGCTTCACCGCGATCGAGTCGACGAGCGCGTTGTAGCCGGCGCGCGGGCTCTGTTGGCCGCGGGACAGGACGTTCACCGGGGTGCCGGTGCCGCCGTGGGGCAGGGTGTCGGGCGTCGAGCCCAACACGATGTTGTCGAGGACGTCGAGGGTCGTGACCACCTGGATGCGGTCGGTGACGTTCACCCGCGGCTCGAGGCGCAGGCGCATGTTGGTGGCGGCGTAGCCGGTGCCGCCGCCGGCGGCGCTGTCGGCGCCGTAGCGCGGCTGGATCGTGGCGGTGGTGCCCGTGGTGCCGCCGCTGAAGGTGCGCTCGATCGGGGTGGCGTTGCCGAAGTCGAGCTTGCGGAACAGGTCGCCGCGCAGGCGGAAGTAGCCGTGCAGATCGATGAGGGAGGTGGCCGGCTTCACCAACATCCAGTCGTCGCGGTTCCAGTCCTCGAGCGAGATGTCGCCGGTCGGCGGCTCGAAGGCCGGGGCCTTCGGGGTGGTCGCGGCCGGCGCCGGCGGCAGGTCGGCGGCCTGCGGGGCGGTGGGGGGCTCGGGGGCCGTCGGCGGCGGTAGTGCGGCGTTGTCGGACGGGGCGCTCTGGTCAGGGGCGTCGGCGCTTTGGCCCCAGGCGGTCCCTGCCCAGAGGCAGACGGCGAGAACGGCGACACTACGTGACATCATGATCTCCGGGTGCTGCTTCAGTTTCCGAATGCTCGTCAAGGTGCGCGACTCTATACGGCTCCCCTTGGCGCTTCAAGGCCGGCACGAACCCTTGTAGGATACGGACCCTGATGATGGCCACCGACGAAACCCGAGACCCCCTGGCGTTGACCCCGAAGGTTGAGGAGATCCTCAGCTCGGTCCCGGAGTCGCTGCTGCAGGCCGAGGTCCGCGAGGTCGTGATCTTGGCGAACGCGGTCTTGCAGGCGCTCGGCCGCATTCACCTGCCGCAGGACCACTTCGAGGAGGCCGAGGCCGGGCGGCCGGTGGATGACAAGTGCGTCGATCTGGCGCCCTACGTGCTGTCGGTGGTCGCCGGCTGCAACCAGCTCCTCGCCTACATCGGCGAGACCTTCGAGCCGCCGCCGACCCAAGCAGAGTCCGAGAACCAAGACGACTTCGACCTCGAGTTCGATCTGGTAGACGGCCCGACCGGCGACGGCGTCGGCCTGACCAAGCAGCGCCCCCAAGAGCGGGTGCTCGTGCCCCGTGACCAGGTGGCGGACGCGCTCTATGCGTTTGGCGGCATGCTGCGCTCCCGGGAGCGCGACTTCGCTGCTCGCCTGCGCTACGCGCTGGCGCAGACCGATCGCTGGCCGCTGTTGTCCGAGCTCGACGACGGGGTGCACAAGCTCGAGAAGGCGGTGCAGGGGTTGTTGTTCGGGGTGTTGGGGGTGTTCGCCACCGAGGTGCGGCGCGAGGAGATCCTGCCGTCGTATCGTTCGGCGATCCGCGAGTCGGTGGCGCTGCGCGCCGCGGTCGCCGACTTGACCTACCACATCGGTCGCTTCAACGCCGCGATCGCCGACGCCGCTCCCGGCGCCGTCGTGCCCTTGATCGTCGCGATCTCCGACCGGCTGTCGCGCTTCGCCGCCCGGCCCGAGTACCGGACGTTGCGCGCCGAGGACAAGAAGGCGGTCATCGATTTTCGCTCGACGCTGCATTCGCTGCGCCACGACAAGAAGGGCGTGGCGATGATGCCCCTGAAGCACGCGGTCGAAGGGTTCTCCAAGTTCTTGGACGCGATGTCGGCGATCAACCACCGCGAGGTCCTCATCCTCCACGATCGACAGCGGCTGGCGGTGTGGGGCGAGCGCCTGCGGGCGACGAAGGAGGGCTGCGTCGACGACCCGGAGGGGGCGCTGATCGCGTTGGCGGTCGTCATCTCCGAGATGAGCGCGGTGCAGGGCCGCAACCCGGACCTCGATCAGCTGCGGCGCGACTTCAACCCGTCGAAGATCGAGCTCGAGAACGTCGGCACCGAGATCTCCCGCCTGATGCAGCTCCTCGACGCGGCGCTGCTGTCGGTGGGTTAGCATGCTAATCTTGTGGCTGTGAGCTGCCGCTTTGTGAAGAAGAGGATGGCGCTGACGCTGGCGGTGTTGTGCGCCTGTGCCCAGCGCCCGGTCGAGCTCGGCGGCCGGCCCTGCCGGCAGGGGGAGTGCCTCGACGGCTGGCTGTGCAGCCCGTTCTCCAAAACCTGCGTCGCCAGGCAGGTGATCGACTGTCAGGCGGCGGACGCCCTCTGCCCGGAGCGGATCCTGACCGGCGACCCGTGTCAGGATCAGGGCGCCCTGATCCCGTGCGCCTCGCGCGCGACCACGTGCGAGCACGGCTGTCGGATCTGCGGCGCCGACGGCACCTGGAGCGGCTGTGCGCTGCCGGAGTGCGAGATCTGGCGTGAGGACAACTGCGCCGCGTGCGGCGACGACTGCAGCGCCCGGGTGCGGCACGCGGTGCCGGTGTGCCTGGTGACCGGCGGCGCGCCGGCGTGCGCGTATCGGGGAGCGTGCCAGGACGGTTTCGTCGACCACGACGGCGAGGTCGCAAACGGCTGCGAGTGTGATCCGAGCAGGCCCGAGGTCTGCGACGGCGTCGACAACAACTGCGACTCCCAGGCCGACGAGGGGCTCGCGGCGTGTCAGTGCACGACCGGGCCGCAAAGCCCGGAGATCTGTGACGCGGTCGACAACGACTGCGACCAGCGCATCGACGAGGTCTTCGCCTGCGCGCTCTCGAGCCAGGAGCCGTGCACGGTCGGTCCGGGCGCGAGCCCCGGCGCGCGGACCTGCAGCTTGCCGATCTGCACGCTCGGCCCTTGTGTCGCGGACGACCAGGCGCCGCCGGCCGTGGCCACGGGCTTTACCGCGGTCACCGGTGACACGGTCCTGTCGCTGGCGTGGGTGTACCCGGCCGACGTCGACCTCGCGACCTGCGTGTTGGTGCAGAAGGACGGCGCCACGCCGCCGGCAACGCCCGCGGACGGCGTCAGCCTGCAGACCTTCTCTTGGCCCGGCGCCGGCAGCGGCGCCAGCTACACGGTCCTGGGGCTCACCAACGACCAGACGTACAGCTACGCGGTGTTCTGCGAGGACGCGGCCGGCAACTGGCAGCTGTCGGTGACCGGCGGCAACAGCGGCAGCGGCACGCCGCGCTTCGGGTCGGTGCAGAACCCGACCGACGTGGTCGCCGAGGATCGGGTCGCCGGGGAGTCGACCATCACCTACACCGCGGCGGCCGGGGTGAACGGCTGCGTGATCCGGCGCAAGATCGGCAGCTGCCCGGCGCGGCACGACGACGGCGACGCGGTGGGCCCCGAGATCGGCGGCAGCGGCGCCAAGAGCCGCACTGACAGCGGCGGTCTGTCGCCCTGTGAGGTGTACGCCTACGCGGTCTTCTGCCGCAAAGGGGGGAGCTGGAACGACGTCGTCGCCGCCGGGCAGAACTGCGACACCGCGATCACCGAGCCGTGGTGGTTGCCGAACCATGAGGATCGCGTCGCGCTCGTGGTCAAGGCGCCGCCGCCGGTGGCGCTCACCGACGTGCCGGTGCTCGTGACGCTCAATCCGTCGCGGGTGGACTTCGGCCGGCTGCTGTCGGGCGGGGCGGACCTGGCGTTCCTCGACCCCGGGGGCGGCGCGCTCTTGCCCTACGAGGTCGAGAGCTACCGGGTCGGCACCGAGGTCGCCTACGTCTGGGTCAAGGTGCCGGAGCTCAGCGCCGCGCCGGCCAAGGACTGCATCTTCATGTACTACGGCAACAACGTCGCGACCACGAACACCCCGACCGCGGTGTGGAGCGGCGCTCATGGCGCGGTCTGGCACTTGGCAGGGCGTCGTAGCCCCGCCCCCCACTACCTGGACGCCACCAGCTTCGACAACGATCTCGAAGAAGGCGCCGGCGGCCCGTTGTCGTTGGCTCCCGGAGTCGTCGGCTTGGGCCTGGCGTTCAACGGCGATCCCCAGTACGTCTTCGCCGCCGACGCCGCGGCGCTCGAGCCGGCGGCGGCGTTGACGCTCTCCGCGTGGATCAAGCCGACCGATTGGGCGGGCAACCGCCGGGTGATCCAGAAGGGCGCGCTCGACAACGGCTACCGGTTGCTGGTCGAGGGCGAGGCGCTCTTGTTCCACGTCAACAACGTCGGCACGGTGACGACCGCGACCCCACCGCAACTCGGCGCCTGGTCCTTGGTCGCCGGCACCTTCGACGGCGCGGCGCTGCGCCTCTACGTGAACGGCGCCCGGGTCGGGAGTGTGACCGCGTCCGGCACCGTGCCCGACACCGCGAGCAATCTCCGCCTCGGCGCCAAGGAGCCAAGCGGCAACGCGACTGACCTCTTTAAAGGCACCATGGACGAGGTCCGCCTCGAGAGCGTCGGCCGTAGTGACGCCTGGATGGCGCTGCAGTACCTGACGATGATCGATCTGTTGTTCACCTATCGGGCCCCCGAGGCGCTCTGAGCCCGCCCATCGGCCGGCAAACGGTTGCGGTTCTTGGCCGGGGGGGTTGTGGTATGGTGCTCGGCCATGGAGCTCGCCCCGCGTAACACGGTGTTGGAGACCGGGATCGCCACCGGCAACCTCGGCAATCGGGCCGGCGTGCGATCCTGTCTGTGCCGGGTCATCTCCGGGCCGAACGTCGGCGTCGAGGTGGCGCTCGGCGCCCGGCCGCTGGTGATCGGCGCCGAGGCCGGCTGCGACGTGGTGCTCGCCGATCCGAAAGTGAGCCGGCGTCACGTCGAGCTGCAGCTGCGTCCGGCCGGGGTCTTCGTCCACGACCTCGAGAGTCGCAACGGCACGTTCGCGCAGGGCGCGCAGGTGACGACCGCGATCCTGCCCTTCGGCACGGCGATCAAGGTCGGCGACACCTCGATCCGCATCGTCGAGCCGTCGCGGCCCTCGGTGCCCCCGAGCCAGCGGGAGCGCTTCGGCGGCCTCGTCGGCCGCAGCGCAGCGATGCGCGAGGTCTACAGCGTCCTCGACCTGGCGAGCCCGACGAACGCCACCGTGCTGCTCGAGGGCGAGTCGGGCACCGGCAAGGAGCTCGCGGCGCGCGCCATCCACGATCACTCGCCCCGCGCCAACGCCCCGTTCGTGGTGCTGGATTGCAGCGCCGTCAAAGAGGAGCTGTTCGAGTCGCACGCCTTCGGCCACGTGCGCGGCGCGTTCACCGGCGCGGTCGCCGACCGCCGCGGCGCCTTCGTCCAAGCCGACGGCGGCACCCTGTTCTTGGACGAGATCGGCGAGCTCAGCCCGACCCTGCAGGCGAAGCTGCTCCGGGCCCTCGAGGCCCAGACCGTGCAGCCGCTCGGCAGCGAGAAGGTCATCAAGGTCAACACCCGCGTCGTCACCGCGACGCACCGCAACCTGACGCAGATGGTCGACGACCAGACTTTTCGCTTCGACCTCTACCATCGGCTCTCGGTCGTCCACCTGTTGATGCCGCCCTTGCGGGAGCGCCCGGACGACGTCGCCGATCTGGTGCGCGCCTTCTTCGAGGGGCGGGGCACCGATCCGGGCGAGATCGGCGGCGAGAACCTCGAGCGCTTGAAGGGCTATGCCTGGGCCGGCAACGTCCGCGAGCTGCGCAACGTGCTCGAGCGCGCCACGGTGTTCTCCGGCCGGGCCTCGCCCACCTTCGCCGAGCTCAAGATCCAGCTCCAGGGCGGCGCGCTGAAGACCGGCGGCGAGGAGGTCGACACCGCGCTGTCGTTCAAGGAGGCCAAGGAGGCCTGGGTGGCGGTGTTCGAGCGCCGTTATCTCGCCGACGTCTTCGAGCGCTTCAAGCGCAACATCACCCACGCGGCGCGCCACTCCGACATCAACCGGCGCCACTTTGCCAAGTTGTTGCGGAAGTACGGTATCATTGCCGATGACGGTGACTAGTCGGGAAACCATCGGCGGCTACGAGGTCCTGTCGCGCCTCTCCTCCGGCGGCATGGGCGAGGTGCTGCTCGCGCGCCGGCGCGGGGCGCACGGCTTCGAGAAGATCGTCGCCCTCAAGGTCATTCGGCCGGAGCTGCGGCGGCGCGAAGATCTGCGCTCGATGTTCTTGGACGAGGCGCGGTTGGTGGCGCAGATCGGCCACCCGAACGTCGCCCAGGTGTACGACTTCGGCGAGGAGAACGACATCCTCTTTTTGGCGATGGAGTACGTCGCCGGGGTGTCGTTCGGCGAGCTGCGCGACAAGTACGGCGCGCTGCCGCCGGGGATCGCGGTCCGGGCGGCCGCCGAGGTCTGCCGCGGTCTGCACGCGGCGCACGAGATCAAGGACGCCCAAGGCCAGCATCTGTGCGTGGTGCACCGCGACGTCAGCCCGCAGAACCTGTTCCTCACCTTCGAGGGTCGGGTGAAGATCCTGGACTTCGGCATCGCCTTCATGAAGGACCGGGTGACGCCGCAGACCGAGTTCGGCCAGGTCAAGGGCAAGCCCGGCTACATGGCGCCGGAGCAGCTCGCCGCCGGCGACATCGACCGCCGCACCGACCTGTTCAGCCTGTCGGTGGTGCTCTACGAGCTGTTGACCGGCAAGCGCCTGTTCCAGGGGGCGTCGGTGTTCGAGACCGTCGCGGCGATGAAGGACCGGGTGATCGAGCCGCCGTCGACGATCACCGGACCGTTGCCGGAGGCCCTCGATTCGCTGGTGATGCAGGGGCTGGAGCGCGACATCAACAAGCGGCCGCCGGACGCGATGGCGATGGCGGGGTTGCTCGATCGGGCCGCGGAGGCCTTCGAGCCCGAGACCCTGGAGGCCTTCGCCGAACGGGCGTTGACGCGCGAGCGCGATCGACATCAGGAGCAGCTGCGCGCCGTCCTCGACACGCCGACGCCCGTGGGCCTGACGCCGGCGGGCAGCGTCGGGCGGCCGCCGCAGGTGCAGACCGTCCAGGAGGCGACGCCGGTGGAGATGGCGACCGCGCCTGCCGGGCGACCGCGCCGGGCGCCGCGACGCCGTCTCGTGTGGGTCGCGGGAGTGGCGGTGTCGCTCGTCGCGAGCGCCTTCGGCGCGCTCGTCGTCTGGCAGATGCGCCGGGCGCCGCGACCGATGGCCACCGAGCTCGCGACCGGCCAGCGATCGTTGCCGGCGACGGTGCCGCCGCCGGTCACGCGACCGCTGCCGGCGCCCCAGCCGCCGGCGCCGGCGGTCGAAGACCCGCCGGGGTCGCGCCCGGCGCCGCGGCCGCGCGGCAAGGCGAGGAAGAGCAAGGCCGCGGGCCCGACCGCGGGCGCCTCGGAGCCGCGGCCGGCGGTGGCGGCGAGCGATGTCGGCTACCTGCGGGTCGCGGCCGACCCCTACGCCCTGGTGCGCATCGACGGCAGGATGGTGGGCACGACGCCGCTCGTGAAGCACGAGCTCGCGGTGGGCAGCCACAAGCTCGAGCTCGTGAACCCCGACAACGGCACGGTCCGCTACGAGACCGCGGTGACGGTGCGCAAGGACGCGCTGACGACGATCAGCCATCCCTGAGCGCCGCCTGGATCGCGCTCGGGCGGCGGTGATCTTTGGGGCGGGGGATTCAGGGGTGGGGGTGGGGAGCGACGCCGCATCGGCGGCGCGGGAATCAGATGAAGGCGAAAACGGTCTAGGTCTCGGGGACGCCCATCAGGAGCATCCGCACCAGGTTGGTGCGCGTGCCGTCGGTCTCGTCGCGGAAGGTGTGCAGCGCGATGTCGTCGTAGCCGTCCTGGTTGAAGTCGGCGAGGTACGCCCGGCCGTTGGCAAAGCGCGGCAGCGGCGTCCCTACCGAGTCTTCGCGCCCCCCTACCTCGAGGTCGCCGGCGGCGCGGGAGCCGAGGTGGGACACCGCGAGGGTCATGAGCAGGAACAGCGGTCGCTCCGCCGACTGCGGGTCGCCGCCCAGGTGGGTGGAGACCACGTCGACCTCGCCGTCGGCGTCGAGGTCGCCGACCGCCACCGCGAGGGGCTCGGACGGGAAGGTCGCGACCGCGGTCGAGGTCAGCTGCGCCGTGGCGATGGCGGCGTCCGGCTGCAGGGTCAAGACCCGCGACTGCATCACCGTCTTGACGTCCGGGCGGTCGAGCATCGTGATCAACAGCGGGCGGGTCGCGGCGAGCGCCGGCGTCAGGACGGCGGCGAAGGGCGGGGTCTGGAGGTCGGCGACGTAGTAGCTCCAGGCGCCCGGGCTCGGTTGCTCTGCCGCGACGGTCAGGGTGGTCACGAACAGCGGGCCGTTGGCCGGCTGCTGGATGCTCACGAACGCCGGGTAGGTGTCGCCGTTCACCGCGCCGATGCAGCCTGCCGACGTGACCACGGTGCCGAGCATGACGCGGCCGGCGATGGCGCTGGTTGCGGCCTCGGCCGCGGCGTCGAGCGCCAGGCAGCGGGGCGGGCTGGCGTTGGCGGTGACGGCGCAGAGCGCGCCGTCGGTGCGCGCCGCGGTGCAGCTCGACTGCCAGAAGAACTGCTTCACCTCGCCGATCGGGGGTCGCGGCTGGGCGATGGCGCCGGCGTAGTCGATCTGGAGCCAGGCCGACGCGGTCACCACCACGAGCTTGTCGGTCGGCTCCGCGGGCACCACCGCCGCCCCCTGGATGGGGCCGCCCACCGGGAGGGTCTGGCCGACGAGGGTGCGCCCGTCCGGGTCGAGATAGAGCAGGCGGACCGTGTCGAAGATCGGCAGGGCGAGCGCCGGTCGCCCTTGAGGCCCGAGGCGGCCGACCACCGGGAAGCCCACCATGCCGACGAACTCGCCGCTCGTCGGCGGTGGCGGTGGCGGGGCCAGCATCCCCGGGATCGGCTGCTTGGCGTTGCGCTGCCAGCGGCCGTTGATGCTCACCAGCGCCGGGCCGACCAGGCGCGGCGTCGGCGGTTGCAGCGTGGCGATCCCGAGCTCCGCGCCGCTGTCGCCGGTCAACACCTCGCCTTCTTGCAGATCGCCGCCCGCCGACACCAGGCGCCAGGCGATGCGACTGCCGGCCAGGCGCTCGTTGTGGGAGTCGGTCAAGAGCGCCGTGAGACGGGCGCTCGGGTCGCCGAGCGCGATCGTCAGGCCGCCCTGGAGGCCGCCGATCCAATGCAGGTTCAAGATCGTCGCCGGCTCGGCCGTGAGGTCGACCGAGATGCCGCCGTCGGCGGAGTCCTGCTCGACGCACGCGGCCACCACCATCTCGCCGCTGGCGTCCATCCCCTGCGCCCAGAACAGCTTGCGTCCGAGCCGCGGCACCCCGGTGAGCGGCGTCGCGGCGCCTTTGGTCAGCGTGATGTAGGCGCGGCGGCTGCCGCTGACGGTGTCCGCCCCGACCTCGCCGAACGCGAGCTCGTCGCAGGTGAAGGCGGCGTCGGCGCCCGGGGTCAACACCTGCAAGGTCACCGTCGCGACGTCGTCGGCATACGCCGCGGGGATCGTGACCGACACCGTCACCTCGGGTTGGCCGCAGGCGGCGCCGAGGATGGCGAGCGTCAGGGAGGTGGCGCGCGTCGTCATCTTCAGTTCCAGGTCGCGGGGCCGCTCAGGAGGTCGGGCGGCCGGTCGAGGATCTTGTAGACCACCAGGCCGGTCGCGCCGGCGGCGACGGTGGCGGTGATTGCCCACACCCACCAGCGCCGGTGCCACGGGGGCGGCGGCACGTAGGAGAGCAGGATCTCGCGCGGGCTCGCGGCGTCGGCCACCTTGAAGATCTCGTTGCCCCTCGGATCCAGCACCGCGACGTGGAACTCGAGGGTCTCGTCGTGGGTCGCGTTGGCGGCGACCGGCGGCAAGGTCACCTCTTCGTAGCCGCTGCCTTTGAGGTCGACGGTGATCGGCGGCTCGAAGCGCGCCGCGCCCTTCAGGCGGCGGAAGAGCACCGCCTTCTTCATCAGCTTCTTCGGGTCGCTCACCACCTCCAAGGTGATCGGCACCGGCCTCTCGACCTCGAGGCCGCGGGGCCAGCTGACGTCGAGCTCCGGCGCCGCGCGCCGATCGCTCTGTTTGCGGGCGCGCTCGAACAGAAAGGTGACCTTGGGCGACAAGGTGTAAGGAAGCACGTGGCCGGGGTCGAGGGTCAGCAGGGTGTCGAAGGCGCGCGCCGCGTCCTCGGGGCGGTCGATGTAGGCGTAGACGATGCCGAGCTGCTCGTGCAGGCGCACGTAGTCGGCGTGCGCGTACGGCCCCTCGTTCTCGGCGCTGAGCAGCAAGGTCAACGCCTCCTCGAAGCGCGACTTGTTGAGCGCCGTCACGCCGCGCTCGAGGCTCGTGCCGCCGAGGAGGGCGAGGGCGAGCACCATGGATTCTGCCGTCATCCGTCCAGGGTCCTCCGGGGCCGGGCGCCCTGCGCCGAGCCGGCGCTCACTAGAGCACGAGAACGCCGGGCGCGACAACTCCGGCCCCTACATCGCGGTCCCGGACGTCGGCTCGGGCTGCAGGATCGACGGCATGCTGTCGTACTCCGCGCGCCAGATCCGTGCGACCTCGGGCAGGGTCGCCCATACCAGATCGCCGGCGGCGACGTCGGCGGCGTACTCGTCGATGCTGGTCGCGAGCGCGTCGATCGAGGCGCCGGTGATCGAGCACTGGTTGACGAACACGGTCGCGGTGTACATCCGGTTGGGCTCCAGGCTGCCGGCGTGCAGCAGGTCCAAGAGCTCGCCGACGCCCCCGATCGCGCCTGCGTACGCACCGACGTTGACCAGGGTCTGCGCCGGATCGTCGACGTGGAAGTTGGCGGCGTCCTTGGGCCGCCACACGCCCGACGCCTTCGAGTCCGGGCCGCGGTGCTGCAGGGTCGCGCCGCCCCACAGGATCTCGACCTGCCAGGTGGCGTCCGGATAGCGGCGGCCGGTCTCTACCTCTCGGAACTGGGTCCACGACTCGTTCTCGGTCGGGTACCACAGGAAGCCGCCGAGGACCCCGTTTCGCGGCGCGCCCATGAGCTCGTGCATGTACGAGACGTCGGTGTAGTTGACGGTGTCGTCGGCGTGCGCGTGGGCGTCGAGGACCAGCTGCGCCGGTGCGAGGCCGGCGAGGTATTGGATCAGGTTCATGCCGCCGGTCTTGGCTTTCTGGGCGGCGCCGTCCCAGCTCTTCACCGCGTCGAGGTACAGGTAGTCGGACTGGAGATCCAACGCGGCGCCGTGGCTGATGACGGTGTCGACGAGCTTCAACGTCAAGTCGCGGTTCGCGAGGTAACCGGACTGGACGGTCACCACCGGATCGCACTCCGCGTGCGGCGAGCGCTCGTTGTGAGTGACGATGGTGGCGAAGATCCGGGTGCGGGCAGGGGCGGCGGCGGCGCCGGCGTCGGTCTCGTCGCCGCAGGCGGGTGCGAGCAGGGTCAAGAGGGCGGTCAGGAGCGCCGGAGAACCTCCGGTCGTCGAGAGCCGCGTCGTCGCCAGTCGTGCCATCGCCTCGAGCATGGGGCCTCCGGTCACCGCGCCAGGAAGGTCGCGCTCGCGGTGCACCGATGGGAGATGCAACCGCCGGGCCAGAGGCCGCCGCCGGCTCGCGGTGTAACTATACGTAAAAACTCATGTAGTTGGGGGCGGCCGGGGACGACCGCGGCGGGTGCGATCTGCAGGTCCCGATCGCACCGCGCTCGGAGGCGGTTGCGGTGATCTTCGGGGTCGCAGGACCGCCGCGTGCGGTGCCCCGTCTGCAGACGGGCGGGCGGGGTCCGGACTACTCGCTGACCAGCTCGACCTTGCCGATCTTGGCGCGGTCGGCCGGGAGGGTGCGGGACGCGAGCAGGAACAGGCCGGACGCCAAGAGGCCCGCGACCGGCGCGACGAGGAGCGCGGTGCCGATGTCGCCGGTGGCGTCGGAGACCGCGCCGACGATGACCGGGGAGTAGGCGCCGCCGAGCAGGTACATCGACAGCACGCACACGCCCCACGAGGTGGCGCGCAGGCCGGGGTGAACGACGTCCTGGGTGATGGCGCCGCCGGGGGCGAGGTAGGCGGTGGTGAGGATGCCCCAGAGGACGAGGCAGGCGAAGCCGGCGCTGGAGCTGCCGAGGACGAGCGCCACCGCGAGCAGGCCGGCCGCGAGCGCCGAGGTGGTCGCCGCCGACAGCGCCCGACCGCGGGGGTTCACGCGACTCCAGCGATCGCCGAGGAAGCCGCCGAGCGGCGAGCCGATGAGGGCGAGCACCAGCACCAGGCCCGCCTTCTTGCCGGCCGCCGCCAGATCGAGGCCGTAGGTGCGCGACAGGTAGACCGGCAGCCACGCCAGCATCGCGCTGGAGACGAACACGTTCATCGCGAAGGCGACATAGGTGAGCCGCAGCGTCTTTACCTTGACCAGCGTCGCGACCGCGCGCCCCATGCCGTCGGCGGCGCCGCCGGCAACGCTCTTGTAGTCGCGCAGGAAGAAGGTGGCGATCGCGAGGACCACGCCGGGGACGGCGAAGACCAAGAACGGCGTCGACCACGAGCCGGTGCGGCTCGCGAGCACGCCGCCGAGCACGGTGCCGAGCGCCGCGCCCACCGGGATCGAGGCGTTGAAGGCGCCGAGCACCTTGGCGCGCTTCTCCTCGGGGAACGCCGCCGACAGCATCGCGGTGCCGCCCGACGAGAAGCCCGCCTCGCCGACGCCGACCAGACCGCGCATCACCAGCAGGGTCGCGAGGCCGCCGGCGAAACCGGTCAGCGCGGTGGCGGCGCTCCAGGCGATCGCCATCAGCGCGATGCCCTTGCGGCGGCTCCAGCGATCGACGAGGAACGCCACCGGCAACGCGAAGCCGGCGACGCAGACCAGGAACGCGGTCTGCAGCAAGCCGAGCTGGGCGTCGGAGAGCCCGAGGTCGGCCTTCATCTGCTCGGCGACCGCCGCCATGACGTTGCGGTCCATGTAGTTGAGCATGTAGAGCAAGAACATCAACACCAGCGTCGCGACGCCGCTCTTCTTCGCGCTGTCGGCGAACGCCGTAGGTGCGCCTGTGCCTTGCATCCCTGCCGCTGACTGAGCCATTGGTTGCCCCTCGCTGTGGAGATTTCGTAGGACCGGAAACGGCGGAGCGGACCACAACCGACGGCGCGGTGTAAAGGGAAATGCGCGTCAGCACCGATGCGCTCTGCGCCCTAAGGGAGCCGGAGCACGTCCCACCGGATCCGCCGCGCCGGACCGCTCGCGAACGACAGCCGCAGATCTCTGAAGACGACGGTCGACGCGGGCTGTAGATCGCTGTTGACCTGGATCCGCGTGACGTCGCCGCGCGTGCTTTCGACGTAGCAGAGGGCGCAGGTCGGGATGTCCGCGGGGTCGGCGGCGGTGAGGCCCTGCGGGTTGCCGCCGTCGGTGGTGGTGCGCTCGGCGACGAGGGTCGTGCCGTCGGCGAGGGTCAGCGTCGCTTCGCCGGCGGGGCCGAGGGCGGCGATGACGTCGAGGCGGTCCGCGACCCGATCGGCGGTCACGACCGATTCGACGGTCGCCGCCGTCGAGGGCGCCAAGGTCTCGACCGCCGGGTCGAGCAGCGGCAGCAGATGATCTTCGAGGATCAGGAGCGGCACCTTCGCGAGCGGCGCGTCGATGTCCACCGCGCCGCCGCCCACGAACAGGCGGCCGTCGTCCAGATCGACGTAGCGACCCGGCGGCAGCCAGACGTGACGGGCGGTCTCCTTGCGCCTGACGACCGGCGCCGCGAACAAGGACGGGCCGAGGAAGAAGGCGCCGTCCGTCTCCCAGGCAGCGGGCTCGGCGGGGAAGGAGAGCAGCGGGTGGCGCATGAGCGGCGTGCCGCGCGCGTGCGCCTCCTCTGCGAGCACCATGAAGTAGGGCTGCAGGCGGGTGTGGAGGCGAGCCAGCGCGGCGTAGATCGCGGTGGTCTCGGCGTCGCTCCACAAGGTCCACTTGTCGCGGTCGCCCAACAGGTAGGCGCAGGCGTTCTGGTCCTGCATGATCGGCGACAGCGCGCCAACCGCCGCCCAGCGCAGGTAGATCTCCTTGTCGCGCGGCGCGTCGTCGTAGCACTTGTAACCCGAGATGTCGCTGCCCCAGTAGGGCACACCGGAGAGCGCCAGGTTCAAGCCGCCGCGCAGCGCCGCCGGCAGCCCTTGGGTCTCGTCGAAGCTCGCCTCGGCGTCGCCGCCCCACACCGCGGGCACGACGGCCTGGGTCCCGGCGTAGCCGGAGCGCACGAAGAACAGGTAGTCGTTCGGCCGCACCGCCTCCAACAGGTCGAAGGCCGCCTTGGCCGACAGCACCGGATAGACGTTGTGGACCGCGTCG
The DNA here is from genome assembly GCA_016218825.1 of Deltaproteobacteria bacterium. Lineage (GTDB taxonomy): Bacteria > Myxococcota > XYA12-FULL-58-9 > XYA12-FULL-58-9 > XYA12-FULL-58-9 > JACRCV01. Next base: position 45,891 of record JACRCV010000065.1, read on the forward strand.
CCGCGCCGGCCGTCGGCGAAGCGCCAGGCGCGCTCGGTGTATTCGCCGAAGTCGTGCATCCAGCCGTCGTAGCCGAAGTCGAGGCTCCGCGTCAGGAGGCGCTGGAACCACGCCACCCCGGCGGCGTCGGTCAGATCGATCTGCGACAGGGTCTGCAGCCGGCCGCTGATGAACCAGGTCTCGCCGGGGCTGCCGTAGCTGTCGGTCGCGAACAGGTGGTGGTCGACGCCGTAGGCGTAGTCGGCGGCGCCGTTGGCGTCGCTCTTCGAGACGTAGGGGTTGTTGTACGCCATCACCTTGAAGCCGTTGGCGTGCAGGGTCTCGACCCACGACCGCAGCGCGTCTTCGCGTCCGGTCTGCGACGACGCCGGCAGGAAGTGGACCGCGTCGTCGATGCCGGTGGTGGGCACAAGATGGGCGCGCAAGAGCTGCCACTCGGGCACGCCCGCGACCGTGGCGCTCGGGCTGACGCGGCGGCGCGGGCCGAAGACCCAGGGCGCCGGGATCGGCGGCCGGCCGCTGTCGCCGGTGTAGGCCTCGAGGATCGCGTACGGGTCGTCGTCGACGTACACCGAGAGCGCCAGGCGGTCGCTGTCCACCGCCAGACGCCAGGCGTCGTCGCGCTCGCTCCCCAGGTGCATCTCGCTGCGGTAGGTGGTGTCGAGGTAGAGCCCGTAGCCGGCGCTGGACAGCATGAACGGCACCGGGAAGTAGGTCATCGACGGGCCGTTCGGGGTCGGGTTTTCGGCCGCCGGCGGCGCCCCTTCGCCCTGGCCGACGCCGGCCTCCTCGGCCCAGCTGTAAAGCGACCAGCCGCGATGATCGCTCGTGGCGTAACGCTCGCCGAGGCCGAAGAAGTGCTCGCTCGCCGGGAGCGTGAAGGCGAGGGTGGTCTTGGTGTGCTTGCCGGCGGGATCGGGCGCCACCATCGGTGTGGCGCTGCCTTCGATTCGGACCCGGCCGCGCTCCAGGTGCACCACCAGCGTCAGCGTCGTCTTGTCCTTTTCCATCACCAAGGTGGCGGCGGTCGCCGACACGTGGGTGGCGCGCGCAGAGGCGGCCCGGCGCCAGGGGCCTTCGCGGGGCACGAAGCCGTCCCAGCCGGGGATCAGCTGCGAGAAGGTCTCGGGATCGTCGATCGCCGCCGCGAACGCGCCGTAGGCTCCCTGGTCGCCGGCGAAGGTCCGGAGCACCTCGCGCCCGGCGCCGTTCAGGATCCGCAACGCGAAGGGATCGAGCTCGACGTCCACGGCGACGCCGTCGCTCTCGAGGTGGACGGACGTCGGTTGACCGCAGCCGAGGGCGAACAGGAGCAGGGCCGGTAGAGCGGTGCGCATGGCGCGACCCTATAGCCGATCGGTGGGCGGGTGGTCTATCGGCCTCCGAGCTGCTATGCAGGGGTGGTCTGACGGGCGAAGAAGGGGGTGCACATGCTCAAGAAGACGTTGTTGACGGTGGCGGCGGTTGTCGTGATCGTCTTGGGGGTAGGGTTCTACTGGCTGTGGCGCGGTCCGGACTTGAGCGCTTACGAGCGCTTCCGCGACCCGGCGATCGTGTCGATGCCGCGAGCCAGGGTCGTGCTCGTCGAGGTCGACGGCCACCCGGAGGTGGTCGGAGGACAAGCGTTCGGGGCGCTCTTCGACGCCTATTTCAGCCTCGAGGGTGTGGCGAAGGGACCGGGAATGCCGGCGCCGCGGGCGCGCTGGCCGCAGACCGCGCGGGACACCGAGCCGCGGTGGAAGGGCCGCTACGCGATGCCGGTGCCCGACGCGATCGTTGCGGTGCCACCGAGCGACCCGGGCAAACCGTTGCAGGCGAAGCTAGACACTTGGGAGTACGGCGACGTGGCGCAGATCCTCCATGTCGGCCCCTACGACCAAGAGGAACCGACCATCAGGCGTCTGCACGCTTTCATCAAGGACCAGGGGCTAGAGGCGTTCGGCGACCACGAAGAGGAGTACCTGCGCGGCCCGGGGATGTTCGGCAAGGGCGACCCGCAGCAGTACTACACCCTGATCCGCTATCGGGTGCGCGAGCAGGGCGGCTGACGGCCTCGGCCGAATCCATCCCTCCACAAGGCGACCGGCGATCGCGCTGCGAGAGGAGCCGCCGGACGGGGCGTTCTACATGAGCTTTCGAGTACGCGGATGGTCGTGGGTCGCGCTGCTGGGGTGCCTAGGGGCGCGGGGGCTGCATGCCGCCGAGCCACCACCGGCGCCGGCTCCGGTCATCGAGAAGGTGCTGGTGCTCGAGCTGGTCTCGGCTGGGGTTGATCCGAGCCTGGCCAAGAACCTCTCCGAGGTGCTGGCGCAGGCGATCCGTACGGCGCTGCCGCAGGCCGCGGTGCTCGCGCAGAGCGACATGAAGAGCATGCTGGAGCTCGAGCGGCAGCGTGATCTGCTGGGGTGCACCGAGGACGTCAGCTGCCTCGCCGAGATCGGCGGTGCGCTCGGGGCCGATCACCTGATCGTCGGCTCGGTCGGCAGCGTCGGCAAGCTCTACGTCCTGAGCATCAAGCTCCTGGACGCTGCCCACGCCCGGACGGAGCGCCAGGTCTCGGCCGACGTCGCGGCGCAGGAGCACCTGCTCGAGGCGACCCGACAATGGGGCACGAACCTGGTGTCGCCGGCCGCCCCGGCGGGGGTCGGCTACCTCGACGTCCGCGGTGACGGCGTCGTCAGCGTCGACGGCAAGGCGGTCGGCGCCGCACCCGTGGATCGGATCCGGATCGCTGCCGGCTTCCACGTCGTGGCGCTCGGCGGCCCCCCCGCGACCCGGGCGCGCGAGCGCCGCGTCGAGGCCGCGCCCTATGAGACCATCCGCGTCGACTTCGGCAGCGACGAGGCCGAGCGCGCCGGCGATCCCGTGCGAACGGCGGCGCGGCTCGAGGTCGAAAGCGACCCGCCGGGCGCCAACGTCAGGTTGGACGGCGTGGCGGTCGGCGCGACCCCGGTCGCCGTGGCCGCGGTCGCCCCTTCGGTGACCCACACGGTCGCGGTCGTGCTCGACGGCTTCGACGACCAGGAGCTGGAGGTGACCCTGAGCCCCGGCCAGACGCGCGCGCTGCGCGTCGCGCTGACGGCGCGGCGACCGGCGGCGTGGCTGCTGCTCCAGGTCGGCTTCGCCTATTTTCAGCCCGGCATGTTCTCCGGCGGGCACGACCTCGGGGTCACGGTGGTGGACGCCACGGGCACTGCTCGGGCTGCCGACACCTTTGCCCTGAAGCAGGCCGCGGCCGGGTTCATCGTGACCGCCGCCGCGGTGTTCGCTCGGCACCACGAGATCGCCGCGAGCTTCACGCGCGCCGACATCACCCTGAAGACCGACGAGCGGGAGTACGCGTCCACCACCGCCGGCTCCGGGTCTCTCCTGCGCGGCGTCATCGGCTACCACTACGTCGCTTCACTGCCGATCTTCGTGCGCCCGTATGCCGGGCTGATGCTGGGCGTGCAGCGCGAGACGATCGCGGAGAGCGCCCTCGACGTCCCGACGACGGCCATCGGGCTCTATTGGCAGGGGCCGACGCGGCACGCGGACAACTTTGCGCTCGACGTGACCGCCGGGGCTCGGGCCGAGCTCCCGCTGCAGATGCTCATCGACCTCAGCTGGCGCTTCAACCTCGCGGCGCTCAAGGCCGGATTGCTCATCAACTGCGTGACGTTCTCGGTCGGGGCGTATCTGTAGGCAGGCGTCACGGCGGTTGACGCTGGTCACCGCGTTTCGTAGAATTCCCCGGCTCTGAACGCAAGGAGAAGAGGATGGTCGACGGTATCAGTGATTTTGGGCGTGTCCTGGATGCGGCGATGCTGGAGGCTTCGACGAAGGGGCCCAAGATTGACGAAGGCACCGAGTATCGGGCGTTGGCGACTGCGATCGAACGGCGGATCAACAAGGCTGTCCCCGGCGCCGTGAAGACGACCCTATCGGTGTACATCAAGAAAGACCATGCGACCTACAAAGTCTTTCTGTCTGACAATCTGACGACCGTGAAGCAGGCTGAGACCATTGCGGCGACAGCCCGGGCCATGCTCCACGAGCTCAACCTGCATCTCAAAGACAAGCCGGCCAGCGCGCGGAAGTCCGCGGCGGACGTGGAGTTTACGTTGATGGGCCTGATCTCTGACGCCGAGGAGAGGGCGGCGCTGCTCAAGGCTCGGCCCGTAGAGGACCAACTTCGCGACTATATCGACAAGGGCGTCGTCCCGAACGGCAAGGTCAAGGAGCCTTTCAAGGTAAAGCCCTAGAACGAACGGCATCGCCGAGGCCGCTCGCCCTCGCTCGAAACCCCACCGGCCGACAGGCTCTCTCGCGTTTGAGGAGCCTGAATAGACTTCTGATTTCGATGCAATTGAGCGGTTGACATCGAGGCCCAGGCCCCCATATTAGCGCCGGTACAAACGGTATTGCCTCGGAAATTATTGGGATTTCCGACATTCGGAGGAGCACCGCCATGGGTAAGACGATCGGCATCGACCTCGGGACCACCAACAGCGTTGTCGGCATCATGGAGGGCGCGGAGCCCAAGGTCTTGACCAACGAAGAGGGCGGTCGCACGACCCCGTCGGTGGTCGGCTTCGGCAAGGACGGCGAGGTGATGGTGGGCCAGGTGGCGCGGCGCCAGGCTATCACCAACCCCGACAACACCGTCTATTCGATCAAGCGCTTCATGGGGCGGCGCTACGAAGAGGTGCCGGAAGAGATCCGCCGGGTGCCCTACAAGGTGGCCCGGGGCGAGAACGACGTCGCCTACGTCGACATTCAGGGCAAGCACTACGCGCCCGCCGAGGTGTCGGCGAAGATCCTCCAGAAGCTGAAGCGCGCCGCCGAGAACTACCTCGGCCAGCCGGTCACCGAGGCGGTGATCACGGTCCCGGCGTACTTCAACGACGCCCAGCGCCAGGCCACCAAGGACGCCGGGCGCATCGCCGGCCTCGAGGTCAAGCGCATCATCAACGAGCCCACCGCGGCGGCGCTCGCCTACGGCATGGATCGCAAGAAGGACGAGGTCATCGCGGTCTACGACTTCGGCGGCGGCACCTTCGACATCTCGATCCTCGAGGTCGGGGAGAACGTCGTCGAGGTGCTCTCCACCAACGGCGACACCCACCTGGGCGGTGACGACATCGACGAGCGCGTCATCCAGTACCTGATCGCCGAGTTCAAGAAGGATCAGGGCATCGACGTCTCGAAGGACAAGATGGTGCTGCAGCGGCTCAAGGAGGCCGCGGAGAAGGCGAAGATCGAGCTGTCGACGGTCTCCGAGACCGACATCAACCTGCCGTTCTTGACCGCCGACGCCTCGGGCCCCAAGCACATGAACCTGAAGCTGTCGCGCGCCAAGCTCGAGCAGCTGGTGGCCGACATCGTCGAGCGCTCCGCCGAGCCGTGCCGGAAGGCGCTCGCCGACGCCAAGAAGCAGGCGGCCGACATTCAAGAGGTGCTCTTGGTCGGCGGCCAGACGCGCATGCCGATGATCATCGAGCTGGTGCGCAAGGTCTTCGGCAAGGAGCCGAACCGCTCGGTGAACCCGGACGAGGTGGTCGCGGTCGGCGCCGCGGTGCAGGCGGGGGTGCTCGCCGGCGAGGTCAAGGACCTGCTGCTGCTCGACGTCACGCCGCTGTCGCTCGGCATCGAGACCTTGGGCGGGGTGATGACGACGCTGATCCAGCGCAACACCACGATCCCGACGAAGAAGAGCGAGGTGTTCTCGACCGCGGCCGACAGCCAGACCTCGGTGGAGGTGCACGTGCTCCAAGGTGAACGGCAGATGGCGTCCGGCAACCGGACGCTCGGCAAGTTCCACCTCGACGGCATCCCGCCGGCGCCCCGCGGCGTGCCGCAGGTCGAGGTCACCTTCGACATCGACGCCAACGGCATCGTCCACGTGACCGCGAAGGACAAGGCCACGAACAAGGAGCAGCGCATCCGCATCGAGGCCGGCAGCGGCGTCTCCAAGGACGACATCGACCGCATGGTGCGCGACTCCAAGGAGCACGAGGCCGAGGACAAGAAGCGGCGCGAGGAGGTCGACACCCGCAACAAGGCCGACTCGATGTGCTACCAGCTGGAGCGCAACCTCGCCGACCTGAAGGACAAGATCGACGAGCCGACGCGGAAGGACATCGAGGACAAGATCAAGTCGACCAGGAGCGCCATCGAGGCCAACGATCCGGCGCGCATCAAGAGCGAGATGGACGCGCTCACCGCCGCCAGTCACAAGATGGCCGAGAAGATGTACCAGGCCGCGGGCGGGCCGGCGGCCGGTGGACCTGCCGCGGGACCGGGACCGGGCCCGGGTCCGGGCGCGGCCGGGCCGACGACCGAGAACGGCGCCGGCGGCGAGAAGGGCAAGGTCGTCGACGCGGAGTTCGAAGAGACCAACTAGGGTCGGCTAATCCCGGCAGTTGACGCTGACCGACGCGGTCTTGCCCGGGGTCACCTTCGCGGTGTCGCGCTTGCGCTTGCCGTCCGGGCACTCGAACTGCACGACGTACTCGCCTTCGTAGACCGTGAGCCGCACCGGGGTCTCGGCGGGCGACGCCTTGCCGACCCGGACCCAGGCCCAGGGCGTGGCGTTCGCCGCCAGGTTGCCTTTGAGCGGCTTGATGTCGATGGTCTCGGTGCGCCCGGCGGCGAGCCGCACCTTGCGTCGCAGCGTGAAGCCCTCGGCGTCGCTGACGAGCCGCAGCCGCCGCACCCCGGAGTCGACCGCGAGCTTCTTCACCGGGGTCTCGCCGACGAAACGGTTGTCGATCGACACCTTGAGCTTCAGCGGCGAGGTGACGGTCAGGAAGCTCTTGCCGCCGTCGCCCTTGTCGACCTGGCCGTCGTCGTCGTCGTCGGTCTCCGCGCTCGCGCCATTGCCGGCGCCGGTGCCGGCGTCCGCGGGCTTCTCGGTCGGCTTCGCGGCCGCGGCACCCTCGTCGGCGAACAGCGTCACCTCGACGAAGCGGCGGGAGCCGGGCTCGACGTAGACCGTCTCCCAGCGCGGCTTGTAGCCGGTGAGGTGAAACTCGACCTTGTGCATCTCGCCGCCCTTGACCCGGACGTCGTTCATCGGCGTCACGCCGGCGACCTTGTTGCCGTCGACGTAGACGTCCGCGCCCTTGGGCTCGGAGAGCACCACCAGCGCCCCGGACTCGCTGCCGCCCATCGCCGGCAGCTCGACGAACAGCGGCTCGGGGACGACGCCGGCGCCGAGGTTCGGCAGCGCCACCTCGGGGATCTCGTAGCCGTCCTTGATGAACCGGGCCCTGAGCGCGTTCTCGACCGGGATCCCCTCGCCGACGGTGAACGGCGTCCGATGCCCCTGGTAGCGGCTGTTGAGCTCTTCGGCGCCCGGGCCGACGAACACCACCCGCGCGCCGCGCGGTTCGGAGTCGATCGCCAGCATCCCGGAGCGCACCCGCTCATCGTGGCCCCGGCGCCGCGAGGTCAGCACCAGCGCCGCGGAGATCGCGAGGCCGAGGATCAAGACCGCCACCGCGATCGCCGGCAGGTGGCGCATCAGCGGATGTTCCTTGGGGGGCGCAGCGCTGCGGTTGGTGTCGAGCGCCGGCACCGGCGCGGTCGGCGCCACGATCGGGGCGTTGCCGCGCGGGATCGGCACCCCCTGGGTCGCGGTCGCGAGTGCACCCTCGCCGGTGGTCGCCCAGTCGTCGGGCGCGCCCCAGACCGATTTGGGGCCGGACTTGCTCTGCCGCTCCCCCGAGGGGACCGGCTCCAGCACGGTGTTCTCCGGCGCGGGCTTGGAGATCTCGGTGTCCTCGCTGCCGTTGCTCTTCGACCACCCGGAGCGTGACGACCGGGCGCTGGCCTCGGCTTTCTCGGGCGCGAGCTTCGAGGTGCGCGCCTGGCGGCTCGGCGTCAGGTTCTCTTCCCAGGGTTGGCCGCCGAAGAGCAGCTCGTCGGCGAGCTTCTCGGCGAACAGGTCCTGCATGTAAGCGCCCAGAGACGAGGCCGAGGTCGGGTGACCGCGCTTGACCAGGAAGCGCTCCAGGTCGCGCTCGACGTCGCCGGCGGTCTGGTAGCGGTCGTCGGGCTCGTGCGCCAGCGCCCGCATCACCACCGCCTCCATCTCGCTGTCGTAGCCCGGGACCAACGACGCCGGCGCGGTGACGTTGCACTCGATCACCGCGTGCAGGGTCTCGATCTCGCTGTCGCGCTTGAAGAGGCGCACCCCGGTGGTGATCTCGTAGAGCGTGATCCCGAGCGCGAAGACGTCGGTGCGGCCGTCGATCGGGTCGCCCGAGGCTTGCTCCGGCGACATGTAGGAGTACTTGCCCTTCAGCACCCCGGAGCGGGTCTCGGTCAGCTTGCCCTCGGCCTTGGCGACGCCGAAGTCGACCAGCTTCACGTGGCCGTCGTAGGTCACGAGGATGTTCTGCGGGCTGACGTCGCGGTGCACGATGCCGAGCGGCCGCCCGGAGATGCTGGTCTGGCGGTGGGCGTAGTCGAGGCCGGCGGCGGCGCCCATCACGATGTGACCGGCGGGCTCGAGCGGCATCGCTCGGCCGCGCGCGACCTCCTGGTTGTAGACCCGGCGCAGATCCTCGCCGCGGACGTACTCCATCGCGATGTAGTAGGTGTCGTCGACCTCGCCGATGTCGTAGATCTGCGCGACGTTGGGATGGTTCAGGTTGGCGACGATGCGCGCCTCGTCCTGAAACATCTTGATGAACTCTTCCTGCTCGTTGAGGTGCGGCAGGATGCGCTTGACGACGACCAGGCGCTCGAAGCCGCCGAGCGACGTCTGCTTGGCGAGGAAGATCTCGGCCATGCCGCCGGTGGCCAGCTTCTTCAAGATCTCGTAGTTGCCGAAGCGTTTGGACATGATGACGGCTCGGGCGGGATTGTAGGAGGCCCCCTGGCCCCGGGCAAGCGTGTGGTTACTCTCCGGGGTCGACGACGATCCACGACGGATCCATCTTGGCGCGGATCTCCTCGTAGGCGGCGGCGACCGCTTTGGCGTCGGCGCCGTCCACCGTCACCTTGACGCGGTAGGGGGCGGCGTCGAAGCGCGGATAGGAGCCGATCGCCACCTCGCGGTGCGCCTGCTGGATGCCGGCGAGGACCTCGGCGAACTCGGTCTCGTGGGCGTCGAGGTAGATCGCTCTGGAGACGAACGGCGTCCCGACGAAGCGCGCTCCAATCTTCTCGAAGCAGGCGCGCATCAAGGACGGCACCCCGGGCAGGACGTAGACGTTGTCGACGCTGATCACCGGCACCACGCCGCCGCCGGCGAGCTCGACCTGGGCGCCCTCCGGGACCATCGCCATCCTGAGCGACGCCTCGGGGTGTCGGGCGCGGATGCGCGCCGCGATGGTCTCGCTCTGCGCGAGCGGCCGCGACACGGCCTTGGCCACCGCCTCGAGGGTCACGTCGTCGTGGGTCGGGCCGATGCCGCCGGTGGTGAACAGGTGGTCCACCCGCAGGCTGAGCTCGCGGACCGTGGCGGCGATGCCGTCCACCTGGTCGGCGATCACCCGGACTTCGACGATCTTGACGCCGCGGGCGTAGAGCTCGCGGATCAAGAACGGGCTGTTGAGGTCGGTGACCTTGCCGGAGAGGACCTCGTCGCCGATGACGACGATCGCCGCGGTCGGGGGGGCGCCGCTCACGGCGCGGCCTCCCGGCTACTGCGGGCGAAGAGGTCGTCGACGACGTAGAGCAGATCGGCGGCCACCGCGTCTCTCTCCAGCTCACCGTTCAACGCCGCGGTCGGGCCGACGTTCGCCAAGGTCGAGACCCGGTCGTAGGCGGTCGCGATCTTGCGCTGCAGGTCGAGGGCGTCGAAGCGCTCGTCCGGGGCACCGCGAGCGGCGCGGCGGCGCGCCGCGGTCTCCGCCGTCACCCGCAACAACACGTTGAGGTCGGCACGGCGCGCGAGCCGATTCTGCTCGATCACCCAGTCGAGGGGGTTGTCGAGCGATTGGTAGGCGAGCGACGACAGCAGGTAGCGGTCGGAGATGACGACGGCGCCGCGGTCGAGCTGCGGCGCGATCTCGCGCTCGAGGTGATCGATGCGATCGGCGGCGAACAGCATCGCCAACACCCGGCTCGACATCGACAGCTCGCCCCTGAGCACCCGGCGGATCACCTCGCCCACCGGGCCGACCGACGGCTCCGCGGTCAGGTGCACCGTCAGGCCGCGGGCGGCGAGGGCCTCGGCCAAGGTCGCGCCCTGGGTGGTCGTGCCCGAGCCGTCGATGCCTTCCAGCGCTATCAAGAGGCCTTGGGCCACGCTCACCTCGAACGGCGATGATTCCCCAGTTTCGTGCCGGAGTCTATGCTCGGCGGTGCGGGCGCAACAACAACGCCAGGAAGAACGGCCCGCCGGTGGCGGCGGTGATCACCCCGACCGGGAGCTCGGTGCCGAAGGCCTGAAACGTCAGGCGCGCCAACGCGTCCGCGATCACCAGGAACATCGCGCCGGCGAACAGCGACGCCGGCAGCAACAGGCGGTGGTCGGCGCCGAGCAGGCGACGCAGCACGTGCGGCACCACGAGGCCGACGAAGCCGACCATGCCGGTGGTCGCGACCGTGGCGCCGACGAGCAAGGTCGCCGCCAAGAAGATGATGAGGCGGGCGCGGTCGACGTCGACCCCGAGGGCCGCGGCCTCGTCGTCGCTGGTCGCGAGCAGGTTCAGGGTGCCGGCCATCACGATGAGGACGGCGGCGCCGATCGCGAGATAGAGGGCGAGCGCGACCAGGCTCGTCGCCGGCAGGACCTCGATCACCCCCATCAGCCAGAACAGGATCTCCTGGGCCTTGGTCGCCGAGACCACGGTCTTGATGAAGGTGACGACCGCGGCGGCGAACGCGTTCCACACCACGCCGACGAGCAGCAGCGTCAGCGCGTCAGTGCGGCCCGCGGCCCGCGCCAGCCCGAACATCGCCAGCGCCGAGAGCACCGCGCCCGCGAAGGCGCACAGCGGCAACAGCAGGTCCGCCGACAGGCCGAGCACCAGCGCCAAGACGCCGCCGAGCGCCGCGCCGCCCGAGACCCCGACGACGTAAGGGTCGGCGAGCGGGTTCCTGAGCAACGCCTGGAACGCGACCCCGGCCGCGGCGAGGCCGGCGCCGGCGAGGGCCGCGAGCAGCACGCGCGGCAGACGCACGGCCAGCACCAGAGGGTCGGCGCGCCACACCGCCGCCAAGTCGGTCGACGTGGTCCCGACGCCGAGCGCCAGCGTCAGCACCAGCGCCGCCAGCAGTCCGAGGGCGCCAAGGACGAGGACGGTGGCGCGCGTGCTCACGGTGCCTCCGGCCGCAGCGCGCGCCCGAGCGCGGCCAGCCCCGACAACAGGCGCGGGCCGGGCCGCAGCACCGCGTCGTCGGTCACCGGCACGACCCGGGCGGCGCGCAGCACGCCGCGGTCTCTTATCCGGGCCCAGAACGGCGCGAGCTCCGGGGTCTCGCCGAAGGCGGCGTCGATGACCACGTCCGGGGCGAAGGCGGCCAGAGCCTCGAGGTCGAGGCTCGGGAACGGCCCGCCCGTGGTCACGACGTTGGTCGCGTTCAGGTGCCCGAGGAGCTCGGCGATGAAGGTCCCCGGCCCGGCAGCGACCAGCGGCCGGCGACCGACCACCAAGAGCACGCGGACGGGCGACGCGCGCGCGTGGCGGGCGCGCTCGGCGTCGAGTCCGGCGCGGAGCCTAGTGGCGAGCGCCTTCGCGGCTGCGGCTCTGCCGACCGCGGCGCCGATGGCGTCGATCGCGACGAAGAGATCGTCGAGGCTCTGGCCCGGGACCACGAGCACCGCGACCCCCAGGCGGGCGAGGGTGTCGAGGCGATTGCGGCCGCCGCTCGTCGGCACCGCGAGCGCCAGATCCGGCTTCAGGGCCAGCACCGCCTCGGGATCCGGGTCGATGAAGCCGCCGATCTTCGGCAGCGCCGCCACCTCCGGGGGCTCGGCGTCGTAGCGGGTCACGCCGACGAGCAACGGGCAGGCGTCGACGGCGCAGAGGATCTCGGTGGTCGACGGCGCCAGCGACACCACGCGGCGAACCGCGGCGGGGTGCGGCCCGAGCCAGAGCGGCGCCGCGGCAGCGGCGACGAGAGTCCAGAGGGCGTACATCCACCCGCGTCTATCACGGTTTCGGGGGTTGTCGCGCCCCTAGAGGTTGGTGCCGAAGTCGCCGAAGGAGATCGACGGACCGAAGATGACCGCGAACGGCCGGCCCTCGGTGTCGGTGCGGGTCGGCGAGTACTCGGCCCAGGCGTGGATGCCGATGGCCGCCTGGGCGGTCTCCTGGGGGTTCAACAGCGGCACGGTGATACCGACGCCGGCGACCACCGACAGATCCGCGCGCCCCGAGAGGTTGGTGCCGAGGAGCGCGAACTCGAAGTCGAAGGGGTACTCGCGGCCTTCGCGATCGAGGAACGCCAGGCGCAAGAGGGCGCCGGCGCTGAACTGGATGATGCCGGCGCCGCTGCCGCGGGCGATGCGGTACAGGCCGGTGGGGACGGTCGCCGAGCCGTAGATCCGCATGCGGGCGTCACCGAACACCATCTGATAGCGGCGCGCCGGTTGGCCCGAGGCCGCGCCTTCGGTCAGGTAGTGCCCCGGCTGATCATCATGGGCGATGGTCACCGACATGTGATCGAAGGGGCGCATCTGGTCGTTCGAGCCCAGCCACAGCGCGTCGACGTCGGTGCCGGCGGTGAGCACCAGCACCTGCGAGAAACCGCCGATCCGGGGCGCGCCGGTCGGGCTGGTGTTGACGACCGTGACCCGGATCCGTTGCGTGCCGTCGCTCGGCGTCAACACCCCCGGATCGACGCGCAACCGGCACGAGCCGCGCGCCGCGTAGGGCAGCGACACCAGATCCCCGGGCGGGATCACCCGCTCGCGCAAGCTCGCGCCGTCCCGGCAGACGACGGTCAAGAGCTCGGCCATCCGCTCGTGATCCGGCGCCAAGGACACCGGCACGTTCGCCGGCCGGACCTGGAAGTGGACGTCGCTGTCGAAGGTGACCACCGGCTCGGTGGATTGCGAGTGCGGCGGAAAGTAGGCGAAGCGCAGCGACAGCGATCCCGAGGTCCGGGTCTCGCCGCGGATGAGCATCTCGCCGCCGCTGTCGCGCACCGAGTAGTAGCCGGGGAGGGACACCGGCACGATGGCCGCGGCGATCTTGGAGTCCGGGGTCGCCCACTGCAAGCGGACCTCGCGGTTCGTCGGGATGACCGCGATCTCGCCCAGGTGCGGATCGATGAGGTTCACCTGCACCGGGGTGTAGCTCGAGCGGACCTCGACCCGGGTCGCGCCGACGATGGCGCGGGTCGCGCCCCGCAACAGGCGCAGCTCCAGGGTGTCGACGTGGCGGGGCACGTGGCCGAGGCGCACCTCCACCTGCTTGCCGTCGCTCGAGACCCTCTCGACGTAGGCCGCCGACGGCGGCGTGGTCTCGGCCGCCAGGCCGCTCAGATCGGACGGACACCGATCCCCGAGGACCACCGGCAGGCGGTGGTCTTCGGTGCCGCCGAGCACCATGGTCACCGACGGGTGCAGCTGGCAGCGCGCCAGCGGCAGGTTGATCGTGGCGCTGCTGACCAGGGCGTCGCCCTGCCGCAGCCAGACCCGGTCGCGCAGCCGGGCGTTGACGGTGATCGACTCGCCGATGGCCGGCGGCACGACGACGATGGCGCTGCCGTCGTCGCTCTGCCAGCAGGCGGCCGGCCGGCAGCTCACCGCGGCGAGGACGCCCGGGGTGTCGAGAGGCAAGATGCTCTGCTCGCGCCAGGCCTCGAGCGAGGTGGCGCGGACCAGCGGCGGGTCCAAGATGAAGCGCGTCAGCGGCACCCGCAGCAGGTCGAGCGGTACCGCGGCCTCGGAGGCGCCGCCGTTGTCGCGGGGCCAGAGCTCCGGTGGCTCCGTCCCCGCGGGGGCCGGCGTGCCCGGCGGCAGACGCAGCACCTCGAGGCTCGTGGCGACGAGCGCGGTGCGGGCGTCATCCGGCTCCAGGTTGACGTAGCAGGGACCGGCGACGTTCGGCGCCGCCGTGGTGGCGACGCAGATCTCGGCCTTCCAGGGCTCATCGTTGATCCGCCACCAGACCACGGTGCGCGCTGGAACCTTGTCGCGCAGCTCCAGGCGACCCTCGTTGGGATAGAGGTAGGCGCCGGTCGGGGCACGTGACACCGCCGGGACGACGGTCACCGTCAGGGCTTCAGGCGCTTCGCAGTCGCCGGCGTTGACCGTCAGATGGGCGAAGACGCTCTCGGGAGGCGCCTTCAGCAGGCCGCGCGCGATCGTCACCCGGTCGTCGCCGGAGACCGAGCACAGTCGTCGTCCGAGGGTGGTGGCGGTCCCCGCCTCGACGAGGATGGTCGGCGTCGGGCTCGCGGCGACGAGCGCCAAGCCGGCAAAGACGACGCTCGTCATCGGCAGACTCCGCGCCCTCGAGGCCGTTCGATGCCAATCATGACCACGCGCGGAGGCTAGCAAAGCACCGCGGCGGCACCAAGGAGGTCTTGTCGAGCGAGGCGTAGAACCATAACTCCGCTCTAGACGCTCCGCGTTAGGAGTGTGAAGCGCATCCGATCCGCGCTGTGCCTGGTTTGGATGCGCTTGCCTTAGCGGGCCGCATGTCGCCCAGTGGGCGAGTTCTTGCTTGCTTTGGCGTCTGGTTA
>JACRCV010000064.1 GCA_016218825.1 Deltaproteobacteria bacterium
GGGCGCGGGTTTCGCCGATATCGACGAGCGCGGCGACGCCACCGGCATCACCTGGGGCGTGTGGGTCGTGAGCCCCGACGGCACGATCCAACGGAACGTCGACTTGTTTCAGGTGCAGCCTTGAGGCGGTGAGGACGGCGTCGGTGTCTCCTCGGGAGACGGCCTCGAGCGCGAACAGCCAGGGAGTGGTGCGGGTCCTTGGCGGGACCGCGGCCGAGATCTATGATTACGACCGCAGCCACGCCATGATGCGGGTCACGGTTCGGCCGTAGGCGCGGACAATCATCTTCGCAGCCATAGGCGTAGATCAGGGGAGCCCCATGCGCGTCATCGAGTTTCTCGCCAAGCACGTCTTGCCGACGGTGTTGCCGATCGCCGCCGGCTACCTCGTGGCGCGCTTCGCCGGGGGCGCGGCGCAGGGGCTGCGGTCGGCGCTGCGCTTCGCCTTCCTGCCGGCGCTGTTGTTCACGGTCTTGAAGACCCCGACCCCCGACGAGGTGGTCTTGAAGACCCTCGTGGTCGGCGCCGCCACCGTGCTCGTCGGGCATTGGCTCGCGGGCGCGGCCGGGCGGTGGTTGAAGACCGCCGTGCCGCACAACGGCACCGTCCCCGACATCGTCGGCTTCACCTTGCCCTTCCTGGCGTTGAGCTGGGACATGAAGGCCCTGGGCATGCGGGCCGCCGCGCTCCTCGCGGTCGGCGCGCTTCTGACCGCGTTCCTGCTCGACCCGCGCAAACGCAACGCCAAGGCGCTCTTCCGCGAGCCTTGGGTCTACGGCGTGCTCGCGGCGCTCCTGGTCGCGCTCTTCGGGCAACCGCTCGGATTTCTCGCCAAGAGCGTCGCGCCCTTCGAGTCGGCGGCGGTCTACGCACTGTTCTTGTTCTATCTCGGCTCGCTGATGCACCCGGTGACTCGGGCGCAGCTCTTGGCCAAGCAGACCTGGGTGGTCGTCGGCCTGCGGCTCCTGGCCGGGGTCGCGGTCGGTCTCGCCGCGGTGTTCTTGTTCCATCCGCCGCGCGTGGTGCTCGAGGCCTACGTGGTGGCGATGCTGGCGCCGCCGGTCGGCGTGACCGCCGCGCTCGCCGGCAAGGAGGACGTCGATGATCGCGCGGCCCTGGTCGCGGGCACGCTGGTCTCTTTGTTGGGAATGATTCTCCTCTTGGTCCTCGACTGGTAGAGCGCACGCCGCCGCGCCGCGGCGCCGGAGGCCCGATGGTCGCACGATCTCTGACTGCCTTGATGCTGGGGGCGGCGCTGGCGACGCTGCCGCCGGCCGCACACGCCAAGCCGCAAATGCCCGACGAGGAGCCGGCCGCGCCGCAAAAGGCCGCGACACCCAAGGCCAAGCCCGCGGCTCCGGACGGCGCCGCGAGGCGGACCAAGCCCAAGAGCAGCGAGCCGGCATCCCGCGCCCGACCGCAGACGGCGGCGGGCCCCGCGGGCGCCTCCGCCATCGGTCACACCGCGACCAAGGGGATCGGGCTGGCCCTCGGCGAGCCCACCGGCCTGTTGTTCAAGGTGTGGTTCGAGCCGATGCTCGCGATCCGCCTCCTCGCCGGCGCCTCGCTCATGTATCGCGGCTTCCTGGGGGAGGCCGACCTGCTGTTCTATTTCCGCGACCTGGCGCCGACGGCGCGGCCCTTCGAGTTTGGCCTGCACCTCGGCGGCGGCGTGGGTGTCGGCGCCTGGGCCCACCGGGTGCGCCGTCAGCCGACCACCGACCTCGTGATGCTGACGCGCGTCATCTTCGGACCAAACTTGCTGTTTCGCGAGATCCCGCTCGAGGTCTTCGTCGATCTGAGCGGCGGCATCCGCTTGGTTCCGGACCCGACCCCGATCCCGGGTGTCAGTCTCGGCGCGCTGTACTGCTTCTAGCTCGGGGCCGCTGGCGTTCGGCTAGCACCCGCTGTGACAAGCGTTGTCGGCGTCGGGACATACACAGGTGCCGGCGGCGAAGAACGCCGCGCCGCAGAAGCAGAGATAGACACAGCACTTGCCGTCGCGCTCGGGGAGCGTGGGGGTGGCGGCGCCTTCGGACAACACCACCCCGGCGGCGTCCTCGCCCCGGGCGCTGATCGCCAGCGTCCCGGTGCGCCGCACCGCCTCGAACTCCAGGGTGCGGTCGCCGGGCACCGGCCAGGGCGTCGTCAAGGTCTCGGTGTTGTCGTTGTGCCGGACCGCGAGCTGCAGGCGCGCGACCCCCGACCACGGGTCGTCGCTCGCCATGTCGGTCAGCTGGACCACCAAGCGTGCTTCGGAGCCGCAGCCGGCGCCCACGAGCGCCAGGACGCCGGCGCCCAGGAGGCTCCCGCGACGACGGGACGCGAAGCGGCGCGACTCACGGGTCATGATCCCTCGGGCGCGACCTCGCGCCGACCCAGCAGCAGCCGCTGGATCGCTCGCCGGTGCCGGCATGTCAACCGCCCGGCGCGCCTCAATCACAGAAGCGCGAGCGGTCGAGCACGAGCTCGACACGGTTCGGGTCGCGCATGCCCTCGCGGTAGGTCATGCTGGTCGTCGCCCCGCAGGCCTGGTGGGTCGTCAGGCGCTTGGCGTTCGTCGGCTTGTCGGTGTACAGCACCTCGATCTCGTTCCTGCCGCCGCGGCTCTCGCTGCGGTCGGCGGCCGGGATGTCGGCCAGGCGCACGTTCTCGACCGCGAAGCTGTAGCACGACCGCCCTGCGGTCTGCTCGACGAGGGTCACGCCGCTGTAGCGATACGCGAAGTCGCGGCGCACGTCGTCGCCTTCGTCGACGAGCGGGTTGGTGTGCTGTTTGATCTCGTCGATGTTGGCGAGGTTGTCGTCATCGTAGTCGGCGCGGTCGTCCTGGCGCAACGGATCGGTGCCGTAGAGCACCTCGAGGCCGTCGGGGACGCCGTCCTCGTCGCTGTCGGCCTTGTCGACCCACAGGCCCAAGAGGCGCTCCTCGTAGCCGTTCAGGCCGTCTTGGTCTTCGTCGAGCGCGTCGTCGGCGCCGTGGCCGGCTTCGTCGGCCTCGACCGTCAGCGGATCCCGACCCGCGAGCCGGCGCTCGGCCAGGTCGGAGGCGCCGTCGCCGTCGGTGTCGCGGTTGTGGCGGTCGGTGCCGAGCTCGTCTTCATGGACGTCGACCAGGCCGTCGCCGTCGCTGTCGATGTAGGCCTGAACCGCGGCGTCGACGCCGTCGACCACCGCGAGGCGGACGCTGCGGCTCTCGATGAACAGCTCGCGGAACTCGAAGCTCTGCAGCCAGGTGTCGGTGCGCGCCAGGTCTTTCATGCTCTCGAGGATCTCGGTGTCGTCGTACACCTGCAAGAAGGCACCCTCGCCGAGCTCGGCCATCCGCGGCAGCAGGTCCAAGAAGATCTGCGGCACTTGAATGAAGGCCGCGAACAACAGCACGTCCACCCGGGTGCTGCCGGTGGTCTTGCGCACCCCGGCGTCGAGGATCTGGGTCACGGCGCCAAAGATCCGCGCCGGCAACCCCTCGGGGGCGAGGTCGTCGGCGGTCGGCATGCCGTCGGTCACGAACTCGATGAGGTAGTCGACCCGCTCCTCGTGGTTGTCGTCGGCGGCGATCAGATCGCGGGCCTTGTCGAGGGCGGCGACGTAGTTGGTGCCGTCGTCGGTGTACAACAGGTCGTCGCGGCAGTTGTTCAGGGCCGCGGCGAGCAGCACCGGCTCCTTGGTGAAGCCGGCGCTGGTCTCGAGCCGGGCCTTGTTGGCCCAGCAGATGACGGCGAACTCGACGTTGTTGACCGCGGCGAAGCTGTCGATGATCTGCTGGACGGCGTCGAAGCGCCGGCCGTTCGGATCCGACAGCTCGCGCATGCTGTTGGAGTTGTCGATCACGAAGGCGATGCGGGTCGACACCGCCAACCGCTGCGGCGGCGGGGTGCAGAACTCGCCGGCGAGCTTCAGGTCGTTGCCGAGCGGCACCACCACCTGCAGCGACGCGTCGGTGCACCCCGAGATCGCCGACAGCATCATCGCCAGAGTCGTGCGTCGCATCGTTTGCTCCTCGAGGCGGCGATCAGTTCGCGACGTAGGCCGACCAACGTACCGTCAGGTCTTGCAGCGACGGGCTGCCGGCGGTGCCCTTGGCGTTGAAGGTCACTCGCAGCTGCAAGTAGCGCTCGTGGTCGCAGGGCAGCGCGTCGGGGTTGTCGTCGACCGGCAACCACGGCAGGCTCGCGAGGCCGTCGCGCTCCGACGCGCAGCGGACGTTGACGCTGACGCTGGTGTCGGTCGGCTCCTTGGCCGCCCACTCGATGCTCTTCCAGGTCGGCGCCGACGAGCGCGAGTCGAGGATCGCGGTCCAGGTGGCCACCTTCTGCCGCGTGGTGACGGTGCGCAGGCTGGTCCCCAACATGTCGGAGTAGGTGTACATGCCGGAGGTCGCGTCGATGGCGCGCTTCTCCTCGGTGTTCTGCGGGTTGAACTGGATGATGTAGTTCGACGACGAGCCCATCGCCCAGACGTTGCCGTACATGTCGATGCCGACGCCGGTCGTGAAGTAGACCTTCTTGTCGCCGGACTCGAGGAGCACGGTCTGCAGACGGCGGCCGTTGGGGTCGAACTGGGTGACGCTGCCGACCTGCGGCAACGACCCCTGGTAGCCGTTGGTGTCCGCGACCCAGATGTTGCCGTCCCGGTCGACCGCGACGCCGCGGGTCAGCGACTGGCCGTTGCCCTGGGAGTTGCCGCCCGACTGGTAGCAGCCGACGAAGGTGCCGTCGTTCTTGAAGTGCTTGACGTCGTTGCAGGAGCTGCCGCCGGTCCAGATGTCGCCGCGCAGGTCGATCGTCATGCCGTACATCGCGGTGCAGGCGCACTTGTCGGCCGGGACCGAGAACGAGCCGACGAGCTTGTGGTTGGCGTGGTCGGCGTCCGCGGTGCCGTCGCCGCTGTGGGTCGCGTCGATCCTATACAGCATGTGCACCAAGGCGCCGGCGGCGTTGCGGCCCGCGCCCTTGATCCACAAGTAGCCGAACTGGTCGACCATCGCGCCATATGGGAAGGTGCCGTCGTCGGCGCGATCGATCGGGTCGGCGCGGGTGACGCTGCCGCAGTGGCCGTCGGGGCGCAGGCAGATCGCCGGATGGCGACAGACCTGGTCGGCCGTGGTCTCGCCGCGCAGACAGTCGCCGGTCTGCGGATCGAACTCCCACACCGTGCCGTCAAACGACGCGCCCACCCACAGGTGCCCGAAGGCGTCGAGCGCCACCGCGCGCGCCGCCCAGCCGGCCTTGAACACCTGGTCGACGACGCCGTTCTTGTCGAGGTGGATGACCTTGCGGTCGGAGGCGCCCGCGCCCCCGCCCCGGCACCCCATCCACACGCCGTAGCCGATGTCGACCGTGGTGCGCGACGGGTTCTGACAGGTCTCGCCTTTGAAGGTCAGCGTCACCGGGTCCATCATCTCGCCGGTCACGGTGTCGACCCGGACCACCTTGTTCACCTGGAACAACGGCGCCCAGAGGTAAGGCGTGTCGAGGACGAACATGTCCAGGTCGAGACGGAGCTCGCCGGCGCGGTCGTGGTTGACGCCCAGCGCCGTGCCCTCGTCGAAGTCGACGTTTTCGGTGTAGACCCGCATGAAGTCTTTGTCGGCGCCGCCGGTGACCTCTGTGATCGGCGCGATGTCGTTCTCACTGCCGCAACCGGCGCCGAGCGCTGCCGATACAATCAACACCGCGATCGCACCTAACAACGTCACGGGTGCCAACCAACTTGAAGCCTTGCGGTGCATCACGCCTCCTTGCGTCTTGGCCGAGGGGGAGCAGTGCAAGAGCGGGGCCACGTCCGGTCGTCATGCCTACATCCACTTACCCGGAAACATTGGGCAGTTAGATCGACGGATTTTGCGGCCGGGCGCTGCCGGTGCCGGCGCCGGTTGGACGTCGGGTGACCAGGCGCGGAGCTTTTCTGCTCCGGGGAACGCGCGGATTCTTGCCAGTGCCTGAAAAACCGGCGACAACCACGGCGGTGAGCGAGCAGGCGTCAGAGCTATGGACCATCCAGCGGGTGTTGGTGTGGACCCAGGCTCACTTCCGCGACAAGGGCATCGAGTCGGCGCGTCTCGACGCCGAGTTGTTGTTGGCGTCGGTGCTCGGCAAAGATCGCGTCTACCTTTATACCCACAACGAGCAACCGCTCTCCGCCGTCGAGCGCGACGCCTATCGCACCCTGGTGAAGAGGCGGGCGCAGCGGGAGCCGGTCGCTTACATCCTCGGGCAGCGGGAGTTCTACGGCCGGACCTTCACGGTGTCGCCGGCGGTGCTCGTGCCCCGACCGGAGACCGAGCACCTGGTGGAGGAGGTCCTCGGCTGGGTGCGACGGCACGGGCTCGAGGCGCCCGAGATCTTGGACATCGGCACCGGCAGCGGCTGCATCGCGACGACGCTCCTGTGCGAGCTGCCCCAGGCGCGCCTGGTCGCGACCGACGTGTCGCCGGCGGCGCTGGTCGTGGCGCGGCGCAACGCCGAGCGCCATGACGTCGCGGCGCGGATCGAGCTCCTCGCGGGTGATCTGTTCGCGCCCCTGACCGGCCGCGTGTTCGACGTGATCGTCTCCAACCCGCCGTACGTCGACCCGGCGACCGAGTCGAGCCTGCCGCCCGACGTCAGGGCCTTCGAGCCGCACCTGGCGCTGTTCGCGGCCGACGCCGGGCTGGCGGTGCTTTCGCGTCTGTGTCGCGAGGCGCCGGCCCTGCTCGCGACCCCGGGGTTGTTGGCCTGTGAGATCGGCGCGGGCCAAAAGGACGCGGTCGCCGCGATGGCCGACGTCGCCGCGGGTTTCGCGACCACGAGCTTCGTGCCCGACCTGCAAAAGATCCCGCGGGTGCTCCTCGCGGAGAAAGGAGCGGCGTCGTGACGGTGTCCTTCTTGACGCTGATGCTGTTCGCGCCTGCGCCCGTCCTCGTCGATGCCAAGGACCTCGACGTGCGGTTCGTGATCGACATCCGCTACGCCACCAGCGACAACTTCATGCACCAGAAGCTCTATCCGGTGGCGCGCTGCCTGTTGCGCCCCGAGGTCGGCGCCATGCTCGGCCGGGCCCAGCGCTACCTCGACCAGCATCACCACGGCTACGTGTTGATGCTCAAGGACTGCTACCGGCCGCACTCGGTGCAGCTGCAGATGTGGGCAGTGGTGAAGGGCACGCCGCAGCAGGCCTACGTCGCCGATCCGACGCCCGGCTCGGTGCACAACTTCGGCGCCGCGGTGGACCTGACGCTCGCCGACGCCGGCGGCCACGAGGTCGACATGGGCACGCCCTACGACTTCTTCGGCCCCCTCGCCGAGCCGCGGCACGAGGAGCGCTTGCTCAAAGAAGGCAAGCTGACGGCGGCCGAGGTCGCGGCGCGCAAGATGCTGCGCGACGCGATGGTCAAGGGCGGCGGCTTCAAGGCGATCCCCAACGAGTGGTGGCACTTCGACGCCTGGCAGGGCAAGGCGCTGCGCGCCAAGTACGAGATCTTGGACGTGCCGCTCGATGCGATTCGGTAGAGCCTCGCTGCCTGGACCCGATCACAAGGTCGCGCCCGCCGGTACCGCAGCGCGGAGGCGAAGCCGCGAGCGCGAGGAACGCAAGAAAGGGCGCGGAACGATCAGCCCACGGTGAGATCGCTCTAGCGCATCACTTCTTTGCGCAGCCACTTGAGCTCGGCGATGGACTGTTGGATGTCGAAGAGGGCGGTGTGCTCGCCGCTCTCCGGCTTGGGGAAGGACTTGCTGTACCAGTTCTTGCTCAGCTCTTTGAGGGTCGAGACGTCGATCTGGCGATAGTGCAGGTACGACTCGAAGGTCGGCATGTAGCGCATCAAGAAGCGCCGGTCCTGCCACACCGAGTTGCCGCACAGCCGCCCGGCCCGATACGCGACGTGCTTGTTCAACAGCTCGAGCGCCTTGCGCTCGGCGTCGTCGACCGCGATCTGTGAGACGCGGATCTTGGGGAGCAGCCCTGACTTCTCGTGCATCGCGCGCACGAACGGCGACATCCGCTCCAGCACCGACTCCGGCTGCCACACCGTCAGCTCGACAGGCGGCGCCACTTCGTTCAGGTCGGTGTCGGTGATGATCATCGCCAGCTGCACGATGCCGCAGTCGTCCGGGTTCAGCCCGGTCATCTCGAGGTCCATCCACACCAGGGCGTTGTCACGCAGGGTCACGGCACCCTCCAGGGCAAGAGAGGCGCGAGCCTACACCACGGCTGCGGTCACTGCGAGTCTTCGGACACCGGCAAGAGATCGTTCAAGAGCTCCGGCGGCGGTGGCGGCGGCGGCGCGCCGAACATGCCCTCCAGGCCGACCGACAGGGTGTGCGCCATGCCACCGTAGTCGCCGTTCGCGGACGGCAGCCCGAGGCCGGATTCGGGGGGCGCCGACGGACGGTAGATCGAGGTGGTGACCGTGAACGGCTGCAGGTAGATGAAGGAGTAGCTGAACGTCATGGCCAGCCGCGGCGACAGGCGCCAGAAGGCGCCGAGGCCGGCGTCGATCTGGGTGTAGTCGAGGTTCACCGGGTGCACGGTTTCGTCCGGGATGTAGCGCGGGTCGTAGTCGACGCGCGCCGCGAGCTCGAGGTCGTCGCGAACCTCGCGGCCGAGCCGCACCCCCACCAGCCAGTCGTCGTGCGCGCCCTTCACCGACAGCTGCCGCCCCTCGATGAACTTCGGGGTCGCCTCGGTGACGGTCGCGAAGATCGCCCGCTGCCGGCTCTTGCGGGTGTACTGGAACAGCACCGCGGCCTTGTAGAGCCCGAGCTGCACCTCGCCCTCGGCGCTCGCCTGCCACGGCATCGGGTAGCGGACCTCGACCTTGCCCTCGGGCGCGAGGTTGAAGCCGGGCAGCGCCCGTTGCAGCGACTCCGAGGTGTCGACGGTCGCGGTGCCCCGCAAGTAGAAGCCGCGCGGCAAGAGCAACCCGAGGCCGAAGCGCGCCCAGGGGACCGGTCGCACCCAGGCGCCGAACCCGGTCATCAGCGACCAGGCGTCCGCCTTCACGTGCTCGTGGCTCTCGAGGAGCGGGTCTTCGAGCGGCAACAACGGCGAGCCCGCCGGCAGCTTGCCGTTGACGAAGGCGCCGAGGTCGAGCGCGGTGTTCAGGCGCAGGAAGCCGTACATCGGTCCGGCGACCATCGCGGCGCCGAAGGTGTCGCCCAGCTGCAGCACCGGGCCGAGGACGGCCGCGCCGGTGATGAACATCGACCGGGTGCCGAAGTAGCGCTGCGGGCCCTCCTCGGGCCAGTCGGTCGCGAGCGCGGTGGGGCAGAAGACGCCGCCCACGAAGCGGAGGTGGTCGAAGAGAACCGGCGAGGCGAGGGTGATCGCCAGGTCCGGCCCCGGGGTCCAAAAGCCCACCGACTCGAACGCCGCGCCGGTGTTGGGGTCGAGCCCGGCCCGCGCGTAGGTGAGGTGGGCCACCGACAGCGTGGCCTCGACGTGCGTTTGATAGCCCTCGGGGCTCGCCGCCACCGCCGCCGGATTCCAGTACAGGCTGAAACCACTGGCGCGCGTCGGCCCGGAGAACACCCCGCCCGGCGGCATCGCCGCGGCCACCCGTATCCAGGTCATCGCGACCAGCGCGCTCGCGAGGACGAAGCGCGTCGCTGCCGTCGGCCACGCCGGGTGCCGCGGTCCCGGGTTCTTTCCGGCGGGCTCGTTCAGGCGGGTCTCCGACCGGCCGCGCGTCGTGCCCGCGCCAGCGCCAAGAGGAAGGCGGCGAGGCCGAGGAACGCCGCCGGGGATCGGGCGGCGGCGCAGCTGAAGGTCGAGTGCCGGTCGACGCCGAAGGCCGCCACCGCCTCGCTTTCGTTGCCGGCGGCGTCGGCGGCGAAGATCGTGACTCGGATCACCTCGTCCTCGGGCAGGCTGGCGCTGGCGAGCGTCAGACTGCGGCTGCGGCCGAGGTCGCCGGCGAACAGCGGCAGATCGACGCCGCCGTTCTTCTGGATGACGCCGACGCTGAAGCGCGCCACCAGCAGAGCGGCGGGCGTCAGGTCATCGACGGCCGAGAAGGCGATGACGGTGTCGCCTTCGGAGAGGATGCCTTTCGGCGACTGCTCGATCTGCAGCACCGGCGGGGTGCCGTCGACCACCAGGTGGACCTTGATCGGCGACGGGTCGCGGTTGTCGTTGAGGTCGATCGCGGTCACCACCAGGAGGTGCGAGCCGGGGGCCACGCCGCTGACCACGATCAAGGTGCCGCCGGTGGGCGCCGCGGTCGTCGCGACCCCGTCGAGCAGGACCTCGTGGCGCATGAACGCCGGCGGCGTGCTCTCGTCGACCGACGCGACCTCGAAGCTGACCCGCGCCGGCGACGGCTGCCTGGGTGGTTTCGACACCAGGGTGTGAGGCGGGACGTGGTCGGTGCGGTCGATGGGCCAGAGGTCGAGGTTGGCCTGGACCGAGTCGGGTCGCACGGTGATCGCCGCCAGGCGCACCGCCGCCGCCGAGGTCACGAACAGGCCGCTGCTGATGGCCAGCGGGCCGATCTTCTCGGCGTAGGTCGGCAGCACGAAGTTCTGCAGCACGCCTTGGAGCGTCGCCGGGGAGAAGATCAGCTCGGCGCCGGCCGCCGCCTGCACCCGCAACGCCGAGGTGTCGACCTCGGTCATCTCCAGCGTCAACGCCTGGGTGCTCTGGTCCATCGACACCCGCCCGCCGAAGGTTGCCGCCATCTGGGCGTAGATGTGCGCCGCCGGCGCCCCCGGCGCGGTGAGCGTGACGTCGGCAAACAGCGCCTCTGCGCTCACCTTGACGTGGTTGTCGACCGAGCCCGACAGGTCGACCGCCGGCGGTTCGGCGACCACCAAGGTCGAGCTCAAGGTCGCCCCCGGCGCGAGGGGCGCGAGCGCTTCGCTGAGGTTCAGGTCGTAGTCGCGGGTGTCGAAGCACAGCCACCCCGACAGCCACGCGGCGCGCACCGTGCGCTCCGTGAACGGCTGCGACAGCGCGACCTGGAGCATGCTGCCGCCGCTCGGGACCGGCGCCGGCTGGTCGGTCGCTTCGTTGGGGATCGCCGAATCCGGCGGCAGGCAGGGGGCGACGCCGGCGACCGGGGTGGCGTTGGCCGCGAAGCGGGCGACGATGGCGCTCGGGTCGATGCCGATGGCCTCGGGGGCGGTGTCGAAGCGGATCCCGTAGAGCTCGACGCCGTTCGCGACCACGCCCATCACCGTGGTCTCCATGAACAGCGGCAGCTCGGTGCGCAGCGCGTCCTCGATCTTCGTGGTCACCAGGTCGAGGATCAACGTGCGCAACCAGTCGTACACCACCTGGAACACCTCGTCGTACAGGCCGCACTGGTCGAGCTGCACCGCGGTCGAATACGGGTCCACGATGACGTCGGCGACGGTCACCGGCAACGACGGCTGGCAGCTGCTGACCGACGGCTCGATGCGGCCGTGGAACTCGATCCCATGCGCCGACAAGGTCGCGGGACAGGTCGCGTCCGGCATCGCGCACAGCTGCATCTGCAGCTCGGACACCATCTCGACGTCGCCGGTGCCGTCCACCTCGACGGCGCCGCTCGTGAGCCGGACCGCGATCGACCGCAGCGTGACGTGGATGGTCCCCGACAACGGCGTGATGACGGTGTTGTCGAAGCCGCTGGGGCAGGTCATCACCGTGTACGGCATCTGCGGCACTGGGATCTCGCTCGGCAGCTGCGCCGCGAGCACCCCCTGCAACAGACCCATCGCGCCCCGGTCGATGCGCGCCGCGATCGCCCCGGGAATGGCGTCCTTCGGACACGCCGCCCGCCCGGTGACCGGACTCGCGAAGAGCCCCACGGCAATGATCAGCCCAGCCAAACGCATCGAGCTCACCCTCGAGGGTGCCCAAGAACGACACCCCAAGACCTGATGGTTATCGACCAGTTCTTGACGCAGTCGCCACAAATATTTTCGAGAAAACAGACAGTTAGATGCAATGCGTCAAGCGTTGACGCGGGGTTTTGGGGCATCGAAGAGGGGGGCGAGCGCGGCGGGGTCGTTGCTCATGATGCCGTCGACGCCTTTCGCGAGCCAGGTCTTCGCGCTCTTGGGGTCGTCGAGGGTGAACAGGTGGACTTCGAGGCCGCTGGCGTGGGCTTTACGGATGACGGCGCGGGTGGTGATGGGCAGTAGGCCGAAGAGGACGGCGGGGTCGGAGGGTGGGATCTGCAGCGCCCGGCCGCGAAGCTCCTCGACCGAGCGGCGGAGGTACGTGGCCTTGATGAACCTCGCGACCTGACCCACCGACAGCCCCAGCGCGCAGCCGGGCCTCGCAGCTTCGAGCTCGGTCATGATGGCGTCGTCGGAGGCGGCGAGCAGGACGTTCGCCGGGTCGTGGCCCTCGAGGAGGTCGAGGACCGGGCGGATCATGGTCGGCTGTCGTTGTTTGATCTCGATGTTGAAGGCGGCGTCCGGAAACGCCGCCAGGACCTCGGAGAGCAGCGGCAGCCGGCAGCCCTGGTCGCGGAACGGGAACACCTGGTCGCCGCGGGTGAAGTGGTAGCCGGCGTCGAGGTCGGCGAGCTCGCTGTAGGTCTTGTCGCGCACCGGCCCGGTGCCGTTGGTGGTGCGGTCGACCGTGGCGTCGTGGATCACGACGACCTGGCCGTCCCGGCTCAGGTGGACGTCGAGCTCCAACACCGGGGCGCCGAGGCGATGGCCGAGCTCGAAGGCGTCCCAGGTGTTTTCCGGGGCGAAGGCCGAGGCGCCGCGATGCGCGAACAGCAGCGGCCGTCGCAGCGCCGGGAAGATCTGGGCCATCAGAACGCCGGGACCGGGCAAGTCGTCGTCGTCACCTCGTCGGCGCCGATGTCGAGGGTGCCGTTTTGCCCGGGCCGCGGCTCGCCGTCGATGTCGGCCGCGGCGCTCTCCGCCGGGTCACCGGTTCCGATGAGGTCGGTGACCCCGGCTGAGGTCGGGTCGAGGTGCACGCCGTCGGCACACAGCGGCGCGGTGACCAAGGCAACGGGGCACCAGCCGGTGAGGATACACACGGTGTCCGTGACGCAATCGATGATCGAGCCCGAGCGCACGCCGTAGCCGCAGACGCTGCCGGCGCCGTTGGTGTCGAGCACGAAGGCGTTCGTCAGGCGGACGGCGACGCTCAGGACGGGCGGGTCGACGCTCAGCACGGCGTTGTCGTCGACGAGGGCGTACTTCGTGGCTTCGCCTTCGCCCGTGAGGATGAGGTTGTTGGCGAGGAGGACCGCCGGAGTGGAGCTCGGATCGCGGACGATCGCGATGCCGGTGGTGTGGTTCGGCGGCACGCAGATGCTGTTGCCGAAATCGTTGGCGCAGCGCCCGCCGTGGATGGTGTTGTGCACCAGGCTCACGGCGCCGTTCTCGAGCTTGACGCCGATGGAGGTCCAGGGGGGGGAGCCTCCCAACGCCGGCCCGGTGAGCACCGCGTTGTCGACGACGCGCACGATGTCGGCGGCGGCGGGGGCACTGAGCGGCGCATGGTCGAGGTGGATGCCGACCATCTCGGAGAACGTCGGCGAGCCGAACGCGTAGATGAGGTTGCCGCGGATCTCGAGATCTGCCGACGCCAACGCCAACGCCGGCGCCGCGATGTCCTTCGAGTACCGGCCGTCTCGGATCGCGGTGTTGCGCCCTTTGCTCAGCGACGTCGACGCGACGTGGGCGTTTGCCGGCGTCGGCCCGAAGAGGTTGTCGGCGATGCTCGTCGTCGCGGTGTCGAGCAGCCACACTTGATGCAGCTCGCTGAGGTCCGTCGCGCCGGCGAGGCTCAGCAGACAACCGTAGGTGTTCTCTGCGACCAGCGCACCGTTCGTCCCCAGCAACAACGTGCAGGCGGCGAGCGACGCCGCGCCCGCCGGTTGGGTGAAGGCCCCCTGCAGCTTGTTCGCCGTGACCTCGAGGGCGGCCGAGCCCCAGAACGGCGGGGCCGCGGCGTGTGGGTCGCCGTCGATGTAGTCCGCCATCGCCGTCGTCGCGCTGGCGCCGGTGCCGGTGAAGGCCGAGATCGAGTTGCCGCTGACGCCGAGCCCGGTGGTCGCGAGCGACCAGATCCCGGCCAGGGTGTCGGGGACGCCGCTCGCGCCCGCGTAGCCGGTGTTCAGCACGATCTGATTGCCGTCGACTTGGGCTTGCTCTGCGCC
Organism: Deltaproteobacteria bacterium; assembly: GCA_016218825.1. Lineage (GTDB taxonomy): Bacteria > Myxococcota > XYA12-FULL-58-9 > XYA12-FULL-58-9 > XYA12-FULL-58-9 > JACRCV01. The sequence continues at coordinate 14,101 of JACRCV010000064.1, forward strand.
CACCACCAACACCCCGACCAGAGCTCCCGGGGCGACCGGCGAGGCGTTGGCCTGAACCGAGACGTTGGTCCCGCGGATCACCAGGGTGTAGGTCGGGACGTCGACCACCGGCGTCGGCGGTGACACGCTCTCATCCTGGAGGCCGACCATGATGCCGACGGCGTTGGCCGCGGCGAAAAGCGTCGAGCCTTGGTAGGCGCTGATGGTGATGCCGCGGTCGACGCCGCTCACGATCTGGGTGCCGTCGCTCTTCGCCGTCCACACGCCGGTGCTGCGGCGGGTGCCGCTCGCGCCGATGGTGACCGGCTGACCGCCGGCGACGCTCGTGACGCGGGAGTCGGAAGAATCGAAGAAGGCGATGCCCACCGCGGTGTCGACGAAGTTGCCGACGATCACCCGGGTGCCGCCGACGCTGACGCGCGTCGAGCCGTCGCAGACGCTGCCCTGCAAACAGCTGTCGATGGTGAGGTCGAGGCAGTTGCCGTCGAGGATGCCGAACACCTCGCTCTTGGATGGGGCGTTGTCCGCGGCCTCCACGGTGATGGAGCTCGGCCCCCGCGGACCGGCGCCGAGGATGACGTCCCGCGACCAGCGCAGCCGGAGCCCGACCGCGACGCTGGCGTCGACCGCGAGGCCGGTGATCGTGATCCCGGAGAGCGTCGACGAGGCGCCCCGCAGCCCTTCGAGAGCGACGCCGACCGCGGCCCGCGCGACACCGGGGAGGAAGATCTCGCTGTTCGTCAGCGTCAAGGTCGAGAGCGCGCCTCGTGCCCCCAGCGTCCAGGCCTTGAGCCCCGGGGCCGACGTGAGCTTCGCCCCTTGGCCGTCGGCGCCCAAGCGGCTGGCGTCGATGGTGAACGACGCGTCGTCACCGAGGACCAGCGAGCAGTCGCTCGTGCAAGCGTTGCCGCGGTAGACCACGACGCGCCGCAACACCGCGCCGTTCCCCGGCAGAAACACGATCCCGTGGACGCTCTGGCTCTCGATGGCGCTCCTCGCGTCCGCGGCCTCGGTCCAGTTTTCGGCGCCGGTGTCCGCCAGGCCGCCGACGACCTCGATCCCGGCGCCGATTTGCAGCTGGTCCTCGACGTACGCGGTCCCGGGGGCCGTTTGGTAGACGCTCACCCGGGTCAGGCCGAAGTCTCGGGCCGCCGACAAGCCGTCGGCGATCGTGCACCAGGGCGTGTCCTTGAGGCCGTTGCCGCCCGCCGTCGCCAGCTCCGGTGTGAGGCTCAGGCAGCTCACGCCGCTTGCCGCCTGGCGGACATGCGCGCCCACCGAGATGATGCCGATGCTCGCGGTCACGGTGTCGGTCCCGTGGCCGTCCGAGACCGTGAGGCTCACGGAGCAGCTGGTCGCCGGCCCGGCGGTGGTCAAGGCGAGCTGCGCCGCGTCGGTCACCGCCGGCGGCGTCGCGACGCAATCGCCGCTGAGCGTCCAGGCATAGGTGAGCGGGTCGCCGTCGAGGTCGTCGGAGTCGCCGCCGTCGATGAGCACCGCGTTGTCGGCGGCGAGGAGGAGGTCGGGCGCACCCGAGATCGCGGCGGTGGGCGGGGCGTTGCAGATCTGGTCGGCGAGACAGGTCCTCGGGGTCTCGCACGCCGGACCGCCGAAGGTCCGCGTCTCGCCGCACTTGCACATCGCCTGCTCGGGGGCGAGAAAGCAGGTCTCGCCGACGCCGCAGGGCCCGAGGCCGTCGTTCGCGTCACAGGCCGGGCTCATCGCCAGGGCGTACGGCTGATAGCGGCAACCCCCGCCAAGCAGCGTCAAACACAGCGCGACGCGGACGTGACTTCGCACGGCGGACCTCCACCCATGTCCCCGGACTGCAATCCCTGCTCCCGATGCCACCGCAGGAAGCTTAGCCTGCGCGGTGCGCGGATGCACGTCGCTCAGCGGGTGGCGACGACCAGCGGCGCCGCGTGGGGGCTGGTGGCGGGGTTGGCGTCGGCGTTCGCGATCAGGTCGGCGGCGGCGTCGCGGGCGGCGGCGACGGTGCAGCGGTCGTGGCGGCCGGCCTCGCGCAAGAGCACGCCGGCGGCGTCGAGCCGGGCGAGCTTGCGCAAGCCCTCGATCGCGGCGCGGCGCGTGGAGCACAGGCCTTCGGCCAGCTGGGCGGTGTAGATCGCAGCCCAATCGAGGGGCTCCGACGTCGGGGTCTTCTCGAGCCGCGCCACGATCCACATCCGCGCGGTGTCGGGGCTCGCCGGCGAGATCGCGCGCTTCGCGAGCGCCGCGGCCGCCTTGTCGCGCAGGTAATCGACCACCAACGAGTCGGCGACCGGGCGGGTCTTCGGGAAGGCGTAGGCGTCGGCGACGACCTCGGCGATGAACGCCAGGTGCTCGTCGGGGGCGCTGCCCTTCTGCAGGAAGTCCTCGTAGCGCTTCAGCTCCTCCTTGAGGTCCAACACCGCCCGCGCCCGCAGGGCCGCGGCCGCTCCCAGATGAATCGCGTCGAGCTGCGCGAGCCGTGCTTCAGGGGAGTCGGGCGCGAAGGCCACCGCTTGCAGGCACTCTCTGGCCTGGGCGAGCTCGCCGGCGCGGGTCAGCGCCAACGCTTGATAGAGACGCTCGCGGCCGTTGGCCTCGCGCAACGCCGGGTCGGCGCGCAAGAGCTCGGCGAACAGCGCCAGCGCCCGGCACGACAGGTCGGTCCCGGCGATCGCGTGGCTCTCGCGCAGCACCAACTCGAGCTCGCCGGAGACCTCGACGCCGTGGGCGACGAGGGTCTTGAGCGCGGTCGCGGCGCGGCGGAAGTCGTGGCTCGCGAGCGCGGCGCGCGCTGCGTTCTTCTCGTGGCTCTGCCACAGGTGCTTGATGCCGGCGTAGGCGCCGCCGCCGACCGCGAGGGCCGCGAGCGCCACGGCGCACACCAGCTGCCGCACGTGCTGCCGGCGCAAGGTCGCGAGCTGCGCGAGCTTCTGGCCGCGGTACGGCAGCGTCACCGCGTCTTTGGTGGTGATGACGGTCTCGCCGTCTTGGGTGGCGAAGCGCGGCAGCGAGAAGATCGTGACCGGCTCGCTGACGCCCTTCAAGGAGCGCTGGCCCAGGAACTCGAGCGGGATGTTGTTGCGGTTCATCGTCAGGTAGGTGCTGCCGGAGATGTAGATCTCGTCGCGCGGCGTCTCCGCCTCGATGCGCGCCGCGACGTTGACGCCCTCGCCGAACACGTCGCCACGGGTGATGCGCACCTCGCCGACGTTCACCGCGATGCGCAGGTGCAGCTGCTCGTCGCTCGGCCGGCCCTGGTTCAGCTCCGCCAACCGATCTTGCACCGCCATCGCCGCTTCCACCGCGCGGGTCGGCGACGAGAAGGTCGCGAGCACCGCGTCGCCGATCTCCTTCACCACCGTGCCGCTGAAACGCTTCAAGATCGGATGCACGATCTCGGCGTGACGCTCGAGGAGCGCCGCGTTCTCTTCATAGGTCTGGCGGCTCGTCCGCTGGGTGTAACCCACGATGTCGGTGAACATCACTGCCAAGATCTTGGTCTTCATCGCACCCTCCGAAGGCGCGCGCGCACGCGCCTACAGGGCCGAACCTATGCCCACCTCCGATCCCCACCAAATTTTCTGCAAGTAGTTCCATAACAAATACATGCGCTTACACTGTGGGCGCGGGTGGGATATCGATCCGAACGGCGCAAAACAACGACCGAATTTGGCCGGTCAGGGGGCGCCGGTGGCGACGTGGGACCTGGTCGCGGGTGAGGGTGGGTGTCGGGGGTGCGGCTGCGCTCGACCGCGCCTGGGCGACGCGGTTGGCGCGTCAGGCGGTCGCGGTCGGCACGTGGCTCGCGGCGTGGTACGAGCTGCGCACCAGCGGGCCCGCCTCGACGTGCGCGAAGCCGCGCTCCTGACCCGCGGCGCGCAAGGTCGCGAACTCTTCGAGGGTGTAGAAGCGGTCGATCGGGGTGTGGTCGGTGGTCGGGTTCAGGTATTGCCCGAGCGTCAGCACGTCGCAGCGCACCCGCCGCAGCGCGTCCATCACCGCGAGCAGCTCGTCGATCGTCTCGCCCAGGCCCAGCATGATGCCGCTCTTCGTCACCATCGGGACGCCGTGCTCGCGGCGGAAGGCGTCGGCACGGGCGAGCAGCGTGAGCGAGCGCTCGAAGTCTCCTTTGGCGCGCAGCTTGGGGAACAGGCGCGGCACGGTCTCGACGTTGTGATTCAGCACCTCGGGGCGGGCGTCGAGGATGGTCTGGAGGGCGGCGGCGTCGCCTTTGAGGTCGGGGATCAAGACCTCGACCCGGGTGGTGGGGCTGAGGGTGCGGATCGCGCGGATGGTCGCCGCGAACTGCCCGGCGCCGAAGTCCGCGAGGTCGTCGCGGTCGACGCTCGTCACCACCGCGTGGGCGAGCTTCAGCTGCCACACCGCCTTCGCGACCTGAGCGGGCTCGTCGGTGGCGAGCGGCTCGGGGCGCCCTTTGGTGACCGCGCAGTAGCGGCAGTTGCGGGTGCAGACGTCGCCGGCGATCATGAAGGTGGCGGTCTTGTGGCTCCCCCAGCACTCCCAGATGTTCGGACAGCGCGCCGACTCGCAGACGGTGTGCAGCTTCAAACCGCCGAGGAGCTGACCCACCTCGCGGTAGGTGGTGCTGCCTTGGATTTTCACCCGGAGGTACTCCGGCCGCCGCGCGCCGGTTCCCCGCTTCGGCACGCCGTTTTGAATCAGGTCACTCACGCGCTCACCTCGGGCGGCTTGGCCGCGGCAACAGACAGCGGCGAGCTTGGCAAGGTTGTCGGGGTGCAGTCAACGCCGCGCCGCGTGAGCACCGACGCAGCGTGTCGAGCGAGGTGATCCATCACCTCGGCGATCGGCGGCTCGAAACCCGCCTCGCGGCCGATGGACGTGACCCCGCGGCCGTGCAAGCCGCACGGGACGATGAGCTCGAAGCCCGGGACTTCGCGGGCGACGTTCAGCGCGAAGCCGTGCAGCGTGACCCATTTTGCGACGCGCACGCCCACCGCCCCGATCTTGTTCTGCCCCACAAAGATGCCGCGCAGGCCGTCGACCCGCGTCGCGGTGACGCCGTACTCGGCGGCGGTGGCGATCATGATCTCCTCGAGGTGGGTCACGTAGCGCTTGACGTCCTGCTCGCCGTCGCCGAGGCGAATCACCGGATAGCCCACCACCTGCCCGGGCCCGTGAAAGGTCACGTCGCCGCCGCGACTGGCGACGAAGAGCTCGACGCCGCGCGCTGCCAACGCTTCGCGCGACACCAGCAGATGATCGGCGCCGCTGTTCTTCCCCAAGGTCACCACCGGCTGGTGCTCGAGGAGAAACAAGGTGTCGGCGGCCGCGCCGTTGACGATCTCGGCGTGCCGCGCTTCCTGCAACGCGAGCATCGGGCCGTAGGGGACGCGGCCCAGGCGCTCGACCTGCAACGGGCGGTGCGGCTCGGGGGGCACGCTACATGTCCGCTTCGGCGAACTCTTCGAGGGTCTTCTTGATCTTGGCCATGAACTGGTCGGCGACCGCGCCGTCCACCAGGCGGTGGTCGAAGGACAGCGACAGATAGCCGCGCGGGCGGATGGCGATCATGTCGTTGATGACGACGGCGCGCTTCTCGACCGCGCCGACGCCCATGATCGCGACCTGGGGCTGGTTGATGATCGGGAAGCCGATCACCGAGCCGAACACCCCGGGGTTGCTGATCGTGAAGGTGCCGGCCTGGACCTCTTCGGGCTTGAGCTTCTTGGTGCGGGCGCGCTCCGCGAGGTCGGCGGCGTGGCGCGCGAGCCCGAGCAAGTTCAGCTCGCCGGCGTTCGCGACCACCGGCACGATGAGGCCCCAGTCGAGGGCCACCGCGACACCGAGGTTGATGTCGCGGTGATAGATGGCCTTGCTGCCGTCCAACGACGCGTTGACGACCGGGAACGCCTCGAGCGCCACCACCGCGGCCTTCATCAAGAACGCGGTGTAGGTGAGGGGCACGCCGTGTTGCTCGGCCCAGGCGGCTTTGTGCTTGGCGCGCAGCGCCGCGATGTTGCTGTAGTCGATCTCCCACAAGGTCTGCACGTGCGCCGAGATGTGGCGCGACGCGGTCATGTGCTCCGCGATCTTGGCCCGCATCGTCGACAGCTCTTCGACCCGATCGCCGTCCTGCACCCGCGGTCGATACGCGGCCGGTACGACCGTCGGTGTGGCCGCCACCGTCGCGCCGGGTGGCGGCGCGGCGCTGGTTCGCGCCGCGGTGACGGCGCCGCCGCCTTGTTCGACCACCGCGAGGATGTCCTCTTTGGTCACTCGGCCGTTTTGGCCGGTGCCCGAGATCTGACCGATGTCGATGTTGTGACTCGCGGCGATGTTGCGAACCAGCGGCGACGACTTCTTGGTCGTGCGCAGCGCGGCCGCGGCCGCGGGTGCCGCTGGCGACGGGGACAGCGTGCTCTTGGCAGTGGACGGCGTGGCGGGTGCGGCCGGGGCTGGGGCCAGGGTGGATGCTCTCGTGGGCGCCGGCGCGGCAGCGGGCGTCGGGGTGGTGGGCGTCGGGGCGGTGCTCTCGCCGGCCTCGCCGATGATGGCGACGACGGTGTTGATTGGCACAGTTTTCCCAGGAGTTACCAGGATCTCCAGGAGAACTCCCGACACCGGGGAAGGGATCTCGGCATCGACCTTGTCGGTGGAGATTTCAAAGAGGGGCTCATCGCGATTGACCTTGTCGCCGACCTTCTTGAGCCAGGTGGTGACTGTGCCTTCGGCAATTGATTCGCCCATCTGTGGCAGCTTCACCTCGGTTGCCATTCGATTTCTCCTTGCCGGTCTGTTGGCAAGTAGTGCGTGCTCTGCCTCCGGAACGCAAGGCCTGCCAGCGTCTTTGCTACGTTCAGGGTTGGCACCGGCCCCCCTGCGTGTGGCAGAATGCGCAGAGGGAGCAGGTTTGTCGATAGAATGAAGGGTTCCTCCAAGGTTTCGGGCGCTCGCGGTGGGCCGCCGGTCGAGCCACCTGCGGGTGCCGCCGACGGGGATTGGTACCGCATCGAGTCGGGCGACACGTTGTGGCGCCTGTCGCGCCGCTTTCAGGTGCCGTTCTCGAGTCTTCTCGGCGCGAATCCGCAGATAGTAAACCCCGATCGCATCTACGCCGGACGCTATCTCTGGATCCCGGCCCCGCACGTCGCCGCAGAGCTCGAGGCCGGAATCAGCACGGCCTCGGCCGGCGCGGCTGCAGATCGGGCCGAGCGCGCCGACCTGCGGCCGGCGAAGACCACCGGCACGCGGCCGAGCGACCAAGGCACGCAAACCCCGCTCGCCAAAGGCCTCTCGTCCCCCGGGGCGACCGCCGGCAGCGCCACACCGAAAACGCAGGCGGTCAAGGCCGCGACCGAGACCGCGGCCGGCAAGACGGCGCCGGCGGCCGGCGACGCTGCCGCGACCACGAGTGCCGCGGCTGCGGACGTCGAGGCCGAAAGCGAGGTCGACGGCGAAGCGGAGACCGAGGAGGTCGCGGACGACGACGGGGACGAAGAAGCGAGCGACGACCAGACGATCGTGACCAACGGCGCCGGGACCACGGCCAGGTTCTTCTCCAGCGGTTGGCAGGTGCTGCGCTACATCTTCGGCGGCGCCGGTGCCTTCGAGCTCATTCACCGCCCGTTCACGCTCCTGCCGGGTCAGGCCGCCGACGGCGCCGGCAAGCCACCGCTCGCGGTCGGTGGTGACGCGCGCCTGACCGCGATGATTCACCTTCCGGAGGATGATCTGGTCCGCCTCGACGAGCACCGCCGGCAGACGACCGCCAAGCTCCAGAAAGACAAGTCACTGGTCTTTTGGGCCGAGACCACCGGCGGCATCGGCATCAAGTCGACGCTGGGCGGCGTCTGGTCGTCGATGACCGGCGGCACCGAGATGGCGCTGCCCGGGCACTTCGACCTGCAGTACAGCCTGTTGGTGCCGTACAAGGCCTCGGGGAGCGAGGCGGGTCTGTTCGCGCCCCAGGTCATCGCCCGCCACACCCTCGACCTGCCGGTGACCGCGGAGAAGGCCAAGAGGCTGTTGCCGGGCGCGCGCTTCGTGATCTCCCGCGACCTCGGCCTCGGCGGCACCGCGAAGCAGAAGCTCGGGACGCTCGGCGCCGAGCTCAAGAGCGAAGGCAGCGTCATCGTCGACCGTCTCGGCAAAGAGCGGGTCCGGGTGGCGTTTACCAGCGAGGTCGAAGATCTGGTGGAAGCGGATGCGAGCGGCGGCGCGGCGGCGACCAGCACCGACCCCGACGGCAGCGCGCCGGCGGTCGCCTCGGGGTCGAAGGGCGGTCTGAGGTTTCGCCCGACGCTGAAGAAGAGCGGCACGCGCAGCCGCACCGAGTCCTACGTCCTCGACCTGTCGAAGCCCGGGGCGCGAGCCGCGTACGATCAGATCATCGGCGGCAACGCCGACAAGGCGCGCGATCTCGCCGACGCGGCCGGCTCCGGCGTCAAGCGCGACGCCGACGAGACCGCGGCGCGCGGCAACGAGTCGAGCCTCGGCCTCGATTTCGACACCGGCAACGTCACCGCCGGTCTGAGCTTCGACCGCGGGCGCAACTTCGAGACCACGATCCGCAGCCTCGACGACGACCGGGTCGAGGTGCGCGTCAGCCGCGGCGCGACGCTCGCCGCCGGCCCGCACTACGCCGACACCCCGGAGCCCGGCAGCACGCGCAAGGCCTTGATGGCCGACCTCGGCGTCACTCGGGACGACTCGGTCGTCGAGGTCTACGTCCTGGACCTGAGCAAGCCCGGGACCCGGGAGGCGTTGCGCGCGGTGCGCAACGGCGACCTCGCCGCGCTCCGGGCGCTGGTGCTGCAGGACGCCGACGGCGTCGAGTTCACTCCGGAGAGCCGCCACAAGGCGCGCGAGCTCGCGGCCGGCGCCGCGCTCGGCGGCTCGGCGGTGTCGCTGAAGATCACGAACCGCGACGACGAGACCGCGAGCTTCTCGAGGGAGGCCGAGGATCAGGTCGCGATCACGCTGGGCGCGATCGCCGAGCGCGGCCTGGCGCCGGAGGCCGCGCTCGAGCTCAACAGCGAGCAGAGCGTCAGCGCCGGCGGCACGCGGCAAGAGACCCACGGCCGCGAGGAGCTCTACAAGCTCGATCTGAAGGAGCCCGCCGCCGCCGAGGCCTACCGCGCCGCCCGCCGCGGTGACTTCTCGCGGTTGCGGCGCGCCAAGGACGCCGAGGTCAAAGGGATCGTCTACGCGTGGCAGCGCCTCCAGAGCCGGCGCCAGGACAACCTCAACGCCGGCGTCGCCCAAAAGACCAGCAAGCGCGGCGAGAGCGTCAAGACCAGCACCCAGAGCGGTTACGACATCGAGGCGGTGCCGCTCATCGACGGCAAGTATCAGGTCACGGTGCGCAAGAATCGCGCGACCGAGCTCGGGGTCGCGGCCGACAAGTACGTCAAGGGCGAGCGGCCCGATCCGAACGCCGCCGTCGTGCCCGGCACCGTGACGCCGCCGAAGAGCACCGCGGTCTCGGTCGGCCTGGGCGACGTGGTGAAGCGGGGTCAAGACCGCTCGCTGGTCTACGTGTTCGATCCGAACGACAAGGCGGCGCGGCGCGCATTCGACGCGCTCTTGGCCGGTGACGCGACGAAGGCGGAGGCGCTCGCGAAGCGCGCCGGCAGCGGCGTGACCCTGCGGGAGTCGACGGTCGAGGATTGGTGGGGGAATCGTCTGACCGGCAACCTCGGCATCGCGATGACGAACGGCGTCACCGCCGGCCTCGAGATGTACACCGAGCGGTTGGCGGACAACGACGCCCGCTTGACCGGCAGCGACGTGCGCCAGGAAGTGACGAAGCAGGCGGCGGACGCCGGCAGGCCGGTGGCGTGGTTCGGGACCGGCGGCGTGCTCAAGGCCGGCTTCGACACCCCGGTGAAGGTCGGGCCGGCGAGCCCCGGCTTCGGCGCCGACGCCGAGCTCGAGTACCACTGTCTGGTGCCGTCGACCGCGGTCGAGGCGCCGGTCGCGTCGCCGCGGCTCTTGCCCTCCAACTGGCAGAAGGCGCTCGCCTATCCGCCCGGCAGTGAGGTCACGATCCGCGGCAAGGGCACGCTGCGCACCTCGCTGTCGCACACCAAAGGCGCCGAAGCCAAGGTAGGGTCGGTAGAGCTCGCGGCGTCGGCCGGGGTGGTGTCGACGGCGAGCACCGCCAAAGACCTGGCGCTGGTGTTCCACCGCTTGGGCGGCTCGACCGTCCGCTTGATCGTCGCCGACGGCGCCGAGTTGACCGGCAAGGTCTCGCTCGAGGCCCAGGTCAAGGCGACCTTGGCCGCGGACGCCGGCGACTCCGACCGCGAGCTCGCGGGCGGCATCGTCGGCAAGCAATACCGTCGTTTGCAGCGCAACTTCCTCGAGAAGCTCACCGCGCTCTTGCAGGCGCGGGCGGCGGCGTCCGAGAGCGTCAGCGACGCGACGCAGAAGGCGATCGCCTTCGACTTCGACCTGTCGACCGCGAGCGGGCGCGCGGCTTACGAGCGCTTGGTCGGCCTCGACGTCGCGGCGGTCGAGGCGGCGGTGGCCAAGAACGAGCCCGGGATCGCCGCGGTCGGCAAGTACCGCGACTTCGACGCGGTGACCCAGCAGAACCTGACCGTCAACCTCTTCGGGCTCGACCTGGTCAACGACAACCGCGAGCGTCGCGACCGGGTCGCGAGCCTGTTGAATTCCGAGGGGCGCAAGGACTTCGTGGTCCAGGACTTCACCGCCACCAAGAGCGGCATCCTCAAGACCGGCTCGGTCCGCTTCGCGACCGTCGCGGTGCGCGATCGCAGCGAGAACCGCGACGAGCGCTTCTTGCACCTGAAGCTCGACAACCTTCGTGACAAGTGGACGAGCCGCGGCGAGGTCGACCGCTTCCGGCGCTTCATCTCGATGCTGGGCGCCAAAGAGCGCACCAGCATCGTCGCCAAGACCGACTTCGACTTCTGGGACAAGCTCAACCCCGCGGTGCACGGCGACACCACCGCGCGGGCCGACGTCTATTTCACCGAGGGCGCGATCGGCCAGATCGGTCACGCCGAGCGCGAGGCCGCCATCACCGCCTACGCCAAGGCGCTGGCGGCGCTCGACGGCGAGGACCAGCTGCCGGCGTGGGCGAGCGACGACCCGGAGAAGCGGCGCGGCGCCCGCGCCCTGCTCGAGGAGTACGATCGCAGCGTCCAGGGCCTGGGCGGCGAGGGCAACGACGACTACTGGCGCTTCAGCGCCAATCAAATCGGCTGGGACGCGATGGAATACCGCATGGCGAAGGAGTTCGCCGAGTTCGTCCTTGCCCTCGGCAGCGGCGGTGCGCGCGACGTGGTGTTCACCGACGCGCTCGACGCCAAGACCGAGGGCGCCCGCGAGCAGGTGGAGAGCGCCAGGCGCTTCTTGCGCGCCTTCGCCGAGCTCGGCCGGCAGCACGGCTTCGATTTCTATGCCGCGATCGCGGCGATGAACGGGCTCGCCACCAAGGACGTGGTGCTCCTGCAACAGCTCGAGATCCGCGGCGACCAGAAGCAGGTGGTGATCGACATCGAGCCGGCCAAGGGGCTCGCCGAGCCCTACGTCTACGTCCGTCAGACCTTCACGCCGACCGCGATCTCCTCGACCGGCCCGGTCACGACCGCGAAGCCGGTGTTCTCGTTGGGGCCTTCGCGCTGGCAGATCCCAGGCTCGCTGTCGGCGGTCGGCAGCGTGCCGCCGTCGGTGGTGTCGTCGACCAACGAGAGCCCGCTCGAGAGCGCGTCGCGCTTGTTCGACGTGTCGCGCTACGGCCAGGCGCTCGAGGTCTTGCGGCGGCCGGGGATCGACTCCAGCGACGTGCGGGTGATCAAGCTCACCGCCAAGTGCAATCATATGAAGGGCAACTACAACGAGACGGTCAGGGCGCTCGAGCGCCTGGTGCGTTCCGGCAAGGCCGACACCGAGGCGATGCTCTGGCTCGCCGACGGCTACGCTCGGCTCGCGGAGCGCGCTGGCGCCGGTCCCACCGACGGCGCCGCGGCGGCCTTGACCCGCAAGGCGATCGAGTACGCGCAGCGGGCGCGGCAGGCCGAGCCCGGCGCCTTGGAGCCGGCGGCCCTGCTCTTCGAGCTCTACCTCGCGACGCCGCTCGCGGTCGGCGGCGGCATCGACAAGGCGCGCGAGCTCGTGAGCGCGATCCGCAGCCGCTTCCCGGTCGACTCGCACCTGATGCTGGCGCGCTACTACGAGAAGCGTGCCGAGGCCGCGACCGACGCCGAGCAGCGGCGCAGCCACCTGAGCGCCGCGGAGGCGGAGATCAAGCAGGTCGTGGTCCCCGACGCCGCCGACATCGGTCCGGAGCTGGAGCTGGCGCGCTTCTTCGCGCGGCGCGGCCGGACCGCCGAGGCCGGCGAGCTCTTGTCCCGCCTGCGGGCGCGCACCCAGAACGTCACCCGGCTGCTGTTCGAGTCGGCCGTGGTCCTCGAGGCCGGGGATCAGAACCTCGACCAGGTCGAGGCGTTGCTGGTCGAATACCTGCGGCACGAGCTGTCGCCCGCCGATCCGCCGGCCACGGTCGCCAAGGAGATCTTGGCGCGGGTGCGCGACAAGCTCGGCAAGACCCCGCCACCACCGCCCACCTGAGTCGGACCGCCGCCGCCGGAATTTTGACGAGATCGCCCGTGACCCGCATGCTCTGTGGGCGCCACCGGCCCGCGAGGGCGGTGATCTCAAACGGAGGAGCTCATGACCGCACACGATGCTCTGGACTTCGACATCGACGTCGACCTGTCACCGGTCTACGACCGCCTCGCGGAGCCGCTGCTCATCGACGCGCGCTGGTACGACCTGGTGATGCCGCGCGCCGGGCGGGCCCCGGAGCTGCAAGCCAAGCTCGATCAGATGTTCGAGAACGTCATGCTGCGCGCCCAGTGGCGCGCCACCCAGCGCCGGGCGTTGGATCGCCGTCGCGCGGTGCGGGTGCCGTTGTTGTCGCGCCTGCTGGTGACCGGCGGCAAGCACCTGGTGGCCTGTGACATCTCGATGTCCGGGCTGCGCGCCTCCGGGGAGCCGAACGCGCCGTTGATGGATGTCGAGTTCAAGCTCCCGGGGCTGTCGTTTCCGGTCGAGGCGCGGGTCGAGGTCGTGAGCTACAAGCCGGCGAACGTCATCCCGCTCGTCGGCCTGCGCTTCGCGTGGATCGACAAGCCGTACGTCGAGCACATCGCGCGCTACATCGGCCGGCGGCGGTCGCAGTCGGTGCGGACGGCGTGAGGCCGGCGGCGCCAGTGCCGCCGGGGAGGTTCTGATGCTAGGGTGCGGTGGGCACGGTGCCCGGCCGGCGTTCACAGGAGATTGGGCCGATGACTCGTAGCAGTCGCAGTCTCATTGTTGCCGCGCTCTGTGCGACCACGTTCGTAGCGCCGCAGCCGGCGGCGGCGGCGGTGTCGTGGATCATCACCGACACCAACAAGGCCGATCGGCCGACGAGCGTCGACTTCACCGGCCAGGCGTGGTTCCTGGGGAGCGTGACCTTCTTCGGCGGCGCCGGCTGGTTCTGCCACCCCATCAGGCCCGAGGGTTTTCTGCCGACGGTGAACGACTCGTTCTATATCGAAGGCGGGGCGTGGATCTTCTATTACCAGGTGCAAGTCGCCAACCACGCCGACTACTCCTACGTCGGCATCATCCCGGCCGGCGGCGTGCGCTGGGACTTTCACCTGACGCGCGACTGGACGGTGTTCGCGACCGCGAAGCTCGGCTTCCGCGTCGCCACCGGAGCGAGCGCGCCGTCGTCGCGCCTCGACGGCGGCGGCAGCGTCGGTGCTTATTGGAAATTCTCCCGCAGCATCTTCTTGCGCTTGGAGACCGGGAACCAAGGTCTGGTGCAAGCCGGCGTCGCCATTGTCATGTAGAGCCGCGCCCCGCGCCGCTCGCGGCGGTGCCCTACATTGTCCTACCGCCGCCCACACAACTACTTGAAAGATTGGAAAAAACAACTTGACCGGGTTGGCTGGCGTCATACCATGAAGGTGTGAGGGCTCTGCGCATACGGTGGTTGTTGGTGTTGCCCGGGGCGGTTTTGGCGGGCGGTTGTGGTGGCGCCGGCGATGGTGATTTGCAGACGGCGTATCAGGACGAGTCGCGTTGTTTGAGCTGTGGGGCGCTGCCGACAGATCCGCAGCAAGACCCCTCCGATCCCGCGCCGAAAGTGACCGCGGCGCCGCTCGAGGTGATGTTCTATCCGACGACGCTCGACAGTCCCGAGTTCGGGCCGAAGCAGGTGACCATCAGCAACCTCACGGCCGGCACGGTCGCGGTGACGCGCGTCCTGCTCCTCGATGACCCGAAACAGAGCGCCGGCGGCAACCAGTTCTTCGCGCTCGACGACTGGAGCGGCAAGGTCATCCTGGCGACCGGCGAACAGACCACGGTCGGCGTGCGCTTCCTGGGCTCGGCCGAGCAGCAGAGCGCGGTCCTGGTCGTCAGCACCACCGACCCCGTCTACTACACCCTCGACGTCTTTCTGACCGGCAAGTACTTCGTCGACGTCCCGGGGATCTAGCGCCACCGGCGCGCTACGGTCGCGCGAAAGCCCTGAGCTCGGCGCAGTCGTCGACGATGCGGCGGATCCAAGCGACGACTCGCGCCGCGGCGGAGTCGTCGGCGGGGGCCTCGAGCGGCCGGTGGTCGATGAAGCGATGGATCGCGGCCTTGGCGTCGGGGTGGAGCCGGACGAAGCGCAGCGCCAGGCCGATGCCGCGGGGCACGTCGGCGAGCCCCATCACTTGGCAGGTGGCGCGGATCGCGCGCCGTTCGCCGGGCAGGCGGAAGCGGACCCGGAGCAGCTGCCCCGGCCAGCGGGCGTCTTTGGTGGTGACCAACATGCCACCCAGGCCGAGGTCTTGCGCGATCATCAGGCCGCCGCCGTCTTGGGGCTCGATCTTCAGAGCGATCTCCCGGCGTGGCATCTCGCGGCGGTCACGTGTCATCGGTTCACCTCGGTGCGATTGTGCGGCGGCGCACGCGATGCGGCAAGAAAGCGGCCGCGGCCGCGACCCAAGGAGACAGACTCTTGCCTAGATTTTAGCCTTGAGATACAAAAGTCGCGCCGCAGGGCTTGGTCGTGCGGGAGTTTTTTTGCATTGTTTTCCGCGGCGCTTCGCGACCGCGCGGGAGTTGTCGGGCGTCCGTTTTGGTGCGCCGTTATCGATGTTTCACCGGGCCGTATCCCAAAGGAGGTCGTGAGGCTATGGGTAAGCTGGCAGAGTTCTATTCGCAGGGCGGCATCTGGATGCACCCGATCTCGGCCGTGTCGATCGCGGCGTTCTCGATCGCCATCGAGCGCATCATCGCGTTGTACTTCCGCTACAACATCAACTCGACGTCGTTCATGGCCCAGATTCAGAAGCTGGTCATGGCGAACAACATCGACCGCGCCATCAAGCTGTGCAACGTCACGCCGACCGCGGTGTTGCCGCGCGTCTTGAAGGCGGCGTTGACCCGCGCCAACAAGGGCGAGGTGGAGATCTCGAACGCTCTCGAGATCGCGCAGACCGAGGCGCTGCGCGACTTGACCAAGCGCACCGCGATCCTGCCGACGATGGCCAACCTGGCGACGTTGTGCGGACTGCTCGGCACCATCGTCGCGCTCATCGAGGCGTTCACCGCGGTCGCCGCGGCGCCGCCCGACATGAAGAGCCAGCTCTTGACCGAGGCGCTCGCCATCGGCTTGAACGCCACGGCGTTCGGTTTGTTGGTGGCCATCCCGACGCTCGCGATGTACATCTTCTTGAACGCGACGACCAAGAAGCTCATCGACGACATGGACGTCTACGCGCTCAAGATCCATCACCTGCTCGTGGCCCGCGGCAAGACCCAGGGTCAGGGCATGGCCGGCGTGGTCGACTAGGCAGGCCGCAGCGCGGCAGGCGCTCACGCCGCCCGCCGGTGCGCCGCTCAGGGTGAACGATGGGTTTCAGCCCGACCAGCAAACGCCACTACGAGGTTGACGAGCCCGAGCTCAACCTCAACCCGATGATGGATCTCTTCGGCGTCCTCATCCCGGCGCTGCTGATGATGTCGGCGGCCGTCGAGGTGTCGGTCATCAACGTCGCGGCGCCGTCGATCGGGCCGAGCACGAACGCCGACCAAAAGCCGCCGGAGCATCCGCCGCTGAACCTGACGGTGGTGATCAGCGAGACCGGCTATTCGCTCAGCTTGATGGGGCAGATGGCGGCCGACTTCCCGGTCGCGGAGCGCCCGATCCTGTGCTCGCGCTATCGCGGCACGCGTCCGACGCCGCGGGCCCGGAACCTCGACCGCCCGATCTGCCAGAAGAGCGAAGGGCGGATGAAGAAGCAGTTCCTGACGTACGACAACAAGGGGCTCACCAACAAGCTCGTCGAGGTCAAGGATGAATTCCCCGACGAGCGGCGGATCATCATCCAGCCGGGCCCCGAGGTCGAATACGAGACCATCGTGGACGTGATGGACGCGGCGCGCGACGTCAAGACGGCGAAGGGTGAGATCCGCTCCTTGTTTGACGAGGTGGTGATGAGTCCGGGGCCGCCCGGCGGCTGAGGAGAGGGTGATGGCCGACGACGTTCTCGACACACCGACGCAGCCGGAGCCCGGGGCCAACAACTTCCCCGACCCGGCGTTGTTCGCGCCCAAGCCCGGCGCCAAGAAGCGCCACAAGCGGGCGCCGCACGCGCCCAAGGCCGACATCAGCATCAACTCTTTGTTGGACATCCTCAGCGTCATCCTGATGTTCCTCTTGAAGAGCTACACCTCGTCGTCGGTGGTGCTCAAACAATCGAAAGATCTGGTGCCGCCGTTCTCGGCTTCGACGATCGCCGCCGAGGACTCGACCGCGGTGACCATCACGATGAAGGACATCCTGCTGCAGGACAAACCGATCGTGCAGCTCGAGAACGGCAAGGTCACGGACCGCGACACCTCGCACGCCGGCATGCTCATCGAGCCGTTGTTCTCGGCCTTGCAGGACGAGGTGCAGCACCAGCGCAAGATCGAGGCCCGCAACCCCAAGTCGCCGTTCAAGGGCATCGTCACGATCATCGCCGACCGCAACGTCCCGTCGCCGGCGATCGTGAAGGTCATGTACACCGCGGGGCTCGCCGAGTACGGCAAGTTCAAGTTTCTGCTGGTCAAGCTCGAGCGCGGTTGATCTCGGCTCCGAGGGTCCGCGCCGCGGTGGCAGCGGCGGTGACGGAGGTAGCTGACCGTGACGGATCCCGGCCACCCGAAGTCCCTGAAAGACTTCAACTACTTCGACGAGCACCAGCACCCGCCCCGGACCTCTGAGGAGAGCTCGGAGCTGCCGCTCACCCCGGCGGTCGAGGAGCGACTGCAGCAGTACCGCAAACGCGGCCGGCGCTTGACCATCGAGCTCGCCTTGGCCGTGACCGCGGTCCTCGCCGTTGGCTGGTTCTCGTGGGGCTACCGCTATTCCATCGCCTACGCGCTGTCGTCGCAGAGCGCGCCGCTGCGGCTCGGTGACGTCACGACGATGACGCCGGCGGACATCCCCCACAACGCCTGGGTGGCGATCGAGGGCATCACCGAGCACCGCGGTCTGGTGCAAACCGAGGTCCGGGGGTTGTCGCTTGGCCGCGAGGAGTATTGGTACTTCCGCCTCCTCGGCTCGCGCGGCGTGTTCATCGCGGCGTTGAACGACAACGAGCGTTTTGGGATCGCGAGCGAGGTGGCGGTGAACGGCCGCGCCGTCGACCCGGCGCGCGATCATTGCTGTGACAAGGTCTTGGACAGCTACCGCGAGCGCTTTCATCCCCGCGAGGCGGGGCCGCTCAGGATCATTCAGGTGGACCTGCGCCCCGGCGAAGGCTTTTGGCCGTACTTGCTGCTGCTCTTGGTGCAGGCGGTCGTCGTCGCCTCGGCGGCGTGGACGGTCACCAAGGTGCGGCGGCACGCGCGCGCCCGTCGCTTCGCGAGCTTGCCGGTCGGGTTGCCGGAGCGCTGAGCGGCGGGTCGTCATGGTAAGCCGCGCCCGCGTTTGATATAAGCCGCTTCCATGTCCGACGCGATCCCCCCCACCGACGACCAGAACGGCGGCACCCCGCCGCCCGCCACGCCGCCGCCGCCGCCGACCGACCGCCGCCAGGCCATCAACATCGAAGACGAGATGCGCGCCTCGTATCTCGACTACGCGATGAGCGTCATCATCGGCCGGGCGCTCCCCGACGTGCGCGACGGCCTGAAGCCGGTGCACCGCCGCGTGCTCTTCGCCCAGCACGAGCTCGGCAATACATTCAATAGAGCCTACAAGAAGTCGGCGCGCATCGTCGGCGACGTCATCGGCAAGTATCACCCGCATGGCGACCAGGCGGTCTACGACACCCTGGTGCGCATGGCGCAGGACTTCTCGATGCGCCACGTGCTGATCGACGGTCAGGGGAACTTCGGCAGCATCGACGGCGATCCGCCGGCGGCGATGCGCTACACCGAGGTGCGGATGGCGCGCCTCGCCAACGAGATGTTGGCCGACATCGAGAGGGCCACCGTCGACTTCGGCCCGAACTACGACGAGTCGCTCACCGAGCCGCTGGTGTTGCCGGCGCGCTTCCCGAACCTGCTGATCAACGGCTCGTCAGGCATCGCGGTCGGCATGGCCACCAACATCCCGCCGCACAACTTCAACGAGGTCATCGACGCCACGACCCACCTGGCGCACAACCCGACGGCGACGGTGCCGGAGCTGATGCGCTTCATGCCGGCGCCCGACTTCCCCACCGGCGGCATCATCTACGGCGCCGAGGGGATGCGCGCCGCTTACGAGACCGGGCGCGGCATCATCAAGCTGCGCGGTCGGGCCGCGGTCGAAGAGGGCAAGAAGCACGACTCGATCGTGATCACCGAGATCCCCTACCAGGTGAACAAGACCACCCTGGTGGAGAAGATCGCGGAGATGGTGCGCGACAAGCGCCTCGAGGGCATCGGCGACATCCGCGACGAGTCCGACCGCGACGGCATGCGGGTGGTCATCGAGCTCAAGAAGGACGCCGCCGCCGACGTCATCCTCAACCAGCTCTACGCCAACACCGCGCTGCAGACCTCGTTCGGCATCAACATGCTGGCGATCGTCCACGGCCAGCCGCGGACCTTGTCGTTGAAAGAGCTGTTGCAGCACTTCATCGACCACCGCCGCGAGGTCGTGACCCGCCGCAGCCGCTTCGACCTCAACGAGGCCAACAAGCGCTTCAACATCGTCTTCGGTCTGCTCGCCGCCATCGACTCCATCGACCGGGTCATCGAGATCATCCGCAAGGCCAAGGACGCCGCGATCGCGAAGCAGCACCTGATGGACGAGAAGCTGCCGATGAGCCCGGCGTTCAAACAGCTGTGCGAGAAGCTCTTGACCTTCGAGTACCAGCCCGGGACCACGGCCATCGTCGCCGGCTACGTGACGCTCAACGACCTGCAGGCGCAAGCGATCCTCGACATGCGACTGTCGCGCTTGACCGGGCTGGAGCGCGACAAGCTCGCCGCCGAGGCGACCGAGCTGCAGCAAGCGATCGAGCACCTGACCGCGATCCTCGCGTCCGACAAGCTGTTGCTCGAGGTCATCGTCAAGGAGCTCGCCGAGGTCAAAGCGCTCTACGGTGACAAGCGCCGCACCGAGATCGTCGGCCAGGCGGTGCACCTCTCGGTCGAGGATCTGATCGCGGTCGAGAGCATGGTCGTGACCGTCAGCCACGCGGGCTACGTCAAGCGCAGCTCGGTCGACCTGTACCGGGCGCAGAAGCGCGGCGGCAAGGGCAAGACCGCGGCGACCACCAAGGACGAAGACTTCATGGAGCGGGTGTTCGTGGCCTCGACCCACGACTACCTGATGGTGTTCTCCGACCGCGGCAAGGTCTACTGGCTCAAGGTGCACGAGATCCCGGAGGCGGGGCGGGCGTCGCGCGGCAAGCCGATCGTCAATCTGATCCGCATCGCCAAAGACGAGAAGATCGCCGCCATCCTGCCGGTGTCGGAGTTCAAAGAGGGCCAGTACGTGGTGATGACCACGGCGAAGGGCACGATCAAGAAGACCGACCTGATGGCGTTCTCGAACCCGCGGCCCTCGGGCCTGATCGCGCTGTCGATCGACGAGGGCGACCGATTGATCGCGGTCGATCTCACCGACGGCAACCGCGAGATCCTCATCGCGACGCGCTCCGGGCTCGCGATCCGCTTCGCCGAGGGACAGGTGCGGCCGATGGGCCGGACGGCGCGCGGCGTGACCGCGATCCGCCTGAAGCGCCAGGGGGACGCGGTGGTCGGCATGGTGGTGATCGCGGAGGCGACGCCGCAGATCCTCACGGTGTGCGACAAGGGCTTCGGCAAGCGCACCGAGGTCAGCGAGTACCGCCTCCAAGGTCGCGGCGGCTCGGGGATCATCAACTGCAAGGTCACCGAGAGAAACGGTCAAGTCGCGAGCGTTGTCGCGGTCGAGCCCGACGACCAGGTCATGGTCGTGACCGATCACGGCACCCTGATTCGGATCCGCGTCAAGCAGGTGTCGCTGCTCTCCCGCGCCACCCAGGGCGTGCGCCTGATCACCGTCGACGACGGCGAGACGGTGGCGAGCGTCGCGCGCTTGGCGGAGGCCGAAGAGGACGACGACGGCGCGCAGAGCGACCGCGTGGTCGCGCGGCCCGACGACACCCCCGAGGACGCCAACGAACCCGCAGAGGACGAGGCGGACGCGGGCGACGAGACGGCACCCGACGACGGCGTCGAGGACCCGCCGAACAAGGACAACTGAGGCCCGGACAATGACGCGAGCACGGCGGCTGCTCTCTCTGTTGATCGTGGTGCTGTTCGCCACCGCGTGTCGCACCGACATCCAGTCGGGGATCGATGAGGCCAACGACCTCCTGTATCGCAAGCAGTACGTGGCGAGCGAGCGCCTGTATCGTAAGCTACTGAAACGCCTGGAGAATCAAGGCGATCTCGACGATGAAGAAGACGCGCAGCGGCTGTTGACCCTGGACCGTTTGGGGAAGATCAACGCGTTGTATCTGCACGACTTCAACCAGGCGATCACCGACTATCAGGCGTTGATCCGTTTCTACCCCAAGACCGACCAGGCGTTCGCGGCGCGGGCGACGATGGCCGACATCTATCACCACAAGCTCGGCGACCTGCAGGCGGCGGTCGACTCCTACCAACGGTTGGTGGCGGATTTTCCCGAGCGCGCTGAGATCCACCGCGCCCAGCTCGAGATCGCCAACGCCTACTTCCAGCTGAAGAACTACGAGCAGGCGCGCACCGAGTCCGAGAACCTGATCAACCGTTGGCCGCAGAGCCCCGAGGCGTTGCAGGCGCGCTTCCAAATCGCCAACAGCTACTACGTCCAGGCGCGCTACGCCGAGGCGATCGCGGTCTACGAGCGCCTCCTCGAGAGCAAGCCCGACAAGGCGCTGTCGGCGCTGGTGCTCTTCGAGCTCGGCAACTGCTTCCAGGAGCTGGAGCAGTCCGATCGGGCGCTGGCCTACTACTACGCCTGCCTCGCCGATCATCCGGACCCGATGCTGGTGCAGCGCAAGATCCGGCGGGTGCGCACCCGCACCCAGAAGGCCAGGCCCGTGCTCGAATTGCAGCTGCCCGACTACCTCAAAGAACGCCTGGCCGCCGCGAAGCGCGCCGCCGGTGAGAGCACCGGCCGGATGCCGGGGGTGATGGAAGCCGTCGCGCCCAAGGTCAATCGCACCGAGCCTGTCCCCGAGGTCCCCGACGACGGTCAGACGTTGCGCGTCAAGCCCAAGAAGAAGGCGAAAGGCAGTGAGCCCGGCCGTGTCGAGGACGCTGCAATCGCCGCGCCTCCCGAGCCCGCTCAAGAGGCAGCGCCGGAGCCTGAGCCGACCCCCTAGATGTCGGGGGAGTCGAGGCTCGCGACGCTCCAGCGCCCCGGAATCGACTAGTACCGCTCGGGCACGAAGGTCTGGTCGGAGAGCGGCGGCCGCACGTAGCCGTCGTCTTTCTGCCGTGGCGGCAGCTTGATCGCCGCCGGGGTCAGGTCTTTGTAGGGGATGAGATCGAGCAGATGCCGGATGACGTTGAGGCGGGCGCGCTTCTTGTCGTCGGCGTTCACCACGTACCACGGCGCCTGCTTGATGTCGGTGGTCCCGAACATCTCGTCCTTGGCCTTGGAGTACTCGACCCACCTGGCGCGCGCCTGCAGGTCCATCGGCGACAGCTTCCAGCGCTTCGTCGGGTCCTTGAGCCGCGCCTGGAATCGGCGCTCCTGCTCCTCATCTGACACCGAGAACCAATACTTGATGAGGCGGATGCCCGAGCGCACCAACATCCGCTCGAGCTCCGGGGTCGAGCGCATGAACTCGCGGTACTCGTCCTCGGTGCAGAAGCCCATCACGCGCTCGACGCCGGCGCGGTTGTACCAGGAGCGATCAAACAGGACCATCTCGCCCGCCGCCGGCAGGTGCGCGACGTAGCGTTGGAAGTACCACTGGGTCTTCTCTTTCTCGGTCGGCGCCGCGAGCGCCACGACCCGCGCGTACCTCGGGTTCAGGCTCTCGGTGATCCGCTTGATCGTGCCGCCCTTGCCGGCCGCGTCGCGCCCTTCGAAGACGATGACGACCTTCAGACCCTTGGCCCGGATCCACTCCTGCATCTTCACCAGCTCGACCTCGAGCCTCGTGAGCTCCGCCTCGTAGAGATTGTTCTTGAGCTTCTTCTTGTTGTTCTTCGCCGGCAGGACGGCTTCGTGCTTGGCCATGGGCGGCGTTCTACACCGGATCGCTTTCGAAACCCAGCGGCGCTCGAAGTTGACTCGACGGCGCAGCTGCCGTCATGCTGCGGCGCGAGCCCTGAGAGGATGCCGGTCGTCACGGATGAAGCTCACCATACGCGTCAAGCTGTTCCTGGCGTTTGCCCTCCTGGCGGCCGTCGGCGCGTCCGGCGGGGTGTTGAGTCTGCTCAACCTCGAGGCGTTGGCCAGAACCTACCAGACCGAGCAGCGCCACGTCGCGACGCACGAAGCTCTCCATGACGACCGCGTCGCGTTGCTGTCGCTCCCGAACCTCGCGGCGGTCTACGACCGCGGCCGGGACACCGAGGTGCTCCATCTCATCGAACAGCGCCTCCGGCAGCTAGACTCTTCCACGCAGGCCTGCATTGGTTGCCACACGGACTCACCGACCCATGTCGAGTTCGCCAGAAGACTGAAGGAGCTGCGGGAGCTGCTCTTGGCCGCGCCCGGCGAGGCGCTCGCCGGCCCGCCGCTTCGAGCGCCGAGCGCCCAGGGCGCGCTAGAGACGCTCGTCGGCGCCCTCGATGCAAGTCTCGGCCGAATGGAAGAGCGTTACCACCAGGTGCTGGGTGAGCATCGGGAAGCCAGCGAGACCATCCTCGAGCCGAGCCTCTGGCAGCAACTGGCGCTCGTGGCGGGCGGCCTGGTGGTCGCGTTGCTCCTGGCTTGGCTCATGTCACGTGCTCTCAGCCGCCCGATCCTGCCCTTGATCGCGGCCGCCCGGCGGATTGGCGCGGGCGGCGTCGGCCGCGCTGCGAACCGTACGGGTGATCCCGACCTCGCTCAGGTCGAGGTCGCGCTCAGCGAGCTGACCACGCTCGTGGCGAGGCGAGCGCACGAGGACGCGCAGCGGTCTCTGCTCGACCGCGTCATCTCGTCGCAGGAGGACGAACGCAAGCGACTGGCGCGGGAGCTGCATGATGAGCTCGGCCAGTCGCTCTCGGCGTTGCTGATGAAGATCCGCTCGCCACCGACCCGCGGCGCAGGGACTGCCGTCGATGTGATGGACTTGGAAACGCGCGTCTCCCGCCTCCTCGATGAGGTCCGGCGAATGGCTTGGGACTTGCGGCCGTCGCTCCTCGACGACCTCGGCATCCACCTGGCGCTCAGTCGACTTGCCGAGGAGGTGCACGAGCGTTACAGCCTGGCGATCGACTTTCAGGCGGTCGGCTTCGATCAGGGACACGACCGGCTTCCGGGCCGCACCGAGACGGTGCTCTACCGGGTCGCTCAAGAGGCGCTGAACAACGTCGCGCGCCACGCGCACGCGCGTCACGTCAGCGTCGTCCTGGTCCGGCAGGGCCAGGAGGTCGCCTTGGTGGTGGAGGACGACGGCGCCGGGTTCGACGTCGGCGCCGTCCGACGTGGCCGCTCGTCTTTGGGCGTCCTGGGGATGGAGGAGCGCCTGGCCCTCGTCGGTGGCTCCTTCGTGCTCGAATCGACGCCTGGTCAGGGGACCACGGTGCAGGCGAGGATCCCGCTCGGTGGGGTGCCGTCATGACCATCCGGACCCTCATCGCCGACGACCATTTGGTGTTTCGCAGCGGCCTCCGGGCGCTGTTGCAGCGTGAGGCCGACATCGAGATCGTCGGCGACGCCGGCAGCGCCGACGAGGTGTTGGCGCAGCTCGAACGGACGCCGGCCGACGTGCTGGTCCTCGATCTCTCGATGCCCGGCGGGCTCTCCGGCTCCCAGCTCGCCGAGTCGGTGTTGCGGCGCCACCCGCGCACGCGCATCGTCGTGCTCACGATGCACGAAGATCCCTACTACTTGAAGGAGATGTTCCGGGTGGGGGTCCATGGCTACGTTCTCAAGAGATCGGGCGCCGAGGACGTGGTGCGCGCGATCCGCGCCGCGTCCAAGAGCGAGTTTCACGTGGACGCATCCCTCGGCGGCTCGGCGATGTCGGCGATGGTCGCGCCGGCCGCGCGACCGTCGCAAGGACGCCTCGGGCTGTTGACGCCCAGAGAGCGCGAGGTGTGCCGCCTGCTCGCGTTGGGCTTCACGAACGCCGACGCCGGCAAGAAGCTCTTCATCTCCGAGCGCACCATCGAGAGCCACCGCACCAGCATCATGGCCAAGCTCAACCTCAAGAACCGTGCCGAGCTGGTCCGATTCGCGCTCGACAACGACCTGGTCCGATAGCGCGCTCGATCGACCGCCCGGTCTCCGTACTTTCCCCGGACATCTTCGCCGCAAAACCAACCTTTCCCCGGATGCGGGTGACATCGGGCTTCCCTAGAATGGCGGCCATCAGCCCAGCCACGCCGATGGGGTGCTGGATGGTCGCAGCTTGAGTGGTCGCTCACGGTGCCTGGACACCGACAACGGAGAAGTCACGATGAGAAGTCTGTGCTGGATGTCGTTCGTTGGCCTGCTGTCATTGCTCGATCTCGTTGCCTGCACGGGGGACGCTGGCGTCGCCGGGCCCGACGGGGCGCCGGGCAAGGACGGCGCGGATTGCACCCTCAGCACCGTCGGCGGGGTCAAGACCATCACCTGCCCGGATGGGTCGACTTTCACGGTCACCGACGGTCAGCCATGCTGGGACTTGAACGGCAACGGCGCGGTCGACGTGACCAGCGAAGACAAGAACGGCGACGGTGCGGTCGACGTTGAGGACTGCGAGGGCACCCCCGGCACCACTCCGGCGACCACGGGCACCATCAGCGGCGTCGTGCGGAACGCCGCGGGCACGCTCCTCGAGGGCGTCGGCATCGAGACGAGCCCCGCCTCGACGACCACGACGAGCGACGCGAGCGGCGCCTTCAGCCTCGCCGGCGTCGCCATGGGCTCCTACGCCGTTATCGGCAAGCGCTCCGGCTACGCCGACTACAACTTGCCGAACGTGGGCGTCGCTGCCGGCGCCACCACCAACGTGCAGCTCGCGCTGACCCCCGGGGGCCCCGGCGCCATCAGCGGCGTGATCCTCAACGCCAACGGCGAGCCGGTCTCGGGCGCCACGGTGTCCGTCCAGGGTCAGGCCGGGGTGACTCCGGCCGTCACGACCGCAACGGGCGCGTACGCTCTCTCCGGCGTCGCCGCCGGCAGCGTCTTTCTTTCCGTCGCGCCGCCTGCGGGCAACGCCTACCTCCCCGGCGAGAACCACGACGGCATCTTCCTTGCCGCCGGCGCCACCCTCACCGGCGTCGACATGACCATCGCCTCGCGGCCGAGCAACGCGGCGACCTACTCGGGCACGGCGGTGTGCGTTTCGTGCCACGCAAGCCTCCCGGCGACGGCGGCGCTCGCCGCGGACTACGCGATGGCGGCACACGGACGCTCGATCTCGGGCGAGACCTCCGGTCTGCCGGCCCCGGGCACGGGGCGCGTGCTGGACTCCGCCAAGGCCCTGTTCCCGGCCGTGGACGGCACCACCAGCGTGTCTTTCCAGGCTCTCGATCCGACCGACGGCGTCGGCCTGTTGCCGGTGTTCCTCTGCAACAACACCACGGACGGCAACTACTCGATGAAGTTCGACGGCACGAGCTGCACCGACGGGGTGGGGACCATCATTCCAATCTCGGGCACCTACGGCGGCGAAGGTGACGGCGGCGTCGACCTCCAGCCCAACCTGGGCAAGTTCAAGCAGCGCTTCCTGGCCAAGCTGGCCGATGTCCCGGTGGCCGCCGGCTGGACCTACACCGCCGGCAAGGCCAGAGACTACCTGATCCTACCCGTGCAGGTCACCCAGTCAGGCGACGGCGCGCCTTTGCTCGCTCCTTACAAGGAGACCAGCTGGTGTGGCCGCGACCGGACCTTCTCGCGCGCTTGCGCCGGCTGTCACGTGGTCGGGCTCAAGGTGGTGGTCGACAGCAACTTCTTCGTCACGAGCTACGAGTGGGCCAACAACAGCGAGCCCAAGAGCCAAAACGTCGGTTGCGAGTCGTGTCACGGCCCCGGCTCGGAGCACGTCGCCGGGTCCGGCGACAAGCTGAAGGTCATCAATCCCAAATACCTGACCGCCGAGGGCGAGCGACAAGTCTGCGCCCAATGTCATGCGGCCGACGCCGGCAAGAGCAAGGATCCGGACGGCAAGTTCGGCTATGCCTGGAACCAGAGCCACCTCGGAGATCTCGGCAACGGTGCCTTCGTGGCGGGTGTCTACAACGTCGCCGACTACATCAAAGGGTTCGGCGTCCCCATGGCCCAGGGTGGCGGCTTCGACGCCTGGCCGGACGGCAAGCACGGCAAGGCGCACCGCCAGCAGTACGCGATGCTGGCGTTTTCGGCACACACGAACAACCCCTACGAGAAGCTGACCTGCTCGAGCTGCCACAACGTCCACTCGACGGTCCAGGGGCCGGCCGCGGCGGTGCGCCAGGCAGGGGCCGACACGTTCACCTTCCACGACCTCACCTTCGACAACAACACGCTGTGTCTGAGCTGCCACGCCGGCTACGGGCCGTTCGCGGCGCTGACGAAGGAAGACGTCGCCAAGCTGCACGTCTCCGACACCGGCACCGTCGACAAGAACGCGACCTTGAACGTGACTTACACCGCCGCCGAGATCACGCCGGCCATGGCGTTCATCGCCGCCGCTGTCAGCGAGCACATGCAAGACCAGGCCGGCATGGGCCTGGCGGCATACGATCCCAAAGACGACGTGATGCCGGTGGGGCGCTGCACGTCGTGCCACATGCCCCGGACCGGCAAGTCCGGAGGCTTCACGACCGGCCTCGACGGCGACGGCCTGAGCGCCCTCGCCGCGGGTGACGAGGGCTCCCATGCCTTCGACATCATCTGGCCCGGTCAGAGCGCGGTGCTCAAGAAGGCCACCGGTGGCGTCGACACCGACATCATGCCGAACTCGTGCGGCGGCTGCCATGCCGCAGCCCGCCTCAGCGGCAACTAGACCCTGCTTCGAGCCGCCGGTGGCGCCGAGCGTCACGCCGGTGCCCCGTAGGCGGACTCTCCTCTTCTTCCGGCGGAGCGGGAGCCTTCGAGATATCCCGCTCCGCACTGGCTCCGGGCTGCGCACCATCGTTCCGGGTCGACGCTGGTGCCGCGGCGGGCATGGGGGCTCGCATGGTGCAGAGCCGACTGCGTTGGGATCTCCTGTCGTCGACCTTTGCCCGCGGATCCCGGTGGCGGGCGCGCTCCCCGCTCTTGTTTCAGGCGCTGGCGCTGGCGGCTGCCATCGCCCTCGCCGTCAACGGCTGGTCCATCGGCACCGAGGAGACCGCCGCGGCCCGATTGGTGCTGCGCAAGACCAACTTGACGACCCTGGCGGTGTGGGGACTGTGGTGGCCGTTGATGATCCTCCTCGCGATCACCCTCGGCCGTGTCTGGTGCACCGCCTGTCCGTTGGAGCTCGCATGCCGCGCGGGCGGCGCCGCCGCGCGTCACGTCGGCTGGCGCCGGCTCGTGCTGCCGCGCTTCATGCGCTCCGGCTGGGCCGTCTTTCTAGCCTACCTCGTGCTGCAGGTGCTCGTAGCGGCAGCATCCATTCACCGCGTCCCGCATTTCACGAGCATCTTCCTCGCCCTGCTCGGGGGCCTCGCGCTGGTCTCGGGCTTGATCTTCGCCGCGCCGCACGCGTTCTGCCGCGGGCTCTGCCCGGCCCGAGCGCTGCTGTCGGTCTACGGTCGCTGCACCCCGCGAGCCGGTGTGCGACGGAATCGTGAGCTCCGGCCCTTCGAGGCGGCTTTCGTGGTCGCGGCTGCCGGCTTCGTGACCCATGAGCTGGTCGGCGAGGTCGCATGGTTGGAGAACCTCTTCCACGTCGTGCCCGAGGCAGTGCACAGGCAGTGGCCGGCGCTGGCCGCCGAGTGGCTGGAGGTGATCTGGTTCCTCGCCGTCTTCCCGACCGCGCTGTGGGCGCTCGTGGCCGCAGTCGCCCGGACGTTTGGCAATCGCGGCGGCCTGAAAGCTACGTTGCTCTCGACCGCGACCGGTGCCGCCCCGGTCATCGCCCTCGGCCACGCCGCCAAGGCGATGAGCAAGCTCGGCGCCTGGGCAGGCTACCTGCCGTTGGCGCTCCAGGACCCGAATGGAATCGAGACCCTCCACAAGATCTCGTCCGGCGCGCTCTCGGCGCCGGTGCCTCTCGTCGGCCTGTCGATGCCGGGCCTTCTCACGGCAGCGGCGGTGGTCCTGGTCGGTTGGCGGAGCTGGCGTTGGGCGCGTGCCACGGTGCCGGGCCAGCTCCCGGCGCTGCGCGCCGGATTTCTGGTGGCCGCGGTGTTCTACACGTCGATCATGGTCGTGTGGATGGAGGCGTGAGTCGCAGCGTCTAGAGCTCCCCGCTGACTTCTTTGCGGGCGCAGCCGAGGGCGCCGGCGGTCTCGATCCACAGCTCGATCTTCGAGTCGCGCACCTGGCCGCGCACCACGAAGCTGACGCCGTCTTGAGAGCGGAAGCTGACCTTGCCGTCGGCGTCGATCGGGATCTGGAGCTCCCGGCAGCTCATCGTCAACCCGGGCGGCAAGATCACCGCCCGCCCACCGCGCGGTTGCAGGACGATCGTGACCTCGAGGCGCAGCGGTGTCTGCCGCGGGCCGTCGTTGAAGAAGTAGTACGCCGTGCCTTTGACGATCACCGACCGGCGCTGACGCTTCGCGCCGGGGGTCGTCGGATCCAGGTCGGCCTCGGCGCGCCACACCTTGCGGCTGCCGTCGTCGAGGCTCTCGACCGCGTTGAGCTCCAAGACGCTGTTGTGGAGCGACAACGTGCCGCACAACCGGTAGGCGCGCGCCCGGCCCCGAGGCGACGGGTGCGTGCCGCGGAGCTCGAAGCGACCGGTCTGCTCGACGCCGGCAGAGCGGCCGCGGAACAGCAGCGCCACCGTCGCGCCGCGCCGCTCCACCTGCATCGACTCCCTCTCCCCCAAGCACGTGGCGGCGAACGCGAAACGCCCCGGCGGCAAGGCTTCGAGGCCCGCGATCGAGCGCACCGGCGTCGATAGGTTCCCGGCGACGTTCTTGACGGCTAGTTGGCTCATGGTGGTCCTCGGTCTCGCCCCGGTGGAGGGTGCGAGCGCGGCTCTACGACCTTCATGATTGTCGGCAGGCTATCGGAGTTGTGCACAGAGAGTCAGGACATATGTCCCGTTGCGCGCGCTTTTGTTGGCGCGGCTCGGGCGCCAAAGATCGAAGGAATCCACGCGGCTTGGCCGCGCGGTGTGCGTCAACGTATGCGCAGATCCCACACGTCGCGCGACGAGCTCATCTTGGCCTGGGTGGCTTTCGGTTTGTACCCGGACATGAACGCGTGCCGCAGGACGTCTTCGCTCTCGGCGCGCATCGGGAACAGGGTCATCGTCAGCTGGCGGCGGGCGCGGTCGACGTGCACGGTGAGGTGGCCGTCGTCGGTGCTGCCGTGGATCACGGTCCACTCTTGGCCGAGGATGGTGTGCCTGGCGGTGAGCTTCAGCGGTGAGTTGCCCTCGGCGATGTCGAGGATCATGTCGAGGTAGAGCGGGGTCGCGAAGCGGGGCTCTTCAATCTCGTCGTAGAACCCGAAGAAGATCGGGTGGCGCTGGTAGAACTGCTCGGCGTAGAGGTTCAGCGGCACGCAGAACTCGTTTGCGGCGTGCTTGACGACGGTGCCGGCGTCGCGCCGGATCTCGACCCAGTCGCTCTCGTAGGTGTGGATCTTCATGTACTGCGAGTAGTAGCGGTTGTGACGCCGATGCCAGGCGACGATCGGGAACTTCATCTCGGCGGCGACCTCGCGGAACAGGCGCTCGGTGGGGCCGTACACCGCGACGTAGCCTCTGGCCCCGGGCTTCACCAGCGAGAAGGCGCGCGACAAGAAGATCTCGAAGCAGTCGCGGTTCGACATCGGATCGGTGAGGAAGAGATCGAAGTGGTCGCGCTCGGCGTCGTCGAGCGGGTCGCGCAAGTCCTTCTCGACCGCCTGCAGCGTCAGGCCCAACGCCGCCGCGGTGTCGCGCAGGAAGGTCAGCAGGAAGTCGTCGATGTCGAAGACCGTGACGTCGTGACCGAGCGCCGCGAGCGGCACCGAGACCAGGTCGTCGTCGCCGACGCACAAGATCTTCTTGGCGCCCACCTCCGCCGCGTCGCCCACGAGCAGGGCGCGGCGCAGCGTCGTCTCCGGCAAGGTCGGACACTGACCGACCCGGGTGAAGAAGCGCTTGCGCCGGCCGTGAGCCTCGAGGGTCAGCTCGTAGGCGCGCCGCGCCCGGGGGCTGAGCGCGGCCTCGTAGGCCGTGAGGTAGAGGCGGTCGAGCGCCGCGAGCTTGGTCTTGAGCACCGGGTCGGTGGTCGCCGGGCCGTGGACGATCACGCCCTCCTGGAGCAGGCGGGGCAAGAACGACTCGTAGCCTTCGCCGCTCCAGCCGAGCGACACCTTTTCGAGCGGCTCGATGAAGCGGAAGTCGATGCGGATCTCGCCGTCGGTCTTCAGATCAATGAGCTGCGTGTCGCGGCTGCCGATGCCGAGCACGATGCCGTCGCCGAGGTGATACAGCGGCTTCTGAGCGCTCTCAGGCAAAGAAGTACTCCTTGTCGGCGCGTCGGGTCCGCAAGGGCCGCACCCGCGAGGCGTCGTCGCACAACACCGCGTGCGCCGCCCACAGCGCCAGGTATTCGAGGTCGGCGTCGAAGGGCACGATCGAGATCAACAGGTGCTCTTCGGCGCGCCGCAGCTCCGCGGTCAACCCGTGACCGCGACTGTCGTACCAACAGAGCACGTCGTGGTCGTGCGCCCCGTGCAACGAGCGCCCCTCTTCCGCCGCCGGCGCCGCCGCCGCGAGCAGCGTCGCAAAGCGCGTGAGCGCCGTCTTGTCCAGCGTGGCGCGCGGCACGCTGTCGATGTCCAACACCCCGTGCGGCGTGGCGCGCACCGTCGCCGCGACCCCCGCCTCGATCGCCGGCAGCGCCGCACCTTCCGGGCGCCGATAGACCACCAGGTCCTGACCACCGTCGATGACCGCAAGCCCCGGGACCAGCCAATGGTCGATCTCCCGCTCGTAGCGCTCCACCACCAACCCCGCCTGCGCCGCGAGCGACAACATCACCTCTTCCCAGGGCAACCGCATCCCGACGACGATGTGACCCCCCGGCCGCGTGCACCGGATCGCCAATCCCAACTCCGCCGCGCTCGCCGCCGGCGGCCCACAGAAGATCACAGAAACATCAAACAATCCGTCGATGTCTGAGTTTGTTGTAAGATGCAACTTATTATTCTCCCGGGCGGCTTCGGTCGCGAGCCAATGGTGGCGGACGGGGTCGGGCTCGGTGACGGTGACGTCGGCGTTGGTGGCGAGGAGGACGCCGAGGCCGTCGGGGTCGTCGGTGAGGAGGATCTTCTTGCCGCAAAGCGCGGCGATGATCTCCGCGCGGCGCAACGTGGACGACGGCAAGGTCGGGCGGGCGAGGCGCGGCAGGGTCCAGGCCTTACGGCGGCTGTGCATTGCGCGTACTCGGCGAAGCTCGGGGTCGCGGGATCGGGTGAACCCGGGCAGCCAGCCGACGTAGCGTTCGTCGAGGAGGGCGAGGCGTTGTTCGACGCGGTTCAGATCTGAAGGCGCGTCGTCCAAGAGCGGCGCGAGCGCGCTCTGGACTTGCGCCGGAACCTCATGGGTGCGGCCGGCGCACCAGTCGACGAGCGGGGCGCGGCAGCCGGCGGGGAGCACCACGGGCTCGCGCGCGTCGGGGAGAAGGACGGCGGTGCGCGGCCAGAGGGCGAGGGGGGTGCCGGCGGCGAGGGGTGGCATCATGCGAGAGCCTACCGGAGCATTCTCAAGGGGTCCAGGTGGTCAGCGGCAGAGGGCGCGCCGTTTGTTCTCGCGGCGGTGTTGCGGCGCGGCTTCGTGGACCCGGCGCCACGGGGCGCAGGTCGGTTTGTCGATGGGGGCGACGTGGGTGAGCGCGGCTTGGTCGCGGCCCGTTCGACCCCGGTAGCCGACGTCGTGGCGGCGCACGGTGGTGTGGGGGATCAAGGCGCAGATGCGCGCGAACGCGGCGTTGGTGGCGGCGGCGCCGGAGCAGGTGGCGAGGTCGACGAAGAGCACGCCGGTCTCGGGCCACGAGTGCAGCGCGATGTGCGACTCGGAGAGGACCGCGGCGCCGGTGACGCCCTGGGGCTCGAACTCGTGCACGTGTTTGTTGAGCAGCGTGAAGCCGCCGGCTTGGACGGCCTCGGTGAGGGCGCGGTCGATGAGCGCCGGGTCGTCGATGGCGTCGAACGGGCAACCTTCGAGCGTGGCAACGATGATCGACAACTGCATGCCGGTATCTACACGGATACCGGCTCGGGCGGCTCAGTAGCTTCGTTAGCTTACCAAGGAGGTCCGGCGCCCGCGCTACCTCTTGGGATCGCGGCTCTTGTCGCTCGCAGACCGGCGCAGGTTGAGGTGCAGGGGATCTGAATTCTCGGCCGGCGATTGTCGGCCGCCGCTCTTCTTGCGCGCGCCGGAGAACTTTTGACCGGCGGTCGACGGCAGCTCGGGGAGGGCGACCCTGGGCGACGCCCGCTTGGCAGGCGACGCCGGCTCATCGTCGCGGAGGATCTCTTCGAACAGCTCCGCGATGACCCGATCGGCCTCGGCCTCCTCGTCCGGAGTCAGCCGCTTGCCTGCCCGTTCTTTCTTCGCCACGGCAGCAGCCGATGCTTCAGGCTACTTCGGGATCGCGCTGGTCGGCGGCAGCATCGCGAGCTCCGCCGGCGTCAGCTTGGTCCGCAAGATCTTGCAGGCTCCGAGGAACACGCCCTCGAAGTCGCCGTAGCTCATCGGCGTCATCTTGTCGATGTTCAGCCGCTTCTCGTCGACCAGGTCTTCGAGGCGCAGCACCACGAGGGTGGCCATGCGCGGATCTTTCTTGGCGAGGTCCTCGAGCTTCTTCGCCAACTTGTCGCACTGCGGCTTCGTCAAAGTCAGGTTGCCGGCGCCGAGCTTGTTGAGCTTGGCCGCGAGCGAGTAGGCGTAGTTGGCCTTGAGCGCCTTGACATCCATCGACATGATATTCCTCCGGTAGGTTAGCGGATGACTTGTTATCCCAGCCCCAACGAAAACCGTCAAGTGCGACCCCAGGAGGTCGCCTGGGGGCCCTCCTGCAGCACGCGCAGGGTCGTCTCCAGGAGCACGGCGCGCCACAGCACCTTCAAATGGACCGGGTCCGCCGGCGCCCGCCGCCCGCGGCTCCAGGCCGACAGCGCCGCGGAGTCGACGGCCAACCCCGGGTCGCGCCCGAGCGCGCCGGCCATCGCGACGATGGTCTTCTGCGGCGGCAACGGCGCGGCGGTGAAGCCGCGCTTCTCGGGGGCGCAAAGCCGCGCCGGCAGCAGACGCTTCGCGAGCGCGCGCAACAGGGGCTTGTCGATGCCGGGCCGCTCGAGGAGGTCCGGCGGCGTCCGCAGCGCCAGCGCCACGAGCTCCAGGTCAAGGAAGGGCATCCGAGCCTCGACCCCGTGCGCCATCAGCAGCCGGTCGGCGTGGAGCACCGGCAGCGTGAGCATGTCGTGCGTCAAGCCGGAGAGCTGACGGCCGCGCGCGCCGCTCGAGCCGCGGCCGGCGGCGTCGGCACCGATAGCGGCGTCCGCGGCGGGTTTGCGGCTGAGCGCGTCGCCCACCTGTTTGCGAACGCGGCGGGTGAGGAGCTGCAGCCCCGTCTGCTCGACGCGGTCGCGCACCTCGCCGTCGACCGCCGCCAGCCAACAGTCGCGCGGTCGCGAGGCGGCGCCGCTGGCGCGAAGCAGGAGCCTCGTGATCCCCATCAGACGGGGCGCGTGCTCGCCGAGGATGCGCCGCGCCTCGCTGCCCGCGGACAGCCGCCAGCCGTGCTCGAGGGCCGCCGCCGCCGCGTCCCAGGCGTAGCCCAGATAGACCTCGTCGGCGCCCTCGCCGGAGAGCGCCACCCTATAACCCGCGGCGTGCATCGCCGCGGCGAGCGCCGCGAACGCCGTCGCCATTCCGTACGCCGACCAGGCGTCAGGGATCTCGAGGTGCCAGAGCGCCTTCGCCAGCCGCGCCGGCGTGGGGGGCGGAGGACGAACACAGTGCCAGCGCAGACCGAGCGTCCGGGCGACTTGCGCGGCGCTCTCGGACTCGTCGGCGTTCGGCACCGCGAGGGTGAAGGCGTCACCGAGCAGCCCTCTCGTCGCAGCGCCGACGACGGAGGAGTCCAAGCCCCCCGAGAGCAGCAGCGCCGCGGGCACGTCGGCGCGGGCGCGGAGCTCTACCGCTTCCACGAGGAGCGCCGCAGTGCGCTCGACGATCCCCTCGGCAGGCGCCTGCCGCCGCCGGGCCAGAGCCTCGAGTCGGGAGCCGGTTTGGCGGACGACGCCGGCGGGCGTCACGCACAGATGTCCTCCCGGCGGCAACACCTCGACGCCCTCGAGGAGGGGCTCGTCCTCGTCGAGGACGCCGCGCCACAAGAAGCGCGCCGCCGAGCTCGGCCGCACCCTGGCCCGCACCGCGCCGGCGGCGATCAACGCCTTGACCTCCGAGGCGAAGAACAGGCGATCGCGACCGCGGGCGTAGTAGAGCGGCTTCTCGCCCAACGGGCTGCGGTACAGGTGCAAGGCCCGGTCCCGGAGGTCGACGAGCGCGATCGCGAAGGGGCCGCGCAGGTGGTCGGTGAACTGCTCGCCGAAGCGGGCGTAGAGCGCCGGCAAGAGCGCGCTGTCGGTCGCCGAGGACGGCGCGAGCTCCTGCTTGCCAACCAGCCGCCGCAGCGACCGGTGGTTGTAGAGCTCGCCGTTTTGCACCGCGAAATAGCGATTGCCGGCGGTGTAGATCTGCGGCGCTTCGTCAGGCGCGACGATCCCGAGCCGGGTCATGCCGATCGCGGCCCAGCCAAACGAGCAGAGCGCCGCGCCGTCGGGACCCCGGTGCGCCAAGGCCCGGGACATCGGCGCGATGTCGCGGCACTGGACCTGGCCTGCTCCCGGCAGCACCGCGATCGCGCCAAAGATGCCACACACGACTCACTCCCTGTCGGGCGCCCCGGACCGCCACCGCGAGAAACCGCCGCGCGAGCCATCGACCGGAGGACGCGTGACCAGGCTCGACAGCTTCCACCGGCGTGTCATAGGGTTTTCGCGATGTCGCGTCCCGAGAACGGTCGTCGCTGCAAGTCCTGTCTGTTGTATGACGGCATGCGCTTCTACCTCATCCGCGACGTTCTTCCCACCGATCTCCTGGAGGGCTTCCACATCGCCGCCGACGGCGTGTGCTCGATCTGCCATGCCTACCGCGACGCCTACGATCGCGGCGGCATCGAGCGCGACCTCGAGCTCTTCCGTCGGAGCACCGCCGGCGTCCACCGACCCGCGGCGCTCCTGGCGCTCTCGGGCGGCAAGGACAGCATGTCGGCGCTCTACCTGGCGCGGCGAGTCCTGAGGTTGGACCTCGTGGCGCTGCTGTTCGACAACGGCTTCGTGCCCCGCGAGGTCGTGGCGCGCGCCCGCCGGGCGTGTGCGTCGCTGCAGGTGGAGCTCGAGGTCGTGCGGGCGCCGGCGCGCTGGCGACAGAGCTTCGGTGACGCGGTCGACGCCGCCGGCCTGAGCTCGCCGCCGCCGTGCAACGTGTGTGGCGCCGAGATCATCGAAGCGCTCGCCGACCGCGCCGCCGCGCTCGGCACTCCATGGGTGATCTGGGGCACCAACTACTTCGCGGCGTGGACCGACCGGCCTTCTGCCGTCGGTCGCCGGCTGTTGTCGGCGGGCCGACAGCTCGCCGAGATCAACCTGCCCTACGCGATGCAGATCAAAGCGGCTGCAGCCCGAGCCAACGCCAAGCGGCTGGGCGCGACGCCGGTCGCGATCCCCGGGGTGTCGACCAACTGCCTGGTGCCGCACCAGGTCGCGCGCGCGCTGCTGCCGACCCTCGGGCACGTGCCCGAGCTCGAAGTGCTGGCGCTCGAGGTCATCGTCGGCCACTGCAGTCGGCGGGCGGCCCTCCGGACCCTTCGGGAGCGGACGACCCCCTGAGCCCCGCCCCCGTCGCACCTTCCCTTGCAAAACGCAAAAGCGCGCCCCGGCGACCGCCGGATGTTCGTATATAAGTCGTTATAAATCCATACGTTACTATCGTAGGCCGCTGGAATGCTCTTTGCAGCCCATCCGCTTCGCAACCGGACGGACGTGAGGCAGGGGCATTGCGGGAACAGCGTGTGACATGGATTTTCTGAACATCTTGGCCTTGCGCGGGCCCAATTTCTGGTCGCGGCGGACGGTATTGGAGGCGTGGGTTGACCTTGGGGAGCTGAGGGAGTCGCCGTCGAACGGCATTCCCGGCCTTTATGACCGCTTGGTCGCGTGGTTGCCGGGGCTGATCGAGCATCGGTGCG
This sequence comes from Deltaproteobacteria bacterium, assembly GCA_016218825.1. Taxonomy (GTDB): domain Bacteria; phylum Myxococcota; class XYA12-FULL-58-9; order XYA12-FULL-58-9; family XYA12-FULL-58-9; genus JACRCV01. The sequence continues at coordinate 51,085 of JACRCV010000064.1, forward strand.
GGTTGGGGGTGCGCGGCGGTTTCTTGGAGCGGCTGAAGGACGGCACCTACCCGGCGCACATCCTCGAGCACGTAACGTTGGAGCTGCAGACCTTGGCCGGCACCCCGGTGGGTTTCGGCAAGGCGCGCGAGACCTCGACGCCGGGGGTCTACAAGGTCGCGGTGCGTTATCGCGAGGAGGCGGTGGGGCGGGCGTGTTTGGCGGCGGCGCGGGAGTTGTTGCTCGCGGCGATCTACAATCGCCCCTTCGACCTCGCCGCCGAGGTCAAGCGCCTGACCGCCGTCGCCGAAGAGGTGTGTCTGGGGCCGAGCACGATGGCGATCGTGACCGCGGCCGAGGCGCGCGGCATCCCCTACCGCCGCCTGACCGAGGGCAGCCTGGTGCAGCTCGGCGTCGGCGCCAAGCAGCGACGCATCTGGACCGCGGAGACCGACACCACGAGCGCGATCGCCGAGTCCATCGCCCAAGACAAAGACCTGACCCGAAACCTCTTGGCGTCGTGCGGCGTCCCGGTCCCCGAGGGGCGCGCGGTCGACAGCCCGGCGGACGCCTGGGCGGCGGCGTGCGAGGTCGGGCTGCCGGTGGTGGTGAAGCCCCGCGACGGCAACCACGGCCGGGCGGTGTTCACCGAGCTCGAGAGCCAGGAGCAGATCGTGGCCGCCTACGCCACCGCGCTCGGCCAGGGCAGCGGCGTCATCGTCGAGCAGTTCATCCGCGGCAACGAGCACCGCTTGCTGGTGGTGGGCGACCGAATGGTGGCGGCGGCGCGCGGCGAGACCGCCTGGGTGACGGGCGACGGCGAACAGAGCGTGCAGCAGCTCATCGAATCGCAGCTGAACGCCGACCCGCGCCGCGGCCTCGGCGACGACTGTCCGCTGAACCCGGTGGAGATCGACGAGGTCACGATCTTGGAGCTCGCGCGCCAGGGCCACACCACCCTGTCGGTGCCGAAGGCGGACGAGCGCATCTTGATCCAAAGGAACGGCAACGTCGCCTTCGACGTCACCGACAGCGTCCACCCCTCGGTCGCCGAGCAGGTGGTCACCGCGGCGAAGGTCATCGGCCTCGACATCGCCGGCATCGACCTGGTCGCCGAAGACGTGTCGCGGCCGCTCGCCCTGCAGCGCGGCGCAGTGATCGAGGTCAACTCCAGCCCCGGCCTGCACGTGCACCTGAAACCGGCGTCCGGCAAGCCGCGGCCGGTCGGCGAGGCGATCGTCGACCGACTGTTCGCCGCCGGCGACAACGGCCGCATCCCGATCGTCTGTGTCACCGGCACCAACGGCAAGACCTCGGTGACCCGGCTGGTGGCGCACATCCTGCGCTCCACCGGCCTGACGGTCGGCATGGCCTGCAGCGACGGTCTGTTCCTCGGCCGGCGCCTGATCGACCCGGGCGACTGCGCCGGCCCGAAGAGCGCCAAGAACATCCTGCTGAACCCGGCGGTGGAGGCGGCGGTGCTCGAGGCCGGCCGCGGCGGCATCTTACGCGAGGGCCTGGGCTTCGATCGCTGCCAGGTGGCGGTGGTCACCAACATCGGCGACGCCGACCACCTCGGCCGCAGCTTCATCGACACCCCCGAGGAGATGTTCACCGTGAAGCGCTGCCCGGTCGACGTCGTCCTCGACACCGGCGCCGCGGTGCTGAACGCCGCTGACCCCCTCGTCGCCGAGATGGCGTCGTTGTGCGCCGGCAGCGTCATCTTCTTCGCGCCGCGCCGAGCGCACCCGGTGATCGAGAGCCACCTAGAAGCGGGGAAGCGCGCGGTGTTCGTGAACGACGGCCAGGTCACGGTGGCGGACGGCGAGCGCCAGACGCCGGTCATCGGCCTCGACGCGGTGCCGCTGTGTCATGGTGGTCGGGTCGGCTTCCAGGTCGAGAACGTGCTCGCCGGCACCGCCGCGGCCTGGGCGCTGGGGGTCGAGCTCAAGCAGATCCAGGCGGCGCTGGCCTCATTCGCCCGAGGTCCGGAGGACGCCCCCGGGCGCTTCGGGGTGTTCGAGCACGACGGCAAGACGGTGGTGATCGACGACTGCCACAACACCTCGGCGGTGCGGGCGTTGGTCGCGGCGCTCGGCGAGTTTCCGGCCGACAAGCGCTCGATCGCCTTCTCCGCCGGCGCTCGGAGGCGCGACGCCGACATCATCCGCCAGGGGGAAGCGCTCGGTGCCGCCTTCGACCGCGTGATCTTGTACGACGACGCTTCGGCCTTTGACCGCAAGGCCGGCGAGATCCCGGCGCTGGTCCGCCGCGGCCTGGCGAAGAGCGCCCGACCGCTCGAGATCATCGAGCGCCGCGCGCACGCCGAGGCCGTTCACGACGCGCTGCAGCTGACGAAGCCGGGGGATCTGGTGGTCCTGCAGACCGAAGATTCGCACCCCCTGCCGACCCTCGAGCTCTTCCGCCAGTGGACGCGACCCCAACCGGTCGCGGCAACAAAGGAGTAGACCATGGAGCTGCAACGAGCTCGCGCGCTTCGCGGCCCGAACATCTGGACTCGCAAGACGGCGCTCGAAGTCACGCTCGCGGTGCACGACGCCGAGCTCCCGGCGGCGCAGTTTGCGGTCTTCGAGGAGCGGCTGTGCGCGATCTTCCCGGCGCTGGCGCCGTTCCACATGGGCGCCTACGAAGGCGCCGGGACCTTGGCGCGCGCCGTCGAGCGCGCGGCGTTGGCGTTGCAGATGGAGGCGGGCTGCGCGGTGTCGTTCAGCCGCACCGCGCTCGGCGGTGAGCCGGGGACCTTCAAGGTCGTGGTCGAGTACGGCGAGGAGGAGGTCGGTCGCCAGGCGCTCGACGCCGCCTTCGCGCTCGTGGCCGCGGCCCTCGGCGGCCTGCCCTTCGACATGTTGGCGGCCCGGACCCGGCTGCGGATGTTGGACGAGCAGATCCGCCTCGGCCCGAGCACCGGCTCGATCGTGAACGCCGCCAAAGAGGCGGGGATCCCGACCCGGCGCCTGAACGACGGCAGCCTGGTGCAGCTCGGTTGGGGCGCGCGCCAGCGGCGCATCCTCGCCGCCGAGACCGACGGCACCTCGGCGATCGCCGAGTCGATCGCCCAAGACAAGGAGCTGACGAAGAGCCTGATGCGCTCGGTCGGGGTGCCGGTGCCGAAGGGCCGCGCGGTCACCGACGCCGAGGACGCCTGGGCGGCGGCCGAAGACATCGGCGTGCCGGTGGTCGTGAAGCCGCGCTACGGCAACCAGGGGCGCGGCGTCGCGGTCAACCTCCACACCCGCGAGCAGGTGATGAACGCCTTCGCCGCGGCGAAGGAGGAGGGCTCGTCGATCATCGTCGAGCGCTTCGCCCCCGGCGGTGACCACCGGCTGTTGGTGATCGGCGGCCGGCTGGTGGCCGCGGCGCGCCGCGAGGCCCCGAAGGTCGTCGGCGACGGCGACCGCACCATCGAGGCGCTGGTGGCGCGCGAGAACGCCAACCCCGAGCGTGGTGAAGATCACGCGACCTCGTTGTCCAAGATCCGTCTGGACGCGATCGCCTTGGCGGTGCTCAAGGAGCAGGGCCTCACCCCGGCGAGCGTGCCGGCGAAGGGCGCGGTGGTGGCGCTGCGCCGCAACGCCAACCTCAGCACCGGCGGCTCGGCCACCGACGTGACCTCCGAGGTGCACCCCGAGGTCGCGGAGCGCGCCATCGACGCGGCCCGGGTGGTCGGTCTCGACATCTGCGGCGTCGACGTGGTCTGCAGCGACATCTCCCGGCCGCTCGAGGAGCAGCGCGGCTGCCTGGTCGAGGTCAACGCCGCCCCCGGGCTGCGGATGCACCTCGAGCCCTCCCGCGGCCGCGGCCGACCGGTGGGCGAGGCCATCGTCCGCGCGATGTTCCCGGCGCTCGACAACGGCCGAGTGCCGCTCGTCGCGGTGGGCGGCACGAACGGCAAGACCACGACCGTCCGCCTGGTGGCGCACCTGCTGCGCACCCACGGGCACACGGTCGGCATGAGCTGCACCGACGGCCTCTATGTCGACGACCGCCGCATCGACACCGGCGACTGCAGTGGTCCGAAGAGCGCTCGCGCCTTGCTGGTCAATCCGCAGGTCGAGGCCGCGGTGCTCGAGACCGCGCGCGGCGGCATCTTGCGCGAGGGGTTGGGCTTCGATCGCTGCGACGTCGCGATCATCACCAACGTCGGCAGCGGCGATCACCTGGGGATGAACGGCATCAGCACCGCCGAGCAGCTCGCCGCGGTCAAGCGGGTGATCGTCGAGAACGTCGCCGCCACCGGCTACGGGGTGTTGAACGCCGCCGATCCGCTGACCGCGGACATGGCCGACCGCTGCCCGGGCTCGGTGATCTTCTTCGCCCGTGACAAGGAACAGCCGGTCCTCGCGGCGCACCGCGCTCGGGGCGGCCGGGTGGTCTTCGTCGACGGCGACAGCCTGGTCGCGGCGGCCGGCAGCCGCGAACAGCGGGTGGTGAAGACCGCCGCGGTGCCGCTCACCTGCGGCGGCCGCATTCCGTTCCAGGTCGAGAACGCGATGGCGGCGCTCGCCGCGGGCTGGGGTCTGGGGCTGTCGTGGGAGACGATCGGGCGCGGCTTGATGACCTTCGTCAACGACCTGCACCGCGTGCCGGGGCGCTTCAACGTCATCGACTACGGCGGCGCCACCGTGGTGGTCGACTACGGCCACAACCCCGACGCGATCCAGGCGCTGGTCCAGGCGATCGAGCATCTGCCGGCGAAGCGGCGCGTGGTCATGATCTCCGCGGCCGGCGACCGGCGCGACGTCGACATCTCGAAGCAGACCGAGATCCTCGGGACCGCCTTCGACGAGGTGGTGCTCTACGAGGACAAGTGCAACCGCGGTCGGGAAGACGGCGCGGTGCTCGGGCTGTTGCGCCGTGGCCTCGAGGGCGCGCGGCGGACCACGAAGATCACCGAGCTGCGCGGTGAGTTCCTGGCGATCGAGACCTGCTTGAGCAAGGTCCGGCCCGGTGACCTGGCGCTGCTGCTCATCGACCAGATCGATCTGTCGGTGGCGATGATCGATCGGATCGTGTCCCGGGGCGAAGCGGCCTGAGCGAGGCCGCGATCCCCACATGCGAACCGCGCGCCACCGTCGGCTTCGCGGCCCCCCGCGGTACTGCTCGCGCGGCCGCGATCGGGCTGGCCGCACTGCGCTGCTCGGGGGGCACCCCTCGCCTCCGTGGGCGCCTTCGAGTCGGCCGTGCATCGATTGGTCACCGGGCCGTACACGGCGAGTCAGCCGCCGAGTATGACGGCGAGCGGCTCGCCGTCCATCATGATGGCGCCGGCGCTCGGCGTCACGGTGCGCGGCGCGCCGCTCGTGCTGGTGACGAGGCTCGTCACCGAGGTCACCTCGGCTTCGATGAGGCCGAGGTCAGACAGGGCGAGGCTGCGCTGCTCGGTGAACGCCGCGCCGTCGGCGAAGGTATCCCACCAGACGATGACCACGTCGGCGGCTGCCGCGCGCGTGAACCGATAGGCGCGTAGGTGGAGGGCGCTCGTCGTCGGCAAGACGCGTCTGGCGGTGCTCGCGCCAGCGAGCATTGCCGAGAGGGACGCGAACGAGAAGTAGGTGAGCTTGCGGGCGTTCGCGCCGCGATCGTGCTCGCCGCCGCAGACGTCGGTGCCGTCAAAGATGAGGCCGACGAGATCGAAGTAAGGGTTGAAGCCGCCGCTGTGCTCGCACAAGCGGAACCAGTAGAGCTCTGCGGCGCCGCTCGCGATGGCGACGGTGTAGCGTTTGACGAGGTCGGCCGCCTCCTGGACTTCGCTCTGATACGGCGGGCAGGTCGGGCCGCTGCCGCCCCCGGAGCTCGTGCCGACCTCGGTGAAGATGACACGCACATCGGCGTACTGCGGGTAGGGCGCGAGCAGCGAGCGGAAGGACGAGACGCCGCCCTCGACGAGCTCGTAGTCGCCGCTCGCGTCACCGTAGACGTGCACGTCTACGTAGTCGAAGAAGCGCCGGTCCGGGGCTGAGGCCGCGAGCGCGGCGAGCGCGTTCGTGTAGTACTGCTGCCACGTCAAGCCGCCTTGGCCGGTGCCTTGGTCCGCGCCGAAAGTGCCGCCGAGGGCGAGCTTGGCGGTCGGGTCCGCGGCGAGGACGGCGTCGGCCGTGACGAGCACTTGCTTCGCGAACTCCGTCGGCAGGAACACCGAGGGGCCGCCGCCGGCGTTCGGCTCGTTGCCGATCTGCCAGACCGCGATCTTCGGGCTGCCGGCGAGGTCGCCCGTGCCATCGCCGTCGTAACGCTCGACCATGCTCTGGACGAACTGCACGTAAGCGGCGCGCGTCGCGGTGCCCTCGCCGGGGAACAAGCCGCCGGGCAGCGCGTTGAGCGCGATGATCATGGTGATCGGCTTGCCGTGGCTCGCCGTGTCGCGCACCGCGCCGTCGACCCGGGCGAGCCCGATGGCATCGGCGACGCCGTCCTTATCGGTGTCGACGGCGTCCCAGTAGACCGCGTCGGGGCCGGCGAGCCGGATGTGCTGGACGCCGAGCGTTGCGAGGTGGGTCGCAACGACGTTCGTGTCGAGCAGGCAGGTGCGGTAGTCGCTCAGGCCGAACGGCGTCGGCGCGACGATGACGGGCGAGTGGGCGTCGCCGTCGGCGCCGGTCGCGTCGGTGTCGCGCACGTCGGGATCTCCGGCGCGTCCGCCATTGCCTGCCGGCGAGCTGCAGGCGGTCAGTCCGCCGCACGCGAGCGCAACGATCACGAGCCCCCATGTGTGTCGCCTCGCGCCATCCCCGCGGCCGGCGTTCGTGCCGGTGCCTTGATTCACCCTGCGAGCGGATTCATCTGAATAGCGACACATGGGCAAGTTGAACGTGCCCCCGACGGTACGCCGACGCATGAACCAGGGCAAGCGTGACGATGAGCGGCGCCAATAGCCATCCTTCCACAGCATCGTCGCCGACGGCGCCCGGGGCTAGCCGTCGAGCACCGGACACCCCCTCACCCACCCGACGGCGGCACGCACGCCTTCTGCGTCCCCGCGTCGACCCGGGTGATGCTCAAGCTGCAGTTCGCCTCGTTCTCGGCGGTGCAGCCGGATAGGCCGCAATAGCCCCCTTGAAGCCGGTGAGACAGCCTCCCTCGCCTCGATCGCCCTGGCACCTCTTCCTGGGCACCTCTTCCCGGGTGGCGACAGCCGTTGAGGCTTGGCGTCCGTTGGCCTACTCTGCCTCCCGATGCCGCCTTTTCCGCACACGCTGAAGGAGCGGGTCACCGGCGTGCTGACGCTGCATGAGCTGGCCGCGTATCTCAGAGTCGCGGACAAGACCATCTACGGTCTCGCACAGCGAGGCCTCATGCCCGAGTTCAAGGTCGGCGGCCAGTGGCGATTCCGGCGTTCGGACGTCGAGGCGTGGGTCGAGGCGCAGACGACCCGCACGCCGCGAACAAGCCGAGCGCGCACGTCTACGAGGAGAAGGGGGGAGCCGTGAGCCAACCTGACGGCGCGACAATGGAGCACCGAGCCCGTGACGTCCTCGACAACCTGCTCGAGGGCTGCCAGGTGATCGGCCCAGACTACACCTATCGGTATGTCAACGAGGCTGTGGCCAAGCACGGGCGGACGACGAGGGAGCGACTTCTTGGCCGCACGATGATGGAGGCGTACCCGGGGATCGAGAACACGGAGATGTTCGACCTCCTGCGTCGGTGCCTGCAGGACCGCTCGGCGCGGCACATGGAGAACGAGTTCACGTTTCCCGACGGCTCCAAGAGCTGGTTCGAGCTCAGGTTTGAGCCTGTGCCCGAGGGAGTGGCCATCCTCTCGATCGACATCACCGAGCGGAGGCGCGCCCAGGAGACGCAGCGCCGTCTCACCCGCGCCCTCACGGTGCTCAGTGACTGCAACCAGACCCTGGTGCGCGCAGAGGACGAACAGCAGTTCATGCGCGACGTCTGTCGCATTGCCGTCGAGCGAGGTGGGTATCGCTTGGCTTGGATCGGCATGAAGGACTCGGACGCCGGGCACAGCGTCCAGCCGGTAGCACGCGCCGGCCATGACGAAGGCTACGTGGACCGGGTGGGGGCGACCTGGGACGATTCGGAACGCGGGCAGGGACCAACTGGCCGGGCCATCCGGTCCGGCCGTCCCGTGGTCGCCCGCATCATTCATTCCGACGCAGACTTCGCGCCGTGGAGGAAGGACGCCATCGAGCGCGGCTTCGCATCGTCCATCGCCTTGCCGATCATGGGCGGGGACGAGTGCGTCGGCGCGCTCATGATGTACACAGCGGAGCCGGACGCCTTCGACGACCAGGAACGGAAGCTCCTCGAGGAGATGGCGTTGGACCTCGGCTATGGACTCACGACCCTGCGCACTCGATCTGCGCGCCTGCGGGCAGAGGCACGAGTCACGCACCTGAACGCCGTTCTGTGCGGCATCCGCAACGTCAATCAGCTCATCACGCGCGAGCAGGATCCACAGGCGCTCATCACCAAGACCTGCGAGTTGCTGGTGGAATCCCGGGGCTTCCACACAGCCTGGCTTGTCCTGCGTGACGGCGACCGCACGGTGGCCTCTGCCGATGCCGGCGTGGAGTCCAAGCTGCGAGCGATCCGCAGGATGGTTTCGGCCGGTGAGTTGCCTATGTGCGTGAGCCGCGCTCTGGAGCAGGCCGACGTAGTCGTGCGTCAGAACCCAGCAGCAACGTGTGAGAGCTGCCCTGTCACCACGACCTACTCGGGGGAGCGGGACGTGGCGACGGTCCGGCTCGAGAGCGAGGGAAGGACGTTCGGGGCGTTGCTCGTCTCCTTGCCCCCGAGCATGGCCGCGGACCCAGAGGAGCTCGATCTGCTGCGTGAGGTCGCGGGTGACGTGGCGTTCGCGCTAAGAGCGATCGAGGTCCGATCGGAACAACAGAAGGCCGAGCAGGCCGCGCGAGAGAGCGAGCACAGATATCGAGCCCTGTTCGAGAACGCGAACATGGGTATCGCACACTGCCGGATGGTCTACGAAGGTGATCGACCGGTCGACTTCGTCTACCTGGAGGTCAACGCGGCGCTCGAGCGGCTGACTGGCCTGAAGAACACCGCGGGGAGAAGGGTTTCGGAGGTTGTGCCGGGCATCCACGAGTCGGACCCGGCGATGTTGCAGAGATACGACAGAGTTGTTCGCACCGGGAGGCCGGAACGGTTCGAGGTGTACCGCAAGGCCCTTGGGCAGTGGCTCGACATTTCCGTCTACAGTCCAACGCCCGAGCACTTTGTCGCGGTGTTCGACAACATCACGAGCCGAAAGCAGACCGAGGGGAACCTGGTCAAGTTCACCGAACGCCTGGAACGTATGACAGGTGTCGTTCAGTCTCTCTCGCAGGCTCAAACAAGCGAGGCGGTCGCGGAGATCGTCCGGCACGCTGCGCGTGAGCTGGTCGGCTCCGACGGCGCGACCTTCGTCCTGCGAGACGGTGATCTATGCCACTACGTCGATGAAGACGCCATCGCTCCCCTATGGAAGGGCAAGCGGTTCCCTCTGACGGCCTGCATCAGCGGCTGGGCCATGCGCAACCAGAAGCCGGCCGTGGTCGAAGACATCTACGCCGACGATCGGATTCCACACGACGCCTACCGCTCCACCTTCGTGAAGAGCCTGGTGATGGTGCCCATCCGTCGCCAGAGCCCGATCGGCGCCATCGGTTCCTACTGGGCCGACCAGCGCCTCGCCAGCCCTGAGGACGTACGCATCCTCCAGGCCCTCGCCGACTCCACCTCGGTCGCGATGGAGAACGTCCGCGTCTTGAGAGAGCTGGAGGAGGGCAAGGCCAGGACACGCGCGATCTACGACCACCTGCCGAACGCGGCGTTCGTCTGGCGGCGCAGTGACGACGGATTCGTGCTGGTGGACTTCAACGAGGCGGCCAACGCTATGTCCAACGGTCAGCTTGCCGGTTTGATCGGCAAGTCGCCTGCCGAGATTTGTGGTGGTTTCCCACACGCCGAGGAGGACCTCGCGCGCTGCTTCGAGCAGCGCACCGTGATCCGGCGCGAGGTCGACCGCAACAACCCTGGCGCGAGAGAGCCCAGGCTCCTCGTGTTGACGTACGGGTTCATCCCATCGGACATGGTGATTCTCCATGCAGAGGACGTGACCGAGCAGCGCCAGACGGAGGAGCAGCTCAAGCTGGCGCAGCGCCTCGAGGCGGTAGGGCGGCTCGCGGGCGGAGTGGCGCACGACTTCAACAACCTGCTCTCGGTGATCATCAGCTACGCGGGGTTCGCCGCGAGTGAGCTCCGGGAGTCCGACCCGATACGTGCGGACATCGTCGAGATCGAGAGCGCGGGTAAGCGCGCCGCCTCCCTGACGCGGCAACTCCTTGCTTTCAGCCGCAAGCAGCTCCTCGAGCCGGAGGTGCTCAGTCTCAACAAGGTGGTCGGGGGCATCGAGAGCATGCTCCGCCGACTCCTCGGGGAGGACATCGACATCGAGGTGCATCTCGCGGAGGATCTCGGCAGCATCATGGCGGACCCGGGGCAGATCGAGCAGGTGATCATGAACCTCGCCGTCAACGCCCGCGACGCGATGCCTCGGGGTGGGAAGCTCACGGTCGAGACGGCGAACGTGGTGCTCGATGAGGAGTACGCGAATCAGCACATCGCGGTGAAGCCCGGGCGATATGTGATGCTCTCGGTGACAGACACCGGCACGGGCATGGACCCCGCCGTCAAGGAGCACCTCTTCGAGCCGTTCTTCACCACCAAGGAGAAAGGTAAGGGGACCGGCCTCGGGCTCTCGACGGTCTATGGCATCGTCAAGCAGAGCGGCGGCAACGTCTGGGTGTACAGCGAGGTGGGACAGGGAACGACCTTCAAGGTGTACCTTCCGCGCGTGGACGCTCCCGCTGTCGAGACCACGCGACGCTCCATGCCGGCCATCGCAAGAGGGAGCGAGACGGTGTTGGTGGTCGAGGATGAGGACGCGGTGCGCAGGCTCGCCGAGCGTATCCTGCGGAGCGCAGGCTACAAGGTGCTGGCGGCAGCAAGCGGTGGCGATGCTCTGCTGCTCTGGGAGAAGCATCGCGGTGAAATCGATCTCCTGCTCACCGACGTTGTCATGCCGCAGATGAGCGGCAGGGAACTGGCGGAGCGGTTGGGCAAGCCCTGTCCGACGCTCAAGGTGCTCTACATGTCCGGCTATACGGACAACGCGATCGTCCATCACGGCGTGCTCGACCCGGGCACGCGATTCATAGGCAAGCCGTTCTCGACGACTGAGCTGACCCGCAAGGTGCGCGAGGCACTCGACGAGCGGTAGGGCGGAGGACTGGCGATGAACACTGCGCGGCCGGGCGTCGCTCACGTCGATTCGCGCCGCCTCTGGTTATGCCGAGCTCGGCATAAGGCGCGAAATCCGGAGTCTGATGGACTACCAAGACAAGGAGAACCTCATGTTCGCTACGATCCTGTTGTGGGGCGCCGTTGCTGGGGTCGTGCACTTCGTTCTAATCGGGATGTTGTACGGAAATCCCGTGGTCGGCCGAATGTACGGGGCGGCGGCCACGGAGAGCCCGGCCATGAAACACTGGACTTCGAAACCCAAGTACATGGTGACGCAGTTCCTGGGCACGCAGGTCGAAGTCTACCTCCTGACCATCGCGTTCCTCTGGCTGCGCCCACTCGTTGCGGTGCCTGCGTATTCTGGCGCACTGCTCATCGGAGCACTGCTGGCTGCCATCCGTGTCTACCCGCGATATTGGAACATGTGGATTCAGACCACCTACCCCAACAGGTTGCTGGCGACCGAGGCGATCAATGGTTCAATCGGCACCCTTGCTATTGCGCTGTTCCTCCAGGCGGTGACCCAGCCGTGACCGAGGAGGGACTTCCGGACTCCGCTTTCCTTGTGCTGGCACTGCTGTGCTGGTGGCCTGAGACACGTGTCCCATTCGAAGTTGATGAGCCCGCAATGGTCGACGGGTGACGGCGATAACCTCGGAAGGAAGCCGGAAGTCCGTACCAACGAGACAACACAAGGAGCGCTGCCATGGAGATCACCGTTCGGTCAACCTCATCCGTTTCCGCGCCCACCCCTCGCAACCTCTGCGCGGCACCGGGGCCGAGCTACAAGAGCGCCCGCGCCGAAGGCGTGCTCGACGCCGCCTTTGTTCGAATGGTGGACGGAATGGCCTTTCCGGCGGTGATGAGTATTCCGAGCCCCGTCGACAAGTTCTTCCGCAAGCAGTCCGTCAAGGTCCTCAAGGGCGTCGGGGTCGCTCTCGAGGCCCAGCTGGCGAAGAAGGGCATCAAGACTGTCGCCGATCTGGCCTGGACCAAGGTCGACCTGCGCGCCGAGCTCCCCAGATACGGCGCGAAGCTCGACGAGCTGAGCGTGCTGTTGCGCGGTTCCTACTGACCGGCGACCGCAGCAACGCGGGCTGGATTCCGGTGGATCTCGTGCCCGTTGGATGAAGCCCAGGTCGGACTTGGTCATGCGAGCGTCACTCCGCGGGTGTGACAGCTAGGCCGACACCGATGGCGTTCTGGCGGAGAGCGTTGTCGGCGGACAAGACCGAAGGCGGTGCGATCTCCGCCGCGTACAACGCCGCGGTCGCGATGTGGATCGCGTCGAGCGTGCGCACGGGCTCAGCAGGGAAAGGATCGAGGGTCCGAGAGAGAACCGCATCGGTTACTCCGTACACGTTCCAGTGCGCCAAGGCGGACGTGTATCGGACCCAGATCTTGTCGCGGGCCTCGGGAGAGAGCTGGCGGGTTCCAACGAGTCGCCGGAGAGCGCGGCCGACCTCCGCGGAGGTGATGGCCGAGGTTACGACACGCTCGGCTTTCGCCAGGACGCCGGCGATGGCGTCGGCGTCAGGCGCTCCCAGGAGCCATCGCCGTTTGATGAAGGGTCGGCTGGCGGAGCTCAGCAACGACGGTGCCCCTGTCCGAGACGAGGACGACGTCCCCCCGCTCCACGAGCCGGAGATACGCGCTCAGCTTGTCTTTCAACGCTCGGATGCACACCGGCACACGCGCCCAAACGTGCGCGGCCGCGGCCGGCGGCTGGGAGCACGAGACCGCTGCCGGCCCGACCTAGCAGGGCATTATGCGGCCGAACGGCGAGATCACCACCTCGACGCCGTCGAAGCTGTAGACATCGCGGATCCCGGTGTTCTGCTTCTTCACCCCGGCCTTGCAGAGCAGCGCCTCGACCTCGCGCTCCCTGACCGCCTCCATCCGGAACACGATGCGCTCCTCGACGTCGACGTGAAAGTCGAGCGCCTTGCCCGCCTTGCCGAGCGCCTTCAAGAGCTTCGTCCCGGCCCGCGCGGTGCGCGACGGCGCCGATTCGAATCGGGGGTGGATCTTCATTCCAGCATCAGCACTGATCTTCGGCATTCTTCACCTCGTCGCCAGTGGATGCAGACCGCGTGCCAACCGCGCGCCGGTTTCCGCATCCAGAATGTGGCGATTCTACTCGGCCGTTGTCCCGGGGCAAGCCTCGTTGAGAACCGGTGGGATGCCAGAGGTTCTCAGCGGCTCGCGGGTGTGGCCGAATCGTCTCGGCGGCGCCGCGAGAGCCAACGCTGCCTCAGCGCTTCGCCCCGACACACGGCCGCTCGACGACGCGGTAGAACAGCGCCCCGACCCCAACGCTCACCAGGTAGGCCGCCACCATCCCCGCCAGCGCCGCGCCCGGGGACAACGTGAAGCGGGACAAGAAGGCGTTGATCACCAGGCACACCGGGAAGTGGACCAGAAACAAGCTGTAGGAGATGCGGCCCATGTAGCTGCTGAGTCGGCTGTTGGGCCAGCGCTCCCAGAAACCGCGCCGGGCGGCAATGTAGATCACGACCGCGGTGCCCACAGCGACCAGGAGTCGGGGCCGACCGTCGAAGAGCCCGACGAGCGCGACGAGGCCGGCATACGCGAACAGCGCCGTGCTCGAGACTTTCTCCTGCAGGCTCCAATAGAGGACCATGCCCAGGAAGTAGGCGGCGAAGAAGTAGACCGCGAGGCTGTCGTAGCGCGCGTCGCGGTTGAAGAAGAACAGCGACGCCAGCGCCAACCCCGCCATCGTGATCGCACAAAGCACGAAGCCTTGATCGACGGGCGCGGCGGGCCGGAGGCGCAGCGCCTGGCCACACAGGGCGCCGAGCACCAGGGTCAGGATGACGAGCTGGAAGTCGACGGCGATGTACCAGATGCCGGCCGTCAGGTGCTCGTACCCGAGGAGGTCTTGCAGGAAGACGACGTGGGCGAGGAGCTGATCGAGGCTGGGCGCCGCCGAGATCGACTCGTGGTCCATCCACCGGTCGGCGAGGGTGTTGGCGAGGATCGCGACCCACAGCGCCGCGAGGTAGGGGAAGCCGACGCGGCGGTAACGCAGGGCGATCAGCTTGCCGAGGATGCGCAGGTCGAGACGCGCGACCCCGGCGAGCGCCCGGGCGGTGAAGAAGCCGCCGATGACGAAGAAGATCTGCACCGCCATCCGCGCGTAGGCGTAAAGAAAGTCGATGACACCCGGTAGCAACGGATAGGCGGTGTCCGACAGCGGCCCGTAGAACGCCAGGTGGTGCCAGACGATGGCGTGAGACGCCAGCGCCCGCACCAAGTCGATGAACGGCAGCCGCTGCGGCACGGCGCCCGGGGTGGAAGTGATGCGCACCCGAGTCACCCGACGGCGACGGCGTCTGTGAATCGGTCCGACAAACCTACGCCTTGGCCACCGCCGCGTGCCAGCGCGCGACGTGCTCCTTGACGCCGGCGTCGCTCATCGTCGGGGTGTAGGTCTTGTCGAGCTTCCACACCTTGGCGATGTCCTGGGTGTCGGCGAACAAGCCGACGCCGAGGGCCGCGAGGAAGGCGGCGCCGAGCGCGGTGGTGTCGAGCACCGTCGGCCGGTGGATCTCGACCCCCAGCAGGTCGGCCTGCAGCTGCATCAACAGATCGTTCGCCGAGGCGCCGCCGTCGACGCGCAGCACTCTGAGGGCGCTGCCGGTGTCTTGGCGCATGGCGTCGAAGAGATCGTAGATCTGGAGCGCTATCCCCTCGAGCGCGGCGCGCGCGATGTGCGCCCGCGTCGTGCCGCGGGTGAGCCCGGCGATGAGCCCGCGCGCCTCGGGCCTCCAGTACGGCGCCCCGAGCCCGGTCAGGGCCGGCACCAACACCACGCCGGCGGTGTCTTGCACCTGCCGGGCGAGCGCCTCGATCTCGGCGCTGGAGGTGAAGAACTGCAGGCCGTCGCGCAGCCATTGGACGACGGCGCCGGCGATGAAGGTGCTGCCCTCGACGGCGTAGGTGTTGTGGGTGCCGAGGCGCCAGGCGATGGTCGTCAACAGCCCGCGGTGACTGGTCACCGGCTTGCCGCCGGTGTTGACGAGCGCGAACGCACCGGTGCCGTAGGTGCACTTGGCCATCCCGGGCTCGAAGCACGCCTGGCCGAAGAGCGCCGCCTGCTGGTCCCCGGCGATGCCGGCGATCGGAATGCCGTCGGGCAAGATGCCGACCCCTTTGGTCTTGCCGTAGACCTCGGACGACGAGCGCACCTCGGGGAGCATCGCGCGTGGGATCTGGCCGATGATGCCGCAGAGCTCGTCATCCCAAGCGGTGCGGCGGATGTCGAACAGCAGGGTCCGGGCGGCGTTGGTGGCGTCGGTGACGTGCACCGCGCCGCCGGTGAGCCTGTAGGTCAGCCAGGTGTCGATGGTGCCGAACTTGATCTCGCCTTCATCCGCCCGCTGCCGCAAGAGCGGCACCTCGTCGAGCAACCACGCGAGCTTGGTCCCGGAGAAGTACGGATCGAGCACCAGCCCGGTGCGGCTGCGGACCAGCTCTTCGTGCCCGGCCTCCTTGAGCGCCAGGCAGCGCGACGCGGTGCGCCGGTCCTGCCAGACGATGGCGCGGCACAACGGCTGACCGCGGGCGTCCCAGACGCCGCTGGTCTCGCGCTGGTTGGTGATGCCGATGGCGCAGAGGTCGGCGCCGCGGACCTTGGCCGCCGCGAGCGCGCCCGCGATCGCGGTGCCGGTCGACGTCCAGATCTCTTCGAGGTCGTGCTCCACCCACCCGGGCTCTGGGAAGTGCTGCGGAAACTCGGCGTAGCCGCGGCCGAGCACGGTGGCGCCGGGCGCCGCCTTTCCCATCCGCACCACCAGGCAGGTCGTGCCGGTCGTGCCTTGATCGATCGCCAGGATGCAGTCACTCATGGGCGCTACCTCCTCACTGCTGCCGCGGACTATTGGGCGCGAGCCGGCGACGGTCAAGGTGCAGGACCTCGCCGCCGGTGCTCGTCCCTTGCGCCGTGAGGCCAACAGACCCTAGCATGGCCGCATGGCGTCTCCCGTGGGGCTCGAGCCCGACGCGGCCGTATGGGTCGTCCTGGTCTTGAGCACCGACACGCGCTTTGCGGAAACGCTGGCGGTCGAGCTGGCGCGCCGGGGCCCCGGGTTCGAGATCCACATCGTCCGTGACGTCGCGAAGCTGCAGGACCACCTGCGCCGCGTCAACCCCGACGCCGTCGTCCTCGAGGTCGACGGCTTGTCGACCGAGGAGCGCGAGCAGCTGCGGCGCCGCTGGCGGCGCGCCTGGATCCCCACCCTCCTGGTCACCGCCGCCGACCCGGAGCCGACCGCCTGGCTCGGGGTCGACGCCGGCCCGGTCGACGTGTTGCGCCGCGACGACGGCCACGAGCCGTTGTGCCGCCTGTTGCTGCAGACCCGCGAGTACGTCGACGCCACCGGTCGGCTCCAAGAAACCGTCCGCCACTACAGCGACCTGCTGGACGCGATGGGTGACGGCATCTTCGTGCTCTGCCGCGGGGTGTTCTGTGAGGTCAACGCCGCGTTCGCGGCCGCCTTGGGCTGCAACCGCGCCGAGCTCGTCGGTCGCGCCCGCCTCACCGATTTTCTCCCCGACCAGGATCGGCTGGTGATCGCCGAGCGCCTGGCGCGCGTCGAGGTCGGCGGGGGCGAGCGCGAGCTCATCGAGATCGCGCTCGTGACCCGGGACCAGAGCCGGCGGCAGTACGAGCTCGTCTGTCGGGCCTCGGTGGTCGGCGGCCGGCGGGCGGTGGTCGGCGTCGCCCGCGACGTCACCGCGATGCGCGATCGCCAGGACGAGATTGACCGGGCAAGGCAGCGCGCCGCCCAGATCGAGCGCCTCCGCGCTCTGGGCGAGCTCGCCGCCGGGGTGGCGCACGACTTCAACAACGTCCTCGAGACCGTGCTCGGTCGGGTGCAGCTGGCGATCGAGAAGCGCCGCCGCGGCGTCGAGTGCACCGACGACCTCCTGGTCATCGAGGGCGCGGCGAAGACCGCCGCCCAAACCGTCAGGCGGATCCACGAGTTCGCGCGGCCCTCAGGGATGGACTCGTGGCACGACGTCGACCTGGTCGCGGTCGCCAAGGACGCGGTCGAGTACGTTCGCGCCCAGGTGCCGCCGCGCATCGCCCTGCACGTCGACGTTCAGCCGCTGCCGCGGGTCCGCGGCAACGGCGCCGAGCTCCGCGAGGTGATGCTGAACCTGCTCGCCAACGCGGTCGACGCCATCGACGGCGACGGCGAGGTCCACGTCCGCGCCAAGACCGAGCGCGGCCGGGCGGTGCTCGAGGTCGAGGACACCGGCTGCGGCATGACGCCGGCGGTGCAGCGGCGGATCTTCGAGCCGTTCTTCTCCACCAAGGCCGAGGCCGGCACCGGCCTGGGGCTGAGCGTCAGCCACGGCATCCTGCGGCGCCACGACGCCGAGATTCAGATCAGCAGCGTCCCCGGCAAGGGCACGCTGTTCCGCCTGGTGTTTCAAGGCATCGAGCACCGCGCTCTGACGCCGCCGGCGGCGGTCCAGGAGACGCTGCGGGTCGCGGTCCTCGACGACGACACCACGGTCGCGGAGCTGATGCGTGACCTGTTGAAGGAGCTCGGCCACGAGGTCGTGATCGTCAACGACGTCAAGAGCCTGCTGTACGCGGTCGGCGAGCGCGGCCTCGACCTGGTGATCACCGACCTCGATCTCCCGGAGCTCTCCGGCTGGCAGGTCGCGCGCCACGTCCGCCAGGTGCGCCCCACCACCCGGGTCGGCCTGGTGACCGGCTGGCCGCTCGCGGTCACCCACGACGAGCTCAAGGCCCGCGGCGTCGACTTCGTCCTCGCCAAGCCGTTCTCGATCGACTCGCTCACCCGGGCGCTGACGCTCACCGGTTGAGCCGCGAAGGGCGGCCGCTCAGCCCAACAGCTTCTGCGCGACCTCGAGCGCCTTGCGAGTGCGCTGCAAGACCTCGGCGGTCCGAGTGCGATCGTTGCCGACCACGAGCTGCGCCTCGTGCGCCTGTTGCCGGGCTTCTTCCGCGGCGGCCTCGAGCTCGTGCACCCGGGTCTTGCTGTTCTCGAGCGCGCTCTTCAGCTTCTCGATCGCCTCGTCGCGCACCTTCACGTTGTGGCTGAGCTCGGCGGTGGTCTCTTGCAGATTGCCCTCGACCGAGCCGAGCTCTTCCTTCAGCTTGTCGAGCTCCGCCTGCACGGCGCCGGCGCGCTCGGTCTCGGCGGTCAGCTGACTCGTCAAGTCGTTGATCTTGATGCCGCGCTCGTCGGCCTGCTGCTGCATGGTCCCGAGGCGGCTCTCGAGATCGGCCTTCACCGCGGCCGCCTCCTCGTTGAGCTTGGTGATCTCGGCGCCGAGGCTCTCGATCTGCTGGTCGCGCTCGCGGATGCCTTCCTTCTGGCTCTCGATCGCGGCCTTCAAGCGCTCGATCGCCTGGTCGCGGATCTCGACGTCGTGGTTCGCCTGATCACGGGCGGCGATGACCTCCTCGCACTCGGTGCTCTTCGCCTGAATGGTCTCGTGCGCGGCGGCGAGCTCGCCTTCCTTGGTGCGGAGCTGCTCGTCCTTCGTCGCCACCTGCTCGTCGCGCTCGGCGATCGCGGCCCGCTGGCGCTCGATCGCGTCCTTGAGCTTGGAGATCGCCTCGTCGCGGATACGGACGTCGTGCTCCGCCTGCTCGCGCAGCGCCACCTTCTCGGCCTCGAGCTGATCGCGCAGGGCCTGCTTGTCGCTCTCGGCCTGCTCGCGCAGCGCCTGCTTCTCGCCCTCCGCCTGGTCGTTGAGCGCCGCCTTCTCGCTCGCGAACTCCTGCCGCAGGCGCTCGGCCTCGGCGCTGCCGGTCTGGGTGGTGTTCTCGAGCTCCTGCTGCAGCTCGGCGAGGCGCGCCTCCCCCTGCATCTGGTTGCGGGTCGCCTCGTCGGTGGCCTGCGCCAGCTGGGTCGACAGGCCGTCGATCTGCTGGTCGCGCTCGTTGATCGCCGTGCGCTGCGCGTCGATGGCGGCCTTGAGCTTCTCGATCGCCTCGTTGCGCACCGCCAGATCGCGCTCGAAGGCGTCCTTGGTCTCGAGCATCTCAGAGCGCGCCGCCTCGAGCTCCTGGCTGACGTCACCGGCGCGGGTCTCGAGCTCGCTCACCTTGCGATCGCGCTCCTCCACCTGCTGGTTGAGGTTGGCGCTGTCTTGCTGGTGGATGCGCTTCTCTTGCTCCAGCTCGCCCTGCAGCATCTCGATCTGATTCTTCAGACCTGAGATCTCGGCGTCCTTCTCGGCGGCGAACTGCTCCAGATTGGCCGCCGCCTCCTCGGTCTGGCGCCGGAGAACCTTCTCCTGCTCCTCCTTCTGCGCGAACGCTTGCGCCACCTTCTGGCCGTAGGCCTCGAACTCCTTCTTCTTCTGGTCGAGGAAGGTCTCGTGCGCCTGCAGCTTCTGCGTGAGGTCGTTGGCGCGCGCCGTCTGCTCGTCGCCGCGAGCCTTCTCGTGCTCGACGAAGTGCTCCAGGGTGTCGAGCTCGCGCTCGCGGACCTGCCACGCCTCGCGGAAGCGCGCGGTCTGCGCCTCGGAGCGCTTCAGCTTCTCGCGAAAGTACTCGACCTTCTCTTCCAAGCCCCCGCGCGCCGACGGCAGCGGCGCACTGTCGGTCACGAAGAGCTCGTCGAACGCGGTCCGCCCGGTCCACTGACCGGGGGCGATCGGCGCCTCCTGTTTCACCGTGGGGCGGCGCGGTCGAACCGGGGGCGGCTGCAGCGGCGGTGGACCCGCACGCGACGCGCCCGCGCCAGGACCAGGAGGAGGACCAGGGGCCGGTGACGGCGGCGCTACCACGGCACCCCGGGGCGCCTCCGCGGCGGCTTCCTCGCTGGCCTTCTTCTGGGCCAGACCATCCAGCGCCGCATCAAGGTCGTCGAGGTTGAGGCCATCGCCTCCCATGATCGCTCCCGGCAGAAATTCCCCAGCAATTCCGGGACGAGTCTATCAGTCCTCGGGGTCCTGTCAACAAACACGCCCGCTACTTGCGGAGCGGGTCCAGGTGCTCCGGCGCGAGTCCGCGCGGCAGGTCGAGGACGAAGACCGCGGGGTCGAGCGCCGGGTCGTGGGTCACCTCGCGCAGCTTGATCTCGACGTCGTCGCCGGTCTTCGGCACCCGCAGGTGCAGGGCCTCCGGGAGCCCGCGCCCGTCCCACGCCCCGACCTCGGCTTCGCTCAGAACTTCGGCGCCGCGGCTGATCACGATCTTTACGACCCGAAACGTCGCGGCGTCCACCTCCACCCGCCGCGTCTGACCGCCCTCCTCCCAACCCACGACATAGCGCTCACCCTCCGGGTCGCGGCTGAGCGCCGCGCCTTCCGGGACGGTGATCTGACCGAACAGCAGGCTCACCCACCCCGCCGCGTCCAGGTGCATCGGCGCGATCCCGAAGAGCTGGTCGAGGTTCTCGACCGTCGCCGGCCCGTAGACGAAGCGCGACGCGGCAAAGTCCGCCGCCTGCAGCTCCCGGCCGTTGGTGGCAAAGGCCGCGACCACGCCGCCGTGCGGCCCAAACACCTCGTAGCGCAGACTGCTCGGACGCCGCACCGCCAGGCTCGCCGTACCCCGCAGTCGGCCCTTGGCCCCGAAGTAGGTCAGACGGACGTCGGCGGTGTAGGCGTCGACGCGCGTCCGAGCCCGCTCGAGGTTGCTGGCGAGCTCGGCCGTCGAGGCGACCGGGACCGCGACCCGGGCGCCGTGCGCGCAAACCGCAAGACCAATGAAGAGCGACGCGAGCCCGGCGCGCCGGACGACCCGCTGCGAATGGACGACGGGAGCGCTCATGGTGGCATCACCTCCTGGAGTCGGGCCTCGATGACGCGGCGAAGCACCGGGCTCGGGCCGGCCTTGTTGGCGGCTTCGAGGGCAAGACGAGCCGGCGCGCGCTGTCCCGCCGCCAGGTAGGCCTCGCCGAGGTGGCGCAAGATCTCGGGGTCCGCGGGACTGGCGCGGCTGGCGAGCAACAACAGCTCGACGGCGGCGGCGGCCTTGCCCTGGCGGTACAGCAGCCAACCGAGGCTGTCGATGATGAAGCCCTCGTCGGGGGCCAGGCGGTGCGCGCGCCGCAGCCAGACGTTCGCGGCGTCGAGCTCCACCCCGGCGTCCGCGAGCGTGAAGCCGAGGGCGTTCAAGCGGACCGGGTCGTCGGGGCGCTCGCGCACCATCGTCGCGAGGGTCGCGATCGCCGAATCGAGCGCGCCGTGCCGCGCCTCGAGGTCGGTGAGCTTCAACGCCAGGTCCGGGTCCTGCCGGGCGTCGGCGGGCATCGCCTGCAGCGCCGCCCGCACCTCGTCCTGTTGCCCGAACAGATCGGCGAGCGTCGTCTGGGCGAGCGCGACGTCGACCGGTGACAGCCGCTCAGCGACGCGTGCCAGGAGCGCGGCGAGCCGGGTGCGGGCGGCCGGGAGCGCTGCGTGCGCAGCGATGATCCGCACCCCGTCGAGGAGAGGCTCCACCGGCCGGGGCGTCGCGAGGACCGCCCAGACGATCTGCGCCAACGCCGGCTCGAGGTCGCCCGCCGCGGCGTAGCACAACGCTCGCGGTCGAAAGAGACGCGGGTCCGCCCCCGACCCCGGGAGCACGAGCGCCTCCAGACAGCCGCGGTGATCGCCGGCGGCGAGCAGCACCTCCGCGAGGTACAGCCGGATCTCGAGGATCTCCGGAAACTCGGCGGCCGTCTGCCGCAGCAGCGCCACGCCCTCGGCGACCCGGCCTTCCACCAGATCGCCGGCGGCGACGACGCCGCGGCCGAAGGGATCGCCCGCGGTCTGCCGCAGCGCCTCGGCGCGATAGGCCTCGCCGTCGGCGCGGCCGGCGCGGGCGAGGAGACGCGCGATCTGAACGTAGAGCCCGACCTCGTCGGGATAGAACGCGAACAACGGCACCAGCGCGTCCCCGGCCTCGCTCGGGCGCCCCAAGAGCGACAACACCCGCATCTCGCCGACGGTCGCCGGCCGGCTGCTCGGGCTCTGCTGGCGCGCCGCGCGGTAGCTCGAGAGCGCGGCGTCGAGCTGACCGTGGTCCTCGAAGCACTCGGCGAGCTCCAGGGCGAGATCGGCATCCGCCGGCCGCCGGGCCTGCAGCGCCGCGGCCCGCGCCACCGCGACCGCGCTCTGCCCCTGCCACAACAGCGCGTCGACCAACCGCGGCCCGGCCTGCAACAACAGGGCGTCCTCGCGGCTCGCGATCTCGAGGTGGGCCGCCGCCGCCCGATAGTCGTAACGCTCCAGGTCGAGCTCGCCGGCGAGCCAGCTCAACCACGGGTCGTCGGGGTGGAGCTCGAGCCCACGCGCCAGGGCGCTCTCGGCGCGCTCTCGTTCCCCGGCAGCCCCCCAGGCCCGACTCAGGCGCTCGTAGATGAAGGCCGAGTCCGGCGCGTAGAGCAGCGCCAACCGCAGGTCGGGCACCGCGGCGCCCGGGTTGTCGCTGTTCAAGAAGTACAGGCCGCGCAACAGGTGCGTCAGAGCCGCGGGGTCCACGGCAAGGTCCGCGTCTTCCGCCTTCGGCAACAGCCAGGCGGTGGCGGGCGGTGGCACACCGGGGCGCGGGTGGGCGCAGGCCGACACGGCGAGCGGCAGCCACAACCAGAATCGCCGGCGCGTCGTCATCGCGACCGCCGCGGGGCGGGTAAGGAGGCGCCCCGCATCTAGCGCTTGCGCTTGTTCTTGGCCTTCTTGCCCTTCGCCGGGGCGGGCTCGGCCGGCGGCTTGTCTTGCGGCGCGGGGGGCGCCACCGCGACCGCCGGCGCTGCCGGCCGGCGCTCCAGGTAGTTCTTGGTCTTGGTGTGACCCGGCATCTGCGTCAAGATCTCGGCGGCGACCTTCTTGACGTCCTCGGTCTTGCCCTGACGGTCGAAGAGCTGCAGCAGCTCGTAGCGCGCCCGCAGCAGCCGGGGCTCCTTGGTCACCGCGGCGGCAAACGCGGCGCGCGCCTCGTCCTCGCCGCCCTTGCCGGCCGCCTTCACCAGGCCCTGCAACAACGGCGTCCAAACGTCGGGCGGGTGGCCGAGGTCGAGCGCGGTGTTGGCGCCCGACCGGAGCTCGATCGCCATCCGCAACATCTCCGCCGCCCGACCGACGCTGTCGGGATCGGTGGCGTAGTAGATACCGGCGGCGGCATGAATCAGCGGCGAGTCTTTGTAGGCGGCGAGCGCCGGCCGCAGCAGCTCCAACGCCGCGCTCATCTCGGCGCCACCCGCCTCGAACAGGCGGGTAGACTCGGCGGCGGCCTTGCCCCCTTGGGTGCGCAACACCTCGACGCGCTTCGCGGCGTCGGCGGGCTTGTCCTTGGCGCTGAGCGCCTCGAGGGCCTTGAGCTCCGCGGTGGCCTTGGCGCCGCTCTCGTAGCTCTCCTTGCCCTGCGCCTGCAGGTCGGCACCGCGGAACACGTGCGCCAGCGCCGCGAGCGCCACGGCGTCGGGGTACTTGGGGTCGATCGTCAGGGCCTGCTCGAGGTCCTTGATCGCCTCGACGTAGCCGCCGTCGGTGTCGGCGAGCATGTGCGCGAGACCGCGCTCCATCGGCGCCACCGCTTCGGGGTTGATGGTCAGCTTGATGCCGAGCAGACGGCCGAGGGTCAGATCGAAGACCCGCGGCACGAGGAAGTAGGTCACCGCGACGTAGCCGACCACGGCGCCGAGCACCGCGACGACGGCGATGCGCCGCGTGCGGCGCCGCGCCATGATCTTCTCGAAGTCTTCCTCGGTCGACGCCGCGCTCGGATCCGGCGCCGGATCGCCGAGCTCCTGCGACAACTGGATCATGTCGGCGGCGTCCTCCGCGCCGTCCTCGAGCCCCGCGACCTCGGCCGCGTTGGCCCGCGCCCCTTGTGGTGCCATGTTCGGCGTCGCCTTCGGCGTCGCGACCACCGGCACCTCGGCCGACGGCTTCTTGGCCGCCAGCACCACCGGCTCGGTGTTGAGCACCGCCGGCGCTGGGATCGTAGGCGCCGCGGCCACCGGCGCGCTCGCCGGCGCGGTCACGGCGACGATCGGCGGTTGCGGCGCGCCGCCGCCCGCGGAGACGAAGAAGACCTTGTTGCACTGGGTGCACTGGGCGTCATAGCCCTCGGCCGGGATCGCGGAGGCCTCGAACTGATAGACCGCGCCGCAGTGCACGCACGCGACGCTGACCGGCGGTGCCGCGGCGGCGGCCGGGGCGACGAAGAACACCCCGCCACAGCTCGTACACTGGGCGTCGTAGCCGGCGGCAGGAATCGCCGAGCTGTCAAACTGATACTTGGCACCACACTGTTTGCAGCCGACTTCCATGAACCTCGCCGAGCCTGCCGCGCAATCGCGCGGGCAGGCAACTCATAGCACACAAAGGCCGGCGCAAACCAAGGGCCAACACCGGAGGGCTACGCCGCGCCGCCCTGCTGTCCCGCCATCAAGAACTCGCGGTTGCCGTCGGCGCCGGTGATCGGCGACGGGCACACCTGCACCCGATGCAGCCCGAGGCTCGCGAACAACGCTTCGATCTCTCGCACCACCCGCGCGTGCGCCGCTGGATCCCGGACGATGCCGCCCTTGCCGATCGCGTCTCTGCCGGCCTCGAACTGTGGCTTGACCAAGGCCACGACCCAGGCGTCGGCGGTGAGGTACTGCAAGGCCTTGGGCAGCACCAGCTTCAAGGAGATGAACGACACGTCCACCACCAGGACGTCGGCCGGCTCGGCGATGAGGTCGTCGGGCGCGGTGCGGATGTTGCAGCGTTCCTTGAGCACCACCCGCGGATCTTGGCGCAACGCCCACGCCATCTGGCCGTAGCCGACGTCGACGGCGTAGACCTTGCGGGCGCCGCGCTGCAGCAGACAGTCGGTGAAGCCGCCGGTCGACGCGCCGACGTCCAGGCAGACGCGGTCCTGCACCTCGACGCCGAAGGTCTGGAGCGCGGCCTCGAGCTTGAGGCCGCCGCGCGACACGTACTTCTGGGGCGCGCCCTTGATCCGCAGCTCCACCGCGTCGGCGAGCAGCATGCCGGGCTTGTCGATGCGCCGGCCGTCCTGGTCGACGACCGCGCCGGCCATGATCATCGCCTGCGCCCGGCTGCGCGACGGCGCCTGGCCACGCAGGACGAGCAGCACGTCGGCGCGCTCTTTGGCCATGCTCAGGGTTCGCGGTCGGCCTTGTCGGCGGCGAAGGGCTCGGTCGCGTCGCCCTCCTTCAGGATCTCGAGCTTCTTCTCGGCCTCGTCGAGGCGCGCCTTGCCGACCTTGCTGAGCGCGACGCCCTCCTCGAACAGCGCCACCGCGTCTTCGAGCTTGGTGTCACCCGACTCGAGCGCCTTGGCGATCGCCTCCAGGCGTTGGACGATCTCTTCGAAGCTCGCGTCCTTGCGCTTCTCGGCCATGGCCACGACCTTAGGAGCGCCTGACATCAGCGTCAAGCGGCGCGCCGTCCGCGCTCTCGCGCCGCTCGATGATCGCGCCGAGCTTGCCGCGCGCGACTCGGATCTGGAGCCGGTCGCCTCTCTGCACCGCGGCGGCGTCGCGCACCGCGACCCCATCCGGCCCGATGACGATACCGTAGCCGCGCTCGAGCACGCCGAGCGGCGACAGCGCCTGCAACCGCTCGCCGAGCGCGTGCAGACGATCCCGACGCCGCGTCAGCTGCTGTCCGGCGAACAGCCGGATGCGGGTCTCGGCGTGGGCGAGGCCGGCGTGCATTTGCCGCAGGCGCACGCGCGGGTGGCGATGCGCCAGCGTCGTCCCGAGCGCTGCCAGGCGCAGCCGGCGGCGCGCCAGCTGTTTGTGCGCGGCGCGCTCGATCGCCAGGGTCGCGAAGCTCAGGCGCTGGGTCTTGGCGCCCAAGAGCGCGCGCCCATCACCGATCGCCCGTAGCGCGCCCTGCAAGCGCAGGCGCCAGTGCTCGAGGTCCCGCAGCAGCGCGCGCTCGGCGCGGGCGCGGTGCCGATCCAAGAGCGCCACGAGCTCGTCGTAGCGCGGGAAGACGATCTCGGCGGCGGCCGACGGGGTCGGGGCGCGCCGATCGGCGACGAAGTCGGCGATGGTGTAGTCGGTCTCGTGGCCGACGGCGCTCACCACCGGGATCGACGCGGCGCCGATCGCCCGGGCGACGCGCTCGTCGTTGAACCCCCACAGGTCCTCCATCGAGCCGCCGCCGCGGGCGACGATCATGACGTCCAGCCCCAACGCCGGCGCGAGGTCGCTGGTGTGCCGAATTGCGGCCGCGATGGCCGGCGCCGACTCCGCGCCTTGCACCCGCGTCGGCACCACCAGGATCTGGGCATTCGGAAAGCGCCGTCCGGCGACCTGGACGATGTCACGAATCACCGCGCCGGTCGGGCTCGTGACCACCGCGACCCGCCGCGGCACGAGAGGCAGCGGCCGCTTGCGCTGCTCGGCGAACAGCCCTTCGCCGGCCAGCTGCCGCTTCAGCTGCTCGAACGCCACCTGCAACGCGCCGGCGCCCTCGGGCTCGAGGCGCTCGACGACGATCTGATAGCGTCCATAGGGCGCGTACAGCGTCAGCCGACCGGTGGCGACCACCTGCATGCCGTCCTTGAGCGCGAACTTGAGGAGCACCGCCTCGCGCTTGAACAACACCGCCGGCAGCTGCGCGGCTTCGTCTTTGAGGCTGAAGTAGTGATGCCCGGAGACGACCTTGGCGTTCCCGATCTCGCCGCTGACCGTCACCTTGCCGTAGCTCCTCTCGAGCAGCAGCCGGACACGTTGGTTCACCTCGCTGACGCTCAGCACCTCTCGGGGGGACAGACCGGAGCCGTCGCTGTCGAACAGCCCGGGTGATCGCGGCGGCGCACGTCCGGCGGGGTCGCCCACGGGAGCTACTGCGCTTGCTCGTATTGCTTGAGGAGCTGCTCGACCTGCGGCGCGTCGGCGGCGGTCGGGCAGGTCTTCAAGTACTGTTTGTAGTAGCGGTAGGCCTTCGGGCCGTTGCCGGACTTGGCGTAGCTGATGCCGAGGGCGCGGTAGCACAGACAGAACTTGGGGTCGGCGCGGGTGCAGCGGTTGAAGAGGTCGATCGCCTTCTGGTAGTTGCCGCCGGTGAGCGCCTTGGTGCCTTCGGTGTAGATCGGCTTCGGGTCTTCGCCGGTCGCGCCGCCGCCGTTGGCCTCCGGGGGCTTGATCGCCGGCGTCGTGCCGCCGCCCGGCGACAGGCCACCCTTGGCCTTCTCCTTGGCCTTGCCACGAGCCTTGGTGATCGTGTGGCTCTGGGCCTCGGCGCGGGCCTTCGTGATCGCCGCCTGCAGCCGCGCGACGTCGGCGCGCCCGGGCTCGAGCGCGCCGATCTCGGCGGTGAGCTGCTCCGCGGTCTCGACCTCGCCGTTCGCGACCGCGCGGTCGGCGTCGGTGACCTTCTCGGTGACCAGCGCGCCTTTCACCTGCGGCATGAGCAGCGCCGCCTGCGGCGCGAACACGCTCTTATCCGGGATCTCCTGCAGCCGGCTCCAGGCCAACGACCAGTTGTTGCTGTTGATCGCCGCCACCGCGGCGTCGTAGGCCTGCTGGGCCTCGGCCTCGGCGTCGGCGCGGCTGACGGTCTCCTGCGCCGGCGCGTTCTCGGGCTCCATCGCCAGCGCCGCCCGGGCCAGGGTCGCGGCCTGTTGGAAGTTGCGTTGCACCATCGCGGCGTTGGCGCGCGCCACGAGCTTCTCGACCTCGGAGGTCGGCGCCGGGACCGGCCCGATCGGCGGCGTCGGGCCGGGCGGGGCCTTGGCCTGGTCGTCACCGCCGGTGGCGAGCAGCCACACGATCATCACCAAGATGGCCACTGCGAGCGCGCCGATGGCGATGACCAGGAGCTGGTTGGAGCGGAACAGATCGACGAGCGAGGTCTCGCGCCTAGCGCCGCCGGCACCAGGGGTGGCGGCGCCACCGCTGTCGCGCCCGCCTTTCTGGATCGCGGCCGCCTCTTCCGGGGTGAAGGCGTAGTCCTCGCCGGGAGGGACGAAGCGGAACTTCACGTGCCCGAACTCGATCAGGTCACCGCGCTTCAGGTCGACCTGGGCGTACTCCTCGCCGTTGACCAGCGTGCCGTTGGCGCTCTTCAGGTCGATGACCTTGTAGCTCTTGCCCATCACCACGATCTTCGCGTGGTGCCGCGACACCGAGCGGTGGTCGATGGCGATGTCGTTGTCGGGGGTCCGGCCGATCACCATCTCGGTCTTGCCGATCTCGAAGTCGCGCCCGGCGTACTGCGTGCTGACACAGGCGATCTTCGCCTTCTGGCCGGCGATGATCGCCTTGTTGTCGCGGCGCGCCGCCTCGACGTCCTCGAGGTGCGAGGTGCGGATGATCGCGGTGGGCTCGGGCCGCGGCTCGGGGTTCTCTTCGGACGCCGGCTTGGCGGGCGACGCGGGCGCACCGCCGGTCACGCGGATGTCGGGTTGGGTGGCCTCGGCGTCGGGGGCGTTGGTGCGCTGCGTGGTCTCGTTGGTGCGGCTCGGCAAGCCTTCGCCGCGCAGCTCGAGCTGGAAGTCGCCGATGCGCAGCACGTCGCCGTCGCGCACCTCGCGCCGGCCTTTGACGCGGTCACCGTTGATGTAGACGCCGTTGTAGGAGTCGAGATCTTCGGCGACGACGTTGCTGGCCTCCTTGAACAGCCGCGCGTGACGCCGCGAGACGTTGCGCTCGTTCAGGCGAATGGTGTTGCCGTCCAACCGGCCGATGCTCACCTCGCCGAGGTCGACCGGGACGACGCTGCGCCGGCCTTCGTCGTCCTCGATGATGAGCTTGAAGCTGCTCGTCTCAGTCACGCTGCAGACCTCACCGGCATCCTGGCCCTCTCGTTGGCCTCCCAACGCTACCATAGGCCCGACGGCGGCCTCAACTGACGCCGCCGGCCGAGGCGGCGATTCAGCGCTCGCCGCTGCCATTTACAGCTGCCGCCGCCCTCGGATAGAAGCCTGCCATGGCGCTGGAGCGGCTAGAAGACCTGGGCTTGACCGAGAATGAGCGCCGCCTGGTGTCGCTGCATGGTTTTGATTTCGCTACTTTTCTCCGCCTCAAACACCAGCTGTCGAGCGGCCACTTCCCACCGGAACAAAACGTCTGCCAGCACACGCTGACGGCGCCCAAAGCGTCGGACTTCGTGCCGCTCGCGGCCGCCGGCAGCGAACGCGCCGCCGAGCTCGAGGCACTCGGCAACGACGCACTGCGCCACGGCAAGGTCGCGGTCGTGGTGTTGAACGGCGGCATGGCGACCCGCTTCGGCGGCCGGGTCAAAGGCGTCGTCGAGGTGGTCGACGGCAAGAGCTTCATCGCGCTGCGGCTGTTCGACGTCGCGCACCTGCCGGGCGTCCCGGTCTTCCTGATGAACTCGTTCGCGACCGAGGACGAGACCCGGCATCATCTCACCGCCAACGCCTGGTGGGGCCTGGACCCGGCGCGCGTGGCGCTGCTCACCCAACGCATCTCGGTGCGCTTGACCCCGAAGGGCGACGTCTACCGCGACAAGCACGGCGGCGTCGGCTTCTATGCCCCGGGCCACGGCGACGTGTTCGAGGTCCTCGCCGGCGCCCCGGCGTTTCACCGCTTCCGCGACCGCGGCGGCCACCTGGTGATGGTGAGCAACGTCGACAACCTCGGCGCGACGCTCGCCCCCCGGGTCGTCGGCGCCCACATCGACTCCGGCAAGGCGGTGACCGTCGAGGTCGCGCCGCGCCTCGCGGGTGACAAAGGGGGCGCGCCGGTGCGGGTCGACGGCCACCTCGAGGTCCTCGAGGGCTTCCGCTTCCCGCCGACCTTCGGCCTCGACCAGATCCCGGTCTTCAACACCAACACGATGTGGGTCGACGTCGCCGCGATCAAGCCCGACTACCCGTTCACCTGGTTCCGCGCCGACAAGGACGTCGACGGTCAAGCCGTGGTACAATTCGAGCGGCTCATGGGCGAAGTCACGACCTACGTCGACGCCAGCTACCTCGCGGTGCCGCGGGACGGCCCCGAGGGCCGTTTCCTGCCGGTCAAGACGCCCCAGGACCTCATCGCCATGCAACCCGTCGTGCGCGAGCGCTTCGCGCACCGCTAGTCAGGAGCTCTCCATGCGTCTCTGGTTGCCCTCGTTCTTGGTGTTCGTCAGCGTCGGTCTGAGCTGCTTCGCGCACGCCGAAGACGACAAGCAGCCCGCCGACAAGCCCTACGTCATCACCCCGGCCGCGCAGCCGTCGCCGATCGGCGTCGGCAAGCCTTGCGAGTACCAGCTGACCATCGCCCCGAAGGCGCCGTGGGCCCTGAAGACGTCGACGCCGCTCAAGGTCGCGCTCAGGCCCAGCGACGGCCTCAAGCTCGCGAAGGCGACGCTGTCGGCGGCCGACGTCGTCGATCCCAAGCCCGAGGCCAAGACCCTGCGCACCGACTGCGAGGTCGTGAAGGGCGGCACCCAGGCGGTCAGCGCCGACCTCAGCTTCTTCTTGTGCACCGATCAGATCTGCCAGCGCTACATCGACAAGGCCAACCTGCAGATGCAGGTGCCGTGAGCGTCGCGACACCGTCTGGTCGCGAAAGCGGTCTAGCCGCGCTCGAGCGCGGCGGTGTCGATCTTGAACTCTTCGATGCGGCGGTGAATCGTCGAGCGTGACACCCCGAGCGCCGCCGCCGCCTCGGTGCGATTGCCGCGGTGCCGGCGCAGCTCGGCGACGATCGCCTCGCGCTCGATCTCCGCGAGCGTCTTCTGACTGGTGGCGCTCTGGGTCTGGACCCGGGTCGCGAGCGTGCTCGGCGTGAAGGTGATCAGATCGGCGTCGATGCGCTCTCCCTGCCGCAACAGCACCGCCCGCTGCACCACGTTGCGGAGCTCGCGGACGTTCCCCGGCCAGGCGTGCGCCGTGAGCCGCTCGACCGCCGCCGCCGTCAGCTCCAAGGTCGCCGCCGCCGGCGCGAAGCCGGTGACGAAGTGGCGCGCCAACACCTCGACGTCGTCGGGGCGCTCCCTCAAGGTCGGGAGCTCGAGGCTCAAGACGTGCAGCCGGTGGAAGAGGTCTTCACGGAACCGGCCGGCGCCGACCTCGACCGCCAGATCGCGATTGGTGGCGGCGATGACGCGCACCGACACCGCGAACGGCGCGCTCGACCCCACCCGGCGGACCTCGCCGGTCTCCAGCACCCGCAACAGCTGCGGCTGCAGCGCCAGCGGCAGCTCGCCGACCTCGTCCAAGAACAGGGTGCCGCGATGCGCGGCCTCGAAGGCCCCGACCTTCTTCTGCGCCGCGCCGGTGAACGCGCCCTTCTCGTGCCCGAAGAGCTCCGACTCGACGACGCCGGCGCTCAGCGAGCCGCAGTTGATGGCGACGAAGGGCCCGGCGGCGCGCGGGCTCTGCTCGTGCAGCACCCGGGTCACGACCTCCTTGCCGGTCCCGGTCTCGCCGAGCACCAACACCGGGGCGTCGCTTTGCGCCAACCGCGGCAGCACCGCCCGCACCCGGGCGATCGCCGCAGACACCCCGACCAGCCGCGCTGCGATCGGGTCCGGGCCGAGCGCCTGAGCGTCGGCCACCTCGATCCCGATCGTCGTCTTCCCCAGACGGATGGCCGTGCCCGCACGCACCTCGGCCTCGCGGATCTTCTGCTCGCCGATGAAGACGCCGTTGCGGCTGCCGAGATCGCGGACCATGCAGCGGCCGTGCTCGAGTGTGATGCGCGCGTGAAAGGACGACACGAAGGGATCCGCGATGACGACGTCGTTCTTGGCGTCGCCGCCGAGGGTCACCCCCGAGGCCGAGATCTGCCAATGCCGCCCCGGATGACTGGCGGGCGCCACGAGCCGCAGCGTCGCCGCCGGCGCCGCCCCGACCTCGAGCGTCAGGGTCCGGTTGCCGGAGGCCGGCTCGCCCTGGAACACGATGCGGGCGCTCACCGGCCCGAGGCGCAAACAGTCACCGGCCGCGAGCTGCAACGAATCGCTGCGCCGCTGCCCGTTGACCTCGGTGCCCGCGGCGCTGCGGTTCGTGAGGTGGAGCGCCGCGCCCTCTCGCCACAACAGACACTGCACCGGGGCGACGCCGTCGACGGGGACCGAGAGATCACACTCGGGGTTGGCGCCCACCAGCAGCTCCCGGCCTTCGATCGACCGCCACAGCATCGGCCGGTCGGCGACCGTGAGCTCGAGCCCGATGCGCATGGGCGCTAGACTAGGGCTTTGTGCCGCTTCGACACAAGCCGGCCTGGCGCCGCACGCTCGCGAACGTGCCCCCGAGCTTGAGGTGCAGGTAGCCCTCGGGGTCCTTCTTCAGCTGCACCGCGGCGAGCTGCAGCGCCGTGCTCACCTTGGGGTTCTTCGTCAGATAGGCCTCGTCGGTCACCTTGAACTTGAGGCAAGCGTCGAGGGTGCTCGCAAAGACCGCGGCGCGCAGGCTCGATGACCCCGACAGGTCGACGGCGACCTGACCGCCCTTCTGCTTGAAGGCCGCCACCCGCAGCCGCCCCTTCTTCATGTCGAGCGCCAGGTCGAGCTGGCCGAAGTCCAACCCCTCGGGGATGGTGAAACCGGCCACCGTCCCCGGACCGAAGCTGGCCTTGGAGATGGTCAAAGACGCCTCGCCGTCGGCCTGGTCGGGAATCAGCCCGCGCTTGCCGGGCTCGGGGCCCTTGGCCCGCTTGTCGCCGCCGAACCCGATCTTGGCCCGCACCGAACCGTCGAGCGTGCCTTGAATCGGCAGGCCGGTGAGCTTGGCGATGATGGCCGGCGCCGCGAAGTCGACCTCGTCCGCTTCGAGCGCGATGTCGAAGCCGTCGTCGCTCTTCGACAGCTGCGCCTCGAGAGTGCCGTCGCCCAGGTCGACGCCGGCGTTGACCGACAACGAGAACCACAGCAACGGCAACAGCCGCAGCCGCAACCCGTCGACCTCGAGCTCCAGCGGCGGGCCGCTGTCGGAGTTGCTGCGGATCTTCACGTGCCGCGCCGCGATCCCCGAGAAGCGATACAGCGACACGTCGGTGAACATCACGTTCACCGAGCCCCCGGTCGCCTTCTGGATCTCGGTCGCCACCCGCTGTCCGACCGCTTGCGCCGGGAAGGTGAAGTAGAAGAAGAACACCAGCGACGCCATCCCGAAGAGGACGTAGCCCGCAAGGCGCACCCAGCGTTTCTGCAAGAAGGCGCGCATCAGGAGGCCTTGAGCTTGAAGGTGGTCACCGTCATCTCCACGTCGACGGTATCCTTCTTATAAGGCTTGCTGAGCTTCAAGCGCCGCACCACCACCACCCCGGGCCCCTTCTCGATGCGACTCAGGAAGTCCTGCAAGCGGTCCGCCGACAGGTTCGAGGCTTTGAGATCGACCCGCGACTCGATGATGCCGTCGGGGCTCGGCTCGCCGTCCTCGGGCTTCAGCTGGCCGATCTCCACCCCCGCCTGGCGCGCCACGTCCTCGACCAGCGACACCAGACGGACGTTGGAGCGCCCGAGCTCCTTCAGCCGCGCCTCGCGCTCCGTGGTGCGGGTCTTGTACTCGCCCTGCAGCTGCAGCACCTGCGTCAGCTGGTCGGTCTTCACCGTCACCCGATGCTCGGCGCGGTCGATGGCGCTCGACACCCCGAGGCTCAGACCGACGAGGATGATGATCACCACGCCGCTCGCAGCGGCGATCACCATCAGCTGCTCCTGCTGCGTCAGCCGCCCGAACGCCGCTTGCACCGGCTCCAGGCGCGATCGCAGACTGCTCAAGCTGAATGAGGCCATGGCTTACGGCTCCTCGCTGGCGCCCGGAGACTCCGGCGGTGGGGCCTCCGGGGGTGTGCCGGGCGCGCCCGGGTTCAGGGCGTTGTCGGCGGCGACGACCGGGTTGACGCCGGCCGGGCACGCCACCTTGGCCGAGAAGCTGAACTCGACCCGGTTGGTGTTGCGGGTCTTGCGCTGCTTCGAGGCCTCGGCGTCCTGGATGCAGGGGTGCTTCTTCAGGCTGACCACGATCTGCTCGGTGGCCTCGAAGGTCGCGGCCTCGCCCTTGCCGGTGATCCGATCCGGATCATCGAGCCGCCCGGTCACCCGAAACTCGAGGTCGTCGAACGACACGTCGGTGTCCTTGCCGATCATCTTCGACATCGCCTCGTAGAGATCGGTCGCCGAGTACGGCGGCAAGTTCACGCCCTCACCGGTGCCCGACGAGTGCTTCAGGGTCGCGAGCGCCGCCATCGGGTCGCAGATCTCGCGGCCGACGATCTTCTGCGTCACCTTGCAGAAGCCTTGATCGATCTGGGCCTCCTCGGCGGAGATCAACGTATAGCGCGCGATCGAGCCGACGATCGCCAGCACGAACACCGCCGCCAGCCCGGCGCCGATGCGCAACATCTCGCTGCGATACACCTGGATGTCGCCCCTGTACGCCAGCTCGCCGCGCCGCAGGTTCAGCGGCACCCCTTGGCCGCGCCGCAAGAGCGCCAACCCCAACGCCAAGGCGTTGGCATACTCGGGCGCCAGCGCCCCGACCTTGACGCTCAGGCCCTTGGCGGCGACCGCGAGGTCGATGAGCTCGACCGCGATCCCGAGGCGCTGCGCCAACAGCTCCTTGAGACCGGGCAGCCGCGACAGCCCGCCGGTGATGAAGAGCTTCTTCGGCTGGTGCTCGGCCGGCAACGCCTTCAAGGTCGCGGTGAGCTGGCGCAAGAGCGGCGCCAACCCCTCTACGATGCACGCCGAGGCCTCGCGGACGTCATCGCCGGCGGCCGCCCCGTCGGCGAGCACCTGACCCTCGCGCTCCTTGGCCGCGCGCGCCTCGTCGAGGTCGAGGTTGTAGCGCTTGGCGAGCACCCGATCGATGCTGAGACTCCCGGCGCGGATCGTGCGGGCGACGACGAGCTTGTCGTTGATGACGCTGACGTGCGCCTGACTCTCGCCCAAGACCGCGACCGCGAAGGGCTCGGGCTGCGGCTCGGTGACGAGCTCGCCGAGCACCGCGGCCGGGAAGGTCATCACCCGGGGCTCGAGGCCGACCGCGGCGCACTGTTGGATCTGCGCCGCCAGCCCTTCTTTGGGGGTCACCGCCGCCAGCACCTGGGTGACGTTGCCGGCGCGCTTCGCGACGCTCGAGGTCAGGGCGACCGCGTCCAGGGCGTAGGGGATCTGACTCTCGAGCTCGAAGCTCAACGCCGAGTCGACCTTGCGCACGTCGTCGAAGGGGAAGGTCAAGAGGCGCGTCGACACCGCGGCCGGATCGGCGCTGACGATCACCGAGTCGATCTGCGACGGCAACAGCGCCCGGATCTTGGGCCACAAGGTCGCCGGGGTGTCGACCCCGGCCTCGATGCCGACGGTGTGCGCCGCGACGATCTCGGTGCTGCGAAACGTGGCCTCGAAGAGCAGCACCCGGACCCGCTTCGGGCTCACGTCTATGGCGACGAGCTGTTGGGCCATCGGTCACTCCATCCTGAAGTAATAGAACGGCTGGTCGCGTTCGTCGGCCTGGAAGACCGCCCGGATCCGGCGGGTGGCGTTCCCCACCCGCCCCTCGGCCTCGAGGCGATACCAGGTCGTGTCCTGGTTGTCGGTGAACACCTGACGCACCATCGCCGGATCAATCAGCGGCTCCAGACCGCTGCCGCTGATGAGACCGATGAGGGTCGCGACCTTCAGGACCGAGAAGGTGGCGGCCCCGAGCATGCGCATCTCCGCGATCGAGCGGAACAGCAACCCGGTGCCCGGGTGGTTGAAGAAGTCGACGAAGCTCACCCCGGGTCGGAAGCTCGCGATCAAGCCGATCACCAGCTCGTTGTCGGGCGCGGTCGCGAGCTCGATCTGCGTCGAGTTGGCGTACACCGTCACCAGGTCTTTCAAGACGTCGTACATCTCGTCGTCGACGCCGTGCACCATCTGCAACTCCGCCAGCGAGTCGAAGGGCGCGTTCTTGGCGTGGTACGCGTGCTTCAAGAAGGTGTAGTAGCGATCCTCGTCGCCTACCTGGTTGCCGGCCTGGATCTTGTCGCGGTCAATCCAGTCGGCGATGGCGCCGACGAGCTCGATCGGGTTCTCGGCGTGGGTGCCGTTCTTGTCGTCCTCTTGAAAGTGGCGCTCGAACGCCGGATTGCTCAACAGGCCGACGATCAAGGCGCTGACCGCCTTGTTGCCGGCGGGGTTCGCGAAGGCGTTCAGCGAGATCTTGGTGTGCTCGCTGTGGCTGCTCGCCGAGCACTCGCCGTTGAAGACGTTGCCCTCCTCGTCGCCGCCGCCCTTGGTGTCGCCGGCGTCGCTCGCTGCGACCTTGGTGATCGCGGACAACACCCCGCAGTCGATCGGCACCATCTCCAGCATCTGGCCCATCGACGGCAGCATCGCGGCGTCCATACCGAGGGCGCCCAGCATGCCGCCGATGGCGCTCGTCACCTGGCGGCCCTGGCGCAACAACATCGCCCGCAGCCGCAGAGCCGACAAGGCGTTGTACTCGGCCTGCAGGCTGTCGCGAGCGTTGATGGCCAGCTCCAGATCGACGCGGCTGTTGAACTGGAAGTCGGCGACCGTCGCCGTGACCAACGTCAGGGTCGACAGCACCACGAGGAGCGCGATGCCCCGCTCCCGCCGCGACCGCAAGGTGCGTGTGCCTAGTCGAGGCATCGTGCAAACCCCGAGCCGGAGATCTGGAACCGCCTGCCCATGAAGACGCGCGTCTTGGTCACGAAGGTCTCGTCTTTGCCGTTCGGGTCGGCGGCCACCATCTTGATCGACACGAACATCGGCAGGCGGTCCCTCTTGTCGGAGCCGTCGGCGTCCCACTCGTCTTCCCAGCGGTCTTCCTTGGGATCGTAGAACTCGAACTCGATGCTCTTGACGTCTTCGGCGAGCACCTGCTCGACGCCGCCCTCGTCGGGCTCGTCGTCGATCGGCGCCTGCTCGCGGCGGATCAGGGCGTTCTTCTGCGGATCCTCGGGATCGCGCTCGACGAAGTACGACAGCTCGTTCTGGTCCGACTCGTTGGCGTCGGCCCTGAGCTTGGTGTGGCCGAAGCTGGTGAAGTCGAGGCGGCCGCCGTTGCCGCCGCGTTTGCCCGCGAACATCGTCACGCTGTGCGCGTCCTCGCAGTCTTTGTGGTAGCTGACGAAGGCCATCGAGATCTCGGTGCTCATCCGCTGCAGCGCCTGCCGGATCTGATGGTAGCGGCCGGTGATGTGCATCGCGCGCTCGCGCGCGTCCACCGCTCGGGCGAAGGTGCCGTAGGCGACCGCGCCGATGAACCCGAGGATGGTCACCGAGATCAACGCCTCCACCAACGTGAAGCCGGCGCTCGAGATCGTAGGCCCGCGGCTCATGGGGGCGGCGCCTTGCCGGGGTTGAAGGGATCGACCGCCTGCACCCCCAGGTCCTCGCGGGTCAAGAGGGCGCGCACCGTCATCGACTCGTGGAACTTGCCGTCCGGCCAGGTGACGGTGAGCTCGGCCAGGCGCAGCGACTTGCTGATCTGATCGAGCAGCGACTCGATCGGTCCACCCAAGCCCGAGAGCATGTCCTCGCAGCCGGCGCCCGCCGCTTCCTTGTCGCCCTTGTCGTCGCCGAAGCCGGAGCACAGGGAGCTGAGCGCCGACAGGTCGAGCTCGACCTCGCTGAGCCGGTACTTCCACTTGTAGTCGGCGTGGCCCTCCTCGGTGAAGTCGCCGTCCTCGTTGACCTCGTTCAACGTGAAGCCCTCGTCGAAGAGCTTCCGCTCGATGTCGACCATCTTGGCGCGCGCCAGGATCGAGGCGACGGTCAGGCCGCGCGCCTTGTCGGCGTTGTGCAGGCTCGACACCTGGGCCTCGAGCAGCACCGCGATGCTCATCGCGAAGATCGTCAGCGCGATCGCGACCTCGATCAGCGTGAAGCCACGGCTCACTTGGGCGGCTCCAGGTATTCGGGCACCACCGCGGTGCTGCCGGTCAAGGCGTGCACCCGCACCGAGAACACCGCGCCGTCGGCGTTGGTCAGGTGAATCACGGCGTCCTGGGTGTAGCCGCTCGGAAAGAAGTAGAGGTAGGCGGTGCCCTCTTTGATCGGGTCACCCATGCCCCGGATCCAGACGTCCAAGAGCCGGACCTCCTCGCCGAGCGGCAGATCGTGCTCCGCCGACGAGAAGGTGGCCGCCGCCTCATGATCGATCTGCTTCGACAAGCCCATCAACGCCTGCAACGCCGACGGCGGTCCGTCGTCGGCCGGCTCGTCGTCGTGGTCCCGGTCGTCGGCCTCGGGCTTGGCGCCGGCACCCAGCAGCAGCCCGCTGAGGCTCGGCCCGACACCGTTCGCCGCTCCGGCGAGCGCGGCGCCGCGCTGCAACGGCTTCTGGTCGTCGTCGAAGCTCAACAACGCCGCGGTCTTTTCGACTTGAATGACCGGCTTGTCGAAGGACAGCACCAGGCGGTAGGTCTGGCCGGAGAGCGCCGCGCCGTCGTACGAGGCGCGCACCGTGCCGGCGAGCTGCCCGGCGACGCGGCGGAGCTCGGCGCCCGCCGAGCCCCAGTTCACGAGGACGACGCCGACCGCGAGCGCGAGCACCGCGACCGTGATCGCCGCTTCGACGAGGGTGAAGCCGGCGGCCTTGGAGTGACCGCTATCGCGCGTCCGACCGCTCATGCGTGACTTTCGCCTCTTCACTGCTCCTGTTTGTTGGCGTCGAGGGACTGCCAGCTGGTGACGTCGTCGCCGCCGCCCTGGACCCCGTCCGGGCCGTAGCTCATCAGGTCGAACGCGCTCGGGGTGTTGCTGCCGGGGTAGATGTAGACGTAGTCGTTGCCCCACGGGTCTTGCGGGATCGAGTTCATGAACGGTCGCTCGTTGCCGCGCGGCGACACCAGCGCCTGCAGCCCTTCACCGGTGGTCGGGTAATGGCGCAGCGACAGCTTGTAGAGCTCGAGGGCTTCGCCGATCTGCTTGATCTGGGTGAAGGCGAGCTTCTTGCGCGCCTCCTCCAGACGGTTCAAGACCGCCACCGACACCACGCTCGCGACCAGCGAGATGATGACCACCACGACCATGACCTCGACGAGGGTCATGCCGCGCTCGACGACGCCGCGCGCCGGCCGGCGCTCCCGGGTCAGCAGGCGGTGGAGTAGCTGTTGCAGATGATGGTTGAACATTCGCATCGGCGGGCTCCTTGATTCACGCAAACGAGCTGATTTGCAGCATCGGTAGAAGGATGGAAAAGACGATGAACGCGACGACGACACCCAAGAAGATGATCATGACCGGCTCGAGGATGCTGGTGAGCGCCCGGAGGCGCGCGTCGACCTGCACCTCGTAGGCGTGCGCGACGTTGTTGAGCATCTCTTCGAGCTGCCCCGACTTCTCGCCCACCGCGATCATGTGGACGACGATCGGCGGAAACTCGCCGGAGCGCTTGAAGGGCGCGGCGATGGTCTCGCCCTCTTTGACGCAGTCGCGCGCGGTGTCGATGACACCAGCGAGCACGGTGTTCTGCACCACGTTCTTGACGATGTCGAAGGCGGTGAGCACCGGCACCCCGGCGCCGAGCAGGGTCGCGAGGGTCTTCGAGAACCGGGTCACCGCGATCATCCGCACCAGCGAGCCGAACACCGGCACCTTGAGCACGAACCGGTCCCACCACGGCCGGCCGCGCTCGCTGTGGATGAAGCGGTTGAAGCCGACGATGGCGAGGATGAAGGTCGGCAGGGCGACGAACCAGTAGTCCTTGGCGAAGGCGCTGATGAGGATCAACGCCTGGGTCGGCAGCGGCAACACCGCGTTCTTCTGCGCCTCGAAGATCTTGGTGATCTTCGGGATCACGAAGGTGAACAACACCCCGGTCACCGCCGCCGCCATGCACATCATGATGATCGGATAGAACATGGTCGCGAAGATCTTGGAGCGCAGCTCCGCCTGGCTCTCGGTGAAGTCGGCGAGGCGGTTCAAGACGATGTCGAGCGCCCCCGAGGTCTCGCCGGCGCGCACCATGTTGACGAACAGGCCGGAGAAGATCTTGGGGTAGGTGCCGAGCGAATCGCCGAAGCCGGCGCCCTCGTTGACCCGCTGCTTGACGTCGGACCACACCGCCCGGAAGTGCTCGTGCTCGAGCTGCTCGACGAGCGCCCCCAAGGCGTCGACCAGCGGGATGCCGGCGCCGACCAAGGTCGCGAGCTGCCGGGTCGCGACCGCGAGCTCCTGCGACGACACCCGCTCGGCGAACAGCTTGATCTCGAGCTTCTTGCTGCCGGTGTCCTTCTTGGTCGCCGGACCGGTCTCCCGGAGCTCGGTGACGAAGACGCCGTCGCGGCGCAGCACCAGCTTGATGGCCTTGTCGTTGTCGGCGTCCTTGGTGCCCGACACCACCCGCCCTTGGGCGTTGTAACCTTTGTAGGCAAAGACCGGCATCAGGCCGCGTCCTCGGAGGTCACGCGCAGCACCTCGGCGCTCGAGGTGATACCGGCCAGCACCTTGCGGGCCCCGTCCTCGCGCAAGGTCCGCATCCCCTGCGCCTGCGCCTTGCGCTTGATCGTCGTCGAGTCGACGTTTTGCAGGATCAGCTGCCGGATGTCGTCCGACGGCAGCATCATCTCGTAGATCCCGGTGCGCCCGAGGTAGCCGGTGTTGAAGCACGACGCGCAGCCGCGACCGCGCCACAGCTTTGGCATCGGCCCGACCATCTCCGGGCTCAGGCCGAGGTTGCGGATCTCCTCGGTGGTCGCGGTGTAGGACTCCTTGCAGTCCGAGCACAAGGTGCGCACCAGGCGCTGCGCCAGAATGCCGATGATCGACGACGCGACGAGGAAAGGCTCGACCCCCATGTCGACCAGACGGGTGATGGCGCCGGGGGCGTCGTTGGTGTGCACGGTCGACAGCACCAGGTGGCCGGTGAGCGCCGCCTGGATCGCGATCTCGGCGGTCTCGACGTCGCGGACCTCGCCGACCATGATGACGTCCGGATCGTGGCGCAAGAACGAGCGCAGGCCGCTCGCGAAGGTCAGCTGGATCTTCGGGCTGATCTGCGTCTGGCTGATGCCCTCGAGCTGGTACTCCACCGGATCCTCGATCGTCAGGATGTTCAAGTCCGGGCGGTTGATGACCGAGAGCGCCGCATACAGCGTCGTGGTCTTGCCGGAGCCGGTCGGCCCGGTGACCAGGATGATGCCGTGGCTGCGCTCGATCAGCTGGTTCATCGTCACCAGATGGTCGGGCGAGAACCCGAGGTCGGTGAGATCGAGGATGACGTTGGAGCGGTCGAGCAAGCGCATCGTGATCCGCTCGCCGTAGGTGGTCGGGGCGCTGGCGACGCGGATGTCGATGTCCTTGCCGGCGATGCGGATGCGGATGCGGCCGTCCTGCGGCAGACGCTTCTCGGCGATGTTCAGCCCCGCCTGGATCTTGACGCGGCTGATGATCGACGCCTGCAGCTTCTTCGGCGGCCGGATCTTTTCGTAGAGGATGCCGTCGATGCGGAAGCGCACCACCAGATCGCGCTCCCCGGGCTCGATGTGGATGTCGGAGGCGTGCTCCTTGACCGCTTGCGAGATCAAGGAGTTCACCAGGCGGATGATCGGCGCCTCGTCCTCGGCGTCGAGCAGGTCGACCGCCTCCTCGATGTCCTGCGCGAAGCTGTCGAGGTTCTCGTCGGCGAGCTCGTCCATCGCCGCGGCGGCGTGCGCCGAGCCGCGGTCGTAGGCCTTGTTGATCGCGTTGATGACGGTGTCGCTGGTCGCGAGCTCGAGCTCGACCGGGGCGCTCAAGAGCACGCCGATGTCGTCCACCGGGCCGACCTGTAGCGGATCGGCGCAGGCGACCCGCACCACGCCGTCGTCCCGCTGCCCGAGCGGCACCAGGCGATACTGCTTGGCGAAGTTGATCGGCACCTTGGTGATCAGCTCGTCGGGGATCGCGCGGTCGTCGATCTTGTCGATCAGCGGCAGGTCGAGCTGCTCCGCGAGCGCCTTGACCAGATCCTCTTCGGAGAGCAGCTTCTGGCCGACCAACACTTCGCCCAAGCGGCCGCCGCGCTCGCTCTGGGTCGCGAGCGCCGCCGCCAACGACTCGGGGGTGACGCTGCCGCGGCGGAGCAAGATCTCGCCGAGCTTCTCGTCACCGAACTGCGCCTGTGCGCTGCTCGCCACCATGGCTCAATCGGCTCCCTCGGGCTGCACCGGCGGCGGCTCGATGTCCGTCGGCGGCAAGACCGGTGCCGGCGCCGGCGTCACCTCGGGCGGCACGACGATCGAGTCGGGCTCCGCCTCCGTGGCCGGCGCGAGCTCGTCCGCCGCGACCCCGTCGGGTTGGATCAAGATCTCGCCGGCGTCGCCGCTGCCGCCGTTCTCCACCTTGGACTGCTCGCGTTTCAGCGCCGTGGCGAGCCGCGCCAACGGCCCGCTCTTGCGGTTGAAGTCGACGTAGGCCCGATACTCGGGGCGGTTGCCGTAGAACTCGGCGGCAAACTCGTCGTACTCGGCCATCTTGCGCTCGAAGATCCGCTGGAAGTCCGAGCGGTCGTGAATGATGTAGGGGGTCAACACCAAGAGGAGATTGACCTTCTCGATGTCGGTGGAGCGCTGCTTGAAGAGCCAGCCGATGAGCGGCAGGTCGCCCAAGATCGGGATCTTGCTCTCGGAGTCGCGCACCCGGTCGCGCATCAAGCCGGAGAGCACCACGGTCTCCTGGTCGTCGACGACCACGGTGGTCTTGGTCGAGCGGTTCGCGGTGATCGGGGTGTCGGTGCTCTCGTCCTTGCCGACCACGTCCTCCACCTGCTGATCGATCTTCAGGCGCACCTTGTCGCGCTCGTTGATCTGCGGGGTCAAGGTCAGCTTCAACGACACGTCGATGCGGTCGACCGAGGAGAACATGTTCCCGAGCAGCTGGGACGCCGCGCCGGCATTGAAGCCGCCGAGATTGCCGCCGACGCCGCCGGCGCCGCCGACCCCACCGACCGCCGGGAAGCCGCCGAGGCCGGGCATGCTGGTGCCGCGACGAAACGGGATCTTCTGCCCGACCTCGATCGACGCCTCTTCGTTGTCGGTGGTGAGCACGTGCGGCGTCGACAAGATCTGGGCCGTCGACGACGACTGCAGCGCCTTCAAGATCACGCCGAAGCTCGGGATGCTGACGTTCTCGTCGCCGATCTTGAAGCTGATCCCCTTGCCGATGATCCCGGCCACCGAGCCGCCCGCGACCCCGAGCAGCGCCGCCGGGCTGGCGAGCGCCCCGAGCGTCGGGCTGGTGCCGTTCGAGCTCTGCGCGCTCTGCAAGAAGCCCAAGGTGCCGTCACCGCCCAATTTGCTCCCGAGGTCGTTCTCCGAGAAGCGCATCGGCGTGTGCCAGTTGAGGCCGAACTTGTCGGAGTCGGTGACCGTCACCTCGAGGATCGCGGCCTCGACGTAGACCTGACGCCGTGGCACGTCGAGCTTCTCGATGATCTTGCGCAACGCGGTGAAGTCCCGGCCGCTCGACATGATGAGCAACGAGTTCGTCGACTTGTCCGCGGTGACCTTCACCTCGCCCTCGAACAACGACGCCGACTCGGCGCCCTTCGCGGCCGGCTGACCACCGGGGGCCCCGGGAGCGCCGCCGGCGCGGCCGGCCTTCTTGTTCGGCTGGCCCTGCGCCAGAGACGACAACGTGCTCGACAGCTCCTCGGCGTCGGCGTTCTCGAGATAGTAGACGTGCACCCGGCCGGTGCCGTCGCCGGTCGGGACGTCGAGCTTGGCGATCAGGCGCTTGATGGCGTCGAAGCTGCGGCGGTTCGCCTTGATGATGAGCTGGTTGGTGCGATCGTCGGGCACGATCTTCGAGATGCTGACGTCGGCGGTCTCGTCGCTGCCGGGCGGCGCGCCGCCGGGCATGTCGGGTTGCGGCGGCTCGCCGGCCTTGCCGGTCGGTCTCGGCGGTCGCATCGGTCCGGGCCCGCCGGGCTTGGCGGCGCCCGCGGCGCCACCGGCCTTGACGTCGAACACCTGGGTGAGCTTGTCGGCGATCTCGGTCGCCACCGCGTACTTGATCTGCACGATCTGGAGCTCGTCCTCGAACCCGGGCACGTCGAGGGCGTCGATGATCCGCCGCACCCGCGCCAGGTTCGGCGCGTACTCGCTGATGATCAAGGCGTTCGAGGGCTGAAAGACGGTGATCTCGCCCTCTTTGCTGATCAGCGACTTCAACACCGGGTTCAGCACGTTCGAATCCACGTACTTCAGGTGCAAGAGCAGCGTCACCATCTGGTCGGCGTACTTCGGACACTCCTCGTCGTCGTCGCCGATGCAGGTGGGGATCGGGGACTTGATGCCGTCCTTGGACTCGACCAGCTTGTAGAACTTGCCGGAGCGCACGATGGTGATGCCGTTGACCTCGAGGGCGACCAGAAACACCTGGTAGGCCTCGGCCGCCGTGATCTTGG
This sequence comes from Deltaproteobacteria bacterium, assembly GCA_016218825.1. Lineage (GTDB taxonomy): Bacteria > Myxococcota > XYA12-FULL-58-9 > XYA12-FULL-58-9 > XYA12-FULL-58-9 > JACRCV01. The sequence goes on from JACRCV010000064.1 coordinate 95,620, forward strand.
TCGGCGACAAGATCGTGATCCGCTGGCCCTTGATCTTCTCCGGGATGATGAAGTTTCGCTGCGTCAGGTTGGAGATCGCCTTCACCACGTCGGCGATCTCGGCCTTCGAGAACTCGAAGCTGAACTTGCCCTTCTTGGCGCGGGCCGCAAAGTCGATCTCGCTCTCGGGCTTCTCGGCAGCAGCGGCGCCTTGCGGCAGGCTCGGGGGCTGACCGGGAGACGGCGGCACCGGCAACGGCGGCCGGGGCGTCGGGTTCGGGGCCGGGCTCGGCGTCGGGCTCGGGGGAGGACGTTCACCCGGCTTGCCCTCCGAACCGCCGCTCTGGGCTTCTTCTTCCGCGGCCTGCCCGGCCAGCGGATGACGCTTCAGCGACGCCTTCATCGCGTCGCGCGCCATGAAGCGACGCGGCCCGGGAGGCGGCGGTCGCGCCTCGCCCTCTTCCTGGGCCAGGTACCATCTCGAGCTCGAGGCCTCGTCCACGAGCACCGGCGGCCGCGCGCCCGACGACGGTGGCGACGAGGCGGCGAGCAACGACAGCACAGCGGACGCGAACACCATGAGCTTACCTCACAGGCTCCCCGGCGCCCTGCAGGGCATCGCCCGCCGCAGCGCCGAGGTAGCAGTCAAAAGCTTCGTCCCCTTTGCGCACCACGACGCGCGCCTTGTCGATCGCCGAGATCGCGACCCAGCCCGCTGCGGTCCGCACTCCCTGCCCCACCTTCAACAGCGCGCTCGCCTCCCCGACCGCCACCACCGCGAAGGTCTCGGCAGCGGCGTCGCCGGTGATGATGGCGCGCACCTCGACCGGACACTCGGGCCCCACCGGCGTCGACCTGCCGACCACGTCGGGCGGCGGCGGCGGCACCTCGACCACCCCGAGCCCGACGCGCGCCGGCAACGCCGCCGAAGCCCCGACCGCATAGAGCGGCTGCGACACTGCCGGCAGCAACCGCCCACCGGGCAACGAGCCCAACGTCGGGACGGTGAGCAGCAGCCGCAACGCGAGGCTCTTGGCGTCCACCCGTGCTCCCTACTGGATGTTGTAGTTGACGTTCATGGTTTGACCGCGGCGCTGGAGCTCGATCGCCACCGACGACGCGTCCTTGAGCTTCTGATAGAGCTCCAACGCCTTGTCGGGGCTGTTGATCTCGTAGCCGTTGATCTTCTGGATGACGTCGCCGTTCTTCATCCCGATCTTCGAGTAGATGCTGCCGGGCTTGATCGAGAACATCTTGAAGCCGTTGGGCTTGCCGTTCTTGAAGCTCGGCACGATGCGCGCCTGGGTCGCGATCTCACTGAGGTTCGACAACGCGTTGTCGACCTCCTTGCGCTCCACGGTGTACTGGGTCTCCGAGACCTTCGTGACCCCCGGGCCACCGCCCCCCTCGTCACCGCCCTCGGCCGGGGCCACGATCGGCGGGGTCGCCGACGCCAGCGTGGTCGGCGCCGGATTTGCGCCCTCGCCCTCGACGGCGCAGAGCTCGACGTGGTCGCGGCGCTGCACCACGATCGCGCGGCTGCGCACCTGGCAGAGAAACGCGTCGTCGGCGATCTTGTTGGTGCCCTCGTTGATGTTGAAGACTTCGGGCTCGTGCGTGGTGTTGTCGAGGATGACCGCCATCGACCACTCCGGCAAGTCGTCGGCCACCAGCGTGCCCCGCACCGTCGCGGCGAGCGTGCACGGCTTCAGCTGCTCTTCGCGAAAATCTTTGCAGCCGGCGTTGCCCGCCGCGATCTGGTCCGGCGCCGCCGTCACCGGCTGCAGCTGCTCGCGCTTCACCCCCAGCAGGTTGCGCTCCGCCATCGCCTGAAAGCTCGCCGACCGACTCACCCGCCCCACCGACCCGACCTTGCTCGCCGCCTGCGGCATGCTCTCCAAGCTCGGCATCACCCGAATGCTTCGCGCCACCACCGCGTTCGCCGCCCCGGCGACGAAATACGCACCGATGAGGATGAACAGCAGGTTCAACAACCAGCCATGTTCCTTGAGAAAAGCCGCGATGCGCGCCGTCAACATGAGAAACCCTCGCAAGGATCCCGGCGAGCAAGATCCGCACCACCGGCCACGTCACGTTCCCCGTCATAACATCTGGAAACGAATACACTATTTCATGACGACCCCAGTCGAGCGGCGGACAGTTTGTCACCCCCGAAGGCGCAAGACCGCGGGCCGGTGACAAAGTGTCCTTGCGGTGGCTCGCTCTCGAGGCTTGTGCTTGGCGGCGCGGCTGACTATACGGTGCGCATGCGACTGAAGTGCATGATCGTCGCTGACCCCACGGCCGGTGACGCCGAGCTGTTGGCGGGTCAATGCGAGCGCCTCGCAGAGACGCGGCACATCGCGACGTCGGTGCGTGAGGTCGAAGAGCTCCTCGCCCGCCAGCAGCCGGAGCTGCTGGTGTTGTCCTTGGAGCTCAAAGGGGCCGCGCTCGAGGCGTTCATCGCCAAGCTGCAGAAGACGACCGACGGCCCGCTGGTGATCGTGACCTACCGCGAGCTCTCGGTGCCGCGGATGGAGGAGCTCGCCGGGCTCGGGCTCGAGGACTTCGTCCCGCATCCGGCCGATGCCCTGCAGATCTTCCGCGCCGCCAGTCGCCGCTTCCACATGCCGTTCCGCCGCCACGATCGCTTCTCGGTCACGATGGACGTGAGCCGCGCCGACGGCGTCGCCGTCGGCCGCAGCATCGACATCTCCGAAGGCGGCCTGTGCATGAGCGCCCAACACCCGCTCGTCGAGGGCGAATCGATCCTCGTCGACCTGCCGCTCCCCGACGCCGTGAAGCCCTTGCGGGTGCGCTGCAACATCCTCCGCGTCGAAGGGCAGGCGCCGACGCCGGTCACGGTGCGGATGCAGTTCGCGCGCCTCCGGGGCCGGGAGCACCGCCGCCTGGTGACCTACCTGGCCGAGCTCGCGAAGACGACGAAGCCGTGAGCCTGCGTCAGAGCCGGGGCGATGCTGCCCGCCGGGAACCAAAGAAGCGTTCCGTCAGAACCCGATGCTCTTGAAGATGAACGGGTAGTTGACGATCACTTCGCCGCCCCTCGGCTTCGGGAAGCGCCAGCCGCGAATCGCGCCCAGGATGCAGTTCGAGACGTTGGTGGAGTTCATGCTGGTGAAGGTCTGGCGCGAGCCGCGCACCGTGCCGCTGGTGCCAATCGTCCACTCCACCTGGATCTTGCCCGACAGCCCCGGGGTCTTGAGCAGCTCGCGCTCGTAGCAACGCTGGATGCTGTTGATGTTGTCGTTGATGACCTTTTGGATCTCGTCGCGGTCCAGCTGCCCTTGGCCCACCTGCCGCATCGCGCGCGGATCCTTCTGCACCATGCCGCCGACCGTGCGGGTGCCGGCCTTGCCGGCGAGCAGCCCACCGCCGCCGCCGCCGCCACGCAACAGCGCCGCGCCACCCTTGGTGAGCAGACCGCCGCCGCCGCCACCGACCGACAGCTGATTCGACGGCAGCTTGCCGATGAGCCCCGAGACCTTGTAGCCGCCGCTCGCGGTGCCCGGCCCTTTGGCGGCGAGCAGGTTCGAGACCGCCGCCACCGCCGCGGCCGGCCCCGGCGCCGCCGACGAGCCGCGCTTCGAGAGCAGCCCGAGCACGCCGGGCGGGGCCTTTGAGGTCCCGCCGGTCTTCGGTCTCACGCCTTTCGGCAGCGGCTTCGCCGCCATGCTCTCGGGCACCTTGTCGACCGCGGCTTGCTTCGGCTCCTCGACCGGCGGCGGCTCCTCCGGCGGCGGCGGCTCCTCGAGCTCCTGCTTGGCGTCGAGCGACACCTCGACGAACTCCTCTTTCTTCTCTTTCGGCAACGACACCGTCTCGCCCGAGGACAACACCGTCATCACGATCGCGAACCCGATGTGGCCGACGACCGAGAAGATGAACGAGCGCAGCGACTGCTTGTCCGGCTGGACGCGCGCCAAGAGCGGCCGCGGATCGCGGACCGCCGAAGGCGCGGCGACGAAGCGTACGTGGTAGGTGTGCGGGCCGTCGACGACGTCGATCGACTCGCCCTCTTTCAGATCCATGCACACCGTGCCGCGCCGGCGATTCTTCGCCAAGTCCGGCACGCTCTCCAGCTTCAGATGCTTACCGCCGCGCTGCAGCGTACCGTCCACCTGCTTGCGCATCTCCACCCGACACGAGCCCGGGCGGGTGTACTTCAAGAGCCGCACCCGCGGCGGCAGCTCGCGCGCCCAGGCCGCGATCGGCCAGCCGAGATCCGGCCCGACCCAGAAATCCTCGCCCGGCGCGAGCAGCCTGACCGCCGAGAGCTTGTCGCCCTGGATGTCGAGCACCGCGATCCGCGGCGCCTCGCCATGGCCTCTGCTGGTGATGACGTCGTCGGTGCGCATCCGGTCGACGAGCGAGTACGGCGGCACGAAGTGGGCCTCGTCCTCGTCGTCCTCGTCGTGATCGTCGTCGGCGCGCCCGCTCTCGGCGGCCGCGGCGATGAACGAGTCGTCCGACGGCACGTCGTCGGTGTAGGTGAGCGTCGACTGCGGCGCGTCCTCTTCTATCCCCTCGTCGAAGAACGGCCGCTGCGGCTCGGGCGGGCGCGGCTTGGCCCCAACCTTCGCCTTCGCCGGCGCAGCGCTCGCTTCGACGTCACGATCACGATCACGTTCTCGATCACGATCTCGATCTCGATCTCGATCTCGGTCTCGGTCTCGGTCTCGGTCTCGGTCTCGGTCTCGGTCCGACTCCGCCTCTGGTTTCGCCTTCTTCACCAGCGGCTCGGGCTTGCGGCTCTTGGTGATGCCGATCCCTTCGAGCACCTCGCCAAACTGGCGCTTGTCGAGCAGGTCGCCGCGGTCCCGAAACTCCGCCGCCGGCCGGCGGTCGTCGGGGAGCGGCGTTCGCTTCGCCCGCGGGTCGTAGGAGCTGACGTCGTCCCAGTCGGACAAGTCCGGCGAGCGAGCGGCCTTCTTCGCCGCCACGTCCTCCTCGTCGATGGTCGGGCGACCGTCGTTGTCCTTCGGCCGCCGGTCCACGGGCGGCGGACGCCTCTCGGCCGGCTCGCGTCGTGACGCCTCGGCGCGAACGCTCTCGGGCTCCCGGGCGGCGGGCGCGCGGGTCGGCGCCGGCCCGGGCAGCGGCCCCCTGGCCTCGGCCTCGATCGGCTGCACCGCGCCGGTCGTCGCCACGACGCGGGTGGGCGGCGGACGCGAGTCGACGACCTCGCCGCGGCCGCGGTTCACCAGCTTGATCTTCAGCGAGTAGTCGCCGAGCAGCACCTCGTCGAGCCGGGTCACGTCGGCGAGGTCTTTGACCTTCTTGTTGTTGAGGTAGATGCCGTTGGTGCTGCCGGCGTCGCGAATCACGACGCGGCTGCCGTCGCGCTCCAGGACCGCGTGCTTGCGCGACACCTGACTCGACTCCAGCACCAGGTCGGCGACCGTGGGATCCCGGCCGATGACGACCTCGCGCTCGGCGAAGATGTCGGTCCCCAGGAACTCACCGTTCCGGAAGATGAACACCTGGAGGACGGTCGCTTGCGGACTGTCGCTCAAACCCTACTCCTCGAATACCGCCCGCACGATGCGCGCCCGAAACGAGCGCATCCGGTTCACCAGGCTGCGAATGTCGATCTCCTGGCGATCGTAGATGTAGACGCTGCCGGCTTTGGTCGTCTGGCCCTTGATCAGACGGTCGTCGAAGTCGACGCGGGTCGGACCACGATAGGTCTGGGCGAGCGCGGCCGTCGCCGCCAACGTCAGAGCCAAGGCTAGCCACCACTTGGTCACGACTCACTCCGATCAAGAGACGCACGCGGCAATCGGTGCCGAATCGCCGGACCCAATGACTGTAGCGTACCTTCGGCGCGGCGAACAAGGGCGTTGCCCTTTGGCGCCGAATGCCGATAGATGTTTTCATGGCCTGGACCTACGACGCCCAGCAGGGCCCCGACGCCGACCTCTGGCGCATCCTCGAGGAAGAAGAGCGGCTTCGCGCGGTGGTCGAGCATCACCGGCAGCTGAAGGGCGCGCACGCCCGGCTCGAGAGCATCCAGGCGCACGCGGCGATGCACGTGGCGGTCGAGAACCAGCTGGCCGACGATCAGCCGCTCGCCGTCCGGGTGACGATGCGCCGCCTGGTCGACGGTGGCCTCAACCGCCACGAGGCAGTCCACGCGGTCGGCGCGGTCACCGCCCGCCACCTGCTCGCGATCCTGCAGAAGAAGGGCACCTGGGACGAGGCGGCCTACATCCGCGATCTGAACGCGCTCGCCGCCGAGAGCGCGATGAGCTCGGTGCGCGACAAGCACTGACGCGGCGAGTCCTACGGCTGCGACCCCGGCATCACGCCGATGCCGACGTCGGTGAACCCCGCCTGGCGCGCGACGTCGATGACGTGCACCACCTTGCGATGCGCGAGGTCGCCGTCGGCGTCGATGACCAGCGCCAGCTTCGGGTTCTTCTCGATCCGAACCTTCAAGGTATCGAGGAGCTGATCGTCGGCGGTGACCTCGCCCGCCACCGCCACCCGTCCGTCTTTGAGGATGCTCACCACCAGCGCCTCCGGGATCGGGGTGCTGGTGACCGCGGCCCCGGCGGTGGGCAGATCGACCTCGAGCTGGCCTTCGCGCGCCGCGTCGACCATCGCCGACGACGACACCATGAAGATGATCAGCAGCACCAGGATGACGTCGGTGAGCGGGGTGATGTTGACCTCGGCGAAGAAGGCCTCGCCGCCGTCCTCTTCCGCTTCATCGGTCGGCAGCGGTCCCCGTAACGCCACGTTTCACCTCGGTCCCGCGCACCGCCAGCTCTTCGACGATCTCTTCGGTCGCGTCCTTGAGCTCGGCCGCGAAGCTTCCGGCCTGGGATTGCAGGTAGTTGAAGAAGATCATCGCCTCGACGCCGACGAAGATGCCGGCGGCGGTGGTGATCAACGCCTCGCTGATGCCGCCCGACACCACCTGAAAACCCCCGGTCCCGGTCTCGGAGATGCGGCGGAACGCGTCCATGATGCCGAGCACGGTGCCGAACAGGCCGATGAACGGCGAGGTCGCGCCGATCGTCGCCAGGATCCAGAGGCGCACCCGGGAGCCGCGGACGATGCGCTGCTGCACGCGCCGCACGTGATTGGGCCGCGCGAGGTCGTCGCTCAAGATCAGCTCGAACAACGGTGCGCCGGGATGCGCCGGCATCGTCGAGTTGACCGCCCGCGCCATCGTCAGGTTGCCCTCTTTGAGGTGCTGCAGGATGCGGTCGGCGGCGCCCTCCATCCGCTTGCGGAAGGTCAACATCGCTGTGATCCGCTCCAGACCGATCCCCAACGCCAACACCGACATGATGATCAGCGCCACCAGCGTCGGCCCGCCGTGCTCCAAGTAGGTCTGAATACCGTCAGGCATGTGACCCCAATATACGCCGCGGCGAACGGATTAGTAGTAGCCGGCGCGGACCAAGACGCCGGTCGCCCCCACGAACCAGACCCGCTCGGTGCCCTGCACCCGGGTCACCCACAGGCCGTTCAAGTTTTGCAGCAAGTCGGTCGCCACCAGCTCCACCGGCGTCCGGTTCGGCGTGCAGGCGGAGCCGAGCTGGCCGTTGATGATGATGAACACCCCGGCGTCGCCGATCGCGTAGGCGCGCGACCCCGACAACGGAAAGATGTCCGCCATGAAGGCCTGCGGCGCCCCGCAGCTGGCGTCGAGCGTCGTCAGGCCGCACGACGCGGCGCTGGCATCGACGCGCGCGAAGACGCCGGCGGCGCCGACCACGTGCGCGACGCTGCCGGCCATCGCCACCCGGGTCAACACCGGCCGCTCGTCGAGCGGCTTCGGCATCGGCGTGCAGTCGGGCCGGGTCCAGGTGGCGAGCAGGGTCGCCGGCGTCGCGGGGTCGATGCTGAGCTTGACCACCGTGCCCGCCGCACCGACCGCGATGACGTTGGTGCCGTCCGAGGTCACGCTGCGCAGCGTCGTGTCGAGACGCCGGAAGCACCCGGGGCAGATGGCGCTGCAGCTGCCCGCCGTCGGCGTGCCGCAGGCGTTGACCACCGGGGTGCAGCTGTTGTTCTCGCAGCCGGTCGGCGCGCCGGCGTCGCAGCACTGGCCCTGGTCCACCGGGCAGTCGCAGTTGGTCCGATACGGGTGACACTGCGCCGGGCAGGACGGCGGCAGGCGCCCCGAGCCGCCGCACACGGTGCCGACCGGCGTCGCGCCGCTGCAATCGTTGTCGAAGCGATAGGACAGGCCGTCTTGCGCGAACCACGCCGCAGGATCGGTGACCACGGTGGTCGGCGCCGGCGTCGCCGGAGCCGCGTCCGCTCCGGCGTAGGTGATGAGCGCGCCCTGCTCGCCCACCGCGACCACCACCAGCTGGCCGTTCTGCGCCGAGGCCCAGACGTCGAGGAGCGCCGGCCGGAACGGCGCCGGGGTCGACGCCGCCTGGTCGTCGTCGTCACAATCGCGGCCGATGCCGTCGCCGTCGGCGTCCACCTGGTTGCGGGTCGTCGCCCCGGAGGCCGGATACGGCCCGTCGCCGTCGGCCGGGTTCAGGCAGCCATCCGGGAGGCCGCCGGTGCCGCCACCGACGTCGCGGATCGGACGCTGCGGCCCATTGGCGGTGGATCGGCAGTTGTCGTCGCAGCTGGCTGCCGTGCCGCTGCGGCAGGTCTGGTCCGGGCTCCACCAACCGTCGCCGCCGCCACCCGTCGGGGCGCCACCGCCGTCGTCGGCGATGCCGTCGCCGTCGAAGTCGGGGCAGTAGGGATCGACCTTGGTCTTCGGGACGAGCTCGTGGCCCGGTCCGGACACCAGCTGCCAGACGCCGTCCTCCGGCACCGGCGTCGGTTTGGCGTCGGGGTTCGGGTGATAATGGAGGATCGTGCCGTGCCAACCGACCGCGAACATCTCGCCGTCGACGCCGCGCTGGCGGAAGCGGCCGCCGTTCTCGACCCCCCAGATCGCGGTCAGGTGCTCGTTGGTGCCCGACGCCATCCGCGTCCAGAGGCCCTCGGGGTTCGCGGCGGTCACGCGGTTGCTGAAGATCGTGCCGTACCAGCCGACCACGAACACCGCGCCGTCGCTGCGCCCCCACACGTCGGTCAGCGTCATGTCGCCCTGGCGATGATCGATCGGCTCGAAGTGCCACATCGGCGGCTCGAGGTCGGCGTCCCCCAGGGTCGCGGTCTCGGCTTTCTTTTCACTGCAGCCGGCGACGAGCGCGAGCATGGCCGCGACCGCCAGCAAACGCCAAGGCTTCATCAGCGGGAACGTAGCCCAAAGGGGGCGGGCCCGCCAGCGGTGGCGGCGTGAGATCTTGGGTGTTGGCGGCGACCGTATGCTACGATGGAAGCTCCATGACACGCACGGTCGCCGTACTGCTGCTCTTAGGGATCGGGATCGGCTGCACCAACGCCGATGTCTACTCGGCGAGCGGCAACGAGCCGCTGCGCCCCGATCGGATCGCGATCACCGGCCGGGTCTGCACCGACGACGCCACCGGCACCAACTTCCCGATGAAGGGGTTGGTGATGTTCGACGCCACCGCCAGCATGTTCAACGCCGACCTCGGAAACTACCGCTTCTGCGGCAGCGGCGGCCTCTGCGCCCCCGGCAGCGTCAGCGCCCTGATCGACCGCCTGAGCCGGCAGAAGAACGCCTATCTCGGCTTCGCGCGGGTCGGCGGCATCAGCGTCGGCGTCGTGCCGGTGCTGCCCGGCACCTGCGGCCCGAACCCCTGCGACGCCCAGCAATTCTTCTCGGCGCGCAACGTCGACACCGGCGCGGTGCAGGCCGGTCTGAGCACCCTCCAAGGCGGCTTGCGCGAGGTCACCAACGCCATCTCGCTGGCGCAGAGCTTCATCGCCGCGGACCTCGCCCGGGCGTCCGCCGGCGAGGTGCTGCGCTCGCGCTACCTCATCTTCATGCTGTTCGCCGGGCCGCCGCAGGGCGCGCCGGTGCCCGACGCCGCCGAGCTGGCGGACCAGGTCGAGGCGCTCAAGCGCTTCGTCTACGCGAGAGGCGCGCTCGAGTTTCGCCTCAACGTCGGCCTGTTGTCGGCGGGCTTGACCGACCGCCAGGCGGCCATCGATCGCTACGCCGCGATGGCATTCGCCGGTGACGGCCTCTTCCACGAGTTCGCGGCGCCGTCGAACATCGACTGCCAGCTCGACTCGGCCGCGACCACCATCCGCCTGGTGCGCAAGGACATCGCGGTCTACAACCTCAACGCCCGCCTCGGCCCGGACGGCTCGGCGCTGGACTCCGACGGCGACGGCCTGACCGACAGCGAAGAGCTCGCGGCGCAGATCCCGACCGACCCGACCCTGTGGGACACCGACAACGACGGCATCGGCGATCGGCTCGAGTTCCGCGCCTTCCCGCGCCAGAACCCCCTCGATCCGAACGACCGCCCCGGCGCCTGCCTCGACCCGCTGCTCTACGACATCAGCGACAAGGACCTCGACTTGTTGAACGACTGCGAAGAAGGCTTGTTGCAGAGCAGCGCCACCATCCCCGACAGCGACGGCGACGGGCTCACCGACTACCTGGAGTTCATGAGCGGCACCGTGCCGACGTCGCCCGACGACCGTCTGCTCGACTTCGACGGCGACGGCCTCGCCAACGCCCAAGAGGTCCTCGAGCACACCAACCCGCGCGCCAACGAAGGACACCGACGCGGCGCCGAAGGTTACCGCAACACCATCGTCGACCTCGGCGAGCGCGAGATCGCGACGATGGAGGACGCCGTCGAGCTGCGCGCCGTGACCTTCCGGGCCGCCAGCGCCGGCGTCAAAGGCGGCGCCGGCCTGCTGCGCTGGACCGTCACCGCGAAGACGATGGCCGCGGACCTGCGCGACGCCCCGGCGCGCTCGCTCGAATGGAGCGACGCCCGCTGGCAGCAAGTCGGGGAGCGCTATGACCCCATCCCGGTGGCGATCGACCAGGGCACCGGCGTCTACACCTTGAGCGCCCAGAACCTCGCGACCCGCGAGCGGGTCTCGATCGACGTCTTCGTCGTCGAGGAGTGGCTGCCGGCGACCGACGTCGAGGTGAACCCCTCGATCCTGGTCTCGGAGCGCGACTGCTATGACGTGCGCTTCAGCAACATCAAGCTGATGCAGACCGCCGAGGCCGTGGACTCGCTCCACCCCGGGCGGCTGCACGAGCAGGGCACCAACCACATCTTGATCTTCTTCACGCAGGCGCCGTCGAATCGCCTGGCCTCGCCGGGGATCGCCAAGGTCGCCGAGATCCCGGTGCGCTTCCTGTGCGCGGACATCAACAACCCCGAGACCTGCGCCCGCAAGCCCGAAGGCGGCTTCGTCACCCTCGACGACAGCCAGTTCTCGGCCTCGGTGCAGTGATGCAACGCCGGACCGCCGTCCTCCTCGCCAGTCTCACGCTCTCTTGCGCCGCCTGCGACCCCGGCTCCGAGGCGGCCTTCACCCGCGGTCGGTCGCTGGTCCCCTGCGACCAGAACATCCCCAGCTGTCCGGGGTTGTTCGCCACCTGCAGCTTGAACAGCACCACCTACGCCCGCCTGACCTTCCCGCAGGGCTCGCCGTTCCGCTTCCTGGTCGCGGCGCTGCCGCAGGAGAGCATCGAGCTGACGTTGTTCTTCGTGACGCAGCAAGACGTCGGCCTCGACACCCGCATCTTGTGGTACGAGCCCGGCTGCGCCGACGTCTTCACCTACGAGAGCGAGGGCGCCGACCTGTTCGCCGAAGCGGAAGAGACCAACACCATCAGCCGCAAGCAGACGGTCTACTCGGGCGGCGACCACCTGATCGAGGTGTTCACCGACATGCAGGCGGAGGTGGACATCGGCGTCGAGGTGTTGGTGCCGCTGCGCTCCCAGTAGCGCTCACCGCGGCCGGCTGCTCTCGGTGGCGAGCGCGGCGTCGATGCGGATCTCGGTCCCGGGGTAGCAGGGCGCGTCCTGGGCCCAAGGCTCGAAGCCCGGCTTCTGCACCGTCAGGTGCAGACGGCGCTCCTTGCACTCGAGCTCCAACACCGCCGGCGTCACGCCGCGCTCGCGACCGTCGACTTTGACCGTGCCACCATCGGGCATCGAGCGGATGACGACGGTCATCGAGTCGCGTCCGAGCGGGTCGGTGAGCATCGGCACCGTGAGCTTGACGCCGACGCCGTGGGCCCATTCGCTGGCCGTCGGCGCCAGGTAGCGCGCGAACACGTCGATATAGGGCCGCGAGAACACCGCCAGCACCGCGACCACGGCACCGCAGCGCGCCAACAGCTGCAGCAGATCTACCGCGCGCTCGCCGACCCGCACGAACATCGGCTCGAGCGCTTCGGCGACGCCGCCGCTCGGCGTCACCACGGCCGGCGCCGGCGAGGCGTTCGCGATCGCCGCCGGGGTCGCCGCCCTCGGCATGGTGTTGACGTAGACGATCTCCTCGGCGCGCGGCATCGCCAGGGGCTCGTCTTCTTGGTCTGGGCGTTTCGGTGGCGTCATCCGACGACCCTCAACACCTCGCGCAGCGAGGTGATCCCGGCGATGGCGCAGCCGAGCCCGTCTTCGAGCAGCGGCGGCATCCCACCTTGAACCGCGGCCTCGTGGATCCGGCCGGTCGGAACCTTGGAGATGATGAGATCGCGGATCGAGGGGTCGACCTCGAGGATCTCGACGAGCGGCCGCCGGCCGACGTACCCCTGCCCGTCGCAGCGCGGACAACCGATGGGCTTGTAGACCCGGCCGAGGTCACGGGCCCCGAGCTGCTCCAGGCGCGCGGCCTCGTCGGCGGTCGGCTCGGTGGGCACGCGGCAGTCGGGGCACAGCGCTCGCACCAGCCGCTGGGCGACCGAGGCCACCGACGCCGAGGCGACCAGGAACGGCTCGATCTGCATGTCAATCAGGCGGTTGAAGACCCCGGCCGCCGACTCGGCGTGGATCGTCGTCAAGATCAGGTGACCGGAGAGCCCGGCCTGCACCGCGATGCGCGCGGTCTCCGGGTCGCGGATCTCGCCGACCAGCATCACGTTCGGATCTTGGCGCAAGATCGAGCGCAACCCGGCGGCGAACGACAGGCCGACGTCGGGCTGCACCTGGGTCTGGGTCAAGAACGGCAGGTCGGACTCGATCGGGTCTTCGATGCTGGCCAGGTGCACCGCCTGCCCGCGCCGGCTCTTGATGTGGCCGAGGGCGGCGTAGATCGTGCGCGTCTTGCCGCTGCCGGTCGGCCCGGTGACGTAGATCAAGCCCTGCGGATGGTCGAGCGCCCGCTGCAGCCGGGTGGCGGCGGCGCTCGAGATGCCGAGCGACGCGAACCCGGGCAGCTCGCCGGTCGCGGCCGCGAGGCGCAGCACCGCCTTCTCGCCGTGGTTGGTGGGCAAGATCGAGACTCGCACATCGGCGGTGCCGCGCGGCCCGAGCCCCAAGAACCGCCCGTCCTGGGGTCGATCGCTGACGAATGACACCAGCCGGGTCAGGACCTTCAGGCGGTTGAGGATCGGGCGATGCAGCTCGGTCGCGAGCGTCAACACCGGGGTGATGAGGCCGTGCAGGCGATACGAGATCTGAACCCCGTCGGTGACCGGCTCGACGTGAATGTCGCTGGCCCCGAGCGCCAGGCCGCCGTAGACCACCTGGTCGACGAGCTCGATGAGGTCGGGCGGTGGCCCGAGGTGACGCTTCAGTCGAACCGTCAGGGCGAGCAGCCGGTCGCGCAAGCCCGCCGAGGCCTCCGCGGCCTGGGCGACCGCCTCCTGCGCCGCGACCGTCTTTGCCGCCACGCGCGCCAGGATGCGCCGCAGCCCGAGCGCGGCGACGGTGCCCAAGGCCCAGATCCCACCGCCGCCCCACACCAGCGGCTTCTGCGCCGCGTCGCGCGCCAGATTCAACGCGCCGCTCAGACCGTCGGCGAAGGTCCCCGGGCGGTAGTACACCCACCACGCCAGGATCCCGACGACGACGGCGAGCCAGAAGAGTCGCCCGAGCAGCCGCTGCAGCGCATGCATCAACCACTCTCCTGGCACGAACAGCCACCGACGGGCAAGAGGCGAGAATGGCCGGGGTGTCAGCGGTAGCGTGAAACGGTGGCCCGAATGACCGGACGCCGCCGGCCGATAACTTGCGCAAGGCCACAGCGCGGGTGAAGATGCGCCGTGGGCCTCTACGACCACATCCAGGAGGCGGTGGCCGGCATCCGCAGCCGCGCCGCGATTCAGCCGGCGGTCGGGGTCATCCTCGGCTCGGGGCTCGGGGCGTTCGCGGCGAAGGTCGAGCGGCCGGTCAAGATCTCGTACCAGGACATCCCCCACTTCCCGACCTCGAGCGTCGTCGGCCACGCCGGCGAGCTCATCCTCGGCACCATCCGCAAGGTGCCGACCGCCATCATGAGCGGCCGGGTCCACTACTACGAAGGCTATCCGCTCGAGACCGTCGGCTTTCCGGTACGCGTCCTCGCCGGCCTCGGCGTCAAGAGCCTGGTGGTGACCAACGCCGCCGGCGCCGTCAACCCGACCTTCGCGCCCGGCGACTTCATGGTCATCGTCGACCACATCAACCTCACCGGGGCGAACCCGCTGCGCGGTGTGAACGACGAGCGCCTGGGGCCCCGCTTCCCCGACATGTCGTCGACCTACTTCGAAGCGGGCCGGAAGGCCTGGCACGACGCGTCGCGGGAGGTCGGCATCGCGCTGCGCGAAGGCGTCTACTGCGGCCTCGCCGGGCCGTCGTACGAGACCCCCGCCGAGATCCGCATGCTGCAACGCATCGGCGCCGACACCGTCGGCATGTCGACGGTCGCCGAGGCCATCGTCGCCGCGCATGCCGGCATCAAGGTCGCGGGCCTGTCGGTCGTCACCAACCGCGCCGCCGGCTTGTCGAGCTCGCCGTTGTCGCACGACGAGGTCAAAGAGGTCGGGGCGCGGGTGCAGGGGGCGTTGTGCGACCTGCTCTCCGGCGTGATCGGACGGCTCGGATGAAGCTCAGACCGGGAGAGGCGGCGCTGGTGGCGGCGGCGCGCGAGGCCCGACGCCTGGCGTACGCCCCGTATTCGCGCTTCAAGGTGGGCGTGGCGCTGCTGCTCAATGACGGCCGGGTGATCACCGGCGTCAACGTCGAGAACTGCTCCTACGGCCTGACGGTGTGCGCCGAGCGCAACGCCATCGCCGCGGCGGTGAGCGCCGGCGCCAAGCCGGGCGACGTCCTCGCGGTGGCGATCGTCACCAAGGCCACCGCGGCCACCTCGCCGTGCGGCGCCTGTCGCCAGGTCCTCGCCGAGTTTTGCCGCCCCACGACCCGCATCGTGCTGCACAACGTCGCCGACGGCGCCACCGCCCCGGTGACGCTCGCGAGCCTCTTGCCGCGCGCCTTCACACCAGACAACATGCCCGACCGATGACCCCGTCAGCCGGGCGCCGCCGTCCTGTCAGCGTCGCCAAGCCCGATCGCAGCGTCCTGATTCGCGGCGCGACCCTCGTGACGATGGACGCCGACCACCGCGTCGGACCCCTGGATCTGCAGATCGACGCCGGCGAGATCGCGGCCATCGGCGCCAACCTCCCGCGACCGAAGGGCGCTCGGATCATCGACGCCCGCGGCATGGCGGCCCTCCCGGGCCTGGTGCAAGCCCACGTGCACCTGTGTCACGCGCTCGGGCGCGGCGGCGGCGAGGGCCTGGACCTGCTCACCTGGCAGCGCGAGCGCGCTCTGCCCCTCGAAGGCGCGCTCGGCGCCGAAGATCTGCGCGCCGCGGCCCGCCTCGCGATGGTCGAGCTGCTGCTCGGCGGCACGACCACGGTCCTCGACTACGGCACCGTGTTGCACACCGACGTGCTGTTCGAAGAGGCGGCGGCGTTGGGGCTGCGCTACACCGGCGGCAAGGCGATCATGGACCAAGGCCAGGGCTATCCGGCGGCGCTCCGCGAGGCCACGGCGGCGGCCATCGCCGAGAGCGTCCGCCTCTGCCGGCGCTGGCACAACAGTCACGGCGGCAGGCTGCGCTACGCGTTCGGCCCCCGCTCGGCGCTGATGGCGAGCGACGCCGCGTATCGCGCCGCGGTCGAAGAGGCCCGCCGCGCCGGGGCGCTCCTCCACACCCACGCGGCCGAGAGCGCCGAAGAGGTGACGCTCACCCGCGAGCGCGTGCAGAAAAGCACCGTCGACCACCTGCGAACCCTGGGCGCCGTCGGCGGCGACGTCTGCCTGGCGCACGGCAACTGGTTGACGTCGGAGGAGCGCCGCGTGGTGCGGGAGAGCGGCACCCACGTCGTGCACTGCCCGTCGGCCGGCCTGCGGCTCGGCAGCGGCGTCGCGCGCCTGACCGAGCTCATCGCCGACGGCATCGAGCCGGCCCTCGGCACCAGCAGCGCCGCCGCGGTCGATCACCACGACGCGTTTGCGGAGATGCGGCTCTGCGCCTTGATCCACAAGGCCAAAGACGGCGCCGGCGCCGTGCCCGCAGAGATCGCGCTGCGGCTGGCCACCCGCTTTGGAGCTTCGGCCCTCGGCCTCGCGGACACCGGCACCCTCGAGGTGGGGAAGCGCGCCGATGTCGTGCTGCTCGACCTCCGCCGCCCGCACCTCGTGCCCGACACCGGCGACCTCGAGGCGCGTATCGTGTTCGCGGCGCGCGCCGCCGACGTCCACACCGTGATCGTCGACGGCGTCGTCCGCGTCGACGCCGGCACCCTGGTCGGCGTGAACCTCGACGCGGTGCTACGAAACGCCCAAGCCGCGGCGACGCGGGTCGCCGCGCGCCTCGGCTGAGCGCGACCACCCAGATGCTCGCCCTGGTCACCCTGCGCCGCGTTGGCCGATGGTCGCGCGACTGGTACCGGACGCGGCCGGACAGGCCGCCCGTCGACGCCCCGGCCGACGAAGTTCGCCGGCGCTACGAGCGCCTGCGCTGGGGGGTGTTCGCCGGCACGACCTTCGGCTACGGCGTCTTCTACGTCTGTCGCCTGGCGCTGTCGGTGGCGAAGAAACCGCTGATCGACGCCGGGATCCTGGACGCCGAAGAGCTCGGGCTCATCGGCTCGGCGCTGTTGTTCACCTACGCGATCGGCAAGTTCGCGAACGGCTTGATCGCCGACCGCAGCCACATCGGCCGCCTGATGGCGACCGGGCTCGCGGTCTCGGCGCTCACCAACCTCGCCGCCGGCCTGCAGGCGTCGTTTCTGGTCTTCGTCGTCCTGTGGGCGGCGAACGGCTGGGCGCAGTCGACCGGCGCCGCGCCGAGCGTCGTGGCGCTGTCGCACTGGTTCTCGAACCGCGAGCGCGGCACCCGCTACGGCATCTGGAGCGTCGCCCACGGCCTCGGCGAGGGCTTCACCTTCGTCGCCACCGCCGCGGTGGTGGCGGCGTTCGGCTGGCGTTGGGGGTTCTTCTGCTCCGGGGCGCTCGGCTTGCTCGCCGCGGTCGCGATCTTGCGCCTGGTCGCCGACCGGCCACAGAGCTACGGCCTGCCGGCGGTGGCCGAGTTCAAGAACGACCACGCGCCGCTCCCCGAGGCGCACAGCTCGGTCGGCGCGCTGCAGCTCGAGGTGTTGCAGAACCCCGCGATCTGGGTGCTCGGCGTGTCCGCGGCGTTGATGTCGGTGGCGCGCTACGCGATCAACAACTGGGGCATCTTCTACCTCCAGGTATTCAAGGGCTACGAGCTCGTCGACGCCGGCACGGTGCTGGCGTCGTTCCCGATCATCGGTATGGTGGGCGCGGCGTCGGCGGGGCTGGTCTCCGACCGCGTGTTCGGCTCGCGCCGCAACGTGCCGACGCTCCTCTTTGGCCTGCTGCAAATCGCCGGCCTGGCGGCGTTCTTGCGCATCCCGGCCGGGCACATGCTGTGGGACGCCGTGGCGCTCGCGGTGTTCGGCTTTGCGCTGAACGGCCTGCTGGTGTTCCTCGGCGGGCTGACCGCGGTCGACATCGCGCCGAAGCGCGCCGCGGGCGCGGCGATGGGCTTCATCGGTCTGTGGAGCTACGTCGGCGCCGCGATCCAGGACTGGCTGTCCGGCGCCCTCATCGAGCACGGCCACCGCCACGCCGGCGCGGCGCTGGCTTATGATTTCTCGACCGTCACCAACGTGTGGCTCGGCGCCGCGATCGCCGCCGTCGTTCTGAGCCTGACGATCTGGAACGTGAAGGCGCGCGACTAGCCGCTCCGGCGACCAGCGATCTTCGCCCCCGCCCACCCGGTCCGGCTCTCACGCCAACGGCGCTGCTGGACGGCGATCGGTCTCGGGCTCGGGCGTGGCACCGGAGTCGGTCTGCTCGACGTGACCGGTGAGGAGCTGCAGCTCGCGGGTCGCGATCTTCTTCACCACCGGGTCGTCGTGCCGGGTGCCGTCGGTGAGCCACGACTCGCGCGGCTTGTTGAAGTGCGACTGCCACCACTCCGCCCAGCGCGCCACGTCGGCGCCGAAGTTCTGACCGCAGATCACGGTGAGCGCCGAGCTCGCGGCGCGCGCCAACCCTTGCCGCGGCGACACCACCAGCGGGATGAGCGACGGCACCGCGGAGGGCTCGCGCAATTGCCCCAACACCTGGACGGTCGCCACCTGGGCCTCGAACACCGGCACCTTCAAGTGGTCGCGCAGCCCCTGGACGATGCGGCGATAGCTCGGCTCCGAGCGGTAGACCCGCAGGGCGTCGGCGGCGAGGAAGCGATTGCGCGGTTCGGCGTCGTAGAGTCGCCGCGACAGCATCTCGATCGCCGGCGGGTAGGCGACCGCGTAGAGGTAGTAGATCGCGAAGAAGCGCCGCAGGCGGTCGTCGCTCTCGAAGTTCGGCAGCACCAGCTCGGCGGCACCGGCGCCGCGCGCCGCGAGCAGCGCCGTGATCCCCGAGCAGCGCGAGAACGGCGGCAAGCGCAAGTCGGAGGCGAACGGATCGACCGCGACCCGCCCCGGAAAGCGCCGCGCCAGCTCCTCGTCGGCGCTGCTGCCGACCGCGAGGAGCTTCTCGATCGCGCGCCGCCAGACCTCCGGATCGTTGGCGTCGAGGCTGTCGAGCAACATCGCGGTCTCGTCCATGCGGGTGCCGGCGATCTCGACGCTGCGCGACGCGGCCGCGGCCATGATGTCCGGCGCGGCGTCGGCCTCGGCGATGACGTGCTCCCAGGTCACCGAGGGCGGCGGCGCCTTGGCGGCGGCCGGCGCCACGACCGCGCCCCGCTCCAACCCCGCGGTCTCGACCAGCACGTCCTCCCAGTCGCCCACCGACTCCTCCGGGGAGGCGGTGATGTCGGCGAACGCGACGTACTCGCCGTCGGTGCCCGCGGCCTCCTCGGCGGTCTCCACCGAGACGCAGAGCTCCCCGCCGCCGTCGTCCGCCGGCGGCGGCGCCACCGACGCCACGCCCTCGATCCCCTTGCGGAAGTCGGCGGTCGCGGCCTCGGGCGAGGTGTCGACGGCGAACGCGCCCGAGAACGGCGAGTCGTTGATGGAGTCGACCTGCACCGACTCCCACGGGTCGGGGTCGCGGGCGGTCGCCGTGGTCGTCGCGTCGCCCTCCATGCCCGGCAGCAACTCGACCTCGGGGGCGGCGTGCTCGGCGGTCGCGGCGGCCGGGTCGGCGAACGGGGTCGACGGCGCGGGCCCGATCTCCGAAATCTCGGGGAGGAGCTCGTACTCCTCGTCCTCGAGGACCGTGACCTCGGCGTCGGTCGCGATCGGCGCGGACAGCGCCAGCTCGACGGCGGCGGCGTCCGGTGCTTCGGGGGCCTCCGGGGTCGCGGCGACCGGGGCCGCGGCGCCGGCGATCATCTTGCCGGTGGCGCTCTTCTTGCGGCGGATCAGCGCCTCCAGACACATGCCGGCGCGGTGGGTGACGAGCAACAGCGACGCCACCCGCTTCGACGACACCGGCTTGGCGCCGTTGTCGGCGTAGACGATCGCGGCGAGCTTGCCGCCGACGAGGATCGGGGCCAAGAACGCGGCGCGCGGCGCGGTGCGGCCCAGATCTTCGATGAGCTGGGCGTTGACGCTGTTGGACGGCAACGGCCCGAGGTAGTGGCCGCTCGTGGCATAGATGGTCTGGAACACGCTCGGCAGGCTCACCGGCAAGGTCACCCGGGCGATGCGTGCCGAGCTCTCGGGATCGATGCCGCGCCAACCGTTCACCTGCTCGCCGTGAATGACGAACATCGCGACGAACTCGAAGGTCGTCGCCATCACCTCGAGGAGAATGTCGACGATGGCGTCGCGATCCTGGGCCGCGACCAGGCGCGACAACAGGCCGCCCTTCTGGCGCACGTCTTCTTTGCGCCGCGCCGGGGTCTGGCGCACGGTCGACAACCCCCACGACAGCACGTGCTGCGTCCCGGCGCCGTCGACGTGGCTCACGAGCGCGTCGAGCGCGGCGTCACCGTCGAGCTTGGCGAGCAGGGTCCGGAAGCGCGGCAACAGTTGGGTGCCGTAGAGGCGACACATCGCGTGGTGCAGCCGCACCTCGGTGGTGACGCTCGGCTGCACGTTCAAGCTCAGGCGCTCGCGGATGCGGGCGTAGAGCTGCGGATCGGCCGGGCGGTTGACGAGCACCCCGAGGTCCTGGCCCTCGAGACGAAACGGCACCAGGTGATAGGTCTCGGCGAACAGCAGCGGGAACAGGCGCGGGATATAGGGCGCGACCGCCTCGATCTCGTTTCGGCCGGCGCTCGGCATCTGGTAGGCCTCGGAGAGGGCGCCGAGCACGAAGGGCTCGGTGATCGCGCCATTCTCGAGGAGCACGGTGTCGAGGCTGCCGCCCTCGACGACCTGCCGCTGAACGGCGTCCTCCACCGCGGCGGCGCGGATGATGTGGTTCTTGATCAGGCTCTGCGCGAGGAGATCGACCATGGCGCGCTCTAGAATCCCATCTGCAACAGGTAAGGGTAGCTGACCGTCACCGGCTCGCCGTTGAATCGCGGAAACTTCCAGCTCTTGATGCGGCGCACCGCGCAGCCGGCCATCTGCGTGCTCCTGAACTCCGGCGCCTCGATCTTCACCTCCGGGACGCTGCCGTCGGGCGCGATCGTCAGAAAGATCTCCATCTTGCCGGAGAGCTTCTCGCCTTTGCGCATCGACTCGGTCAGGCAGAGGTTCATCGAACGGCTGTTGTCGGTGATGACCTTGAAGATGGTCTCCTGCGTCAAGCCGCTCGGCAGATTCACCGCCGCGACCTCGGTGGGCTCGGCGAGGTTCACCTGGGTCTCGCGCTTGTTGGTGTCGGCGAACACCGAGGTCGCGAGCTTGCGCTGCTCTTCGTCCATCGCCCCGGCTTCCTTGACCCCTTCGCCGGCGGCGACCGTCTCGGTGCCGGCGCCCGCGTGTTGCGCTTGGCCGCCGCTGGCGCGCGGCTTGGCGCCGTGGCTCACCTGGCCCAAGAGCTTGCGCCGCATCTGTTCGAGCTCGCCGCGCTTCGAGGGATCGAGCCCCTCGTCCGAGAGCCGCTCCTCGACGCGCTTGACGGCGCGGTCCTTGTTGGGGTCGACGAGGCCGGTGACGTCGTACAGCATCCCCATGCCTGGGATCTGGATGGTGCCGACGATATCGAGAGACACCACCCCCACCAAGGTCACCGAGACCAGGATGCCGACCGCCGCCGCGACCCGATGCGTCCGGCGCCGGCGATAAAGGCCCGCGGTCGCCATGAAGACCCGGGTCGACTCACCCGGCGGCGCGTTGACGTAGGCCTGGTTCACCTCGCTCTGTGGGTCGCTGAAGTACGGCGTTCGGTCGTCGCCGCTGCCGGTGGTCGCGCGGCCAAAGCCGTCGCCGCCGCCGAGCGCGCCGCCCACCGGCTCCTCGGTGGCCGCCGGAAACTCCGACGGCATCGCCGCATCGTCGTGGTCGGCGGCCGGCGCCGACGTCGGGAACGCGTCCGGCAAGTCGTCCGCGGTGCGCGGCGACGCGCTTGGCTGCAACCCGGCGGCGCGCGCCGGGTTACGACCCGGCATCGGCCGCGTCAGGCGCTCGCCGGTGGGGATCCCGGTCAGCGCGCTCAACAGCTCCGGCGTCTGCGCCTCGGGTGGCGGCGTCTGCGCCTCGGGTGGTGCGCCGGTTGCCGTCGGCTCGGACACTGCCGGCACGCGATCGTTTCCGGGATCAGTGGTCGGCTCGGGCTCCGCCGCGGACGGCGGCGCGCTGTCGACCGCGGACTTGGACTTCGCCAACGCGCTCTGCAGCTGGCGGGCGTTCATCGCCACGGTGTTCTCGCCCGATTCGAAGGGATTCGGCCCGGGCGCGGCCACCGGGTCGCAGGTCGGCTGCATCACCCGCCACGCCGCCGGCCCGGCGCGCTCCGCCTGGTCCTTGAACTCCGGGACTGTGCCCAGGCGTTGCCACTCCGCCATCCCGTCCTTCCAGATGTAGGAGCGCTTGTCGACCTCGTTGTGGGCCAGCATCTCGACGAGCGTCGACGCGGCGAGCGGCCCTTTCTGCTTGCCGGCGATGAGTACGTACCACTCTTCGGCGTCGGGAGCGGCCCGGGGCGGCGCCGACGGCGCGGCCGTGACCGCCCCCGCGGCGGCTCCGAGCTGGCGCTGGGCTTCGACGAGCTTGTTGATCTCCGCCCGCGACGAGACCCGCGTGGTCTCGTGCTCCGGGGTGAAGTCGCCGGACGCTTCGTGGCGCAGCCGATTGATCTCGTTCAGGTTCGCGACCCGGGTCGAGCCACCGTCAAAGGACGCCGGCGCCGGGGTGGGCGCCGGTGCGGCGCTCTGGGCGCCGGGCGTCGGCCCCTTGCGGCGCAGGCGAATGACGGTGCCGCACTTCCGACACGGGAAGCGCAGCGTCGTCGCCGCCGGCACCTTCTCGTCGCCGATCGAGTAGCGGGTGTTGCATTTGGGACAGGTGAACTTCACAAGATGCTCACCAGGTGCTGCTTGATCTGTTCCTGAATCTCGGCGGTCGGCGCCGCCTTCAGGCAGCGCTCCCACATCTCGACCGCTTTGTTGCGAAACCCTTTGGCCTGATACAAGAGCGCCAGGTTCTTGGTCGCCGCGAACAGGCTCTGGTCCAGCTCGATGGCGCGCTCGTAGTGATAGATCGCCTGAAACGCGCGCCCCTGCTGCTCGAGCACCCGCCCGAGCATGAATTGGATCTTGGCGGAGAACGGCTCGATGGTCTCCGCGGCGCGCAGCGCCTTGAACGCGGTCGCGTGATCGTTGGCCTGGTAGGCCTTGACGCCGGCGTCGTACTGACTGACCGCCTCGCGGTTCAGCTGGTCGTCGCTGACCTTCAGCGGCGTCTTGGCGAGGAGCGCCTCGGTCTGCCGCCGGAGCTCGTTGATGCGGAACGGCTTCTCGAGGAACGAGTCGACGCCGTAGAGCGCCTTGATGTCCTCGGCGATGCGCCAGCCGCGGTAGATCGCCGACACCATCAGCACCGGCGTGCTCCCGAAGCGCTTCGACTCTTTCACCTTGCGGCAGATCTCAAAGCCGTGCACCTCGGGGAGCATCGCGTCGAGGATGATCAGATCCGGGCGCCGGTTCTTCACCAGCTGCAGCGCCTCCGCGCCTCGGGTCGCGGCGACCAACTCGTGGCCGAGGCTCTTCAAGGCCTCGACCACCAACGTCTGGATCTCGGGCTCGTCGTCGACGACCAGGATCACCTTCCGACCCACCGTCACCGCTGCCGCGGCCGGCGTGTCCGAAAGACGCGGCGCTGGTGCCGCGGTCGCCGCCGCGGTCACGGCGGTCGCCGGGCCGTGGCGCGGCGGACTGGCGCCGGAGACGAGCTCGAGGGGCTCGTCGGTGAGGTCGATCTCGAACTCGATCGGGTCGGAGGCGGAGAGCGCCGCGCTCACCGGCGGCGCTGCCGGCACATCGACCACGAGCACCAACGCTCCGGGTTTCGCGCCCTTGGCCCGCGGGCCCTCGTAGACCTCGCTGCGGTTGGCGTACGCCTTGGCGATCGCGTCCAACAGCCTGAGGTGCAAGGCCACGTGCGGCCGAACCTTGAGGCCGGTCGCGAACCCGATCTCGTCGATGGTCTTCTGGTCGCGGGGATTGGCCATCGCCAACAGCAGGTTGTCGCCGTCTTCCGCCAGCGGCAACACCACGTGCTGCTTGGCGACCGCGTGCGGCACCTTGTCGAGCGCGGCCCGGGGCACGGCGACCGCCGGCAGATCTACCGCCGGCACCCCGGTCTGATGCGCCAGCACCCGGAGCACGTCAGCCTCGGGGACCCGGCCGGAGCTGGCGGCGACCGAGCCGAAACGGGTGTTGGCGATCACCGTTTCGACCGCGATGGTCTCGGCGAGCGAGCGGCTGAGCAGCCCGCGCGTCACCAGACGATCGCCGATTCGTCCCTGTTCCGGCATGCGCCTCCCTGAGTCCCGCGGCAACTTCGATACTAGCCGCGAGCGGTGGGTGGGTCCACACCCCGAGGCGCGAGATCCATCATCAAAAGGGGACGGCGTCGGGATCCGGGAGCGTCTCCTCCGGGGCCTTGGGCACGAAGGGTCCGGGCTGCGCCCCCGTCGGTCGGGGCTGGAACGAGACGTAGAAGCCGTTGACGTCCGCCGCCAGGTTGCCGGCGACCGGCTCGAAGCACTCGAAGTGGAACACGTAGGCGTCGCTGCCGACGACGACGTAGACCTCCTCGAGCACCAGCGGAAACTGGATGTTGCCCTGGTAGCTGTACGAGCCGGTGATCGCCGCCGCCTTCTGTCCGGCGACCGTGGTGTCGCGCCGCGAGGCCACCTTGAAACCCGGGAGCTTCTTCAGCCGCCGGTCGATGGCGTTCAACAGCAGCTGCCGCGGGTGGGCGCCTTTGGGCACCGGCAGCCGTCGGATCTGAAGGGTCGCGTTGCCGGGCCGCCCGACCCCCTGAAACTCGACGGTGTTCGGGTCGTCGGCCTTCAGCGCCACCCCCCACCCCGCCGGGACCTCGACCGAAAACAACCGGCCGGGGGCGGTATAGGGCGTGCCTTTCTGCCCGAACGGCTCGTTCTCCGGGACCGGAATGCCCTCCGGCCCCGGCACCCAGTTTTGTCCCACCAGCACCGCGAGCAGGGTCGTCGCCAGCATCGAGCTCTCCTAGCGGACCATCCTAACACCGTCCGCCCTGATCTCCAGACTCAAGTCGGCGGGCACGAGCGTGTGGGTCAACGCACCCATCGAGATCCGATCGACGCCGGTTCGCGCGATGCCGTCGATCCGCGCCAAGGTCACGCCCCCCGACGCCTCGGTGAGCGCCCGCCCCCGCACCTGCCGCACCGCGCGCTCCATGTCCGCCGCGGTCATGTTGTCGAGCAACACGATGTCGGCGCCGGCGGCGAGCGCCTCCTCGAGCTGGTCGAGCCGGTCGACCTCGACCTCGATCTTCAGCGCTCCCGCCGCGTGCCGCTTCGCCATCTCCACCGCGCGCGCGACCGAGCCCGCCGCGGCGACGTGGTTGTCCTTGATGAGGACCGCGTCGTAGAGCCCGAAGCGATGGTTGCACGCGCCGCCGGTCAAAACCGCGGCCTTGTCCAACAGCCGCCAGCCGGGGGTGGTCTTGCGGGTGTCGTAGATCTTGGCCTTGCACCCCGCCGGCACCGCGGCCACCGCCGCCGCCGCCGCCGCCGCGACCCCGCACAAATGCATCAGGAAATTCAGCGCGGTGCGCTCGGCGGTCAACACCGCCCGCACCTCCGCACCGACCACGCACAACGCCTCGCCGGCGCCGACGACGCTGCCTTCGTGCTTCTTCTCTTGGACGGTGAGCGTGGGATCGAAGCGGCGCAAGATCGCCTCGAACAGCGGCAAGCCGCAGACGACCGTGCGCCGCCGCGCCACCACCGTCGCCACCACCGACTGCGGTGCGCGAAAGATGGCCGCGGTCGTCACGTCGCCCGAGCCGACGTCCTCGGCGACCGCGAGGTCCACGAGCTGCCGCACCGCGGGCTCGGCGACGAGCGCCGGCCAGTTCACCCCATCCACGACAACACCTCCACCCCCACGTCAGGCATCGGAGAGGAGCAGGTCCAGCTCCTTGTGCTCGCCGGTCACCGGGTGAACGGCGGTCACTCTCAGGATGCCGTCGCTGGTGATCTGGATCTTCACCCTGGCCCTGGCCGTGATCGCCGCGCTCGAGGCGATCGGCGGGAACGTGATCGCGCCTAGGAAGGTGTTGTCCGCCGCGAGCGCGTTCTCACCGCGGAACAAGAGGACGCGGATCTCGGCCCGCCCCGGCTCCGCCGCCACCTCGATCTCTCGCGCCACCGGCAGCCGCACCCCCCGGTGCCAGAGCAAGAGCGTCGTGCCGTCGCTCTGCCCCAGGCGAACGCTCGCCGGGAGGATGTCGGCGAGGTGCACCGCGAGCTCGGAGTGCAACGCCTCGGCGATCAGCGCCGCCCCGAGCGCCACCGCCTCGGTCGGGTGCACCGCGGCCGACGGCCGGCGATTGAAGCGCTCCACGAGCCGGGCGCGCACCATCGGCGTCCGCGACTGGCCGCCGACCAGGAGGACGTCGTCCAGATCGGCGCTCTTGATCTTCGCCTGGTCGAGCACCGCCTGGACAATCGTCAGGGTGCGGTCCACCAGATCCTGGGTCAAACGCTCGAAGAGCGCGCGCTCCAGCGGCATCCGCAGGTGCACCGGCCCGTCCGCGGTCTGGGCGATGTACGGCAGGTCGAGATCGACGCGCATCGCCTCCGACAGCTGCCTCTTCGCGAGCTCGACCGCGAAGCGCAAGCGCTGCACCGCGACCGCGTCCTCTCTCAAGGACACCCGCCGGGTGCGCTCGAAGGTCGACAGCACGTACTCGGTCAGGCGATCGTCGAAGTCGGCGCCGCCGAGGAAGGGGTCGCCGTCGGTCGCCAGCACCTCGAACGAGTCGTTCTCGATCCGCAGCACCGTGGCGTCGAAGGTGCCGCCGCCCAGGTCGTAGACCAGGATGGTCTTCTGCATCCGCCGCCCGAAGCCGTAAGCGACCGCGGCCGCGGTGGGCTCGTTGAGGATGCGTTCGACGTTCAGGCCGGCGAGGCGCCCGGCCTCGCGCACCGCCATCCGTTGGGTCTCGCCGAAGTAGGCCGGCACCGTGACCACCGCCCGGCCGACGCTCCGCCCGAGGGCGTGCTCGGCCATGTCACGCATCTTGCGGAGAATGTGGCCGGCGACCTCTTCGAGGCCGATGGTCTTGGCGCCGACCTTGGCCGCGGTGCGGCCGCCGCGCCCGGCGACCAGCTCGTAGTTGAAGAAGTGGCCGTAGGTCTGGACCTCGCGGGAGATGAACGGCCGTCCCAGGAAGCGCTTCGAGCCGTAGATCGCCGAGGTCGGATCGAGGATCATGCGCTCCAACGCCTTGTGGCCGACGAAGACGTTGCCGTCGCTAGCGACGAACACCACCGACGGGATGGTGTCGTAGCCCTGCGGGCTCAAGATCACGCGCGGCGTGCCCTTGTTGACGATCGCGACGCAGCTGTTGACGGTGCCGAGGTCGATGCCGATCACCGGCCCGGACGGCGCGAGCAGCGGCGCCGGCAGCGGCTGCAACGAGAACTGGCGCGGCTGCTCGACCGCGGCACCATCGCCGGGGGCGCTCGGTCGGGCCCGCTCGCTGTTCAGTTGTTGGCCGATCTCGGCCGCGACCGCGTCGAGCTCGACGAAGCGCAGACCCATGCCGGCGGTCTTGTCCCCTTTGACCACGCCCGGCCGGGAGTGCACCACCCGCGCCGCGACCCGCGACAACGGCTTGCCGTCCGGCAGCACGAACTCGATGAGGATCAGGCTGCCGACCGCGGGCGGATTGTCATCCTGAACGAAGAGGCCGCCCTCGCTGAGGTTGGTGGCGAAGCGCTCCGAGATCGTCTGCCGGTCGGCGACCACGAAGCGAACCCGTGAGTTGAATTGCTGCCGCTGCGGGCGAGGCGTCTTCGGGTCGTCCATGGCCAACACCAGCGGGGCCTCCCCCCCCGATTGTTCCCACCATAACACAGGAATGCGGCGCGGGGGTCTAGTTCTCGCCGGCCCTTGACCCACAGCGCCAGGTCCGATGGTATAGCCGTCGAGAAAGGTGGCGCGTCATCGTCCCTGTTGCCGTGGCGCTGAACATCGCGGTCGGCGCGAGCATCGCGCTCGCGGCCCGGTTGTCATTGCGCGACCAGCCGCTGTGGCGGGCGTCGGCGTTGTGGGCTCTCGTCATCGTCGAGGGGCTGGTGATGCTGCCGACCGCGGTCTATCTGCTGTGGCGCTTCCCGGCCTGGTCGTTGATGTACGTGCTCGAGCCCGGCGCCGCCGGGCTGCCGACCACGCTGTGGGCGGCGATGGTGCCGTTCGCCGCGTTCGCCGCGTTCCTGGGCGTGCGCCGCTTGCTCCTCACCGCGCGCCTGATCGCCGGGGCGGCGGTGGGCGTCGTCGGGCTGGTGCTCGTCGGCCTCGTGGTCTACCACGGCCGCGCGCAGCTGCTGGTGGTGGGCACGACCGAGGCGTTTCGCACCGACCCGGCGCAGATGCGCTCGATCTTCGACACCCCGCTCTTGTATCTGCTGCCGCCGATGGCGGTCGCGGGGCTGCTCGCCTGGGGGATGACGCTGTGGCGCCTGGTGTTGCTCGGCTTCACGCGCCGCGCCGCGACCATCGAGGTGTCGCCGTCCCAGATCCAGCCGCTCACCGGCAAGGGCGCCGGCACCCGCCGCAAGAGTAATTGAGCAACAACCAGGCAGAGAGTTGACCCTGCCAACCTCCTTTGTTACTGATTTCAAAGCGATCCGCGAAGAGATCGAGGCTCGCCGGTCGCTCAGCTGCCGCGGCAGATGATTGACGGGTGGGACTCGCGAGGAGCGGTGGATGAAGTTCCTGGGTCAGCTCGCAGTGGTGGCAGCGCTCGCCGGTGCCGCCGCCTGTAGCCCGATCGTCGGCGGCGTCGGCATCGTCAACGCCAACATCGCCTTGTCCGCGGCCGAGACCGCCGGGGCCAAGAGGAGCGCGGTCTACGAATACACCGCGGCGCGCGAGTACCTGCAGAAGGCGCGCGAGGAGTACGCCTACTCCGACTTCTGGGCGTCACGCATCTACGCCGAGAAGGCCGAGAGCTACGCGGTCGCGGCCCGCAAGAAGGCGGAGGCGGTGTCGAGCACCGACCAACCCGTGATCCTCCCCGAGTCCTCCCCGCCGGCGGTGAACGCGCCCCCGGTCATCGTGCCGACCCCGTAGCGCCAGGAGCCGTCGATGATTCTGCACACTTGTGTGAGATGGGGGACGGCGGCGCTGCTCGTGGCTGCCACCTGCGGCTGTGTCACCGGCGCCAAGCTGCGCGAGGACGCGAGCCTGATCCAGAAGAAGATCGCCAACGCCCGGGAGCGCGGCGCCTACCGCTGCGCGCCCAAGGAGCTCGCCAAGGCCGAGGCCAACCTCGAGTTCCTCGACTACGAGCTCGAGCAGGGCGACTTCGTGCGCGCCGGCCGCCACCACCGCGCGGCGCTGGAGAACATCGACCGCGCCCTGACGGTCACCGACCCGAACGAGTGCGCCGAGAAGCGCGTCCTCATCAGCGACCAGAAGCCGCTGATCATCACCAAGACCGACCGCGACGGCGACGGCATCATGGACGACGTCGACAAGTGCCCCGACGAGCCCGAGGACATCGACGGCTTCCAGGATGAGGACGGCTGTCCCGATCCCGACAACGACGGCGACGGCGTGCTCGACAAGGACGACAAGTGCCCGAACGAGCCCGGGCCGGCGACCAACCAGGGTTGCCCGGTCACCGATCGCGACGGCGACGGCATCGCCGACGACGTCGACAAGTGCCCCGACATCCCCGAGGACATCAACGGCTTCGAGGACGAGGACGGCTGTCCCGAGGGTGGCCCGAACCGCGACCGCGACGGCGACGGCATCATGGACGACGTCGACAAGTGCCCCGACGTGCCCGAGGACAAGGACAGCTTCCAAGACGAGGACGGCTGCCCGGATCCCGACAACGACCAGGACGGCGTCCTCGACGTGGTCGACGCCTGCCCGCTGGATCCCGGCCCGGCCGCCAACAACGGCTGCCCGGCGCGCGATCGCGACGGCGACGGCATCAACGACGACGTCGATCAGTGCCCCGACATCCCCGGGCCGGCGCCCTCCGGCTGTCCGAAGAAGGTGTTGGTGGTCAAGACCGCCGACAAGATCGAGATCAAGCAGCAGATCAACTTCGCCACCAACAAGGCGAAGATCGTCGGCCAGCTGTCGTTCGACATCCTCGATCAGGTGGCGGCGGTGATGAAGTCCAACCCGGCGATCAAGATCGTGATCGAGGGCCACACCGACAGCGTCGGCGACGCCGCCCACAACCTGAAGCTCTCCGACGGCCGCGCCAACGCGGTGCGCACCGAGCTGATCGAGCGCGGCGTCGACTCGGGTCGCCTCGAGGCCATCGGCTACGGCGAGTCGAAGCCGATCGCGTCCAACCGCACCGCGAAGGGTCGCGCCGCCAACCGCCGCTCCGAGTTCAAGATCGTCTCGGGCGGCGACGCGCCGCCGCCCGAGGCGCCGCCGGCGCCGACGCCTTGAGCTTTGTCTGATCACCGGCCGGGCGCGGTGCGTCCCGGCCGCCGTCACCCGCGAGAGAGTCCATGCCCAACGCCGTCGTGACCGATGCAGGCCTGCAGCGCCAGCTCCTCGACATCTTCCTGTTCCTCGGGTCGGAGTGGATCCTCTACCTGCTGATGTTCTTGAGCATCTTCTCGGTCGCCATCACCTTCGAGCGCTTGATCCACTTCGCCCGCCGCCAGGTGGACGGCGAAGCGCTCGCGACCTTGCTCGCCGACTATCTGGCGAAGAAAGACCTCGACGGCGCGCGCGCCTACCTGCAGCAGAGCCGCACCCACGTGGCGCAGGTCCTATTGAAAGGCCTCGCGGTCCTGGGCCGCGGCGCCGGCGCGGTCGAGGAGACGGTCGCGGGCGCCACCCAGCTCGAGCGCCTGAAGATGGAGCGCGGCCTGGCGTTCTTGGGCACCCTCGGCAACAACGCGCCCTTCATCGGCCTGTTCGGCACCGTGCTCGGCATCATCCGCGCCTTCCGTGACCTGGCGACCAACACCATCGCCGGCTCGTCGGCGGTGATGTCGGGCATCGCCGAGGCCCTGATCGCCACCGCGGTCGGCCTGCTCGTGGCGCTGCCGGCGGTCGCGGTCTTCAACGGCTTCCAGCGCGCCATCCGCACCCAGGTCGCCACCGCCGACGCCGTCGCCCGGGTGCTGCTCGCGCACGCCAAGAGCGACGAGTCCTAGACCTCGATGCCGGTTCGGCTCACGACCGAGGAGTAGACGATGGCGGGCGGCGCGACTCAGGATCCGGAGGAGATGATCACCGCGATCAACGTCACCCCCCTCGTCGACATCATCCTCGTCCTCCTGATCATCTTCATGCTCACCGCGAACATCATCATGTCGCCGGCCATCGAGGTCGAGCTGCCGCAGGCGGCGACCGGCGAAGGCACCGACCCGACGACGCTGGCGCTCACCCTCACCAAGGACGGCGCGCTGTACTTGAACGGCCAACAGACGGACGAGACGCGGCTCGCGGCGTACATCCCGGGCGTGGTCGCGACCGATCCCAAGACCCAGGCGATCATCGCCGCCGACAAGGAAGTCAGCCACGGCGCCGTGATCCACCTCATCGATCTCGTGCGCCAGAAAGGGGTCTACAAGTTCGCGCTCAACATCGACCCCTCGGTGACCCCGCCGTCGCTCCCACCGTGAGCTTTGCCGTCAATCGTGCGAAGATGAGGGCTGATGTTCCACCGGCGTGACCTCCTCACCTACGGCATCGCCGTCGCGGTGTCGTTCCTGGTGCACTTCGGCATGTGGGGCGGCCTCACCAACGCCGCGCGCCTGGGCATCCACGTGCGTAGCCGCGCCATCGAGTTCTCGGTGGTCAAGAAAGAAGCGCCGCCGCCCGCGCCGCCCGCCGAGAAGCCGAAGAAGCGCCCGCCGCCCCCGGTCGATGTCCCGATCATCAAGACCCCGGAAGCGGACGTACCGCCACCCCCGAACACCGCCGGCGACGTGCCCGCCGAGAAGGCCCGCCCGGTGTTCGGCATCAGCATGTCGTCGGTGGTCGGCCCGGGGAGCGGCTCGGGCTTCGCGGTGCGGGTCGGCAACACCTTGATGAAGGACCCGGAGGAGAAGCCGGTCCCGGTCTCCGAGGTCAAGGCCTACAAGCCGGTGCCGCTGCACACGGTCAACAAGCAGCCGCGCCCGAAGAACGGGCCGTGCCGCATCGATCCGCGCGCCTACCCCCAAGAGGCCAAGGCCCTCGGCATCGAAGGCCGGGTGCAGCTCGAGGTCGAGGTCGAAAGCGACGGCACGGTCGGCGACGTCAAGGTGGTCCAGGGCCTGGGCCACGGCCTCGACGAGGTGGCGATGCGCAGCCTGAAGAGCTGCGCCTTCGAGCCCGCCGAGATCGGCGGCAAGCCCGTCGCCACCATCATCATCTACGGCGTCACGTTCATTATCGAGAGCTGAGCGGGGCGAGCCCTTCCAAGCGCCAATGACCGCTCAGGAAGGGAGAGCGGGGGCGCGGCAACCTTGGCTCGGGTTTGCGTGCCATCTACAGCTTGCTGCCTTTGAGCTTCTCCATCCTGGCGCTCAAAGCCGCAGTTGCCTTGACCAGCGCATCCCAATCATCGGGTGGATCGCCGCTGCCGAGCATGGCCCTGAACACGCGGTAGGCCTCGTCGGGGCTGTCGTAGGCGCGCTTCGTGTCCTCGTCGTTCACCCACGCGTAGACGATGACCTTGCTCGTCTTGTGGTAGCGAAAGAAGAGGCGGTACTGCTGAAAGAACTTGGCTCGAAACCAATGTTTGTAGGCGGCCCCGAGAGTTGAGCCTTGCCGATACTCGGGCCGAGTCGGATCCTGGGGGATCACGTCAAACGCGAGCTTCAAGATCGCCGCGAGGCGCTTGGCGGCGTTCTTCTTCTTGTAGCCCTTTGGATCCTTGACGCGCAGCTTCTCCACCTTCGCCACCAGTCCCTCGACCTGACCGAGGAAGAGCGGGTGAGCGAGGATTGTCCAGCCGTTGACGACGGCGGCGTTCATTCGTCGGCGGGCGAAAGCGGAGCGTCGAGATCGACCTCAACCCCGCGGACCAGCGCCTTCACGCGGGCCGCAAAGCCGGCATCAACACCCTGGAGGTGCTCGGGATGGGCCTCGAGGTCACGGGCCAGGAAGACCAGGAACTTGCCGAGGATCTGATCGTCCTCCTCCTCCGCACGGGTGAGCAACACCTTTCCGTCAGCTTGAACCACGTAGCGAAGCTTGTCGCGCTTGCCGAGCTTGAGGACCCTGCGCACACCAGCGGGCACCGTGGTCTGGTAGCGGTCGGTAAGCGTCGATTCGAGCTCGAGCGTCGTTGACATGACGACCTCCACGAATCCATGGTAATGCAAATGCATTACATCGTCAAGGCGTGAGGGCGGCGGCAAGCCCGTCGCCACCATCATCATCATCTACGGCGTCACGGAAAAAGGGGTCACGGAAAAAGGGGTCAGGTACCTTTATTGACATCCAGACCGCATTATGGGGACGTACCTGGATGCCGCGCGCCCCGCGTGTTTCTATTGGCGGGTATGCCTACCACGTCCTCAACCGCGCCAGCGCGCGAGGGCAGCTGTTTCGCGACGACATTGAGTACGAGCGGTTTGAATCCTTGCTTGCCAGTGGCGTGGAGCGCTTCGGCATGCGCGTACTGGGCTACTGCCTGATGCCCAACCATTGGCACCTGGTATTGTGGCCGGTCGACGACGGCGACCTTTCCCGGTTCATGCAGTGGCTCACGGTCTCTCACACCCAGCGGACGCACGCGGCTCGCCGCACCATCGGCCAAGGGCACGTGTACCAAGGCCGCTTCAAGTCGTTTCTGATCAGCTCCGACGAGCATCTGCTCACGGTGCTTCGCTATGTGGAGCGCAACGCTCTCAAGGCTGGGCTGGTGGGTCGGGCTGAAACGTGGCGCTGGTCGAGCCTCTGGCATCGTTGCCATCGCCGCCGCCACGAGGGTGACCTGCGCCTTGCGAGCTCGCCCATAGACATGCCACGGAATTGGGTAGAGTGGGTGAACGCGTCACAGACCGAAGCAGAGGAGCGAGCACTGGCGACAAGCGTCGCGCGCGGACGCCCGTTCGGGGCGGAGGACTGGGTGCAAAGGCTCGCGTCCAAGCACGGTTTGGAGCAAACGCTACGATCGCGCGGAAGACCGAAAGTGAAGGACTCCGGAGCGGAATCTGCAAATGGTACCTGACCCCTTTTCATTGACCCCTTTTCATCGACTGTGTCGCGGGCTACCTGTGCAACGGCGCCCTGTGCCTTCCACAGGACGAGACGCTGCCGGAGAAGAACCCGCGGCACGGCTGTTCGTGTCAGGCGACCACACCGGTATCCGGCTTGGCGTTGGCGGTCGTCGCGGTCTTCAGATGGAGCCGCAGGCGGCGCGAGAGCTGATCCCCAC
Organism: Deltaproteobacteria bacterium; assembly: GCA_016218825.1. Taxonomy (GTDB): domain Bacteria; phylum Myxococcota; class XYA12-FULL-58-9; order XYA12-FULL-58-9; family XYA12-FULL-58-9; genus JACRCV01. The sequence goes on from JACRCV010000064.1 coordinate 129,944, forward strand.
ACCCCCTCACCCACATCAGGCTCCATCACCAGGGTTGGCGTCCCTTCTGCCTGACTCTGCAGCGAGGTGCATTTACGAGTCTCAGACCTGTTCCCTTCGCGGGTACGCTATGATACCTGTGCAGCACTAAGTATCACAGCACCTTTCGTTGCGTACTTGGGTATCATTGCCATGGAACAGATTTCGTTCAGTCGCAAGGCTCCGGGTCGGCTGATTCGAGCCCCGCAGGGCTTCGTTGCTTTCGTGCCCGACCCGCTTCCCCCGGACCTCGCTGCGTCGTGGGAATTGACGACGGCGCTCTCGGCCGCAGATCGGGCCTTGAGCGAGCTTGGCGGCGCTGCCCGCAACATCCCGAATCCACATCTGCTCATCCGGCCGTTCGTCAGTCGCGAGGCTGTGCTATCGAGCCGCATCGAAGGCACACAGGCGTCGTTGTCCGACCTCTTCTATTTCGAGGCCGCGGCAACCGTGGCCGGCGGCGCCGGCGACGTTCGGGAAGTCGCCAACTACGTGACGGCATTGGAGTACGGTCTCGGGCGCCTCGACACCCTGCCGTTGAGCGTGAGGCTCATCCGCGAGCTCCATGGCCATCTGATGAAAGGCGTGCGCGGCGAGCAGGCGACGCCGGGGGAGCTCCGGCGGTCGCAGAACTGGATCGGGCCGCCCGGCAAGAGCCTGGCCGACGCCACGTACGTGCCGCCCCCGCCCCACGAGATGACGGAGGCCCTGGGCGCTCTCGAGAAGTTCTTGCACGGGCGCGCGACCTTGCCGCCGCTCGTTCGCCTCGCGCTCGTGCACTACCAGTTCGAGGCGATCCACCCCTTCCTCGACGGCAACGGTCGCGTCGGCCGTCTGCTCATCACCCTCCTCCTGTGCCACGAGGGTCTGCTGCGCGAGCCACTCTTGTATCTATCGGCCTTTTTCGACGCCAACCGGGACGATTACTACCGCCTGCTCCTGGCCGTGAGTCAGAAGGGCGCCTGGTCGGATTGGATCTTGTTCTTCCTCACCGGCGTCGAGACGCAGGCCAAAGACGCGGTGGCGCGCATCGGCGTGCTCCTCGACCTTTGGAGGTCGTATCGCCACCGGTTCGAGGCCGCGCGCTCGTCGGCCCTCATCTTGCGGCTCATCGACCGGCTGTTCGAGCAGCCCGTGATCACGATCCCGGGCGCGGCGAAGCTCATGCGAGTGACCCACCGGGCGGCCTCGATGAGCATCGAGAAGCTCTGCCATGCCAAGATCCTGACCGAGACGACGGGCAAGAAACGTGACCGCGTCTTCGTTGCACGGGGAATTCTCGAGGCCGTGGATGCGAGCATGGCGACACCGCTTTGCTACACCCCCTCACCCACATCCGGCTCCATCACCAGGAAGAACGCGACGTAGTGCCCCCAGGGCTGGCCGGCGGCGCGGTAGAACGCCACTGCCACCGCGACGTCGATCTTGCCGCGCGTCAACAGCTCCTTCGGAAACTGGATGGCCTCGAGGCTGCTCGCCCCCGCCATCCAGCCATAGAAGCGCCCGGTGAGGCTGGCGCTCGCGGTGTGCATCATGTCGTCCATCACCTGCTGCTCGTCGACCCGACCGCTCTCCAACAAGCTCGCGGCGTTGGTCACGAGCGGCAGCGCGCGGCTGAGGTCGCCCGCAGGCCCCTTGCCGTTCGCCCGGCGCTGCTGGTCCAAGCGCAGCCGCACCGCCAGCGCCGTCTGCTCGTGGCTCTGGACGTCGAACAGGTCGTAAGAGCTCACGAGCGCCGCCAGCACCTTGCCGTCTTCGGCGACGAGGGGCCCGATCGCGATCAGGGCGGCGTTCGGCGCCAACAGCACGTCGCGCCCCGAGGGCCGCTCGAGAAAAGCCGCGAGCAGGTCGCCGACGTCGGCGGCGTTGCTCACCAGGCCCGAGGCGAACCGGCCGGTCTGCACCAGGCCGCGCACCTGCCAGCCCGCCTGCAGCCCGAGCGCCACGGTGTCGGCGACGAGCGGCGAGAGGTCGCCCGCGATCGCCGCGAAGTAGTGCGGCACCACCCGGGTCGCGGTGGCGCTCTGTTCGGCCGCGGGCTTGAGCGGCTTCAAGCCGGCCTTGGCGCGGGTCTCGTTCAACAGGGTGAGCAGATCTGACGCCAGCGCCTCCGAGGTCGAAGCCGCTTTGCCGGCGGCGTAGCGCGGCCGCACGAAGGTCACAGGCGCGGCGCCGCTCGGCCAGACGAACAGGCTCATCAGCGGTGTCCCGAGGATGCGGCCGGTGGGAAAACCCGCGAGCTCGATCCACGCGACCTTGTCGCTCGCGGTCGTTGGGCAGTCGATGGCGAACGCCGGCATCCGCACCGCCCGGTCGACGGTGCACTCGCTGACGCCGTAGGCGCCGCGGGTCACCAGGGCGCGCACCTTCTCGAAGGCGCCGGTCACCTCGCCGCGCAAGTGAACCACACCTTTGGCGTCCGGCTGCGGGTGGGTCTGCTCGACGAACAGCAGGCGCTCGGCGGAGGTCAAGATCAAGACCGCCTTGCCGTCCTTGCGCCCGAACCACATGCCGACGTAGCGGTTGCCCGACCCGAGCCGGGTCTTGACCCCGTCGCTCAAGCGCTGCTGCCAGTTCTGCAACAGGCGCTCGTCGCTGATCTTGTCGTCGACCTTGGCCGAGAGCGTTTGGATCTGAGGCGGCGCGCTCGGCGAGCCACAACGACTGGCGATGAACTCCTTCAACCCCAGCCCCGGGTGCGCGTCGTGCGCCAGATAGAACAACCCCACCTCGCGCGCCGTGCAGTACATCGCCTCCGACGGCAAATACGCCCCCGGCCGCGCGACGATCGCGTCCGCAAACGGCTTCGCCCACCCCGCGTCGTACGCGTGCGGCACGTACGCGAGACTGTCGGGAAACGGCCCCTGCAACGTCCACGTGTCTACTTCCTTGATTTGTCCGTAGAAAGAGGACGCGGGCGGGGGCGCTGCGGCCAGCTTCGTGAGCGCTTCGGCGTCGGGGAACGGGGAGCCGGCGGCGGCGGTGGCGCCCTTGGTGCCGGGGGACCGGCTGGCGGCGCAGGCGACCGACAGGAGGAGGGCGATGGCTGGCAGAGCGAGCTTCGCGAACATGGTGTGGCCCCAGGCTAAGGAGGCGTTTTTTGTATCAAACTCGCGCCACATTGTCAGACCCCTGATCAAAACTCTCAACCATGCCGCTCAGCCAGAAGAAGCGCGTCAGCGTCGGGGTGCAAAACGCCCCGGTGTTGCCGTTGTTCGCGGCGGCGATGCGGCAGAAGGCGGTGGAGGCGGCGCCGCCGCTCGCGCTGACCGATCACGTCTCGACCGGGCTCCGCGGGCTGGACGCGGTGTTGCGCGGCGGCTTCCCGGTGGCGGCGTCGAGCCTGGTGGCGGCGCGGCCGAAGGTCGGGGCGACGTCGTTGCTGTTCGGCGCGGCGCTCCACTCCCTGAAGAATGATCTGCGGGTGGCCTACTTCTGCGACCACGTCCGCGAGGACCAGATCCGCGGCCGTCTGGTCATCCTCGAGTCCCGGGTCAACGGCTTCCGTTTTCGCGCCGGCTTCGTCTCCCCCGAAGATCGGCTGTCGATGACCGCGGCGCGCGAGCGCATCAACTGGTCGGCGCTGTCGATCGTCGCCCAGAAGAAGGTGCGCCTGATCGACATCGACAACCACCTGTTCGCCTACCACTCGCACCTCGCGGTGATCGACCTGCAGGAGCGCGCCACCTCCGGCTACGCCCACACCGCCGAGCTCATTCGTTGGATCGAAGACCTGACCAGCATCGCCAAGCGCTACCACGTCGCCATCGTCGTGCGCCTGGTGCTACCGACCGCCACCCACCCGCCGAACCGGCTCGAGCTCCCCGGGGTGGGCGGCGTCGCCACCCGCTTCGCGAGCGTCGTGCTGGTGCATCGCGAGGAGGTCACCGACCCGTCGCACGTGCCGGAGAGCGCGGTCGGCGCCGCCGAGGCCCAGGTGGTGCGACTCGGCGGCCACGACCTCGAGCCGCGCTTCGTCGGCCTGCGCTTCGACCCGCGCTACGCCGGGTTCCTCGATCCCTGACGCCGGCGCGCCTTTCGCCTTAACCGCCCGTCGGCCGCCGTGCTACAAGACGGCATGAGCCCAAAGGACGATCGCCCTTCGGATCGCGATGACACCACCGACGAGCCGCTCGCCAACCTCGCCGGCGCCCCGGAGGACGACGACGACCTGGACGTCGGCGCTCGCTCCATTCGCCTGCGGATCATTTATGTCGTGGTCGGCCTCGTGCTGCTGGTCCTGGCGTTCGTGGTCGGCCACTGGAACGAGACCTACCGCGGCGTCGTCCTCGAGGTGAAAGACGACCGCATGCTGCTCGGCTTCGCCAGGCGCCCCCCCGATTGGGTGGACGGGGTCATCACCGAGCCCGGCCACGTCGTCAAGAAACAGGCGTGGCGCTGGGACCCGGAGCCCGAGGCGCTCGGCGCCGACGACGAAGAGCTCCGCGCGCTCTACGAGCGCTACGCGAGGACTTACCGCGGCACCGTGGTCGAGATCCGCGCCCCGAAACAACCCGGGAAGTTTCCAGTCGCCGAGATCCGCACCGACGACGGCGAGCGGGTGTTCGTCAACCTCGTCGACACCGTGCTGATGGGGGTCCAGATCAATCGCCGGGTCGAGAAGGTCGCCGGCACCTGGGACCCGCGCCTGGTGCCTTTGGCGCAAGGAGTCGTCGAGCTCTTGACGCCCGCGGCCGCGGGCGGTGATCCCGGGCCGCGCGCCGTCGACGGCGGTCCCTGACGCCGAGCGTCAGTCGCCGCCAATCTCGAATGCGACCGGAGTCGGACTACGGCGCCGGCGCCGGTAGGACGGGCGGCGGGGCCGCGGGCTCGACCGCGGGGGCGGGGGCCGCGTCGGGCGCCGCTTTCGCCTCGGCCGGGGGCGGGGCCGCGCCACCGAAGTGGACCGAGTAGCCGAGGTTGAAGGTCAGCACCTTGCCGCCGAAGCCGGTCTCGTCCTCGCGGTTGAGCGCCAGGATCGCGCCGAGGGAGACGGCGTCCTCGAAGCCGCGCCCCAAGAAGGGCGGGGCCCAGAGGAGATCGGCGCCGAAGAACGGATACGGCGCGTCGCCGCCGCTGATCGAGGCGACCTGGGCCGCGCCGCCGGTCACGGTGTCCTCCCGTTCACCGCTGAACCTGACACCCTCGACACCCCCGAACCCGGCGACGAACAAACCGCGCCACAGATAGACGTGCGCCGCGGCGCCCAATCGATACTCCAGAGAGCGCTCGCTGAAGTCGGTGCGAAACAGGGGCTCGACCTGTTCCTGGGCGAACAGGTCGCCGAGCACGCGACCAAAGGCGTAGACCGACAGCTCACCCGGCGTCGGCTCGTCGCCGCCGCGCTCGAAGTGAAACACTTTGAAGTTGGCCTGCGCCGCGACCTTGAAGGCGTTGCCGGTCACGTCGGCGCGGGTGCGCTTGCTGAAGTCGCCCGGGCTCGGTCCGGTGATGCTGCCGAGCTTTTGATAGGCCTCGACCCCGAGGTGGACGGCGAGGCGCTCGGCGAAGGCGTGCTGCCCCTCGATCGCGACGCCGAGGGAGTCGATGGCGTATTCCTGTGTCTGGCCGGGGAGGTCGGGGACGGTGAGGGTGTCGCGGTAGCGGGCGTAGACGAGGCGCGGCGCGACCACCCAGTGCCCGGGCGCGAGGCCCACGGTGGTGATCGGCGAGGGCGTGGGTCGGATCTCGTTGGACTTCTCCGCGCCCGCCGTCGCCGCGCTGCCGACGACGCCCACCGCAATGACAAAGCCCAAGATCTTCATCGCGCTCTCCCTAGTCGGGGCGGCGTACCGCGATCGGCACGCCGATGTTGGCCATGGTGCAGGTCCGCGAGTGGTGCAAGTCGAGCCACGCACGGCAGGCGCTGCAGGTCACGTCGAGACAGACCCCGGGACAGCCCCCCCAGACGGTCATGCAACCCTCGCCGCTCTCGCAGTCGGCGTCCTGCACGCACTCCTTGAGCGACGGCGCGCAGGTGGCGCTCGCCTTGCAGCCGTCCGGCAGGCACGCGGTCCGCGCGAGGCGCGAATCGTGGGGGGTGAGCGCGGGGACCATGGTGACCGCGGCACAGGAGAAACCGGCGCCGCAGCTCGACGGGCTCGAGGTCTGGCAGGCCTGGTCGCCGCACATGCCCCAGCCCATGAACAACGCGTGCGGGCTCAAGCCGGCCTCGAGCATGTCCTGCACCATGTACTTGGCGCCGCACTCCGCCGCGGTGCCGCAGCGCCTGCCGGCGGCCGCCGAGCCGGTGGCGCTCTGATACGCCCAGCAGATGTTGGTGCGGCACGACACCCAGTCGCGGCACTCGGCGTCGCTGTAACACTCGCAGCCCGGGCCCTGACAGGCGGGGTTCGGCGGCTCGGGCTGGCGAATGCAGGCGCCGTTGATGCACTGGTCGCGGATGTCGGGGCAAGCGCCGCCGGCGCCACAGGCCGGCGCGCATTGACGATAGGTCGGGTTGCAGGGCACGCCGCTGCGGTCGGGGATGTAGTGGTTGGCGCAATCGGCCGTGCTCAGGCATTCGTAGTCCACGCAGACGTTGTTCTCGCACTGCCAGACGAAGGGCAGCTCCGCGAGGCGGCCGCCGTCCCGCTTCGGCACGATCTTCTGGCAGTCGGCGGCGGTCTGGCAGGGGACCTGACAGGTCGACAGCGCCGCGAGGTCCACGCCCGAGGCCCCGAGCACCTCGCCGCCGTCGTTGCTGCAGCTCATCAGGCCCGCCGCCGCGACAACGGCCGCGAGCGCCGTCGTGATGACCGGGTTGCGCATTGGTGAAGCCATGGTCTTCGAGCCTCCGTCGCCCCGGGGGCCGACGTTCTAGGTGATGACGCTCAGTCGTTGCGGTGGCCGGCGGTCGCGCTCCAGTCGCCTTGGATCGCCGAGGTCTCGGCCACCGGCACGTTCATCCGAATCGCCTGATGCACGCCCTCTTGGTACAACAAGCGGTAGACGCCGAACGACGCCAGGACTTTCTTGACATAGGCGCGCGTGGTCGTGAAGGGGATCTCCTCGATGAACTCGTCGGGCTCGAGCTCCGACCGGGTCTTCAACCAGCGGTCCACGGAGGTCTCGCCGGCGTGGTAGGCGGCGACCGCCGCCGGGACGTTGCCGTTGAAGCGCCGCAGGAGCTCGGCGAGGTACTGGGTGCCGAGCCGGATCGCCAGCGTCGGCTCGAAGAGCTGCCGCATCTGGACCTTGCCGAGCTCGGCCTCCTCGGCGAGCCGGACCGCCGTCGGTCGAATCATCTGCATCAACCCGAACGCCCGCCGCGGCGACACCGCGCGCGGATTGAAGGCGCTCTCCTGGCGAATGACGGCGTACACCAGGTCGACCGGGACGTCGTACGCCGCCGCCGCGCTCAACACCACGTCGGCGTAGGGGCGCGGGTAGGCGAGGTCGAGCAGCACCGGATTCTGAGGCTCGTTGGACTCGTCCGCGAGCCGCCAGGTGAGCACCGTCGCCTTGTGCACGTCGCCGCAGCGCCGATACAACCACGCCGCCACGGTCTTGTCGGTCGCCGACAGCGCCTGCGGCGGCAACAGCCTCACCAGGCGCTGCGCCTCGCTCGCCAGGCCGTAGCGGTAGAGCACCAGGACCCCCGCGAGATCCTGGGCCTTCACCGCCGGCGGCGGCGGCAGGCTCACCTCGGTCGGCCCCAACACCGGCAGGTCGACGCGCACGTCGCAGCCCGGGTTCACCCGCCGCAACAGGTCGGCGACCGCGAGGGCGTAGAACGACGTGCTCTTGGTCTTCGCGAGCAGGTTGCCGAACACCTCGGCGTCGGCGACGTCGCCGCGCTCCGCGGCCAGACGGGCGCGCCAATAGAGGGCCGCGGCGCCGAGCGGGCTTCGAAGGTCGATCTGCGCCAGGTGGCTGTCGGTGACGGCCGCGGGCGCGCCCCGCCGCCGCTCGATCCACGCCAACAGCCACACCGCGTAGTCCTGGATGCTGTCGTGACCCGCCTGCAGCGCGCCGTCGCCACCGACGATCGCGAGGCTCCCGGTCGCGCGCCGCGGCGCTTGCACCAACCACAAGGCGATCTCTTTCGCCCGCTCCAAGTCGCGGGTGTTGTAAGCCAGCCGCGCTCCGGCCAGCGCCGCCTCGGCGGCGTAGGCGGTGTCAGGATGCGAGGTGCGCACCAGCTCGTAGGCGTCCATCGCCGGCTCCACCTGGCCGCGCCGCGACAAGATGTCGGCCTTCAGATAGAGAGCGTGCGCCACGAGCTCGTCGTCGGTGCAGGTCGACAGGAGCTGCTCCAGCCGCCGCAGCGCCCGCGGGTAGCGGCGATCGACGACGTCGAGCTCCACGATCCCGAGCTCCGCCGCCTGGCGCAGGCTCCGGCCGCCGCCGCCGCGGCTCTGGTTGATGATCGTGCGGTACAACCGCCGCGCCCGGCCCGACCGCTGTGCGACCCGCTCGCCCTCGGCTTGCGGCAACAGCTCGGCCGCGGCGAGCGACCGAACCGGCATGCCGTCCTGGCGCAGCTCGTCGAGGCGGGCGCTGGCGCTGCGCCCCGCGGCGGTCAACGGAAAGCGGACCAGGATCTCGCGATAGGCGTCGCGCGCCGGCCGGCGTTCGCCCTTGGCCTCCAAGAGCCGGGCACCGAAGAGCGCCGCCTCGCCACGCCGGGCGTCGCTGTCGGCCGCCGCGGCGACTCGCGCGATCGCGGCCGCGCCCTGCTCCAAGTCGTGCGCCGTGAGGAAACACTGCGCGACCCGGACGGCGCTCGGGTAGACGAAGCTCGAATCGGCGGGGAGCGCGCCGGCCACCGCCGCCGCGGCCTCGCACTCCCCCATCGCCGCCGCCACCGACTGCTGCAGAAACGACCGGTAGGTGCCGAGCTCCGGGCCGTGCGCCTCGAGGTCGGCGAGCGCGGCGCGCGCCTCCTCGCTGCGCTTCAGGCGCAACAACGCGAACGCCACCACCAGCCGAGCGGTGGCGGCCGCGGCGCTCTCCGGCGCGGCGACGGCGAGGACGGCTCGGGCGCGACGCAGCGCGGTCGCGGTCTTGTTCTGCTCCATCAAGTCGGCGAGGGTCAGCGAGGCGTCGTCGGCCTCCGCCGGATCGACGGCAGGCGCCGCCGCCGCGCGCACCGATGCGAGCGCGAGCCCGATCGCGATCGACATCGCGATGCCTCGGAGGGGCCGCGGTCTCTCAACCATCCCGAATAGCGTCGCAGATCCAGACAGATCCGTCGAGAAATCGGCGCCGACGCTCATCGGTCCCGTTCACCGGCGTCGTGCCGATAGGCGCGGTAGGTGCCCCACACCCGGTCGACGTACGCCACGACCTCGCCGCCGCGGACGTAGCCGTGCTCGGCCTTGGCCGCGGTCTCGGCGCGCGACAACAGCCGCAGGCCGCGCGCGACGTTGGCCCACTTGTCGGGATCGAGCTTCTCGCTCGTCGCCACCAGCCGGGCGTCGGCGACGTGGCCGGCGCCGCAGGCGAACGAGGCCAAGGTCAGGCGCTGGCGCTCGTCGGCGTCGCTGACGCTCGCGAACTGGCCGCCCAGGCGCTGCAGGTAGATGGCGGCGGCGCGCGCCGCTTCGGCGGGGTTCTTCAGATCTTCGACGCCGAGCTCGCGGCCGGTGGCCGGTAACATCCCGAACAGGCCGACGCCGCCGTTCCACACCTCGTTCTTCGGATCGAAGCCGCTCTCCTCGACGGCGATGGCGGCGAGCAGGCGCCAGTCGAGTCCGTGCGGCTCCGCGGCGGCGCGCAGCACCGCGTCGTAGGGTGAGATCGGGCCGCTGTGCCGTGACCGCGCCCGCGGCAGGTCGCGGGCCTTGCGCCGCGGCGTCTCGTAGTAGCGCTTGAGGATGACGTCGAGCTCGCCGTTCTTCCTGAGGTTGTCCATGAAGCGATCGATCTCGGCGGCGAGGTCGTCGGCGCCCTGCGCCACCGCCCAGGCGAGCGGCTGCGGGTCGCTGACCCGCGGCCCGATCACCAGGTCTTGCAGGTACGACTTGTTCTCCATGCAGATGGGATAGTCGCACAGGGTGTAGGGGATGCGGCCGGCGGCGACCTCTTCGAGGATCTGCTCGGTCTCCAGGCTCTCGCTCTCGAGGACGACGTCGATCGCCGGCTTGCGCGCCGCCTCGAACAAGCCGTTCAGCTCTTGCAGGCGACGGTAATACGCCGAGTTCATCCGCACGTGCACCGGGCGGCCGGCGAGATCCTCGGGATCTTTCAGGCGCTTGTGCCCCCTGCCCCAGACGACGCGCATGTGCGTCAGGGTGTAGGGCTGCGCGAACCGAACCTCTTTGTCGCGCTCCGGAGTCACCGTGAGCCCGGCGGCGATGAGGTCGGCCTTGCCGGCCTGCAAGGTCGGGATCAAGTCGCCCCAGTTCAGCGGCACGATGACCTCGAGGCTCAGGTTGAGACTCGCCGCGAAGCGCTGCGCCAGCTCGTAGTCGAAGCCGAGGCGCCGTCCGTGCCACACGAAGTAGCTGATGCCGTTGTTGCGCGTCAGAAGCCGCAGGCGGCCGCGGGCGCGCACCGCGCCGAGGCCGACCGTCCTGTCCACCGCCGCCGGCGCGCTCCCGGTCGGCGTCGCGACCGGCGCCGCCGCGGACGGCGCCCGGGGCTCACAGCCCGCCGCCAGCCCCAGCGCCCACACCAGGACGACGGCGCGCCGGACGTAGGGGGCGGTTGCTGCCGCTCTGCTCAGCGCCGAACCGGGCATCGGGTTCATCCTCGAAGACCGAGGCGGCGCAGCTTGTCCCGGACCTCGACGGCGAGATCGGCGCGGGCAAAGGGCGGCTCGGGATGGCCGAAGAAGAAGCCCTGCAAGAGCGGACAGCCGAGCTTCAACAGCAGCTCGACCTGCGTTTCGGTCTCCACGCCGACCGCGACCACGCGCTGGCCCTCGCCGGCGGCGTACTCCATGATGTGCTTCAACAGGCGGGCGCCGCGACCGCCGGCCGGCAGGTTCGAGAACAGCGCCGGCCCGATCTTGACGTAGTCGACCTCCAGGCGCGCCAGCGCCTCCAGCCCGGCGTACCCCGAGGTCAGGTTGTCGAGCGCGACCTCGAAGCCGTGGTCGCGAAGCCGACGGAGGGTCGCGTAGATCCGGGTGTCCTCCGCGAGCAACGTCTGCTCGGTCACCTCCAACACCAGCTTCGCGGTGCCGGCGCCCAAGCTCGCCCCGTCCTGGAACAGCAGCGGGTCGTGCAGCTCGGCGACGTGGAGGTTCAAGAACAGCTTGGCGTCGCGCCCCAGGTCGGCGAGGGGCGCCAAGGCGAGGGGACGGATCATCCGCCCGAGATCGGTCACCCGCCCGCCGCGCTCGGCGACGGCGAACAGCTCGCGGACGTTGGCGAACGCCCCGTGTGTCGGGCTGCAGAGCGCCTCGTAGCCGACCACCTGCCAGCGCTTGGCGTCGACGACCGGCTGGTAGAGAAGACGGACCGCGCGGCTGACGAGCGTCTCCTCCAACGCCAGCACGCGCTTCTCGGCGTCGCCCACCGGCAACCCGGCAGGTGCGTCCGCGGACGCCAACGACGGCTCGTAGCTCATCACCCGGTTGCGCCCCATTCTCTTGGCGGCATAGAGCGCCGCGTCGGCGGCCCGGACCACCGCGGCGCGGTCGGCGCCGTCCTCCGGGAAGCCGCCGACGCCGATCGACAGCGTGATCGAGGTCTCGACGCCGTCGAAGCGGGTGCCCTCCATGCAGCTGCGGAGGCGCTCGGCCTTGATCGCCGCACCCGCCTTCGCGGTCTCCGGGAGCAACAGCACGAACTCGTCGCCGCCGTAGCGCGCCGCGATGTCGTGCTCGCGGAGACGGAAGCCTTCGTCCGAGCTCCGGCAGTTGCCGCGAAACAGATCGGCGATGCCGCGCAGGACGCGGTCGCCCACCTGGTGGCCGAAGGTGTCATTGATCTCCTTGAAGCGGTCGACGTCGATGAACACCAGGCCGACGTCGTGACCGTGGCGGTCGCTGCGCTTGATCTCGCTCTCGAGGCGCTCCTGCAGGTAGGCGTGGTTGAACAGCCCGGTGAGGCCGTCCTTCACCACCAGCTCTTGCAGCCGGGCGTTCTTCTCCGACAGCTCGGCGACCAGCGCCCGGTTCTCGCGCTTCAGGTTGAGGTGCTCGACGACGCGCCGGATCCGATCGGCCACCACGTCGATGCTGTCGAAGGGCTTCACCAGGTAGTCGCCGACCCGCATGCGGATGGCCTCGACCGCGGACTCCAGGCTCGCGAACGCGCTCATGATGATGACTTCGCAGTCCGGCGCTTCGGCCAGGACTTGGCGTACCAGATCCAGGCCGCTGCCGTCCCCGAGGTTCTTGTCGCAGATGACGAGATCGAAACGGCCGGCGACGAAGCCGGCCTTGCCCGCCTGCAGACCGTCGGCGGTGTCGATGACGAAGCCGGCGTCGGCGAGCAGCTCCTGGAGCACCACCCGGACGCTGGCGTCGTCGTCGACGACGAGCACCCGAAGGCCCTGGCCGAACCGCTCGCTCACAGTGGCCTCCCGCCCTGGTTCGCGCCATTGAAACACTCACCGCCGGCCGTTTCAAGGGCCGTGACGCACTGCATCTTACCGCAACTTCTCGCAAAATCCGCCGAAAACCTACCTACTACCGAGTGCACGGTCCGGCCGCACCGCGGCAGTTGGAGAGGGTCATGCCGAAGGTCTACGACGTCAAGCTCAACGAGCTCGCCGGCCGCCTGTCCGCCGACGGCACGCTCTCCGAAATCGACGTCAACGCGCTCATCGACCAGGCGATGGCGGACGGCGCGCTCTCGAGCGCGGGGCGCAACGAGCTCAAGATCCTGCTCTGCCGCTATGCCGATCAGCTGGAGTCGCCGGCGGCGCGCGACCGGCTGCAGGGCTTCATCGGCATCGTCGACAAGTCGATCCGCGAGCTCGCCTCCCGCACCGAGAAGGACAAGGGCGTCATCGACGTGGCCGAGGCCGAGGCGCTCCTGGCGCTGGCCCGCAACAACCCGCGAATCTCCAAGCGCGAGACCCTGTCGCTGCAGGGCGTGATGATCGCGATGCACCTGACACCGGCGGCGCGCGCCGAGCTCGAGCGCGGCCTCGCCAAGACCGGCGCCCCGAGCCTCGACTTGAAGCTGCCGCCGATCCTCGGCCGCACCTACGTCCTGTCCACCGAAGGTCACTTCAGCACCGGCAGCGGCGCCGCGCCGCGCTACGACGAGAACGGCGCCCTGACCGTCTACCGCGCCGCCGCCGCCCTCGCCCGCGCCCCCGCCGACGTCCTCAAGGACGTGCCGACCGCGGTCAAGGAGAAGCTCTCGGCCCACCTGCAGCGCGCCCTCGCCGCCGGTGAAGACGCCGGGCCGCTGCCGCAGCTCTGGAAACAACGCCTGCGCGCCGGCGCCGCGACGACCCTGCTGGCGCTCATCGAGGGCTGTGGCGCCGATGACACCGCGGTCCGCGCCCAGGCGCTCGACCTGTACTTCGCCGCCGCCGACCGCGAGCCTGACGGCGGCCTGCGCGCTTCGATGTTCTTCAACCTCGAGCGCCTCGAGGCGTCGCTGACGCCGGCGGACCAGGCGCGGCTCCAGGCGCTCGGAAACCTCGTGATCCCGACGCGGCCGCCGTACGACAAGTGGCTGGCGGACGGCAAGCGCGAGATCCACGTCAAGCACTACGCGCACGCCGACTGTTGGGCGAACAACGCCGAACCGGTCGCCGCCTACCGCGCGCGGGGCTTCCAGGTCGTCGAAGACCACTCGGCAGAGACCCCGAAGCGCTGGATCCTCGAGGGCACCAACGCCGCCGCGCCCGGCGGGCCGATCAAGGTCAAGGTGGACCTGGTCCAGAGCCACGACGGCATCTTCCAGAGCATGAGCGATCCGGACAACCAGGTGATCCTCTACACCGGCCACTCGAACCTGGGCGGCAACGTCTCCGAGGAGCTGCGCCTCGGGCCGCAGGAGAAGGGCGCCAAGCTGATCTTGCTCGCGATGTGTCGCGGCAAGCAGAACATGTTCGAGGTCGCCAACAAGTACTCGGCGTCGCACTTCATCACCACCAACCACCCGTCCTACTTCACCTCGATGATGCCGATGACGATGGGGGTGATCGACGGCATCATGAACCAGTGGGACTACGACACCATGCGCGCCCACATCCCCGCGATCTGGGACACCGATCAGATCGACAACTACTTCTTCCCCAACCAGCGCCGGCGCTACGCGCTCTATGACCTCGACCGCGACGGCGTCGTCGACGGCCGCGGCCCGGGCGTCGACCGGATCTACAACGTCGGCCTGAAGGTGCCCGCCGGCGCCAAGGCCGACGGCGTGCCGCGCGCCAACGACTACGCTCCCGAAGACCTCGACGGCTCCAAGGTGCTGCACGCGGTGCAGTTCCTGAACACCTTGATGACCTACCACGTCGAGCACGGCCCGGGCAGCTCGGCCTTCGGGGCAGCGGACGCCGACGCGTTTCTCTCCGGCGGTTGGTTCGCGGGCAGAGACACCGAGCTGGTGCGCCTGACCAAGGAGACGGTCGGCGACCGCGACCTGGTGCGGGTCCAGGTGAACAAGGCGCTCGCAGATCAAACGTGGCCGGTCCTCGGCGCCATCGTGCAGTGCGAGGTCGCGAAGCTGCTCGCCAAGGAACGCCGCGGCGGGGCGCTCTCCCGCGAAGACCTCGGCCGCGCGCTGCTGTTCGCCGGCGAGTACCTGTCCTACATGTACTGCAGCGCCGAAGAGGCCGAGGCCGCGGTGCGCGCCATCGGCCGCGACGCCGGCCTGCCCAAGCTCAGCTTCGCGAAGCTCGCCGAGGCCATCGACACCGACGGCCACGGCTACGCCACCGACCAGCAGCTGCAGGCGCTGCTCGCGCGCCTGCAGTAGGTCGACATGCGCCGTCTCGCCCCCTCGCGACGCCGCGGCTCGCGCCTGATCTCGTCCGCGCCCGGCGCGGCGCTGCTGGCGGCGATCTGCGGGCCGGCCTGCACCGGCGGTCGGGCGCCCGAGCGACAAACCGAGACGCCGCGCGCGCTCGCGGCCGCGATGCAGTGGCTGGCGGCGGGGGGCGGCGACCTGCCGGAGACCAACCAGCTGTCGATCGAGCAGGACCTGGCCCTGGCCGCCAAGGTCTTCGGACCGCAGGGGCGGCTGTTGTTTGCCGGCGGACCGGAGACCGAGAGCGTGCAGATCGCGACCCGCCTGCCGCCGCACAGCCTCCGCCTCGAGCTCGGCGCGCTCTTCGACCCGCGTCCCGGCCGCGACGCCCGCTACCGCAAGACGACGCTGCGCCCGGTCGGCCCGGCGACCGTCGAGCGCATCGCCGACCTGCTCCGCCAGGCCACCGCCACCGGCGACGGCGACCTCCTGGTCTACCTCGCCGGCCACGGCTCGCTCGCCAAGCAGCCGAAGGACAACGGCTTCCTCACCTGGGGCAACGAGGTCTTGACCTCGATCGACCTGGCGCAGGTGTTGGACGCGGCGGCGCCGGCGCGGCGCGTGCGCCTGGTCGTGACCTCGTGCTTCTCGGGCGGCTTCGCCGAGACCTTGTTCGTCGGCGCCGCGAGCGAGCGCGGCCCGACGCCGCTCGATCGCTGCGGCCTGTTCGCGGCCACCGCCGATCAGGAGTCGAGCGGCTGCGATCCCGATCCGGATCGGCGGCGCCACGACGGCTACGGGGTCCACTTCCTGCACGCGCTCGCCGGTGAAGATCACCTCGGCCGCCCGCTCGCCGCCGGCAGCGCCGACCTCGACGGCGACGGCAAGATCTCGTTGCTCGAAGCGCACACGCTGGTCGCGGCCCGCGCCCGCACCTTCGACGTCCCGACCACCACCTCGGAGCGCTGGCTCCGCGCCCGCGCCCCCAGCGAAGGCCCGAGCGCCGCGGTGGACCTGGTCGAAGAGGAGTGGCTGCTCACGGAGCTGTCGCGCCGCGCCGCGGACACCTCGATCGCCGGCGCCCAGGACGAGCTGGCGCAGCTGGACCTCGACCTGACCGCCGCGCGCGACGCGGTCGAGGAGGCGCGCGCCGCCGAGACCGACGCCTTCCGCGTGGTCGCGGCCGAGATGCTGTCCCGCTGGCCGGTCGTCAACGACCCGTGGCACCCGCTCTTCGACTCCACGCTGGCGGGCGAAGCGGCGCGCATCCGTCGCTATCTCGCCCGCGCCGACAGCGTCGCCGAGCACCGCCAGGCCGCGGCCGCGGTCGATGACGCGGAGGCCGAGGTCGACCTGCTGCTGCGGCAGAAGGCGCTGGTGGAGAGGCGGGTGCGGGCGTTCGAGACCCTGCAGCGCGCCGGGCGCCTGCGGCACGTGGGCGGACGCGACTGGGAGATATTCGCGCGCCTCCGCGCCTGCGAGCGCAGCTTGCCGCCCCGACCCTGAGACTCCATGGTGCTCATGAATACCATCCATATCGCGCGCCGCCCCCTGTGGGCATTCATCCTGTTCTTGCCGGGCGCACTCGTCCTGTCGGCGTGCTCGACCTCGAAGCCGTCGATCGGCGCGACGCCGGACCCTTGCCCCGCGCCGGCGACGATCGAGGTGGAGACCCTCGGCGACTTGACGGCGGCGCCGCCCTGCCCGGGAATGACGGCGCTGGTGCGCGGCTTCTACGCCGCGGGCGACTACGGCGGCGGGGCCTGGTATTGGGACGACGGGCGCTCGAAGGCGGAACACAACGGCGGCACGGTGGTCGACCCCACCCATTCGATGGCTCCAGGCAGCCCCGGCTGGTGGGACGCCGAGCACGACGGCCGGGGGGTCTGGATCCGCGAGCTCTCTGAGCCCGTCGACGTGCGCTGGTTTGGCGCGGTCGGCGACGGCGCTCACGACGACACCCAGGCACTGCAGAAAGTCATCGACTTCGGGACCGACGAGCGGCAGGCGATCTTCGTGCCCGGCTCCGACGCGTATTACAGGACCACCTACCATCTGGTCGTCACCGGACCGGTATCGATCTCCGGCGATCCCGGCCGAAGCGTCATTCGCAATGAATTCGACCCGCGATGCACCGCCGACTGCTACTGGCCGGCGGTGCCGATCATCATCGGCACCTATGGCGCCCACGAGAAGCCCGGATCCGCGACTGCCGCCTACGCTTTCCTCGAACACGGCTGCGCCATCGAAGCAGTCCTCGCTGCGAGCCCCGCGGCGCCCGTCTATCAGGTTGCGCTGAGAAGTCCTGACGACGCTTCTCGCTTTACGCCGGGCGGCCTGGTTGCGCTGCGGGCCCAGCGCTTCATCCATTCCGGCGCGGGAGCCCATTTCTTCTCGACCGCGGTGGTGAACGAGGTGATCGCGGTCGATGCGACAACTGACGAGGTGAAGCTCACCCTGAAGCATCCTCTCCTCGATGATTTCGAACGCTGTGTCCCCTGCTCCCTGCCGGACGACGATCTGTGCGACTGCGCGCCCACGGCCGGCGCCGGCGCGGTCCCTACCGACGGCTATCCTACGATTCACCCCCTCAACACCGGGAGCCTCTTCAATTCCATGGTTGATGCCAGGCCGGCCGCGCTCGCCCGCGGCGTCACGATATACGGCATGACCTTCGAACGGGACCCGAGCGCCGGCCAGACGAAGGCGATTCATCTCGCGTGCTACGAGTGCTCGCTCACCAAGGTGGTCGCGAGGGGATACAACGGCATCACCGGCAACCCCGTGGCGTATTCGCGATTCGATCACGTGGTGGTCGAGCACCGCTCTCGCGGTATCGAGCTCGCCTACCTGACGAGCAACAACCTGTTCCGAGGCCTGACCGTCAACCGGATCGCCGACAACGCGACCAACGACGACTATCAGTTCGCGATTAGAGTCGGCACGGAGGACGGCGGCGCCGACAACATCTTGGAGGATTTTACGGTCTACGAGTGGGGCGAGCACGCGGGGAGCCAAGGCGTCGTGGCCGTGCTGGGGCCGCGCGGCGTCGTGCGAAACGGCGCGATCACGAACACGGCGTCGTACCCGAGCGCGGCCATCTCGATCGAGACCGCCTCGGCCCCGTTCACGGTCGACGGCGTGACGCTGACCGCGACCACACCCCGAAACGGACTCGTCATCAGCGGGCAGGATGTCAGCGTTTCGAGGCTCACGACGCAGGGAACGAGCGAGACGTTCCATGCGATCGTGGTCAACCCCTCGGCACAGCGCGTCTCCATCCGTGATTCAGTCTTGGGGATTGATGGCGCTCGGAGTGCGGCCGACTCGATCTACGAAAAGCCCGACATCAACGACAAGACCTGCGGCTGCGTCACGACCACGAACGTCGTGCAGTACCTTCCCTGAACCAGGCTGCACAAGCCTTCAAGAAGCTTGGCGCCATCCAAGGTCCGACCTCTAGCGCCGCCGTGCCCCCGCCGGGAGCGCAACCGTCGCAGCGCTCCGGACAACATCGAGATGCCGCCGGTGACGGTCACTTCGCGGTTGCTCATTCCTGTCGGAGCCGTACAATAGGACGAGCAGCGACTCCGCGTACGAGGGGGCGAGCGGTGGTTCAACGGTCCAAGCTTCTAGGTGCGCTCGTCCAGCCGAAGGGCGGTGGCGTGCCGAGCGGCGGTCAGGCGATGGCGCCGGCCGCAACCACGCACGCCGTGGGTGGTGCCAAGGACGCACCGGCCGTCATGCGGCGCGCCGATCCGATGGTCGACCTGGAGCGCGGCTCCGACCGCTATGGGGTCCGGAACCCGGCCAAGGCAAGGGAGTTCGCCGAGCGGGACGGCGCGGCGACGCATCAGACGCGGGCCAGGATCGACCAAGCCAAACGTGAACTGAAGAAGCTGACGCCCCTGGTAGGCCAAGCCGCGAGCGCCGAGCCGCGCGTCTGCGGTCCGGGCGTCATCAAGCTGGCGTGGCTGCTGGCGAGCGTCGGGCCGGACGATCTCGACGCGCCGACCCGCGCCGACGTCCAACGCGGTCTCGACCGGTTTCTCAGCGCCGTGCTCGCTCGGGTTCCCGCCGGCCAATCGATCGCCATCGACGTGCCCCGGGACGGGGTGACCTCGCTGCGGGCGGCCCACAACCGCCAGGTCAACGTGTTCGACACCGACGGCTTCGCGCGCGGCTTCGAGTTCCTGATCAACGAGGCCCCGGCGAAGTTCGGCCTCGAGGAACGCCACCACGCCGAGGCGAAAGTCGCGACCGTCGAGGAAGATCTGCGGCACGGTCTCGGCACCGACGACGTCCAGCGGGTCGTCATCGCGATGAAGTCGTAGCGCGCTGTTCTCGCCCCAGCGTTTCGTCGCGCCGCTGGCTAGTCCGGGGCCAGAATGATCTTGCCGACGTTCTCGCGGCCCTGCATCCGGCGGTGCGCGGCCGCCGCCTCGCTGAATTGGAAGACCTTGTCGATGTGCGGCTTGATCTTGCCGGCGGCGTAGAGCGACAGCAGGGCCCGGAGCGTCTCGGCAACGAGCTCGGGCTCGTGCCAGAGATGCCCGACGTGGACGCCCGCGACCGAGCGGTTCTTGACCATCAAGGACAAGGGGCTCAGGAGGGGCACCGACAGAAGCTGGCCTACCGCGTGGATCCAGCTGCGAGTGTCGCCGCGGCTCAGGTTGGCGAAGCCGAAGGCGACGAGCATGCCGAACGGCTTGAGCAGGGTCAGGCCCTTCTTCCAGTCCTTGCCGCCGAGCGGGTCGAGGACGATGTCCACGCCGCGGTTGTCGGTGAGCCGCATGACCTCGGCGGCGTAGTCGAGAGTGTGGTAGTCGATCGGGTGGGTGCAGCCGGCCTGCCTCAAGAAGTCGTGCTTCGTGGCCGACGCGGTGCCGAAGATAGTCACGTCGGGCACGGTGCGGCAGAGCTGAATCGCCGACAGGCCCACGCCGCCCGCGGCCATGTGGATGAGCACGCTGCCGCCGGGTCGGAGCGCCGCCGCCCGAAAGAGCATGAGATGGCTCGTCATATAGTTGACCGGAATGGCCGCGCCTTCTTCGAAGCTCATGGCCGGCGGCATCGGGAAAGCCTGGCCCGGTGCAGCGATCACCGTGTCGGCGTGGGCGCCGAACTTGACCATGACGACCACCCGGTCGCCGACCTTCACGGAGGTAACGCCCTCGCCGAGCAGGTCGACCACGCCCGCAGCCTCGTAGCCGACCACGCACGGCGGCTTCGGCGCGTCGGGGTACATGCCTTTGCGCGCCATCATCTCTGCGAAGTTCAAGCCGCAGGCTTTGACCCGCACGCGGATCTTGCCGGGGTCGGGAACAGGGTCGGGCGCTTCGCGCACTTCGAGGACGTCGGGCCCGCCGTAGCGGGTGATCCAGATGGCGCGCATTGGCATCCCCTCCAGGTGCCCGGAATGTGCGCCCGCTACCCAGGCAGCGCAAGTCCGGGTGTTGCCGGAGGCCGGCGCCTTCCAGCGTCCCGCCCCGACCCTGAGATTCCACTCGGGCGCCACGCCCGGTCGGCGTATAGTCGGGCGTCGTCTACGATTCCGGAGGGTCGATGCAAGCCGAGCTCTATTCTCATGGTGCCGCCGGCGAAGTGACCGGCTCGAAGCACTTCCTCAAGGTCAAAGACACCACTCTGATGGTGGACTGCGGCGCCTTTCAGGGGCGGCGTGACGAGTCAGATCGGAAGAACCGCGAGTGGCCCTTCGATGCGCGAGAGATCAGCGCCGTGGTGCTGTCGCACGCGCACTTCGACCACTGCGGCCTGTTGCCGCTCGTCGCCAAGCGCGGCTTCGCGGGTAACGTCTACAGCACCCCGGCGACCCGCGACCTCGCGAGCCTGGTGATGATGGACTCGGCGAACATCCAGGCCAAAGATCTCGAGTACCTGCGCAAGCGCGCCCGCAAGCGCGGCCAAAGCTTCGACAAGCAGCCGCTCTACGGCGAGAACGAGGTGGTCGCCGCCCTCGAGCGCTTCATGACCGTGTCCTACCACCGCCGTTTCGCGTGCGCCGACGGCATGACCGCGACCTTCTACGACGCCGGCCACATCCTCGGCTCGGCCGCAACCGTGATCGAGGCGCGCCACAACAACCAGGTGCTCAAGGTCGGCTTCACCGGCGACCTCGGGCGGCCGGGGCTGCCGATCCTCCGCGATCCGGAGCAGATCCCCGCGGTGCACTACCTGGTCATCGAGAGCACCTATGGCAACCGCCTGCACAAGCCCATCGACCAGGCGGCGAGCGACCTCGCCGCGGCGGTGACCAAGACCGTCGAGCGCGGCGGCAAGGTCATCATCCCGGCGTTCGCGATCGAGCGGGTGCAGGAGCTGGTGTACTACCTGCACCTGTCGGTGCGCGAGCGGAAGATCCCCAAGGTGCCGATCTACGTCGACAGCCCGATGGCCTCGAACGCCACCGCGATCTACCAGGTGCACCAGGAGTGCTACGACGACGAGACCCGCGCCCTGTTCCTCTCCGACCACAAGAACCCGTTCGGCTTCGACGACCTGACGTATGTCAGCAGCGTCGCGCAGAGCAAACGCCTGAACGACCTGAAGAAGCCGGCGATCATCATCGCCAGCTCCGGTATGTGCGAGGCCGGCCGCATCCTGCACCACCTGCTGAACAACATCGAAGATCCGAAGAACACCATCCTCGTGGTCGGCTACATGGCGGCGGGCACGCTCGGCCGCCGGATCCTGGAGCGCGAGAGCCCGCTGAACATCCTCGGCGAGCTCCGCACCCCCGCGGCCGAGGTCAAGGTCCTCAACACCTTCAGCGCCCACGCCGACTACAACGACATCCTGGCCTACGTCGGCAGGCTCGACCGCGCCGAGCTCCGCGAGGTCTTCCTGGTGCACGGCGAGGCCGACTCCCAGACCAACCTCAAGCGCCTCCTCGAGGCCCAGCACACCAAGACGACCATCGTCAAACCCGGCGAGCGCTACCCGCTGTTCGCCGATTGACGCCGCGCCCGTCCGCCCCACGTTGACGGCGGCCCCCGGCGGGGGCGTCTGGATGCCCACGATCCGGAGAACGTGGTGGAAAACGCGCGAGAAAGTGGCTGTGTTCGTCGTCGCCTGCTATGATCCGCCTGCGGAAGCGCCATTCGGTGGTGGGCGGCGGGAGGGTTTGGATGAGAAGGGACGCGAGCCGTGCACGCGATGGTCGACCGGGATACTTACGGCGTCCTTGAGCATCTGGAAGACATCAACTTCCGGGTCACGCTCGACGAGCCGGGCGCGGTCGTGCTGCACACCACCCTGGACTACGATCTCCACGTTCGCCCCGCCGCCTACATCTTCGGCCGGCTGCGCGACTGCGGCGTCGTCGAGCAACTGGCGCTGCGCCGCCCGGCCACCGAGCACTGGGTCGACCTGCAACCGCTGTCGCTGGTGGCGATGGCCATCCACCGCGGCGAAGAGGTCGAGGTGCGGGTGCGCGGCCCGTTCACCAAGGCGACCTTGCGGACGGTGATCGAGGCCTTCACCAGCTGCCCGCTCTACCGCGACTACAGCGGCCGACCGGAGCGGCCGCTCTCCGCCCCCGACGTCGTGATGGCCGACACCTCGGAGTTTCAACGCGAGTTCGAGTCGGAGAACAAGGGCTTCTGCCTCATCAAGCTCAACATCGAGAACTTCATCATCGGCCACCTGACCGAGATCGAGGGCTACATCGTCCGCCACTCGCCGGCCGCGGCCCTCAACTGGAGCGGCCTGCACGACAACTTCAAGCGTCTGCTGTTCGGCGAGTTCGAGAACTTCGGCATCCTGTCGCTCGACATCCCGCTCGACAACCTGATGCAGACCCGCGACATGTGCTACCACCTGCACTTCAAGCAGCTGGAGCGCAAACGCAAGATCCCTTACGCGCTGTTCGGCGTCGAGTGGGGGCGCGAGTTCGGCCTGAGCTGGCGACGTAAGCAAACCCAGCGGCATCGCTACTTCTACGAGCGCGAGAGCGACTACTACCGCGACCTGTTCCTGGTCCTGGTGTTGCGCGAGCGCGGCCGCCTGGAGCGCTTCGTGTCGCAGTGGCACGACCGCCTGAGCTACTCGCTGCAGCTGCGCCGCAACCTCGCCAAAGAGATCTCGCTGTTCGAGAGCGAGATGGAGAATTTCTGCCCCAACTTCGAGAACCCCGACGAGTTCCGCAGCCACATCCACCTGATGGGCGAGATGGCGATCAAGGACATCTCGCGCCTGTCCCCCTACCTCGAGCTGGTGCTCGACAAACGCATCTGTCAGACCGAGGTCCCGGAGATGCCGGCGTTCCCGCGGACCGGACGCTAGCGAGAACGGCCCGCCGCGCCCCTGTACGACGCGGGCCGGTGGAGATATCACCGCCTGACATGGCTGCTGCCGCAGGTGGTCGACGACGAGATCTGTCCCGCTCCTTGCGGTGGTGACACGAGCGGCGCCGACAACACCCCCGGCGCTCGCAACACCGGCGCTGCCTGGCGCGATCCCGCCGGCAACCTCTGGCTCTTCGGCGGCGACCTCGGCTTCGACAGCGCCGGCAACAGCGGCGAGCTCGACGATCTCTGGCGCTACGGCTCTCGGTAGCGTAGAGGCCGGTTGTGAGTGCCTTCCTGCTCTTGGCGGCGGTGCATGCGGCGGCTGCCGGCCACGTCGTCATCTGCGTGACGGTCGACGAGGCCGGCCTGAAGTCCGGGGCGGCGCTGTCGGCTGCGGAGCTTCGGCAGGCGCTCGCGGCCCGTATCGGCAAAGCGGTGACGGTCGTGAGCGGCTGCGACCCGAAGGCCGAGCCGGCGTCGTGGCGGGTCCTGGCGGTGCCACAACGGGAGCTCGTCGCGATCTCGATCCGCGGCGCGGGGAGCGAGCTCCGCAAGCGGATCTCGATCGAAGGCCTCGACCAACACCAAGCAGCCCAGGTCGTGGCCCTCGCGGTGGCGGAGACGATTCGCCCGTCTCTGCGCCTGCCGCGGCTCCCGGAGGCCGCGCCCCCCACCACCCCGGAGCCCGAGCCGACGCGCCAGCTCGCGCCCCTCGGGCTCCCGAGCGGTCCCGACGCCGGCGACCGGCCCGAGCCCGGCTCCGGAGGCGGGGCCGCGGTCGGCGATATCTCGCGCCGCGCGCCGACCGAGCTCGGGCTGGAGCTCGGCGGAGAGCTGCCGTTCGCCTCGGGCCGCGCGGCGCCGCACCTGCGGCTGTACGGGTCGTTCTCGCTCGGAGTCCTGGATCCAATCGGATCTGTGGGGTTTTCCGAGCATCTCCGCCGCAGCCGGAACCTGATGATGGTGGGGGGTGAAGAGCTGCACGCCGCGGTGGGGGTCGGTCGGCGATGGCAACCGGTCGCAGTGAGTGTGCTCGGCAAGGGTCGGCGCACCTCGTTGCGCTTCGATTCGCCGCGCTTCGCGGGTCGGGTGCGGCGCAGCTATTGGGACGCAGGTCTCGGCCTCGGGGCGCGCGCCTGGGTCCTCGACCTGATGGATTTCCAGCTCGGCGTGGCGGCCGATTTGACGCTCTGGTGGCGGCCACGGCGGGTGACCTTCGGCGGTCACGAGGTCTTCGCTCAGGACACGTTGAGCGTCTTCGTCGCCGCCGCGATCGCGTGGCACGACGAGATCATTTGAGAAACCACGATGTCCGGGGACAATATCCGTGGAGGTCTTGCCATCGACAAGGAGCGGCGCGACGTCTCAGACGACGAGCTTGTCGCCGCCGCGTTGCGAGGTGACGATGGTGCGTTCAAGACCCTGTACTTTCGCCACGCCCCGGTGCTCGCGCGGCGCTTGCGCATGGTGCTGCGACAGCCCCAGGAGGTCGAGGACGTGCTGCAGATGACCTTCCTGGAGGCACATCGCTCGCTGCCGCGGCACCGGCGCGACTGCTCGTTCGCCGCCTGGCTCTCCCGTATCGCGTACCACGTCACCGGCAAGCACCTGCGCTCCCGCCGGCGCCGCGCCTGGCTGTTCTTCGACACCGAGGCGGTGCCGCGCTCGCCGGCGCCGGATGCGATCGCGTCGCCGGAGCAGGCCGCCGGCCGGCGCCAGCTCGTCGATCGGCTGTTCGCGGCGATGCAACGCCTGCCGTTGAAGCAGCGCGTCGCCCTGGTGATGCACGACATGGAGGGGCTCGGCGTCACCGAGATCGGCGCGCGCGTCGACGCGTCGCCGCAAACCGTCTGGGCCCGGGTCCAGAAGGCGCGACGCGTCGTCCGCGCGGCGTTTGCCGAGAAAGACGAGGGCAAATGACCGCCCGCCCCAAAGACGCGCCAAGAGATCTCGAGGACGCTATCGCCGGCCTGGTCGAAGAGTGCACCCCGGGGCTCGAGCCGGAGCGGCTGCGGGCAGTCTACGCGCGGGTCGAGCGGGAGCTGCGAACACCGCGCGAGCCGGCACGCCCCTGGTTGTGGCTGTTTAGCGGCGCGGCGCTGTCGGCCGCGGCGGCGTTGATCGTGGTGCTGACGATGCCCGAGCGCGCGGTGCCGCCGCTTCCGCGCCAAGCGCCGGCGAGCGGCGTGCAGCTGCTGTTGACGAGCGGTGACGTGGTCGTCGAGAGCGCGCCCGATCGCGGCAGCGCCGGCAGACCGAGCCCGACGCCGCGGGCGCTGCGGCTCGGGGCGCGGGCGGCGGTCGAGCTCGTCCTCGACGGTCGCGCCCACGTCGCGCTGCTCGGACCGGCGGAGCTGCGCTTCGACCGGGGACCACGGCCGCAGATGACCGCGGGCCACGCGGTCTTCGAGGTGCGCCACAGCGACGGCCCGGCGTTCACGGTGCGGGCCGGCGACGTCGAGGTGCGGGTCCTCGGTACGCGCTTCGCGCTGGCGGTGGGCGACAACGTCTTTCGCGGCCTCACGGTCAGCGAGGGGACGGTCGAGCTCGTGCGCCCGGACGGCCACGGCGAGCGGGTGACCGCCGGCAAGAGCTCGATGCGCGAGCCCCAGGATGCCGCCGCCGTGGAGGCGCTGGCGGAGGAGCTCGAGACCGGGTTCGCGGCGCTCGACCTCGATCCCACCGCGCCATCCGGCACGCTGCGGCTGCTGAGCGCACCCGACGGCGCGCGCGCCCGGGTCGACGGCGAGCGCGTCGGGGTCACGCCGCTGTGGCTGCGGCTGCCGGTGGGCCCGGTCGAGATCGCCCTCGACAAGCCCGGGTTCGACGATTGGCAACAGACCGTCCAGATCTCGCGAGACGCCGAGCTCCCGGTGACCGGGACCCTGGAGCAGAGCCGCCGCAAGACGAGCGACGCGCGCCGCCTCGCCGAGCTGTGGAGAGAGGCGCAGAGCGCGCTCGCCGCGGGGGCGTGTCGGCGCCTCGACACCGCGGTGCAGGCCCTGGTCCCGCGGCTGGCGTCGACCGCCGACGAGGCGCGCGCCTGGATGCTCGCCGGCGAGTGTTACGTGCGCGCCGGGCAACGGCGGCGCGGGCTCGCGATCTACGAGCGCGTCGTCGACCGCTACGCCGACACCGCGAGCGCCGAGCTGGCGTTGTTCGAGACCGCGAAGCTCAATGAAGATCTCGGCCGCGTCCGCCGCTCCCGGGTACGCTTCAAGCAATACCTCGCCGCGTACCCCGACGGCCGCCTCGCCGACGCCGCGACCTTGAGGCTCTGCGAGTCGCTGTTGAAGAGCGGCGCGCTCGATGACGCCAAGCACTGCCTCGAGGGCTATCGCGGCGCGTTCGGCCGCAGCCCGCGTGCCACCCAGGCCTGGCAGGCGCTGGCGGCGCGCTACCACAGCCAGGGAAGCTGCGCCGCGGCGCTCCCCCTCTATCGCGACCTGCTGGCGCAGAGCGCGCCGGACCTGGACGTCGAGGCGGTGAGCTACGCGGTTCTCCTCTGCCTCGCGGCGACGCACGACAAGGGGCTCGCGGCCGCGGTTCAAGACTACCTGCGCCGCTTCCCGCAGGGCGAGCACCGCGAGAGCATCGAGGGCTTGGCGCCGAAGTGAGCGCGAGTGGACCGCCGCCGGCAGAGGCTCGGGGGCGTCGCCGCCTAGCGATCGGCGATGACGTCGGCGAGCTGAACAGCGTTGAGCATGGGGCGGTCGAACGCGGCGCGCGCCGCGTCGGCGTAGGTGTCGAAGAGGATCACCTTCGGGTGGCGAAGGATGGCGTCGGGGATGTTGAACTTGCCCACCCGATGAATGAACACCGCCTCGATGCGGTCGCCGTAGGTGTTGATCATGTCGTAGTACACCGCGGCGTCGGCCTGGGTGCTGTCGCCGACCAGCACCGCGCGGCTCTGCGGGTTCCTCTGCAGCAGCTTGTGGATGCTCTCTTTCTTGCGGCGGGCGATGGCGTCGTGCTTCGCCGCGGTGCTCGGGTAGCTGCCGAGCGGCCGGCTGTAGGCGACGCTGCCCCACTCGATGCCGGTGCCGCGCAGGAAGTGCTCGGCTTCGCCGGCGCACGAGATCCCGCGCGCGGTGACCACGTGCACGTCGCCGAGCACCCCGGCGCCGTCGTTGCCCAGGTCCAGCGCCCGGAAGAACGCCGCCTCGCCCGGGTAGCGCTTCTTGTTGCCGGGCTCGGGGTGGTAGTCGGACGGCACGATGGTGTCGTCCAGGTCGGTGATCATGATCCGCTCGCCCTTGGCCATGTGCGGCCGCGCCGCGTCGACCAGCTGCAACAGACGCACCCGCAGCGCCGGCTCGGTCACCGCGCGCGTCAGCAGGTGGTCCACCCGACGCTCGTTCGCCTCGCCGTCGATGAGCCGCAGACACTGGCCGCGGGCGTCCGGGCGAAGCGCCGCGAGCACGGTCACGATGGTCGCCTGCCCGTAGGCGTCCGCCGACGCCTTCATCAGGTACTCGACGACGGTGCGCGCCTGGGTCGGCGTCAGATCGATGAGGTTGCCCGGATAGTTGCAGAAGTCCTTGAGCTGCTGCGGGGTGATGGCCTTGCGCTGCAACGCTTCGAGCGCCGCCGCGAGCCGCGTCTCCGGCGTCCCGCCGCCCTTCACCAGATGGCCGCCGACGTAGAACGTGTGGATGGGGTCTGCCATTCGAGCACCTCTGGTCGTCGTCGGTCCCTCTCTCTAAGTGTCGGTGCTGAGGGCGAAAAGTTGCGGCGAACCTAGAGCTGATCGTCGCAGGGCGTGCCGAGACGCTGGCCGGCGTAGACGCCGAGCTTCACGTACACCAGCTCGGTGTTGTCCTCGACCACGAGCGCGGTCAGGGGCAACGTGCGCCCGCCATCGAGCCACTCGGCGACCGGCTTGCCCTCTTTGTCCCGACCGAGGCGGAGCTTGCCGCGCTCGGTCAGGAACAGCTCGCCGGCCTTGTCGGTGAGCGCGCCCTTCACCCCGAGAGGCGCCAAGCGCCCCTTCGGCCCGACGAACAGCCGATAGTCGCCGTCGTGCACCGGCTTGCCGGCGGCGTCGCGGGTGCCGTCGACGAAGTAGTAGTTGCCGTCGTCGTCGCGGGCGAGCGCGTGCGCGTAGCGTCGCCACCGCGGCCGCAGGAACGTCGCTTTGTCGAGGAGCTTCTTGGCCTCGGCGGCGGCGACCGGCGCGAAGTCGACGTCGCGCTCACCACAGGAGAGCGTCACCTTCCCCGATTGCAACCCGAAGGTCGGCGTCGAGCGCGCCACCCGCGGGTCCCAGAACGACAGGCTGAAGTAGGTGTCCTTGTCGTGACCGCCGCCATGCACCCGTTGGAGATAGAAGCGCTTGCCGTCGCCGGACAACAGCGGCAGGTCGGTGCCCGCGAACGGGACCACGGCCACGTAGTGACCCTTGCCGTCGGTGTACAACGCCAACCGGCTCTTCACGCGCTCGGGGTCGAGGGTCATCGGCTCGTCGACCGCGGCGGGCGGACCGGAGGGCACGGGGTTGGACGCCGCCGCCGGAGCAGCCGGCGCCGCGGCTACCGGCGCGGGAGCCGGTGCGGACAGGGTGGCGGGCTTGGCGATGTCGGCCACGAGCTTGGCGACGAGAGCCGGCAGCACGTCGAGCACGTCGTCGATCGAGCCGCCCTTCAGGCGGCGGTCGGCGGCGGCCGCGATCGCGACCTTGTGCAGATCGACGCGCCGCAGCTGAATCAGCCAGCTGGCGCCGAGCTTGGCGATGTCGCCGACGATGAGGCCGTCGGCGTTCAGGGCGTTGCCGATGTCGGCCCAGCAGGTTTCGGCTTGGCAGCTCAAGATTTGCTTCTGCGCCTCGAGCGACAAGATCGCCGACACCTCGCGCTCGCTCATCACCTCGACGCCCGGCGCCCGCCCGGCCTCCGCGACGACCGCCCCGGTCAGTGCCGCCGCGGTGGACGCCGGCACCCCCTCGCCGGCGACGATCGGCATCACCGCGAGCTTCACCGGGGTCACCGCAACCAGGAACAGAGGGCCGAAGACCATCGCCGTCATCAGAAAGACTCCTGCCGGGCAGCCTCTAGGGAGCGCCCATGAAGGTCGTGAACTCCTGCAGCGTTCGGCGCTTCAGGGTGTAGTTGTCGCGCTTTTCTTCGCCGAGAGTGCGCTGCGGCAACGGCCCGTAGTTGTGTCCCGGCATCACCACGAGCTCGTCGGGCAGGCCGTAGAGCACGGTGAGCAGCGAGTGATACATCGCGGCGACGTCGGCGCCCGGCAGATCGACGCGCCCGCACTCGCCGATGAACAGCGTGTCGCCGGTGAACACGTAGCCGTCGGCGACCACGCAGATGCCGTCGGCGGTGTGCCCCGGGGTGTAGACCACTTGCAACGACAGGCTCCCGAGCGGCAGCTGGTCGCGGTGCGCGACCGGGACGTCGGGCTTGGTCGGCGCCTGGGCGTGCGCCACGAGCTTGGCCCCGGCCTTGCGGAAGTAGCCGTTGCCGCCGATGTGATCGTGGTGCGAGTGGGTGTTGATGACGTAGGCGAGCTCGAGCCGGTGCCGCGCGGCTTCGGCGGCGATGCGGTCGTACTCCGCGGCCGGATCGATGACGGCCCCGGTCCCACCCTCGCGGTCACCGATGAGGTAGGCGAAGTTGCGCATGCTGCCGACCTCGAGCTGGCGGACGATCGGCGGGGTCTTCGCTGTGGGCATCGCGCCTCTCCTTCGCTCCAGACGCTAGGGACCGATCTTCTCCAGCGCCCGTTTGGCCGCGTCGGCGACCTGGTGGTCGGGATCTGCCTGCAGCCGCTGCAACTGCGGCGCCGCGGTCGCCGCCGCGCGCCCCACCATCCCGAGCGCCTGCGCCGCCGCCGCGCGCACCGACGCCTCGCGATCACCGAGCGCCGCGGTGAGCGGCGCCAACGCCGGGGCCGCTCCCGGCCCCATCCCTGCCAGCGCCTTGATGGAGCTCGACCGCGTGCCGAGGTCGACGTCGTTGACGTGGCGGGCGAGCGCCGCCACCGCACCCTCCGCCTTGACCCCCAGCGTGCCGAGCGCCTCCGCCGCACACCAGCGCACCCCGGCGAGCTCGTCGTCGAGCGCGCGGATGATGGCCGGCAGCGCCGGCTCGACGTTGGGCGCGATGCTGCGCAGCGCCGAGGCCGCGCCGAAGCGGACCTCCGGGCGCCGATCCCCGAGCGCCTTGGCGAGCGCCGGCACCGCCGGACGGCCGATCCTGCCGAGCGCCCGGGTGGCGGCAAAGTCGTTCTCCAGGTTGTCGTAGGGCAGAGCCCTGATGAGCCCGGGCACGCCCTTGACGCCGCGCGCCTCGAGCTGCGCCGTCGTCAGCCCGGAGCGCGGACCGGACAGGTAGCCTGCCACCCACCAAGTCGACGCCGCGGCGGCGAGCACGGCGGCGACGAGCGCCCCGGCCCGGTAGCGCCAGCGCTCGCGCGCGAGCTCGTCGCGCTCCGCCGGCGACACCACCCGCGGCGGCACCACCCGACCGCAGTTCTCGCAGCGATAGCTCACGCCTTGCGCGTACACCGCGGTCGCGAGCGCCAGCAGGCCGGCGCTCACCGCGAGCACCGCCTTGAGCCCCGCGAGCACCCCGGCGGCGACGGTAGAGAGCACGATCAGCACCGCCTGCACCGACAGCGGCAACGCCGCGACGTTGAGGGTCACCAGGCTGCCGCACTTGAGGCAGGAGCGCCGGGCCCGCGGTCCATCCCAACCACAGCGACCGCAGACCCCGGTCTCGCTGCGGATCGGCGCGCTGCACTTGTAGCACTGCGCGCCCATCGTCCCCGGCGGCAGCGGCGTCGCCCGCCCGATCGGCCGCGGCGTGGTCCGAACCCCGGGCGTCGGCGTCGTCCGAATCGCGGCGGCCGGGGTGCCGGGGGGCGGGGCCGGGGTCAGCCGCGGCTGCACCGGCGTCACCATCACCGGCAGCGGCGTGGCCCGGACCCCGGGCGACACGGCAGACGGAGTTGACACCGGAGCCGCGCCCGCGTCGGCGCTCGGCCGGCGTTGGCCGCAGAACGGACACACGAGGACGCCCGCCGCAAAGGTCTTGCCGCAGCTCGTGCACGGTGTCCCCGGACCTGGCACGTCGTCTCTCTTGGCGGGTCCGCCCCGGGACCGCGCCGACCCATCCATGCCCTGGAAACGGCCGCGGGGGAAGAGGGATCGAGCGCCGGCCTTGCGACCGTCGGCACCATCGACGATGATGCGCCGCCCGTAGGAGGACACCATGGACGTCGCCACCCTGGGAAAGATTGGATTCTTCGCCGACCTCAAGCCCGCCCACCTCGAGGTGCTGGCGAAGAACCTGCGGCCGCTGCACATGGAGGCCGGAGAGCTGTTGATCGCCGAAGACGCCCCCACCCGCGCGCCGCTGTTCGTGATCGACCGCGGCCGGCTGCAGGTCAGCCGCAAAGACGCCGCCGGCCACGCTCACCCCATCGTCACCCTCGAGCCGCCCACCGTGGTCGGCGAGCTGGAGTTTCTCGCCGACGTCCCGTCCAGCGCCTCGGTGATGGCGGTCGAAGAGCTGAGCGGCGTGCTGTTGCCGCGCGAGCGCTTTCAAACCCTGTTCGAGGCCGGCGAGGCCGCCGCCTACGCGCTGGCGCTGTCGATCGGCCGCTTGGTCTCGAAGCGGCTCGCCGAGACCAACAAGCTCCTGATCCGCGCCCTGGTCACCGAGCCCGACCGCCTCAAGAAGACCGCGGGCGCGAGCGCGAACACCGCGGCCCTCGCCGGCGTCGACGCCGAGCTCGACGCTCTCCTCAAAGGCACGAGCGGCCGCTGAGCCGCCCAGGTCTCCCCCCCCCAGTAGGACGACTCGTCCCCTCCGCCGGAGACACCACGGCCCCGTGCGCCCCCCGGCGCCACGCGGTCGTCGCCATAACGACTTGTTATTACACATTAATTACCGCGGAACCGAGGCTCGGTCGGGCGGCACCGACGTTGCACTGGTGCCGAACACCTGCAGAGGAGGCTTTCGATGGGCGCGAGTCGTTCGCAGTTGGCGTCGCTGGTCTGGCTGTCGTTCGCGGTGCTCGGGGGTGTCGGTTGCGCCGAGGACGTCCTCGTCGGCCCATGCGACGGCAAGCCGTCCACCGACGACGATGGCGATGGTCGCTACGCGCCGGGCTCCTGCATGACCCCGAACGACGACTGCGACGACGGCGATGTCGCGGTGTATCCGGGCGCGGTCGAGCTGTGCGACGGCGTCGACAACAACTGCGACGGGCTTTCGGACGAAGGCTTCCCGATGCTCGGCAAGCTCTGTCCGGCGGGCGAAGGGCTGTGCGGGCGCTATCAGTGTGATACGGCCGGCACCGGCGTGTCGTGCGCGGCGGTGAACACGCAGCCGTCGCCCGAGATCTGTGACGGCGACGACAACGACTGCGACGGCCAAATCGACGAAGGCTTCACGCTCACCCAGAGCTGCGCGGCCGGCGTCGGCGAATGTCACCGGACCGGCGTCACCGTCTGCAACGCGGCGCACAACGGCGTCGAGTGCTCGGTCATTGGCGGCGCGCCGCAGCCCGAGATCTGTGACAACCGCGACAACAACTGCGACGGCCAGGTGGACGAAGGGGTGACCGAGAGCTGTTTGGACTGTCACGGCAACGTGATCGGAGCGCGCAGCTGCAGCGCCGGCGTGCTCGGCGGCTGTCCGGCGGTGATTGAGATCTGTGACGGCATCGACAACGACTGCGACGGCCAGATCGACGACGGCTGTGAGATCTCAACGACCGAGCTCGCCAAGCTCGGCGCCATCGAGGCCGAAGACGGCGGCGCGCCCGGCTGCGGGCTCGCAGCCTACGCGGGCAACGTGGCCGGCACCATCATGGTTCGAACTGCCGCGCTCCCGGGCCTCGCGGATCAAATGGTGACGCACCCCGAGCGCTACGGTGTTTACATCCTCGACGGCACCTTCTACGGCCCACAGAGCACGTTGTTCAACCCGCCGTACGCCGGCGAGTCCCCCACGAGCTGGTGCGGCCGCGCCACTTTCAGCTCGCCCATCCGAGGTCAAACCCTGGTCGAGCGCGGCGGCAGCGGCGGGACCGGCTACGCGTACTTCGCGGTGCAGAAGGCGGACCCGCAGTTCGTCTGCAACGATCGCGAGCACATGCCGCTCTCCTGCTTCGGCAACCCGATGGCGGACCCGTTGTGGCTCTGCGGTCACGGCGAGGTGGACGGCAACTGCAGCGACACATCGCCGCAACGGTACTGGGACGCGGACGCCGCGATCATCTCCTGCGCCCGCGACGTCGAGACCCATCGCCCGAGCCCCTGGAGCATCGCCCTCGTCCTGACCACCGGCAACATCCTCGGCACCGTCGACTTCGGCGACGGAGTCTCGGTGACCTTCCCCGAGTATTGGCCGAACGGTTCCGACCCAACCCCGTGGCCCGCGCCCCGCACCGAGGCCCTCACCGCGCTGGCCGTCTATCAGCAGGCCGTCATCTTGGTCCACACCTACCCGCAGGGAAACACCACGTACACCATCCGCGCCAACGCCAACTTCACCAGCTACCTGAACGGCACCGACCACGAGACCTGGATGAGGTTCAAGACCACCCCCACCAACGACCCGACCCAGTGCCCGGTGCTGTTCTATCCGACGCCCCCGTAGGCGGGGCCGTCGAGCAACTCGACGACACCGGCGGGACAAAGCAAGGCAATCCCGTGCTACCATCCACGAGGAGGCGCGATGGTTTCTCGACCGATTTCCTGCCGAATTTGCGCGCTGACGACCGCCGGGGTTTGCTGGGTCATGCTGCTCGCCTCAAGCGCCTGCGGCGACGACGTCCTCGTGGGCCCCTGCGACGGCAAGCCTTCGACCGACAGCGACGGCGACGGGCGCTTCGCGCCGGGCTCGTGTCTGACGCCGAACGACGACTGTGACGACGACAACGCCGCGGCCTATCCGGGTGCGGTCGAGCGCTGCGACGGGGTCGACAACAACTGTGACGGCCTGGTCGACGAGGGCTTCCGGGTCGGCAGGTTGTGCGCCGCTGCTGCCGGCGGCTGTGGTCGCAACGTCTGTGCCGACGATGGCGCGAGCGCGGTGTGCGAGGCCACGACCGACCTGCCGGCGCCCGAGATCTGCGACGACCAAGACAACGACTGTGACGGCCAGATTGACGAGGGCTTCGGGCTCGGTGCTTCGTGCGACACCGGGGTCGGCGAGTGTCACCAGAGCGGTCTCACGATCTGCAACGCGGCGCACACCGGCGTCCTGTGCTCGGCCAAGGGCGGCACGCCGCAGACCGAGATCTGTGACGGCAAAGACAACGACTGCGACGGTCAGATCGACGAAGGCATCAGCGAGAGCTGTCTGGACTGTCACGGCAACGTCATCGGCGAGCGCACCTGCTCGGCGGGTGTGCTCGGCGTTTGTCCGGTGGCAACCGAGATCTGCGACGGCATCGACAACGACTGCGACAACCAGACCGACGAAGCCTGCACCGTGCCGCCGACCCGGTTCGTGCGCTTCGTCAGCGGTCTGCGCGCCGAGGAGTTCTACGCCGGCGAAGCAACCGCGGCGGCCGTCGACTGTGGCGGTCTGTTCGTGGACCACAACCTCACCGGCCTCGTAGACTACATGGCGGCAAACCCCGCGAAGCTCGGCGTCATCGACCCCAGCAGCAACACCCCGCGACTGCTAGGCGACCTGGGCTGCAACGCCTCGACGCCGGCGAACAGCAGCGTCTTCGGCTTTCGCACCTGCGCGCTCGACGCGGCCGATGGGTTCTGGTCCGGCAAACCGACGACCTCTTATCTCGCGTGGTGGCCGCCGAACCCCAGCCACACTTTGAGCTGCGGTGAACCGGTCCCAGTATTCGGGCTGGCGCTGTGCGACTACGGCAACCCGCTGCCGAGTGGAAACAACGCTCAATACGGCTACGCGACCTGCAGCATGAACGGGCCGCTGCCGGGCGTCGTGGTCGGCAATCCAAAGACTGATCCCTTCTGGCTGTTCTCCAGCGACGAGGCGCTAGGGTTCTTCCTTTGCGACAACAACGTCGCCCGCGACGCGGCGCTCGGCTACAGCGACTCCGAGATCGTGGCGTTCAACTGCTCGCCGGACCCGGACACCGGGCGACCGTCACCGTGGGCGGTGACCATCAGCGACACCCACACTGGGTTTCACTTCGCCAGCTGTGGCGATGAAGACACGATCCTGGACTTCGGCGACGGCGCGGAGCTGCCGATCAATTGCCGCGGCGCCGTCACGGGCTCGACGCCGCCGGCCCGCACCAAGCTGCACGCCTGCCCCGGCGCCGACGCCCTGTCGTGCTTCGCCCCTTACGCTTGCATGGGTGACGGCGACAGCGGCTACTCGCCGACCATCGTCCACAAGTACACCTCGGGCGGGGCGAAGAGCATCACCGCTAGAAACCGCGGCACTCGGCCGGACCTCACGATCGTCGAGTTCAACCTGCCGGCCACCGACGACCCGTCGCTGTGCCCCGTCGAGATGTACGCGGTCCAACCGGAGTAGCGCAGCACACGGCGAAAAACAGTTGACGCAACCGCGACCCGCCTGGCGGCGATAACCTGACGTCCTGCCCAGGAGGTCCCTCCGTGTCCAAGTCCTTGATCTCGTGCCTCGCGGTCCTCGTCGTGGCGGCTGCCGGCTGCAGCTCCAAAGACAACAACGGCAAGCCCTCCGGCTCGGGCGGCGGCGGCGACGTGGCGTCGATTGGCGACGGCAACGGCGGCGGTGACTCCGAGAGCGGCATACCCGGTTGGCACTGCAACGCCGACTACTACGGCACCGACGACGGCTGTGACTGCGGCTGCGGCCTCGTCGATCCGGACTGCACCGACGGCTGCGCCGCGGTCGGCTGCGGCGCCGCGAGCTGCCAGTACTGCTACGACGAGACCGGTCAAGGCGTGGACCAGTGCCCGGCGCCACCGCTGCCGAGCGGCTGGACCTGCGACAGCGCCCTCTGGGGAGACAGCGGCTGCGACTGCGGTTGCGGCGTCGAGGACTTCGACTGCTACGCCGGGAGCTGCACCACCCCGGGCTGCAAGGCCGACGTCTGTGACCTCTGCCACAACGGCGCCAGCGTCATCAGCTGCGCCCCGGACGGCTGGCTCTGCTCCCAGGCCGAGTGGCAAGACACCAGCTGCGACTGCGGCTGCGGCCTCGCCGACGAGAGCTGCTACAGCGGCGGCTGCACCGTCGCCGACTGCAAGGACAACGCCTGCGACGTCTGTCACGCCGCCGCTGGGGCGGTCGCCGGCTGCGCGCCGCGCGACTGGACCTGCACCGAAGACGAGTGGCAGGACTACGGCTGCGACTGCGGCTGCGGCGTCCCCGACAAGGGTTGTGGTGATGCCGCCAGCTGCACCACGGCGGGCTGCCTGGCCAACAGCTGCGACGTCTGCCACAACGGCGCGACCCCGGTGAGCTGCGTGCCTCCGACCTTCACCTGCGGCGAGGATGCGTGGTTCGACTACACCTGCGACTGCGGTTGCGGCGCCGAGGACCGCGGCTGCACCGGCGGCGCTGGTAGCTGCTCCACTCCCGGTTGTTTGGCGCCGTCCTGTGACATCTGCCACAACAACACCACCGAGGTCAGCTGCATGCCTCGCGAATACACCTGCGGCCCGGAGGCTTGGGATGACTTCTCCTGCGACTGCGGCTGCGGCGCCGTCGACCATGGTTGCCTCGCCGGCAGCTGCACCGCCGCGGGGTGCAAGGCCGACGTCTGTGAGATCTGTCACGACGGCGTGAACGTCATCAGCTGCCTGCCCACCGGTTGGACCTGCCCCGAGAGCTACTGGGTAGACAACTCCTGCGACTGTGGCTGCGGCGCGCCTGACGCTCACGATTGCGGCGCCGCCGGCTGCTCCACGCCGGGGTGCACCGCCACCGGTTGTCAGTACTGCTGGGACACGAGCACCCCGCCCACCAACATCTGCCCTGCGCCCTAGCCTCGATCGGCTCCAGGTGAGCCCGTTCGTCCTTTCTGTCGCTCTGCTCTACGGCGCCGCCCCGGCCGACGCCGCCGCGTCGGACGTCGACCGCGCCGGCCGCCTGGTCGAGAAGGAGCTGCGCTACTCCGAGGCGGTTCCTCTGCTGCGCTCGCTGTCGGCGAACCCGGCGTTGACTGAGGCCGAGCGGGCACAGGTGTACTGGTGGCTGGGGGTGGCGCTCGTCGCCCAGGGCGCGACCGCGCCGAGCGAGGCGGCGTTCGGCGAGCTCTTGCGGCTGCGGCCGGACTACGCCGTCGACCCGATGGTCTCTCCCAAGATCCGGAGCGCGTTCGAGACCGCCAAACGCCGAGCCGCCCAGAGCTCCGGCGTCAACGCCATCCTCCAGGCCGCGCCGCCGCCGCCGGTCGCGAGCGCGACCGGGCCGCCGTGGTACCGGCGCTGGTGGTTCTACACCGCGCTCACCGTCGTCGCTGTCGCGGCGGTGACCACCTCTGTTATGCTGCTGCACCGTGATGCGGACCCGACGCCCACCGGCACCCTCCCGGCGATCCAGCTGGAGTAGCCGCGCCGCGGCCGCCGTGGTGCTCGCCGCGCTCTCGATGGCGCCCGGCGCCTGCGCCGAGGCGAACGCCAGCCTGCAGGTCGAGCTCAGCTCGCCGCTCTCGATCCCCGGGGAGACCAACGAGCTGAACGTGCAGGTGAGCGCCGCGGGCACCGTCATCGGCCGCGGCAACTACCTCCTCGGCCCGGCGCCGCGGGACCGCTGGCCGCAGACCCTGCCGATCGTCGGCAAAGACCGCGAGGCCCAGACGGTGGCGATCGTCTTCGAGCTGCGGATGAGCATCCCGGGGGTCGCCGCCGCGGTGGTGGGCTACGCCGAAGCCCAAGGCGAGCTCGACCGCGACGGCGAGAGCGTGCTCCCGGTCGTCGTGCCACGACAGTGCATCGACGCCGACGGCGACGGCTACGGGGTCGGGGCCGGCTGTCTCGGGCCGGACTGCGCCGACGATCTCCCTGAGGTGCCGGCAGTGACCGCGTGCGCGGTGGTCGGCTGCGCCACTGCCAATCCGTGCGGCGGCGATCGGGTCTGCTTCGACGGCGTCTGCACCGCGCGCTGTGCGGTCGCCGCCGACTGCGGCGGCAGTCACCTGACCTGCCAGCTGCCGGAGGGCGCGTGCGTCTGCCAGAAACCCTGCAGCCTGAGCTCGGAGTGCGGCTTCTGTTTCCCGGCCCCCGACAACTGCCAGGTCACGATCGGCTGGACCTGCAAGAGCAGCTGCTGTGCCCCCTGAGCCGCCCGCCACCACCCTGCTCTTGACCGCCGCCGACACCGGCGAGCTCGCCGCGCGTCGCTGGCGCATCGAGGTGATCGCGGGCCCGGACCGCGGCCGGGCCATCGACCGCGAAGGTGGCACCATCATCGTCGGCACCCACCCCGACACCGACCTGGCGCTCACCGACGGCACCGTGTCCCGCTATCACGTCGAGCTCCGCTTGCTCGCCGAGGGCGTGCTGCTGCGCGATCTCGACACCACCAACGGCACCAAGGTGGGCGGCGTCCGGGTCGCGAGCGTCTTGCTGACGCCGCGCGCCACCTGCAGCCTCGGCCACACCACGTTGAGGGTGGTGCCCGACGATCGGCCGGTCGAGCTGGGCCACGACGACCCGTCGCGCTTCGGCGCCTTCGTCACCCAGGCGCCGGCGCTGCGGCGGATCTTGGCGCAGCTGCAGCGCGTCGCGACGACCGAGGCCACCGTGCTCTTGCAGGGCGAGACCGGCACCGGCAAGGAAGTCCTGGCGCGGGCCATCCACGCCGCCTCGCCCCGAGGCCGGGCGCCGTTCGTGGTGGTGGACTGCGCTTCGGTGGCGGCGACCCTCGTGGAGAGCGAGCTCTTCGGCCACGTGCGCGGCAGCTTCACCGGGGCCGTCACCGACCGCGCCGGCGCCTTCGAGGCGGCGCGGGGCGGCACGGTCTTCCTCGACGAGATCGGCGAGCTCGCCCCCGACCTGCAGGCGAAGCTCCTGCGGGTGCTCGAGGCCCGCACCATCCGCCGCGTCGGCGAGACGGTGGAGCGGCCGGTGGACGTGCGCTTCGTGGCCGCGACCCACCGCGACCTGAAGGCGCTCGCCGACCGCGGCGGTTTCCGTGCGGACCTCTACTACCGCATCGCGGTGGTGTCCGTCCTGATCTCGCCGCTGCGCGAACGGCCCGAAGATCTGGCGCCTTTGGCCCGTGCCTTCGCGCTGCGCCTCAAACCCGACGCCGAGCTCACCGACGCCGCGGTCGCCGCGCTCGGTCACTACGACTGGCCCGGCAACGCCCGCGAGCTGCGCAACGTGGTCGAGCGCGCCCTGGCGCTCGCCGCGACCGCGACCATCACCGCCGCCGACCTGTTCGGCGCGCCGGCCGCCGCGGCGCCCGCCGCCTTCCACGCCGCCAAAGAAGAGGTCATCCGCGAGTTCGAGGCCCGCTACGTGCGCCGCCTGCTCGCCCTCTGCCAGGGCAACATCAGCCAGGCCGCCGCCAAGGCCGGCTTGTCGCGCAACGCGTTCTACGCGCTGATGCGACGCACCGGGGTCGAGACGCCGGACGCTTGAGCCGACAGGTGATGGAGCCGGCGCGCACCGCGGGGCTATACTCCGCGACGTGAAGGCCGGCGTCCCTTACGGTGACTATTTCCTCCAACGCCGCATCGGCCTCGGCGGGATGGCCGAGGTCTTTCTCGCGAAGCGGCTCGGGCCCGGGGGCTTCGAGAAGCGGCTGGTGATCAAGAGGATCTTGCCGCACCTGTGCGCCTCCCCCGAGTTCGTCGACATGTTCCTGCGCGAGGCCAAGATCGCGGCGAGCCTCGACCACCCCAACCTGGCGCACGTCTCCGACTTCGGCAAGGTCGCCGACAGCTACTACCTGGCGATGGAGTACGTCGACGGTCTCACCATCGCCGACCTCTTGGGGCAAGTCGGCCAGCTCGCCCCCGGCCCCGCGTGCCGCATCGCCGCCGACGTCCTCGAGGCGTTGCACGTCATCCACACCACGACACCGACCGGGCGGCCGCTGGTGCACCGTGACGTCAGCGCCAAGAACGTCATGGTGTCGCCGGGCGGCGCCGTGAAGCTGTTGGACTTCGGCCTGATCTCCTCGGGCACCGACCCCGGCCTGGTCGGCGCCGGCACCCGGCGCTACATGTCGCCCGAGCAGGCCCGCGGCGAGCCGCTCGACTGCCGCGCCGACCTCTACGCGCTCGGGGTGTTGCTGTATCAGATGTTGTGCGGCACGGACCCGCCGGCGCCGGTGTTGGCGGCCGCGCCGCCGCAGCCGGCGGCCGTCGATCAGGGCTTGTGGTCGATCTTGCAGCCCACCCTCGCGTTCGAGCGCCGCGGCCGGCCGGAGAGCGCCCGGGTGCTGGTGGCGGCGCTGGAGCTCTACGTGGCGAGCCTCGGCGCCCAAGGCACCCGAACCCACCTCGCCGAGCTCGTGACCGCGCTCTGCCCGAAACGCGAGCGCCCCGCGCGCCGCCCGATCCCTGGCACCCAGGCGCTCGCCACCCTCATCACCACGTCACGTTCGTTTCGCCGCCGCTTTGTCGTCGCCGGCACCATCGTCGCCATCGTGCTGGCGAGCGGCGTCGCCGCCGTCGGTCTCCGCAACACCCGCCGAACGCCCGCCCCGAAAGACCACCCGCCGGCCCTCGCCACCCACGACCAGACCCCACCTCCGGCCCAGCCGCCAACTTTCGCTGCGCCAACTCCCGCTGAGCCGGTCGCCGACAAGCACCCGGCCGCACCCGCGGCGTCCGTGGCGGTCCGAAGTCCGCCGCGCGCGCCACCAAGACCTTCGGGCCGCGGGCATCCGAGCACCGGCTTCCTGACGATCGACACCAAGCCGTGGACCGACGTGTTCCTCCGTGGTCGCAAGCTCGGCACCACGCCGATGGAGAACGTCGTCGTCCCGGCCGGCGAGCTCGAGCTGGAGCTGAAGAACCCGCCGCTCGGCCTGGCAAAGAAGACCAAGGTGACCGTGCGCCCCGGCCAGGTCGCGCGCCTGAACCTGTCGTTCTAGAGCGGGGGGACCGCCCGCCGGCTCGATACCCGAGGCTCTCTCGGGACGCGGCGCGCCGGCTCTGCGTCCCCCCGAACCCCCGCACCTCGCACCGGCAGAGCCGGATGCTCGATGCCTCCTGCCACGCGTCGCGACCCCGCTCGGATTGCGCAGTCCACTGAGCAGTCCGAAAGGCCGCAACAACGCCCCGATCTTGCACGTGTTCTTGCGAGACGACGGGCGCCGCCCTCGCATCGGTGTGAGGCGGTGCTGACAGTCGGGCCGGCGTCGTCCGGTGGCTGCGCCGGAAGGCACCGGAGTTGTTGAGGTCGCCGCGCGGCCGCTCGTGGCTTGGTTCTTGCAATGTCGCCGGGACCGTTTCTTTGACCAGGGAGAGAACCATGCAGGCTCGTTGTCTCGTCGTTTTGGGTGCCGGCCTCGTCGTGTGCGGTTGCAGCGAGGGGACGGTGGACGCGTCCGCGACTCAGGGGCTCAGGCAGGAGACCGCCCTCGACACCAACGGTGACGGGGTGGCGGACTGCATCGACTTGAACCAGGACCAGGCCTGCACCGGCACTGATTTGCCGGTGCCCTCGGCGTCCGGCTGCGCGAGCGGCGCGACGACGATCGACGGCAACGCCGACGGCACGCCGGACAGCCTCGACGTCGACTGTGACGGGGTCGCGGACTTCGGGTTGACGCAGCTCGGGGGCGGCGACGGCCAGCAAGATCCGGCGACGCCTCCCGCCGCAGACCCCACGGGCTGCGCGCTGGCGCCGATCGACACCGACGACGACGGCGAGGCCGACTGCCTCGACCTCAACTGCGACGGCACCGGCGACCTCTGCGGCTCGGGCGGCGGCGGCCAGAACGGCGCGGCCTGCTTCTTCCAGGGCATCGACAGCGACGGCGACGGCGGCATCGACTGCATCGACGTCGATTGCGACGGCGCCGGTGACACCTGCTCGACCGGCG
This sequence comes from Deltaproteobacteria bacterium, assembly GCA_016218825.1. GTDB lineage: Bacteria > Myxococcota > XYA12-FULL-58-9 > XYA12-FULL-58-9 > XYA12-FULL-58-9 > JACRCV01. The sequence goes on from JACRCV010000064.1 coordinate 172,052, forward strand.
CGGAGCCCGGGCCCTCGAGCCCCGGTTCGGCGACGCCACCGTCAGGGTGTCAGACGGCGAGCGCGACCCCCGGCTGTTTGGATCTGAACTGCGACGGCGTCCCGGAATTCTGCGCCCCGAGCGGCGGCGGCAACGGCCAGGGGTGCAGCGCGACGCAGCTCGACAGCGACGGCGACGGCAGCCCCGACTGCTTCGACGTCAACTGCGACGGCGTCGGCGACTTTTGCTTCCCACGCCCGTGAGCCGCCCTGCGGCTCGCACTGGAAGACCGGTCAATCGAGCAGCTTGAACGCCCGCGAGCGGCTGGGCTCGACCGCGCCGCTGGAGAAGTCGGACTCGTACGGGTAGCCGACCGCGCCCTTGCAGTGCACCACCGCGGTGCGGTTCACCGCGTCGACGCTCATCTCGGCCGGCCGCATGCAGGTCGCGGCGTAGCGCACCGAGCCCGCGGCGGGATCGTAGATCGCGATGTCGTCGCCCATCAGATCCAACACGTAGACCAGCGGCCCCGCCGCGCGACCGCGATCGACGAAGACGCTGACCGGCATGCGGCCGACGGCGACGCTGCCGACGACCTCCAGGCGGTCGAGATCGAGGATCGACAGGGAGTCGGCGCCGCGGTTCGCGACGTAGACCCGGCTCACGCCGTCACCGGCGATGGACACCGGCGTCTTGCCGACCGCGACGTGCTTGGGTGCCACGCCGAGGTCGCGGCCGTCGAAGACCAGGATCTCGTCGGCGCCGCTCTGAGTCACGAGCAGCAGCTCGCGAGCGGCGTCCAAGAACAGCGGCTTGTAGGGCAGCAGATCCGTGCGACACTGCACCTGGCCGTTGCTGGTGAAGCTGTCGCCGTCGTTGGTGTTGAACAGCTGACACTGGTTGTTGTTGGACGTCGAGTTGTTGTTCTCGTCTCGGTCGTCGAAGCGGTTTTGAGTCAGCAAGACGGGATCGGCAGCGGCGGTCGGCGCGAGCTTGGCATAGGTGAGGCCCGCGGCGGCAGCGGAGACATCGAGGCCGACGAACGGGTCGGGGGGGTTCGCGAAGCTCGCGCCACGACTGCAGACGGTGACGTCTCGCCCGGCGGGAGGCGACAGCGAAAACGCCGCCAAGAGCGCGAAGCCCACGTCGTTCTGGAAGGGGTACCGCCAGGAGTCCGCAGCCAGGTCGGCCGGCGGCATCCATCGATTGACGAACAGGTAGCCACGCTGGTGGCTCTCGTCGACGAGCAGGCGCGGCGGCGCCGGCGCGACGTGCGGCGAGAATAGCGTGTCCGCCATCATGAGCCGGTCGTTGCCGAAGTTACCTGCCGGGTGGCCGAGGCCGTTCACGTCCATCAGGCGCGGATCGATCCTGATGACTCCGTTGTTGATGTTGTTGTTGCCGGTCGGCAGATTCACGGACGGGACGACGGCGTCCATCTGCGGCGCCGCCGCGGCCGGGTCGGTCCACATCTCCAGGGGTAAGTCGATCAGCCACGCCGGCTCCGTCGTCGGGATCGGGACGTTGCCGGCCGGCGTATTGGCGGAGAGCTCTGCCCCCTGGGTCGCACAGTCGGTGCCGGGGCTCTTCCAAGTCGAGGTCGGGGCATCACAGACCTCGAGGATCGTCCCGTTGCAGCGCTTCTCGCCGGCGGCGCAGGTCGTGCTCGAGCCACACGCCGCGCTCGTCCCGGCCGTCGAGCATCGGTCGCTGTTGCAGTCGGTGCCGTCCACCCACCGGGTGCCGTCACACATCTGGATGGTGTCGTTGTTGCAGCGCTGGTACCCGCTCTCGGCCGGCGTACAGGCCGCTGGGCTGGTCGGGGTCGGGCGCGGCTGGCAGGACGCCGTCGTCCCGGAGGCGATGCACGTCGAGCCGCAGCTGTCGACGAGCCGGCCGCGGGCGTCGAGGGTGAACAGCGCCAACGCCCGGTGATAGTAGCGATAGGTGTTCGTGCAGTTGCGGTCGGTGTTGGGCGCGGTAGCCGTTGGGTCCGCGAGACGGCCGTGCGGCAAGAACGCCAGCATCCGGTCGACCGACGTCGCGCCGGTGGCGTCGCGGACGATCGCGGCCGCCAGCGGCACCTGACCCCCTCTGGGCTGACCGCAGTTGGCGGAGGAGGAGTAGGCCGCAGGATCGTAGGGCGAGCTCGTCGGCGAACCGCCGGTGAGCGTCGCTGAATGAATGAAGATCTCGGTGGCCTGCGCCGCCACGCCGCCGTTGGCGTCGGCACGAAAGCGCTGCAGGCTCGGCACCTGACCGGAGCTGACCTCCTCGTAGACGCCACCCAGGTTGTAGAAGGAGCCGCCGTGCGGGCTCACCACCGGGTTGATGCGATAGGGCTGCGACCTGTTGTTGTCCGTTGGCACCGCAATCGACAGCTGCGCCGGGGTGGTGCCGGGCTCCAGCACGCCGTGCGAGACCGTGAAGCCGAGTGACAGGGACGAGCTGAACGGCGCGCTGTCGTTGAAGCCCGGCTCATCGGCGCCGATGGCCCAAAACCCGCCGCCGTCGCCGCCGGCCGGCACGACCGCGGTCCTGACGGTGAACGGGACATCGAAGGGGTTGAGGTCGACGAGCGGACCTTTGTGGTCGCTTTGGGTGACCCCGCAGCCGGCGACCGACGTCATCGCCACGAGCGAAATACAGCAGCGCATGTGAGCTCCTAGAAACGCACCGTCATGCGGGGCGACAGCGACACGGCGCTCTCGCTGCGGTGCTCGGTCTTGCCGTTGAACTCGGTGGTGTAACCCGGCACCCAGTAGTAGCGCGCCCCGAGGCCGAGGGTGAACGCCGGCGAGATGTGGTAGTCCGCGAGGGCGCCGATATGAAACCCGAGGAGCCAGCGGGCGTCTTCGCCCTTGCGGTTGACGTCGAAGGTGTCCGGCAGGGTGTAGTGGATGATCTCCAGCATCGAGCGGTGCAGATCGAGGCCGAACTCGCCGCAGATGTCGTAGACGTTCTCGCGATACAAGGGCGAGCTGGCGACGAACGCGCCGGCGTTGAAGGCGCCGTAGCTGAGCTCGCGGCTCGGCCAGGGCCTGTTGAAGTAGATCGGCGAGCCATCCTGCGGACTGGCGAAGGCCCGCCCGCCGACGCGCACCCACTGCGAGAACCGATAGCTCGCCTCGAGCGAGAACCCGAGCATCTGCACCGGGCCGGCCCGGTTGGTGTCGCTGCCGAAGGCGTCGAGCAAGCGCTGCACCTCGAGCTCGAGGCCGACACCGAAGCGTTTGACGTCCAGCGGCTTCTCTTCGACGACCTTCAGCGAGCCGTCGAGCGACACCTCGGCGCCGCTCGTCACCACGAAGCGAATGGTCTTCTCTTGAAAACCGTCGGCCGCCACCTTCAGGACGTGCGGCCCGATCTCCAAACCGGCCACCTTGGCGCCGGCGGGCTTGTTGTCGACGAAGATCCGCGCCGCCGCGGGTGTCTGCGTCACCTCGAGCGTCCCGGGCTTCTTGTCGCGCATCGGCAGCACCAAGCTCTCGGCGGCGGCGGCGATGACCTGGATGACTTGCGCCTCGCGTCCGTCCCACTGCATCGACACCCGATTCTCGACGTTGCCGTACGTCGAGTTGATGAGCTGCAGGTTGACCACGAAGCCGTCGCCGACCTTGGACACCGAGCCCGACACGATGCGGTCGACGCCCAAGGCGCCGCCGATCTCGGCCATGCAGCTCGCCTGGTCGCAGCCCACCATGTCCTTGGCCTTCTCCAGGCCGAGGATGGCATTGATCTCGTTCTTGGAGATGACCTCGAAGATCCCGGTCTTCGCCAACCCGGTCACCAGGACGTCGAGGTAGGTCGCCGACAGCGACGGATCGTCGGCGTTGATGCCCAACACCGCGAGCTTCGACTTCGGCGTCGACGCCGCCGGCGGTGGGCTCGGCGCCGGAGTCGCGGTAGCCTCCGGCGCCGGGGCGGCGGCGGGCGGCGCGGGTTCGGAGGGAGGAGGCTCGAGCTGGGAGAAGAGGAGGGCGGTGACGACGATGGGATTCACGCCGCGGATATTAGGTCATCGGACGAGGTTGGGGAAGACCTGACCGCGGCGGCGACCCCGCCGTCCTACACCGGCGCACCGGCCAGGGCGTAGGCCTCAAGCGGGGCGCAGGCGCGCGAGCTCGGCGTCGAGGCCGGCCAACACCGCGGCGTGCGCCGGGTCGCCGATGAGGTTCACGAGCTCGAAGGGATCGTTTTCCAGATCGTAGAGCTCGTCGGTGTCGTCGGTCACGTCGGGATAGCGGATCAACTTCCAGTCGGACGTCCGCACGCCCTGGATCCGGGCGATGCCGGGCACCCAGCCCTCGGGGAAATACTCGTAGAGGAACGCCTGCCGCCAGCCGCCGTCGTCGCCGGCAAACAGCGGCAGCCACGACGCGCCCTGCATCACCTCGGGGATCGGGGCGCCGGCGAGCTCGAGCAGAGTCGGCGCCAAGTCGATCGTCAGCGCCATCGCGTCGAGGCGGGCGCCGGCGGGCACCAGCGGCGGGAATCGCACCAGCATCGGGATCCGGATCGACTCCTCGTACATCAAGCGCTTGTCGCCGCGGCGATGGGCGCCGAGCATGAAGCCGTTGTCGCTGGTCACGAACACGAAGGTGTTGTCGAGCTCGCCCTGCGCCTCGAGGGTCTGCAGCACCCGGCCGACGCTGTCGTCGAACGCCAAGAGGCAGCGCATGTAGTCCAAAGTCGGCGGGTCGTGGGGATCGAACACCGCGGGCGGCAAGGTGTCCGGCACCTGGTAGCCGGCGCTCGCGGCCCATGACACCTCGTCCTCGCCCCACAGCGTCGCGCGTCGCAGCCAGCGTGGCTTGGTCGCGTAGTCGTCGTCGAAGCTCTCGGGCTTCGGCAGCTCGGCGTCCGGGAAGGCGCCGGCGTGGCGGGGCGCGGGTGTCCACGGCCCATGCACCGCCTTGTGCGACAAGATCATGCAGAACGGGCTCGGGCGCGGTCGCTCCAGCCAGCGAACGGCGTAGTCGGTGAGGAGGTCGGTGGTGTAACCGGGCACCAGGGTCTCGACGCCGTTCTCGTTCAGCGTCGGGTCGAGGTAGGGCCCCTGGCCGAAGAAGCTCAGCCAGTAGTCGAAGCCGGGGCGGGGCTCGGCGCCGCGGCGCATTTGCCACTTGCCGATGAGCGCGGTCTCGTAGCCCTGTTGTTGCAGCAGCTGCGGGTACTGCGGGATGGCCGGATCGGGATCGTTGACGCCGTTCGCGAGCACGCCGTGGCGATGGGCGTAGCAGCCGGTCAGCAGGCTGGCACGACTCGGCGAGCACAACGACGTGGTGCAGAAGCCGTTGTCGAAGGTCGCGCCCTCGGCGGCGAGGCGATCGAGGTTCGGCGTCGACAGGAACGGATAGGCGCCGGCCCCGCCCCAGGCGCGCCACGCGAGATCGTCGGCGAGGATCACGACGACGTTCGGTCGGGCCGCGCTCGCGACCGGTCGCGCCTTGCCACAGGACGACAACGCCGCGCCGGCGCCGAAGGCCGACAAGCCGCAGAGCACCTCGCGCCGACTCGGTCTGCGGCTCATCGGCGGCCCACCAGGGTCCGGCGGCGAATGGTCGCGGCGAGCGCCTCGAGGTCCGGCAGGCCGTGCTCGAGCCACATCCTGGTCGACTGACAGACGTGTGAAACGGCGTCTTCGGCCGGGCGATGCTTGGGACAGCCGCCGTGGCAGAAACGCAGGTAGTCGCAGTCCTCACACGCCGGCGCCTGCGGCTCCTTGCGTGCGGCAAAAGCGTCGAAGCGCTCCCAGTCGAGCGCCGCGAGCCAGTCGCCGTGTTCCTGCACGCTGCCGAGCTGCCAGGCGTCGACCATGAAGTGGTCGCAGGGGTACACCCGACCGTCGGCGGCGACCGTGAGCTGCGCGCTGCAGCGGCTGGCTTGGGTACACTGGGACGCGCTGCCGTAGACCAGGGTGCGGATCGCCGAGTCGAACAGGCGCACCGAGATCTGTTGGCGGCGCTCGAACCACAGGTCGAACAGCTCGCAGAGAAAATCCCCGTAGGCCTCCGGCTCGACCACGAACGACGCCGGTTGCCCGGGGTGGGCCGGATCCCACTCGACCGCCGGAATCATCTGGAGCCAGCGGGCACCGAGGCTCGTCAGCGCGTCCCAGGTCCGCTGCGGCTCCTTGACGTTGGCGTCCGTCACCACCGTGAGTACGTTGTAGGGGATGCGACGCCGGCCCAGGCGGTTGACCCCGGCGACCGCGGCGTCGTAGCTCCCGCCGCTCGCGCCAACGCGATAGCGATCGTGCGCGACAGCGCTGCCGTCGATCGAGGCCCCCACCAGAAACCGCTCCGTGGCCACGAATCGCGCCCATTCCTCGTCGATGAGGGTGGCGTTGGTTTGGATCGAGCTGAGGACGCATTGCCCGCGCCGCTCGTGCCGGCGTTGGATCGCGAGCATCTCGCGGAACCACTCGACCCCCATCAGCGTCGGCTCGCCGCCCTGCCAGCAGATCGAGACGTCCTCCCCCGCGATCGGCAACACCGCGGCGAAGAACGCCTCGAGGGTCGCGCTGCTCATTCGCGGCTCATGGTCACGACGCGCGTAGCAGTAGCCGCAGTCGAGGTTGCAGCGCCCGCCCGCGGGCTTCAGCATCCAGGTGACCGCCGCGAGCCGGCGTGAAACCTCTGACGACGAGAGCGGCACCGCCCGATGGTCGCAGGCGGCGCTGCGAATCGTCAAGGTGTGCAAAGCCGGCGCCGCGCTCAGCGCTTCTTCTTCGGCTTTCTTTTCGGCGGCGTCTCGGGTTTCGCCGCCCCCGGCGTGTAGTCGCCGGGCTTCGCGGCCGCTGCCTTGGGGTCGAGGTTCGCCTTCACCACCTGCAGGAGCTTGTCGCCCTTTTGCTGCTCGGCGCGGCATCGGGCCGCGAGGTCGCGCACCGCCTGCAGCTCGCCCGCCGCCGGTTTGGCGTCGCGCCGGCGCTCGTCCTTGAGGCCGTAGAGCCCCTTCGCCTGCGCCTCGCAGCGCTCGTAGCCGGTGATGGCCGCCTTGAGCGCGGTCGCCTTGGCCTTTTGGTCGGCCTCGGCGGCGGCCTCCTGCATCTCGCGGTTGGCCTCTTCGAGCTCGGCGCGCGCTTGCTCCGCCGCGATCCGCCAATGCCACGACGGTCGCAGCCCCAGGGCCTTCTTGGCCTCGGCGCCGCAGGCCTCGGCGAGCTTCGTCGCCTGCAGCTTGCCGAGCGGCGTGGTGAAGAGCACCGCGGCGTCGAAGCCCGCCTTGTCCCCGATCCGATTCAACATCTGCTCGCAGGTCTTGAACAGCGGCACCGCGGCCTCGTTGCCGGCGAGCGCCAACGCCGGCGTCTTGGTGTCGCCGAGCTTGTCGACCGCGGCCGCGACCTTCGCCACCACGCCCTGCACGTAGACCATCCAGGTGGCCCGCTTCTCCTGGACCGCCGCCTGCTTGTCGCGCTCGCTGCAACCCGCCTCGGTCTCCTGCAAGGTCAGAGTGCCGAAGACGGTCGTGAGCTTCAGCGCCGGCGTGACGTCCTTCTGGCCCTTGGCCGCGGTGACCGCCTCGAGGCAGCGGGCGAGCGCGGCGCGGTTCTTGGCCAGGCGGTCGAGCGCCGCTTCGAGATCCTGATCCGGACTCACCGCTTTGTCGGCGTCGGCGAGGTCAGCGAGCGCCGCGGTGAGCGCGGTCGTAGCCTCGAGCTGCCAATGGTGCTTGAGGGCCCGATCGCTCAAGGCCACGAGCCGCTTGTCGAGGTCGGCGGCGAAGTCCCGATAGCTCGGGGTCTTGCGTTGCGGGCGGCCTTCGTCCGCGAGCTCACGAAGACGGTCGAGCGTGGCGTCGAGGCGCTTCAAGCGCTCCGCGCTCGGACCGCCGTCGGCGATCTCGGTCAGGAGCTTGTCCGCCGCCGCCAGCTGCGCCGCGGTCGCGGCGATGAGCTTGGCAGCGACGCTGTCGCGCCGGGCGTTCGCGAGGTTCTCCCGCGCCGCGCGCACCGCGGCCGCGAGATCGTTGTAGTCGCGGTGGGTGATCATCTGGACGTCGGCGTTCTTGATCTGCCGCTCCAACCCCTGCAGCACGTCCGCCGCCGCGTCGAAGCTGGCGCTCTTCAGGGCCGCGTCGAAGTCCGCGAGGGATTGCCGGAGCGCCACGATGCCGGGGTTGTCGACCGGGCGCTCGGCGGCGGCGGCGCGGCTCCGCTCCGAGCGCCGGGCGCGACTTGTGCTACAAGCGGCGGCGACCCCGACGAGGAGCACGACGACGCCGAACAGGTAGACCCGTGCCCGATCCACGACACGCCCTAGGGCACGACACCGACGAACAACGTCGCGGCGCCGAAGCTCTGCCGATAGACGTCGACCGGCGCGAGCCCGGCGGCCCGCATCATCTCCGCGAACACCTCGGCGTCCGGGAACTGGGCGATCGACCGCCGTAGATAGCCGTAGGCGTCACTGCCGGTGAGCCAGCGCCCGAAGAGCGGCACCAGGTGATGCACGTGAACGCGGGCGAGCGCGGCCATCGGCCCGCCTTTGGGCTCCGCCAGCTCCAAGACCACCACCCGGCCGCCGGCGCGCGTCACCCGCCGCATCTCGGCGAGGCCTTTGGCGCGGTCCGGGACGTTGCGGATCCCAAAGCTGATGCAGGTGGCATCGAAGGCGCCGGCCGAAAACGGCATCGCCTGCGCGTCGCCGGCGACGAGCGCCACCCGCTTGTCGAGGCCCAAGGCGGCCACCTTCTGTCGACCGACGTCGAGCATCCGCGGGCTCGGGTCCAACCCGGTCACGTGCGCGGTCGCGTGCAGGGCGGCGATCGCCAACGCGACGTCGGCGGTGCCGGTCGCGACGTCGAGGACCCGGGCGTCGTTGCCGATGGCCAAGGCGCGCACCAAGCGGCGCCGCCACAAGCGGTCGAGGCCGAGGCTGATGAGGCGGTTCAGGAGATCGTAGCGCGCCGCGATGCTGTCGAACATCGCGCCGCTGCCGTCTTGCGAAGTGGGGGGGATGCCGTCGCCGGGTGACACGCTGAGACCTCGAACGTGAGGGTCTAGCTTGCCTGCAGATCGAGGGGCGTTCAAGCGTCAGGTCGACGTCCAGACCGACTCGCGGCCGGGAGCGCCGGCCGACGACCGGCGTCCGTGCCGTTGGCACCGCGGTCGAGGTGTGCCACCGTGCCGGGGTGCAAAGCGCCACCTGCAAACCGATCGCGGTCTTCCTCGGACCGTCGTTGCCGCGCGCCGAGGCCGAGTCCCTCCTCGACGCCGACTACTACCCGCCGGCCCGTCACGGCGACGTCTATCGGCTGCTCGCCTCCGGCGTCCGCCTGATCGTCCTCATCGACGGAGTGTTTCACGACACCCCGTCGGTGTGGCAGCGGGAGCTCCTCGCGGCCCTCGACGAAGGGATCGCGGTCATCGGCGCCGCCAGCATGGGCGCGCTCCGGGCCGCGGAGCTGCATCCGTTCGGGATGCGCGGCTGCGGGACGGTCTTCGAGTGGTACAAGAACGGCGTCATCGAGGCCGACGACGAGGTGGCGCTGCTGCACGCCGAGGCCGACTACGACTACCGGGCGTTCTCGGAGCCGCTCGTCAACATCCGCGCCACGCTCGCGAGCGCGCGCGACGCCGGTCTGCTCTCCGCCGCCGCCGCCCAGGCCCTCGTCGGTCACGTCCGCGCCCGGCACTACTCCGAGCGCTCCTACGACGCCCTCTGGGACGCGCCGCTCTTGAAGTCGTGGCCGACGCCACAGCTCGAAGGCCTGCGGGCGCGGGTGACCGCGGCGCCGGTGAACGTCAAGGCGGCGGACGCCCGCGCGGCGCTGCGGCTGGCGCGCACCGAGGTAGATGCCGCTCCGGCGCCGCTCGGGGCGCGGCGCGATCGCTCGATCTGGGACCAGATCCGGGCGCTCTACACCGGGGTCTTCGCCGACGGCCGCGTCGTGACCACCGCGGCGATCGTCACCCAGGCGTGGAAGACGCCCGAGCTCTGGGCCGCCGTCGTCGTCCCCGGCGCCGCCGCGCCGCGGCAAGCGGTGACCGCGCTGCTCTACACCCGGTTCTTCGCGCTCCGCTGGGCCGAGCGCGCCCGGGTCTCGCCTGCAGATACCGAGCTCGCGCCGCTGCAGCGCGCCGTGGAGGCCCGGCTCGCGGTGCGGCCGACGCCGCTGCATCTGGCGGCGAACGGGCTCACCGCCCGAACCTACACCGAGATCCTCGCCGAGCGCGCGCGCTACGAGTGGCTGCTGGCGCGCCCCGGGGTCTTTGGCGGCCCGGCGCTGGTCGCGCTGTGGGCCGACGCTCACGGCGTGACGCTGCCGCAGGTGGCGCCTGCCGGCCTGGTGGCCGCGATCATCGACCGCGGCCCGCTGCACTTCGGCTACGACTGGAACTTCGAGGTCGCGTTTGCCCGCGAGCTGCAGCTCTGCGGCCTCGCCGCCACCATCCTGCGCTCGGTGCCATCGTGAGCCACGAGGCGCTCGACAAAGGCTACACTCTCGGCACCCACCGCCTGGTGCCCCCGGAGACGACGCTCACGACCATCACGCCGCACCTCTCTGCGATGGGCATCACCCGCCTCGCCGACGTCACCGGGCTCGACCGCCTCGGCATCCCGACCTTCTGCGCCATTCGCCCGGGCGCGCGCCTGGTGCAGGTGGCGAACGGCAAAGGGCTCGTCGACGCCGACGCCCGGGTCTCGGCCCTGATGGAGGCCATCGAGGTCTTCCACGCCGAGGAGCCGACGCTGCCGGTCGTCACCTCGAGCTTCGCCGCCCTCTGCGCCGCGGGGCAGGCGGTCGCAAAGCCGCAGGCGCTGCCCGGCTTCGTCACCGGCCACCATTATAATGATGATTACGTGGTCGACTGGGTGCCGGCCGAGGAGCTGCACTCCGGCGCGCGGGTGCTGGTCCCGGCGTCCGCCGCCTACCCGGTGTCGCCGTCGCTCTACCTCTGGTGGACGAACGGTCTCGCGAGCGGCAACCACCTGGTGGAGGCGACCCTGCATGCCCTCTACGAGATCATCGAGCGGCACGCGATGGCGACCGCGGTGCTGCCGGACCCCGACCCGCTGGCGCTGTTGCGGCCGCGGGTGAGCTACCTGCGCCTGGCGACCATCACCAGCGCCCCGGTCGCCGAGCTCTGCGAGCGCATCGCCCGTCACGACCTCAAGCTCCTCTTGGCGACCGTGAAGAGCGCGGTGCCGGTGCACACCTTCTGGGCGATCTTGCTCGACAAGAAACCCCAGGCCCTCACCACGCTCGTCAACACCGGCTACGGCACGCACGCGAGCCCTACGGTCGCCGCGATCCGCGCCATCACCGAGGCGGCGCAGTCGCGCCTCGCGATGATCCACGCCAGCCGCGAGGACGTAGCGCACAAGCCGGCGTTCACCGACCACGACAAGCTCTCCCGCGGCTACGCGTTCTTCGACAACATCATCGGCGGCGGCGACTGGCGGTTCCTCTGCGACTACAGCCGCGCCTCGCTGCGCGACGACTACGAGCGCCTGGTCGCGGCGCTCGCGACGTGCGGCGCCGGCCAGATCTTGCGCGTCGATCTCACCCGCGCGCCGTTCAATATCCCGGTGGTCAAGGTCATCGTGCCGGGCTTCCGGTTCGACGACCGTCTGGTGTAGCGTCGGCGCGCCTCAGGGCCAGGTGGTGATCACGAGCTCGGAGCGGCCCTGCAAGCCGCCGCGGCAGCCGCCGCGACACATGCTGCTGATCATGAACGCGACCTTGTCGCCCGCGGCCGGGTACCAGGAGTTGATCGGATAGGACTCCGCCTGGATGAACGGCGCCTGGGTCCCGACCCACTCCAAGCGCGAGCACTGGCGCGTCCAGTCGGAGCGCAGCCACTCGAAGGTCGCCGCGTACCACCGACCGTTGATGTAGCCGAACACCCAGGCGTTGCCGTTCACCATGTGCCCCACCGTTCCCTCCTCGGTGTAGGCGGGCTTGGTCATGTCCCAGCAGATGTTGCGATGGGCGCTATCGATCGTGACGTTGGTCATCGTGGCGTTCACCGGAAAACCGGCCGGACTGCCGTGACCCCAGGTCACGGTGCTCAAGTTCGGGTCGGGAACCGCATCGGGCGGCGGCCGATCGCCGATGCACACGCCCGCGCCGTTGCAGCGATCGTTGTTGGTGCCGGCGTTGCCGTCGTTGCAGCTGACCGTGCCGTCCGGGAAGACCTCGGCGCAGGCCGCGGTGCCGTCGCAGGTGCGATTGGCGCCGCAGGTGGTGCCGTCATCGACACAGGAGATCGCGACACCGGCGCAGCCGCCGGCGCCGTCACAGACGTCGTGATGGGTGCACAGCTCGCCGTCGTTGCAGGCGACGGCGCCGCCGGCAAACGTCTCGCTGCAGGTCGCGGTGCCGTTGCAGGCACGACGCGCGCCGCAGACCCCGGGGTCGTCGTCGCAGACCAGCTCGGCTCCCCCACAGCTGCCGTGGTCGTCGCAGGTGTCGTCGAAGGTGCAGGGGTCGTTGTCGTCGCAGGCCTCCCCCGGTCGGCAGGGCGCGCAGGTCCCGTCCGGGATGCACACCGTGCCTGCGGTCGTACACTCGCCGCAGGACTGGTGGCAGACCGGATCGAGCCCGCAGTGCAGCCCGCGACAATCGGGGACGCAGGCCGGCGGCTCGTCGACGGGATCCAGCGACACGTTGATCGGCTCGCCGAGCTCGCCGCTCGCCATCTCGGCACAGCCGACCACGCTCGCGAGAAGACACAAGGCGGGGATGCGAAGGTCCGGCACGGGGCCTCCTGTAGGCCAGCGGTGGGCCGCGGCGCGCGACTGCCGCGACCCACCACCGGTCGTGTGCCCTCCTGATGAGCTCCGGGATGCACGGACGGTGCCAGGCGCGTGCCGTGGGACAACCCCGCGAGATCTCGAGAGGCCACGACGAGTGCGAAGTGGTGAGCGGAGCGCGCGCCTCCCGCGGGTCAACCCGCCGGTTCCGGCTGCCGGCGGCGCGCCGGCGCTTGGTCTGTCGCCGCCCTGAGCGTAGGCTCTCGAGATGACCCTCTTCTCCCGCCGCTTGCCCCACGTGCTCACTCACGCCGACCTGGCGGTGCTCATCACCCCCACCTACGCCGAGGCGACGGGCGTCGACGAAGACGAGGCGCTCGAGCGGCTGCAAGAGGCCGTCCAAAGAGCCGACATCGCCGACGAGCTCTACGACTGCGTGTCGACGGCGCTCGCCGCGGCGCAGGGCACGCGCACCGAAGATCAGCTGATGGACAAGTTGTCGAAGGGGGTCCAGAAGCGACGCGGCAAGCTGAAGGCGCTGCCGCCGAGCACGGCGCTCTCGGCGTTCATGGTCCGCATCAACGTCGCGCTCGGTCACGCGCCGGAAGCGCTGCGTGGCACCCTCGACACCGAGAAGGGCAGGGCGCTCTTGAAGAGCGGGCTGCGGGAGCTCGGCGAGTTTCTGGTGGACAATCTCCTGCGGTAGCGCGCGTCTGCGCCGAGGCGCGGCGGCGACGGTTGCTTCGCCGGGCAAGCCTGCGTACGCTCGGCGAGGAGGACGTGACCGGACTGCGAGGAGGCGCCCGTGCGCGACGACCATGACCGTAGGCCTGGCGACGAGCGGCGTCCGAACCTCGACGCGACCGACCCCGACTCGGCAGGGCCGCCGCTGTCGGTGACATCGAGACCAGGGCAGGCCCGACCGTGGCTGCTCCTGCTCCTGCTCGGAGCGGTTGGCGCGGCCTGGTTCTATTACGACGTCTTTGTCCCGCTCGAGGACGAGCTTCGCGCCACGGAGCACCAGCGCCTCGCGAGTGAAGAGACCGTGGTCCGCCTCCGCCGGCAGATCGAGACCCTCGACCGACAGCTCCAGGAGGCCCTCGGCACGACGAACACCCTCGCGGCCCAGGTGGCACAGCGGGAGCGCGAGCTCGACGAGCTGGTCGGGGCGCAGGAGGAGCTGCAGGAGGAGCTCTACTCCCAGATCGCCGAAGGCGACATCGCCGTGCGCCAGAGCCGCGGCCAGCTGGTGGTCGATCTCGTCGACAAGATCCTGTTCCCGTCGGGCGAGGCCGACCTGAGCGACGCCGGCAAGACCGTGCTGCGCAAGGTCGGTGAGGCCTTCGTCAAGGTCCCGGACAAGCTGATCCAAGTCGGCGGCCACACCGACGACGTCCCGATCTCCGCGAAGCTCAAAGGTCGCTTCCCGAGCAACTGGGAGCTGTCGGCGGCGCGGGCGCTGAACGTGGTGCGCTTCCTCGAGGACGAGGTCAAGGTCCCGGGCGGCCGCCTCCTCGCCGCCGGTTTCTCGCAGTTCCGGCCGGTCGGCGCCAACGTCACCAAAGAGGGCCGGCGCCGGAACCGGCGCATCGAGGTGGTGCTGTTGCCGACCGACGCCCTCAAGGTCACGAGCCCCTGAGCCGCGGCGGTTGGCGACGTGCGTGAGGAAGGCAATTTGGTGAGCGCCACGAGCGACGTGTTCTCGCGGCTGCCGGACGCCTTGCGCCAGGCCCTGGTCGATTCGCTCGCCGCCGCCGACACCGTGGTCGCGCTCGTCGTCCTCGACCTGGACCAGGACCTCAGGTTCAGAGATGGGCTCATTGTGCTCACCCGCTCCAGGCTGGTCGCCGTGCAGTCGACCGACGCCGGCGCCAAGGTCCAGGGGTGGCCGCTCGCCGAGGTCGACCTGTTGCGCTGTGAAGACCGCGGTGGTCTCGGGACGCTCGAGGCCACGACCAAGGACGCGCTCCTCGGTCGGTGGCACTACACCGTCGGGCTCGCGAAGCAGGTGGCGGTGCTCGTCGATTTAGTGTCGCAAGCGAAGGCCGGGGTGCGGCTCGACGAGGCCGGCGCGGCGCTCGAGCCCGAGATCCCCGAGGCCGTGGCGCCGGAGACCCCGCCCAAGGTCGGCGTGCTCTTCAAACTACTGCGCTTTGCCCGGCCGCACATCGCGACCTTGATCTTCGGCGTGCTGCTCAGCCTGGCGACCACCGCCGCCGGCCTGGTGCCGCCCTACTTGACGTGGCCGCTCGTCGACGACGTGCTGGCGCCGTACCAGAACGAGGTGCGCGAGCTCCGCGCCGCGCCCGAGCAGAGCGACAGCGCCAGAGCCACCAAGCTCGAGGCGCTGCGCCACGAGCACCACGAGCCGTTCGCCAGGGTTCCCTGGTACCTCGGCGGCATGCTCGCCGCCGCGCTGTTGGCGTGGGTGCTGGCGTGGGCGCAGGGCTGGGTGCTGGCGCGGCTCTCGGAGCGGGTCAGCGCCGACTTGCGCAACACCACCTACGCGCATTTGCACAAGCTGTCGTTGGACTACTTCAGCGCCAAGCGCACCGGCGATTTGGTGGCGCGCATCAGCAGCGACACCGATCGGATCTGCAACTTCCTCTCCGACACCCTGATGGACTTCGCGACCGACATCCTGATGATCGCCGGCACCGCGGTGATGCTGTTCGCGATGGATCCGGTGCTGGCGCTCGCGACCTTGACCACCTTCCCGCTCGTCGCCTGGTTGACGCTCTACACCCGCAACCGCCTGACGCACGGGTTCTTGCACGGCAGCCGCGCCTGGGCCGACATGACCAGCATCCTCGCCGACACCATCCCCGGGGTGCGGGTCGTCAAGGCGTTCGCGCAGGAGCAGCGCGAGATCGAGCGCTTCCGGGCCGCGAACGACCGCATCGTCGCCGCCAACGACCGCGTCAACCGGCTGTGGACCTTCTTCTGGCCTCTCGTCGCGCTGCTCAATCAGATCGGGCTGCTCGTCGCCTGGGCGCTCGGCGCCTGGCGGGTCTTCGACCAGCGCATCACCGTCGGCGTGCTGACCGCGTTTCTGGCCTACATCGCCCGCTTCTACACCCGCCTCGAGTCGATGACGCGGATGGCCGGCAACACCCAGCGGGCGGCGGCGAGCGCCCAGCGGATCTTCGACGTCTTGGACCGCACGCCGAGCGTCCCCGAGCCCGCGCATCCGGTCCACCCCGAGAAGCTCGCGGGCGCGATCGCCATCAACGGCGTCAGCTTCCGCTTCGGCAACCGCCAGGTGATCGACGGCGTCAGCCTCGACATCAAGCCCGGCGAGATGATCGGCCTCGTCGGCCCCACCGGCGCCGGCAAGAGCACGCTCCTGAACCTGGTCTGTAGGTTCTATGACGTCAGCGACGGCGCGGTGGTGGTCGACGGCACCGACATCCGCTCGTTCCCGGTCGCCGAGTATCGCCGCAACATCGGCATGGTGCTGCAGGATCCCTTCTTGTTCTACGGCACCATCGCCGACAACATCGCCTATGGTCGGCCGAGCGCGAGTCGCGAGGAGATCATCGCCGCGGCGAAGGCGGCGCGGGCCCACGAGTTCATCCTGCAGCTCGAGGACGGCTACGACTCGATCGTCGGCGAGCGTGGTCAGACGCTGTCGGGCGGTGAGCGGCAGCGGATCTCGATCGCCCGGGCGCTGCTCATCGATCCGCGCATCTTGATCCTCGACGAGGCGACGTCGTCGGTCGACACCCAGACCGAGCGGCAGATCCAAGAGGCCCTCGACAACCTGATCCGCGGCCGCACCACCATCGCCATCGCCCATCGCTTGAGCACCTTGCGCCACGCCGACCGCCTCGTGGTCCTGGCGCGCGGCCGGATCGTCGAGATGGGCACCCACGAGGAGCTGCTCGCGAACGGCGGGGTCTACAAGTGGCTCTACGAAGCGCAGGCGCGCATGGAGCCGCGCACTGAAACCGGGGGCGCCGGATGAAGCTCGCCTACGACGCCTTTCGCCGTCTGGTGCTCTACCGCGCCGGGGAGCCGCCGGTCGTCGGCGTGGTCCCGGTCCGCGCCTTTCCGTTCACCGCGCCACGGCGGCACATCTCGCTGTGCGACGCGCAGGGCCGCGAGGTTCATGCGATCGCGAGCCTCGACGAGCTCGAGCCCGCCGACGCCGCGATGATCACCGCCGAGCTCGCGCGCCGCGAGCTGTTACCGGGCATCACCGCGATCCACAGCATCAGCCCCGACAACGAGCCTTCGGTCTGGCAGGTCGCGACCGACCGCGGCCCGATCACCTTCGTGTTGCCGTCCGAGGACAGCATCCGCCGCCTGGGCGAGCACGGCGCCTTGATCGCCGATGCCCACGGGGTGCGCTACCGCATCGCCGACGCCCGGACCCTGGACAAGAAGAGCCGCACCTATCTCGAGCGCTACCTCTAGAGCGGGGGGACCGCCCGCCGGCTCTGCGTCCCCCCGAACCCCCGCACCTCGCACTGGCAGAGCCAGATGCTCGGTGCCTCCTGGAGAGCGGGGGGACCGCCCGCCGGCTCGATACCCGAGCCGGGCGCTACTTCGGCGTCGCGGCTGGCGCCGGGGGCGGGGCGGACGGGGCTGGTGACGGCGTGGCGGGGTTCGGCGCGACGGCGCCGGGCGCCGGCTTGGGGTCGACGATGGTGAAGCCGGCGGTGGTGACGGCCTTGCGGATGAGAGCGATGTCGGTGCCGGCCTTGTAAGTCACTCGCACCTCGCCGCGTTTGCGGCGGGTGAGGACGTCCTTGACGCCGGCGACCTTCTTCACCCCGGTCTCGAGCCTCTTGGTCTCGGCCTCAGGGGTCGCGTCGGTCAGGTTGCTGAGCTTCAGGACCACGGCCATGTCCGGCGCCGCCGGTGGCGCTTCGGCAGCGTGGCCGCCGTCCACCGCGGGGGCGGACAAGGCCAGCCAGACGAGCGCTGCCGCGGGCCTCTTCATCTCGGCTCCGTCTCCAAGGACGGCGGAACCCGTCCACTCGCGTTGCCGCCGGTGCAGGTCGTCTGCTGCCGGCCTCTTTGCCTTGTACCTTGGCGCTTCACTTTGCGGCAAGGGTCACGAGCACTCAGGCCGCAGGCTTCTCGTACCAGTCTTCGTGCGGTGAGAACTGATGGCACGCCAGGCACTGCGTCGTGTCCCACGCCTCTTTGCAGCCGGGGCAGACCCCGTGGGTGTCGAAGGTGTTCCAGACGTGGTCGCAGACGCACTGCCAGCGATCGGACTTGCGCGGCCGCCAGCCGCAGCGGGGGCAGCGGATCTTGCCGGATCCCGACTCGCCGTCCTCCGCCTCGGCCTTCGTCTTCTTCTTCTTCTTCGCCGCCAGCGGGCTCTCCCCCTGGCGGCGCAACGACAACAGCCCCGAGCCGGCGGCGACCGCGCCGTCGCTGGTCACCGTTGCCAAGAACAGGTCACAAAAGTTGCCACCGCCCCGCACGCCGCGCCTCACCATCCCCTCTAATAGGCAACAATATAGGGAGATTTCAAACGGCCGCGCACCTTGGCGGTGGCACGCCTCGTGCTCTTCATGGTTGCCCGCGCGTTCGTGATCGGGGGCGGCGCGGGTCGTGGAGGCGCGATGATTCGGACGAGCGGGAAGTTGGCTCGGCTTGCGGCGCTGTTGCTCTTGTGGGGCTGCGAGGCGGCGTCGGACCGGCTGTTCGTCGAGGGCTGCGCGCCCGGCAAGTTTGCCTGTGAGGACGGCTGTTGTTCGCTCTGCCGGAGTGACGCCGACTGCGGCTCGGGCACCGGCTGCAACGGCGAGGGGCTGTGCACCCGCGCCGCCGATCCCTGTCTCGCCTCGAGCATCGCCTGCAACCTCGCGAACGACGACATGAGCGACGGCTACACCGCGGGGCCGCCGCCCACGGCGATTCCGTCGCGCTACGACGCGGTCACCTGGCTGCCGGAGGGGTTCTTTGGCCTGCCGCAGGTGCGGCACGCCGTCGTGGTCTTCGATGGTTACGCCGCGTTCTGGGACACCGACTCCGGTCGGGTGACGATGCTGATGACGCTCGCGGCGTTCTGGGACCTGTTCGGCAAGACCGGCGCCCGCCCGCCCGAGGCGCACATCAACTCGATGGTGTTCTTGCCTGCGGGGCAGCTCTTCGGCGCGCCGCAGGCCGTGGATCAGGTGCTGGTGACCTTCGGCGACCGGGCCTACGTCGCCGACCGCGGCACCGGTGTCTGGTGGGAGAGCTCGGTCGCGGCGCTGGACATGGACGCCGAGGGCCACGCCGCGTTTCCGATGCCGATGCTCGCGAGCGCGACCTTGGTGCGCGCCGGCGAGGCGGGGGCGGCGGCCGACCAGCTCGTCGTGAGCTTCCAGAACGACATCTACACCTACGACTCGGCGAAGAAGGCCTGGGGCCCGCCGGTGCCGGTCGGGATCTACTTCGGTGCGCAGGGCGCCAGCGGCGACGCGCCGCAGACCGCCAACGTGCTCGCCTTCTTGCCGCAAGGGCAGGGCGTCTACCTGGTGCAGGACGGCGCCATCTCGAAGCGCGGCGAGCTGACGCAAGACCCCGGCAGCGGCGCGCGCCGCTGCGTATGGACGGCGTTCGCGGTCTCGGCGGTGAGCTTCGATCTCTGAGGTCGGTGGTGCGCCTGCCGCGGTTGTGGAATACTTCGCCGACGCCGTCGCCTCGAAGGCTGGCGGCGACGGTCTCCACGACAGGAGGGCGGCGCCGTGCCAACACTGCCGAGTTGTTGCCGACGAGTTGTTGTCGAGGCGTCCTTGTTGTCGGTGGCGCTCGCGGCGCTCGGGTCTTGTCGCGCCGGACCGAGCGTCGTTCAGGCGTGTGCCGTGGCGGCGGACTGCGCCGCCTACACTGGGCCCGGGGCCGCCGAGTGCTTCGCGCCGCAGTGCCGCGATCGGCGATGTGACTACGTGGTCGACAGCGTCAAGGTCTGTGCCGCCGCCAGCTGTGCGAACGGAGTCGTCACCCCGGAGCGGACCTGCGGTGCTGCAGGGGGCTGCGCCGAGGTCGCGGCCGTCGACTGTGGTGGCTTCGCCTGCGCACCGACCGCGCCCGGGTGCCGCGTCAGCTGCGACGACGACCTCGACTGTGCGACCGGCCACGACTGTCACGACCGCAGTCGCTGCGAGCCGGTCGACGACGGTGTGCAGGCGCTGTTGTCCGACCTGCCGGCGCCGTGGACGAGCGCGGTCGAGCTCGCCGCCGTCGTCGGTGGCGCCGCGGTCGTGAGCTACCGTTACCAGCTCGACGACGCGGGCTTCGCGCCCGAGGCGCCGATCGCGAGTCCGATCGTGGCGACCGACCTCACGCCCGGCGCCCACACCCTCAGCGTGGTCGGCAAACGGAGCGACGGCGTCTGGCAGCCTGTCGCCGCCGCCACGACTTACTCTTGGTCCATCGACACGACGCCGCCGGAGGTCACGATCGACTACCTGCCCGGCGTGCAGCGGACCACCGGCATCAGCGTCACCAAGTCCGGGAGTGACCCCGAATCCGGGATCGCGGCGAGCCGGTTGGAGTACCGCATCGGCGACGCCAGCGGCCGGGGTACCGCGGCCTGCGGCGGCTGGTCGGCGTGGCGGATCCTCAGCGTCGCGGACACGCTCACCCATTTCGGTACGCCGGAGCGTTGCTACCAGCTGCGCGCCATTTGCGAGAACGCCGCCGGCCTCACCGCCACGGCCATCGGTGGTGTCGTCCGCCTGGATCTGTTGGCCGAGGATCGGCACCTGTTCGTGGCCGCCGACACCGATTGGCAGGAGGTCCTCACCCTGGTGCCGTCGCTCATCCGGAGCGACCCGACGAGCGTGCGCATGCGACCGCTCATCCTGGTCCACACCGAGGCGAACGGCTTCGACGCCGACGGTCTCCTCCATTTCCTGTCGCGCTACGCGCCGCAACGGGTCACGGTCCTGGGCGCGGTGCCCGCGGGTCTTCTCGGCCTGGTCGCGGCGCGGGTGCCGGCGACGACCGCGGTGGCGGCCGTGCTGCCGACGGACCTTCGCGACCAGGACAGCACCGTGGTGTACGCCGCCGATGATTTTGCCACCGCCGCGCTCGCGTCGGTCTACGCCTCGGCCGTGGGCGCGGCGCTCGTCATTCAGGGTGGCGCGCTCGACAACACCGTCGAGCTCTCGGGCCGCGAGGTGGAGCTGGTCGGGGCCACGGCGTGTCCGTCCGGCGCGCGTTGCGTCGCCGCGTACACCCGGGCGGGCTTGCAGGCGCGCTACCTCGCGGTGACCGGCACCGACCGCGTCGTCCTCGCCAACCCCAACGACGTCGGCTGGACGCCGATCATCGAGACCTTCACCCCGGCCGCGGCCACCGGGACCTTCGCGCGCCTCTACGATCGGACCGCCCTCGCCGCCCCGATCTTGGCGGCCGGCAAGCGCGAGCTCCTGATGTTCTACGACGGCGTCGACGCCGAGCTCGAGAAGGACGCCTACTGCGCGGCCAGCAACGTCGACACCGTGGTCGCCGACGTCCGCGCCGCCCTCGCGGTCGACGTGCCGGCGCTGTTCGCCGCGGCCCCGGTGCAGTTCCTGACCATCGTCGCTGCGCCCAACGCCATCCCCGATTCCGTGATGTTGCCGGGAGGCCACTGCATCCCCGAGGTACACGAAGAGCAGCGCATCGCCACCGATCGGACCTTGATTCCCAACGCCCGCACCGGGCGGATCTACGGCCTGAGCCTCACCGACGTGACGGCCTACGTGGCGCGCTCGCTGTTCTACGACACGCTGTTCGACAACATCTACGTCAACCCGAGCACCCAGGTCGCGCGCGCCACCGGCTACGTGTTCGCGAGCCCGATCGTACCGCCGAGCGGCGACGCCTACTACTTGGGCGCGGCGAGCAAGATCACCGAGCTCGCGACCGCGGCCGGTTACACCGCCGGCTGCACCGAGGAGGGCTACCTGCCGGCGCCGCCCTACTGCAGCTCGATCGCGTCACCGCCGACCGCGTGGTTCGACACCACCAAGCTCGCCGGCCAGCAGTACGTGGTGGCCTACAGCCACGGCTGGGTGTTCGGCTGGGGCGAGCAGGTCACCGTCAACAAGCTGCCCGATCTCGACCTGCCCTACGTGAGCTCGTTCGCGTGCTCGACGGCGTTCTTTTGGGCCGAGACCGAGCCCGACGGTACGACCCCGCGCGCGCGCAGTGAGCGCTTTGGGGCGCGCCTGCTGCGCAAGGGCGCGATGGGTTACCACGGGCTGGTCGCGCCCGGGTCGTCGGTCAGCAGCATCTCGCTCGCGCACTCGAGCTACGTGGCGCTCGGGGCGTTGTTGACCGGAGGCGGCGCGAGCCTGGGCGACGTCGACCTGACGATGGTGAGCGTGATGATCAACCAATACGGCGAGAGCAACGTCGATTTCTTCACTCTGCTCGGCGACCCAACCCTGGTGATGCGCTTCAAACAGTACCCGGGGGCCTGGCCGGTCGCCGCCGTCGGGCCGTAGGGCGCCGCAGGTGGTCCGCGCGCCGGCCGTTTTGCTGCTCGCCATCGCGGTCTTCGCGGCCATCACCTACGGTCTCGTGAGCGCGGCGACCCCGCTGCCGGCCGAGGTCGATCGACTGGTGTTCGGGGTGTCGCCGGACTCGCGCGAGTATCTGAGCGTGTCGCGTTGGATCTTCGCGGCCACCCCGGTCCCCGACGCTTCCATCAACCGCCCGATCCTCTATCCGCTCTTCCTCGGGTTGAGCGCCGTCGCCGGGGTCAAGGCCGTCTGGATCGGGCAAGCGCTGTTGTGGCTGGCGTCGGCGGTGCTCGTCAGCCTCGCGGTCCGGCGGCGAACCGGCTCGCGCGTCCTGATGCTCCTCGCCGGGGCGCTGTTCGTCGGTCATCCGTCGCTCGTCGCGTTGACGTACTTCGGGCTCACCGAGACCTTGACGGTGTTTCTCCTCGCGCTGTGGTTGAACGTCGCCGCGTCGCCGGGGTGGTTGTCGGACCGGCGGCGGATTCTGGAGTCGGTGTTGTTGTTGGCGCTGCTCACCATCACCAAGCCGGTGTTCAAGTACGCGCTCGCCGTCTATCTGGTCGCCGTTGTCGTGGCGACCTGGCGACAGCGGCAAGGGCTCGCGGCGCGGTTGCTGGCGGTCTCGGTGGGCCTCGCGCCGGTTCTGATCCAGCTGGCGGTGATGCTCGACGCCCACGGGATCTTCGATCTGTCGCGGGTGAGCCGCATCGGCCGCGATCGGCACCTGTTGCCGGCGGTTTACTGCCACGTGCACGAGCGCCAAGATCTGGAAGCCGGCTGGGCCGCGATCGCGGACCTCTCCGACGCCGACAAGAACGCCTACCTCGTGGACCACTGGCCCGCGACCGCGGTCGTGTTCGCGCACAACCTGGTGGACGGCAACCTCACCCGCGGCAGCGAGTTCTTGAAGAACGAGGGCCAGGCGCCGCGGCTGTGGTCGTGGACCCGGCGTTACAACATGAACCTGGCGCGGCTGCACGCGCTGCTCGTGCCGCTGCTGCTGTTCCTGGGCTGGCGGCGGCAGGCGCTCGAGCTGCTGCCGGTCGCCGCGGTCGGCCTGCTGCTGTTGTTCTCCACCGGGCTGGTGTTCTGGGCCGGGGACCGGCTGGTCGCGTTCACGTTGCCGATTTGGATCTACGTCTACCTCGGCCTCGGCGCCGAGTGGCTCCGGGCGCGCGGTCGGTCGCGGTCAGCGACTGAATCGTCAATGCCTAAAAAGTAAAGTAAATCATGTTGGTATATGTGTTCGTGCCGCCCCCCATTGGCCCACGACATGGGACGAGGCGGTCCGTGTAATATTGTTGAATACATTTGCCTACATAGGTGTATCACGGCCTTCCTGGGGGTGATTGTGGCGTTGGGTGATCTAATGTAGGTAAGTCTCCTACATCCGCGTAATAAGTAGTCTTCTGGAATCTATTGCACCACATTGTCGAGTAGCGTAACATCGGCGCGATATGAGGGAGCGTCCGGGGGCGGGGGTGGCGTTCGTAGGCGTTGGTCATCAATTGAATTAGGAGACAACTGTCCATGCGCACCAAGACGATCTTCTACGCGTTGCCTCTCGTTTGTGTCGCGTCGCTGTTGCAGCTCGCCGCTTGCGGGCAGTCGCGGCCCACGAAGAAGCAGTACACCACCCCGACCGGGGGCGGCGGGCCCAACAACACGACCACGTGCACCGCCGACGACACGAAGTGCAGCGACCTCATCCTTCAGACTTGTCTGAACGGCACCTGGAACGCCGGCGTCAGCTGCAGCCCCGGCACCTGTGTCACTGACAACGCGACGACGGCTCACTGTGAGGCGGGCGGCGGTGGTGGTGGCGGCGGTGGCGGTGGTGGTGGTGGCGGCGGCGGCGGCGGCGGCGAGACCACCAGCGTGATGTGTACCCCGTGCGTGGACGACACTCCCTGCGGCGACGGCGTGTCGGCCGGCTGCTGGTTGCCTGATGCGACCGGTACGGCCCCCGGCTTCTGTGCGATGGACTGCACCGACACCAACAGCTGTCCGACCGGCTCCACCTGCCAGCCCGACACCGCCGATTCCTACAGCACCTGTATTCCGGACGCCGCGTGCCCCGGAAGCGGTGGTGGTGGTGGCGGTGGTGGTGGCGGCGGTACGACGACGGCCTGTGGTGGTGACTGCGATGCCGGGGCCTACACGGCGTGCACCTGCGGCAGCGCCGATCCCTGTGGCTGGCAAGCGGACGGCTATTGCGACGACGCCTGCGCCACGTCTTTCCCCAGCGACTACTTCGATGACGCTGCCGATTGCGCCGGCGGTGGCGGCGGTGGTGGCGGTACGACGACGGTCTGCGGTGGTGACTGCGACGCCGGGAGCTACACGGCGTGCACCTGCGGCAGCGCCGATCCCTGTGGCTGGCAAGCGGACGGCTATTGCGACGACGCCTGCGCCACGTCTTTCCCCACCGACTACTTCGACGACGCTGCCGATTGCGGCGGCGGTGGCGGCGGCGGCACGACGGGCACTTGCCCGGTGGGGACGTGCACGCCGATCACCGGCGCCAACGTGTGTCTCGAGAACGGCGAGATCCCCATGGGGAGCGCGAGCTGTGACGCGACGACCGGCGAGGGGTGCTCGGTGGATACCGCCCCCTTCGGCTACACCGACGCCAACGGCGCGGACGCGTGCACCTGTCTCTACGAGTGCTGAAGCAGGCCTCGGAGTAGCGTGCTGAGGGGGCGGCGCGAGCGCGCGAGCCGCAACAGCTCACCCGGCGAGAGGCGGGCGGTGGCTACGGGTCGGGCTTCAGGTGGTGGCGGAACGCGGCCCGCAGCGGGTAGTGGTCGTCGGCCTCGAGGTCTTTGAGCTTGGCGACCAGAGCCGCCTCTTTGTCGGAGAGCGGGTGCGGGGTCTCGACGATGACGGTGACGTGTTGGTCGCCGTGCTCGTGATGCTCGAGGCTCGGCAGGCCCTTGCCGCGCAGGCGGAAGACCTTGCCGGACTGGGTGCCGGGCGGGATCTTCATCCGCACCTTGCCGTCGAGGGTTGGGACCTCGATCTGCGCGCCGAGCGCGGCGTCGGCGACGGAGATCGGCACGTCGCACAAGAGGTCGGCGCCGCGGCGCTTGAAGAACGGGTGCGGCTCGACCTTGAGGGTGATCTTGAGATCGCCGGCCGGTCCGCCGTTTTGGCCCGGCTCGCCTTCGCCGGCGTAGCGCAGCACCGTGTCGTCGTCCGCGCCGGCGGGGATGCGGACCTTGAGGGTGGCCGGGCGGCTGGAGGCGCCGCTGCCGTCGCAGCTCGTGCACGGCTTGGTGATGATGCGGCCGCGGCCGCGGCAGTAGGTGCACTTCTTGGCGACTGACAGCAGGCCCTGCTGGACGCGGATCTCGCCCGAGCCGCCGCAGGCGTAGCAGATCTGGGGCGCCGACCCCGGCGCCGCCCCGGTGCCGGAGCAGGCATCGCAGCGCTTGCTGCGCTGCACCTCGACCTCGCCTTCGCCGCCCTCTGCCGCGGTGTGGAAGTCGACCTTAAGCTCGAGGACCCGGTCCCGGCCGCGCTCGCGGCCGCGCTTCTCGCGGCGGCCGAAGAAGTCGCCGAAGATCTCGCTGAACACGTCGCCGACGTTCTGCGCGAAGCCTTCGCCGGGCGCGCCCGCGAAACCGGCGCCGCCGCCCAGGTGACCAAAGCGGTCGTACTTCTTGCGCTTCGCGGGGTCGGAGAGCACCTCGTAGGCCTGGGTGACCTCTTTGAAGCGCTCCTCGGCGGCGGGGTTGTCGGGGTTCTTGTCGGGGTGGTGCCGGTGCGCCAGGCGGCGGTAGGCCTTCTTGATCGCGTCGTCGGAGGCGTCGCGGTCGACCCCCAGGACCTCGTAGTAGTCCTTCGCCAAGCGCCCTCCGCGGCTCTAGCCTGTCCCCTCCGGGCTTTGTCGGGCGTAGATGGTTTCGGCGATGCGGTACGCCGAGGTCTCGAGCGCCTTGTAGAGCTTGTCGATCTGGGGACCGTCGCCGTTGTCGAGCGCCGCTTTGAGCTGGGCGAGGTCGTGCTCGATGAGCTCCTTGTCGGTGGGATCGAGCGAGCCGCCGTACTCCTCGAGGGTGCGCTCGGTGGAGTAGATCAAGCCTTCGGCGCGGTTCCTGGCATCGGCGAGCTTCTTCTTGGTCTCGTCCGTCGACTTGTGCTGCTCGGCGGCGGCGACGATCTTCTTGATCTCCTCGTCGTTCAGGCCGCTCTGCGCGGTGATCTTGATCGACTGCTTCTTGCCGGTGCCGAGGTCCTTCGCCGAGACGTGGACGATGCCGTTGGCGTCGAGCTCGAAGCTGACCTCGATCTGCGGCACGCCGCGGGGCGCCGGCGGAATACCGACCAGCTCGAAGCGCGCCAAGGTCTGGTTGTCGGCGGCCATCGGCCGCTCGCCCTGCAGCACGTGGACGTTCACCAGCGGCTGGTTGTCGGTCGCGGTGGTGAAGACCTCGGCCTTGCGGCACGGCACCGTGGTGTTGCGTTGGATGAGAGGCGTGAACACCCCGCCCGCGGTCTCGACGCCGAGGGTCAGCGGCGTCACGTCGAGCAGCAGGACGTTCTTGACGTCGCCGGTCAGCACCGCGCCCTGGACCGCGGCGCCGATCGCCACCACCTCGTCGGGGTTGATCTCCTTGTTGCCGCTCCTGCCGAAGAACTCGGTGACCACCTTTTGGACCAGCGGCATCCGGGTCATGCCGCCGACGAGGAGGACGTCGTCGAGGTCTTTGACCGTGAGGCCGGCGTCACCGAGCGCCCGCTTGCAGGGCTCGAGCGACTTGGTCACCAGATCGCCGGTGATTTCCTCGAGCTCCTTGCGGGTCAGGGTGACGTTCAGGTGCTTCGGGCCGCTCGCATCCGCGGTGATGAACGGCAGGTTGACCTCGGTGTCCAGCGAGCTCGACAGCTCGTGCTTGGCCTTCTCCGCGGCTTCCTTGAGCCGTTGCAGCGCCATCATGTCCTTGCGCAGGTCGAGGCCGCCGTTCTCTTTGGCAAACGCGGCGGCGAGGAAGTCCATGATCCGGGAGTCGAAGTCGTCGCCGCCCAGGTGGGTGTCGCCGTTCGTCGCCCGGACGTTGAAGACGTCGTTGTTGAGCTCGAGGATCGAGATGTCGAAGGTGCCGCCGCCCAGGTCGTAGACCGCGATGGTGTGCTTGCCCTTCTTATCGGCGCCGTAGGCCAGCGCCGCGGCGGTGGGCTCGTTGATGATGCGGTCGATCGTCAGGCCGGCGATCTTGCCGGCGTCGCGGGTCGCCTGGCGCTGCGAGTCGTTGAAGTACGCCGGCACCGTGACCACGGCGCGCTCGACCTTCTCGCCGAGGTAATCCTGGGCGATCTCACGCATCTTGCCGAGGATCAAGGCGGAGAGCTCGGCGGGCGACATCAGCTTGCCGGCGACGTCGATCCAGGCGTCACCGCGCTCGGAGCGTCCGACCGTGAAGGGCACCCGGGCGACGTCGATCTTGACCTCGTCGGAATCGAAGCGCCGGCCGATGAAGCGCTTGACCGAGAAGATGGTGCGCAGCGGGTTGGTCACCGCCTGGCGCTTGGCGACCTGGCCTACCAGGCGGTCACCGCTGTCGGTGAACGCGACCATCGACGGCGTGGTGCGGGCGCCCTCGTTGTTCGGGATCACCACCGGCTTGCCGCCTTCCATGACGGCGACGCAGGAGTTGGTGGTGCCGAGATCGATGCCGATTGTCTTTGCCATGGTGGAGTCGCGCTCAGCTGCCCGCGCCCTCCTCACCAGGCGCGCGGGCCGGGGCCGCCGGCTCGCCCACAGGCTTGGCAAGAGCGATCGGGGCGGCGGCGACCATCACCTGCGCCGGCCGCAGCAGCCGGTCGTGCAGGCGATAGCCACGCAGCATCTCCTCGGCCACGGTGCCCGGCGGATGTTGGTCGGTGGGCATCTGGCCCACCGCCTCGTGGCGCTCGGGATCGAAGGGCTCGCCCAGGCTCACGAAGCCGATGACGCCGTAGCCCGCGAGGATCTCGGCCGCTTGCTTCGCGACCATGCGCACGCCCTCGATGACCGGGCTCTTGTCCCCTTGCGCGTGCGCCAGCGCCCGGTCGAGGTTGTCGAGGAGCGGCAGCAGATCTTTCAACAACCGCTCGATGCCGTACTTGCGCGCGTCGTCCATGTCGCGGATCGCGCGCTTGCGGTAGTTCTCGAAGTCGGCGGCCAGGCGCAAGAACTGCTCGCGCGGCACCACCTGCTCGTCGACCACCACCCCTTTGGGCTCGGCCGCCGCCGGCTTGGCCTCGACCACCACCGGCACCACGTCGACCGCGCCGCCGTTCTGCGGCTCGGCGTCGATCGGGGCGGCAGCGGCGGCGTCCGGACTCTTGTCGTCGCCGTTTCCCGGCTTCGTCTCTTTGTTCTTCTGCTCGACGCGCTCCACCGCGGCCAACGCGTCGGCCATGGCCTGTTCGAGGAGGTCCGTGGAGCCCGGTTTGCTGTTCATGCTTCTCTCAGATTACTTCCCAGTAGCGGTCGAACAACGTCGTGGCGAAATCGACGAGCGGCACCAGCCTACCATAGTCCATGCGCAGAGGTCCCAAGAGAGTCACGGCCGCCGGCTGCCCGCTTGGGCCGACGCGCGTCGCGCCGACCACCGCCACGTCTTCGAGCGAGCGCACCTGGTGCTCGGAGCTGAGCACGACCCGGACGCCGTCGCCGTGGATGACCTGGGTGATGAGCTGCAGCAGCACGGTGCGCTCCTCGATCGCCTCGAGGAGGGCGCGCAGCTGGCGGGGGTCGGCGAACTCCGGCTGGCCGACCAGGTGCGACGCGCCTTCGACGATCAGATCGAGGGTGTGATCGTCGGCGGAGTCCGAGAGCGCCCGCGCCCCGATCTCCAGCGCCTGGCGCCGCAGGTGGTCCAAGGTCAGGCGGTGGGCCTCGACCTCGAGACGCAGGCTCTCCTTGAGCTCGCTCAGGCTCATGGTCTTGAGCTTGTCGTTCAAGAAGTTCTGCGCCTGCTGCAGCCGGTCGGAGTCGATGTCGAAGCCGACCTCGACTACGTTCTGTCTGATCGGGCCGACCGGCGACACCAGAAAGACCACGAAGCGGCGGGCGTCGTAGCGCACCAGCGCGACCTCTTTGACGCGGGCGGCGACGAAGCGGGGGACGCCGAGCACCGCGACCTGGCCCGAGATCTCGGCCAGGCTCGAGCCGATGCTCTCCGGCAGGTCCGCGGTCGGGCTCGTGCGCGCCACCGCCTCGAGCAGGGCGCGATCGTGCCGCCGCAGGTGCGGGCGCTCCAGGCCGTCGAGGTAGACCCGCAGGCCGAGCTCGGTCGGCAGCCGCCCGGCGCTGGTGTGCGGTTGATGCAGCAGGCCGTCGGTCTCGAGCCCGGCCATCACGCTGCGCACCGTGGCCGGCGACAGGCTCAAGTGGCGCAGGCGCTCGGCGACGGCGCTGGAGCTGACCGGCTGCGCCTCGTCGACGTAGGCGCCGACGATGACGTTCAAGACGGCGCGGCTGCGAGGGTCGAGTTCCATGGCGGCCAGTGATGATAACTAGAGACGGGCGCCGCCCCTGTCAAGCGGCCTCGTTGGACCCCGGTCGACGCGCGGGCGCGTTCGCGCCCGTGGCGGCGTGACAAGCGCGGCGGCGATGTGTAGCTTTTTCTTTGGTCGGACGGCTGCGGCTTTGGTAGGATGAGGAGGATCAGTTGCGAGGACGTGGTTGTGGCGCGTAAGGACTTTCAGATCGGTCAGCTGACTTGCTCGTTCTGTGGCAAGAGCCAGCGCGAGGTTCGCAAGCTCATCGCCGGCCCGACGGTCTACATCTGCGACGAGTGCATCAAGCTGTGCACCGACATCATCGATGAGGAGAAGGAGCGCGAGACCGCGGCGAAGGGGCCGAAGAAGCTGCCGACGCCGCACGAGATCGTGCACTTCCTCGATCAGTACGTCATCGGCCAGGAGCGCGCCAAGAAGACCATCTCGGTCGCGGTCTACAACCATTACAAGCGCATCGAGAAGCGCGACAAGGCCGACGACGACCCCACCGAGATCTCGAAGTCCAACGTCCTCCTGGTCGGGCCCACCGGCACCGGCAAGACCTTGTTGGCGCAGACCCTGGCGAAGATGTTGGACGTGCCGTTCGCGATGGCCGACGCCACGACCCTCACCGAGGCCGGCTACGTCGGCGAGGACGTCGAGAACATCGTCGCCAACCTGTTGGTCGCCGCCGACAATGACGTCGAGCGCTGCCAGCGCGGCATCGTCTACGTCGACGAGATCGACAAGATCGCGCGCAAGTCGGACACCCCGTCGGCCACCCGTGACGTCGGCGGCGAGGGCGTGCAGCAGGCGTTGTTGAAGATCATCGAGGGCAGCCGCGCCAACATCGCGCCGCGCGGCTCGCGCAAGTACGGTCAGGCCGAGGCGATCCCGGTCGACACCAGCAACATCTTGTTCATCTGCGGCGGCAGCTTCACCGGCATCGAGCAGGCGATTCAGCGCCGGGTCGGCAAGCACGGCATCGGCTTCGGCGCCGACATCCAGCGCCGAGAAGAGCGGCGGGTGGGCGAGATCTTGCGCTTCATCGAGCCCGAGGACCTGGTGAAGTTCGGCATGATCCCCGAGTTCGTCGGCCGCTTGCCGGTGATCGCGACGATCGACGACCTGCAAGAAGAAGATCTGCGCCGCATCCTCGTCGAGCCGAAGAACGCCCTGGTGCGCCAGTACCAGAAGCTCTTCGGGCTGGAGCGCGTCGGCCTGGAGTTCGACGAGGCCTCGATCCGCGCCGTCGCCAAGAAGGCCATCGAGACCAAGAGCGGCGCCCGCGGCCTGCGCAGCATTCTCGAGAACGTCATGCTCGAGATCATGTACGAGGTGCCGTTCTTGGACGGCATCAAGAGCTGCCGCATCACCGAGAGCGTCGTCACCGGCAAGTCGGAGCCGGTGCTGCAGTTCGAGGCCAAGAAGACCGCCTGAGCCTCAGACCCTGACGAGCTCCATCGTCGAGGCCAGGAGCTGGGTGCGGCCGGTCGTGCGGACGAGCTCGATCTGACCATTGCGCACCGCACGCGTCAGGCCGCGGTCCTGCATCAGCGTCACGGTCATCTCGCCGACGCCGCGGCCGGTCTCGGTGCTCTGCGCCTCGATCACCAGGCGGATCGAAGAGTTGATCTGCACCTCGGCGGTGCCGCCGTGAAGCGCGCGCAGGCGATAGGTCACGTCGAAGTCGGCGGTGGTGGTGTTCGGCGGCAAGCCGCCGGGCAACGCCGGCGACAACCTCCACTCCGCGCCGACCTTGGCGCCGTCCGGGGGGACGCTCCAGCTGCAGCGCAGGTCCTCGGCCACCAGGTTGAGCCACGAGGCGTGGCGGCTCTTGAGGGCCGGGGCGTGGCCGGGCACCACGAGGGCGCCGTGCTCGGTGATCATCAGCTCGAAGCCCTTGCCGCGGATCGCGCCGGCGTCCGGCCAGGGCTGCGGCGGGCGATCGCCCAAGGTCATCGACACCGCGATCTGGTCGACGGTGTAGCGCAAGCGCACCAGGCGCGGCGTCGCGATCAGGACCTCCTGGGTGAGGCCGGCTTCGGTGGTGACCACGAGCTCGGCGTCGGAGCCGTCTTGCGCCGGCCAGATCGACTGCCGATCGGTCAACGCCAGGCGGGCGCGGCTCTCTTGGGCGAGCGTGATCCACATCGACACCCGAGCATAGTCCCCAAGGTCCCCCTGGAGCCAGAAGCCGGCCGGTCCGGGTAGACCCGACCCGCACAACCCTGATAGCTGACGTCCGATGCCGTGCTTCGCCGCCATCGACGTCGGCTCCAGCGCCATTCGCCTGTCGGTGGTGAAGCTGTCGCCGGTCGGGGTCATCATCGACACCGACTATCACCGCTACGGGGTGCGGCTGGGCGCGGACGTGTTCGCCGCCGGCAACATCCGACCGGCGCAGGTGCGGACCCTGGTCGAGGTGTTCACCGACATCCAACATCAGCTCCGCGAGCACCACGTCGAGCGCTATCGCGCCGTCGCCACCTCGGCGATGCGCGACGCCAAGAACGGCCGCGCCGTGGTGCGTCGCATCCTGCGCCACACCGGTATCGGCATCGAGATCATCGACGGCCTCACCGAGGCCCGCCTGTCGCGCGACGCCCTCTGCCGGGCGCTGGGCTCGGTGCCGCCCGACACTCTGCTCGTCGACCTCGGCGGCGGCAGTCTGCAGCTGTACCGCGCCGGCGGCGGCGTCTGTCGCTCGCTGCCGCTCGGGACGGTGCGCTTGATCCGCAAGTATCCGCGCCTCCTCACCTCGTTGACGAAGCGCGAGGTCGTTCAGATCCGCAAAGAGATCGAGCGCGACCTCAGGCGTCACCTGCAGCCGCTGCGGACGCCGCTCGCAATAGGCACCGGCGGTAACCTCGACGCCCTCGCGCGCCTGGTGCCGGCGCGCACCGGGTTCTACCCGGTGATCGACGTCGCGGCGCTCGGGGACGGCACCGCGCGCCTCGCCGCCGTGCCGCCGTCGGCGCGCATCGAGAAGTTTGGTCTCCGGCCCGACCGCGCCGACGTCATCATCCCGGCGGCGCTCACGATCCACGCGGTGGTCAACCTGTTCGGCGTCGAGCGCTTCATCGTCCCGGGCACCGGCCTGCGCGACGGCCTGGTGCAGGCATTGGCGGCCGCCGCCGCCCCGCTGCCGCCCTTGAAGATGCTGCGCGCTCGCTTCGGCCGCCGTCTGCGCGAGGTGTTGCCGCTCGTGACCATGGCGACGCACCTGTTTCAGCTCTTCAAGCCGGTGCATCACCTCTGGCCGCAGGCGCAGGCGATCCTCGCCGCGGCGGCAGGCCTGCGAGATCTCGGCGCCGCGATCGATCCAGTCGCGCCCTTCGCCCACTCGGCGCACATCGTCGCGAGCCTCGTCGGCCTGGAGCTCGACTTGCGCAGCCAACAGGTGGCCGCCTACGTGGTGGCCGCCAGCACCCAGGACGACGCCAATCTCCCTGAGCTCACGCCCGCGGACGGGCCTCCGGCCGAGATCCTCGCGGGGCTGTTGCTCCTCGCGGTGGCGCTCACCGACGCCGGGGCGAGGGCACCGGCGATCGACCTCACCGACCACGCCGTCACCTTGAAGACCGGCGGCGCGCGGCTGTCGCCGGCCGCGACCTATACGCTGGCTCGGGCGCTCGCCATCAAGATCCGGGTGACCTGAGCGCCGCGCATGGCGATCCTGCGATCGCCGGACCGGTGGTGACAGATCTCGCGGCGGTCGGTGTTTGACTCGATAGAACAAGGAGAAGCGTCCAGTGCCGATGGACGTAGAGGAGAGCTACCGGAGATACGCGCCGATGGTGCTCAGGCGCTGCCGCCGGCTGCTCGGTGACGAACAGGAGGCGCACGACGCCATGCAGGACGTGTTTGTCCAAGCGCTGCGGCATCAGGAGCGGCTCACCGCGACCGCGCCCTCGTCGCTCCTCTACCGCATCGCGACCAACGTCTGCCTGAACAAGCTCCGCCATCGCAAGCGCCACCCGGCGGACCCGGGGGACGAGCTCCTCGGTCGAATCGCGGCCGCCGCCGACGTCGACAAGCGCACCGAGTCGCGACACCTGCTCGCGGCGCTGTTCGGCGGCGAAAAGGAGTCGAGCCAGACCATCGCGGTCATGCACCTCTTGGACGGCATGACCCTCGAAGAAGTGGCCCGCGAGGTCGGGATGTCGGTGTCCGGGGTGCGCAAGCGCCTGCGCCGCCTGCAGACCGCCTTGGGCGAGCTGGGAGGGCCCTGACGATGACCACGTCCGACCTTCGACCCGTGCCCGAGTGGAAGCTGGAGCGCTACCTGCTCGGCGAGCTGCCGCAAGACGAGTACAAGGCTCTCGAAGCCCGCATCGCCTCCGAGCCGTCTCTCTCCGAACGGGTGGCGGTGCTCTTGCGTTCCAACGCCATGATTTTGCAGCAGTATCCGGTAGAGGCCGAGGCGCGACAGATCCGCGGCCGGCTGCACATGGCCGCGGTCAGCGCGCACCACCGGGCCGCGTCGCGGCGTCGTTTCTCCTTCTATGGGCTCGGTGCCGGCGCGCTGGTGACCGCGGCGGTTGTCGTGCTGGTGGTGTTCGCGACCGGCCCGGACGTTCGGTTGCCGCCAGGGGTGGGGGTGAAGGACGACGGCGTGCTGGTCAAGGGCGGCGCGCAGCTGGTGATCTTTCGTCGCCAGGGCACCGACAACGAGATGCTGAAGAGCGGCGACACCGCCCGCCGCGGTGACGTCCTGCAGCTGAGCTACCGGGTGGCGAAGCCGGTCTTCGGCGCGGTGCTGTCGATCGACGGTCGCGGCACCATCACCTGGCACTTCCCGGAAGGCGGACAGGCAGCAGCGCTCGACAGCGGCGAGCTGACGGCGCTCCCCCACGCCTACGAGCTCGACGACGCGCCGATGGTGGAGCGCTTCGTGCTGCTGACGGCGACCGAGCCTTTTTCGCTGGCGCCGATCACCGCGGCTGTGGAGCGCGTCGCCAAAGAGCGCGCGGCCCTCGCCGACCTCAAGGCTGGCCTGCCCTTGCCGGCCGGTATCGAGCAGACCTCTCTCGTCCTTCGCAAGGAGGAGCAGCCATGATCCGCCGCGGCTTCGTGTTCCCGGCAAGCGTCGCCCTTCTTCTGTTCGCGCTCGCGGCCCACGCCGAAGAGCAGGCGGCGGCGGTGCGGCGCTTCGCGCTCGTCGTCGGGGTCAATGACGGCGGCGCGACCCGGACGCCGCTGCGGTTCGCGACCAGCGACGCCGAGACCTTCGCGCGGGTGATGGAGGACCTGGGAGGGGTCGCGTCCGAAGACCTGGTGCTCCTCAACGGGCCCGACCGCCGCGGCTTGCTGGACGGCATCACCGAGCTGGCGCGCAAGGTGGCGCAGGCCAAGAGCCCGCAACGAAGGCTCGAGGCGTTGTTCTATTACTCCGGGCACTCCGACGAGAACGGCCTGTTGGTCGCGGGCGAGCTCATCGGCTACCAGGAGCTGCGCGCCGCGATGCAGACGATGGCCGCCGACGTCCGGATCGCGGTCGTCGACTCGTGCGCCTCCGGGGCGCTGACCCGCGTCAAGGGCGGCAAGAAGCGGCCGTCGTTCCTGGTCGACGCCGCGACCCAGCTGAAGGGGCACGCGTTCTTGACCTCGAGCTCGGCGACCGAGGCGGCCCAGGAGTCGGACCGTATCGGCGCGTCGTTCTTCACCCACTTTCTGGTCTCCGGGCTGCGCGGCGCCGCCGACATGTCGGGCGACGGTCGGGTGACGCTGACCGAGGCCTACCAGTTCGCCTTCAACGAGACCTTGGCGAAGACCGAGAGCAGCCGGGCCGGGGCGCAGCACCCGAACTACGACATCGAGCTGTCCGGCGCCGGCGATCTGGTGATGACCGATCTGCGGGCGACGTCGGCGTCGTTGGTGCTCGACGAGACCCTCGCCGGTCGCTTCTACATCCGCGACGCCGAGGGCCGCCTCGTGGTCGAGCTCTACAAGCTCCAAGATCGGGCGGTCGAGCTCGGGCTGTCGGTCGGCGACTACCAGGTCACCGTCGACGACAGCGGGGTGCTGTCGCGCGCCCAGGTCAGCATCGCGCAAGGAGACAAGCTCGCGCTCAGCGAGGTCGCGTTCGTGCACCTCGACGGCGAGGCGGCGACGGTGCGCGGCGACGTCGATCGCGGCGCGGCAGCGGCTGACGCCGAGGTACCGACTTTCACCGAGCCGGCGGCGAAGCCCGGGGTGCGCAAGGCGCGAAAGTCGGTGGCGCCGGCGTACGACCCCGCCGGGTACGACGTGCAGGCGGTGTCTTTCGAGCTGTTGCCGGGGCTGTCGGGGCGCTCGGATCGCAAGGTGGTGAAGCACTTCTCGCTCGGGCTGCTCGGCGGCAGCACCGATCGGCTGCACGGCATCGCGGTGAGCCCCGGGGTCAACGTCACCACCGAGGCGGTGCGCGGCGTCGAGATCGCGGGCGGCGCCAACATCGATCGCGGCACCTTCGAAGGTCTGCAGGTGGCGGGCGGGGTCAGCATCGCGACCGGCGGCGGGCGCGGCGTGCAGGTGGCGGGCGGGGTCGGCATCAGCGGCGCGTCGCTTCTCGGCGCGCAGGTCGCGGGCGGCGCCAACTTCAGTGGTGGTGAGCTGCTGCGGGGGATCCAGGTGGCCGGCGGGGTGAATCTCGCCGGCGCCCGGGTGCGCGGCGTGCAGGTCGCGGGCGGCGCCAACGTCGCCGGTGGTCAGAGCGACGGGGCGCAGATCTCGGGGGGCGTCAACGTGGCGCGCGCTCTCTCCGGCGTCCAGGTGGCGGTGCTCAACATCAGTGGCGACGTGACCGGCGCGCAGATCGGGGTGGTGAACATCGCCGGCGGCGCGGTGCGCGGCGCTCAAATCGGCGTCGTCAACGTCGCCAAGGAGTACACCCGCGGCGTGCCGCTGGGGCTCTTCAACGTGGTCAAGAACGCCCGCTATCACGCCGAGGTCTGGGCCTCGGAGCTGACGCCGCTCAACGTCGGGCTGCGCCTCGACGTCACCGAGCACACCTACACCCTGATCGCGGTCGGCTACGCGCCGGGGCGCGACGACGCGTTCGTGCCCGCGCTCGGGCGGGGTCGGGGCCCGGGGCTGGCGCGCGCCCAGGCCGGGTTCGGGCTGGGGACCAAGGTCGGCCTCGGCGAGGGGCTGGCGCTGCGCTTCGACGGCCTCGCGAGCGAGAGCTTCGCCGGCGACGAGACCGGGCGGCACTACGACACCCAGAACGACCTGGTGGTGCAGCTGCGCGCCGGCGCGTCGTTCGCCCTCTTTGACCATCTCGGGGTCTTTGCCGGCGTCGGCTTGAGCTCGTACATGTCGTGGAGCGCGGCGCGCGACTCGACGCGCTTTGCCGGGGAGCTCCCGAGCCGCCTGGTGACCCACGGCTCCTACACCGCGCGCTACTGGCCGGGATTGTTCGGCGGGGTGCAGTTCTAGGGCGTCGTTCTTCGCGCCGCGTGGCCCGCATCGGCGGTCGTGATATGCTGCAGCCACCATGGCTGCACCTTCGAACAAGCGGGCGCTTCTGGACGGGGTCATCGGCGAGGTGAAACAGGCGTTCCGGGCCGACCGGACGATCATGTCGTTTCGCGAGTACTTCGAGCTGATGGTGGAGAAGCCGCGGGTGCATCTGCGCTCGTCGGCGCAGTACCTGGTCGACATGCTCGACCACTTCGGCAAGGTCGAGCTCGACCTGCCGATCGGCAAGGTGACGCGCTTCAAGCTCTTCGACGCCCCGTTTGCCGCCGGCGAGGGGCGGGTGGCGGGCCAGGAGCAGGTGCAGGAGGCGGTCTATCGCCTGTTGTCGAACTTCGCCCGCGAGGGGCGGGTCAACAAGATGATCTTGCTGCACGGCCCGAACGGCAGCGCCAAGAGCTCGATGGTGCGGGCGCTCATGGCCGGGATGGACGCCTACTCGCGGCTGCCGGACGGCGCGGTGTACAGCTTCAACTGGATCTTCCCGTCGGAGCGCGTCGGCCACTCGAAGCTCGGCTTCGGCGGCAACCTCGAGGAGCGGTCTGTGCCGGCGTCGGCCGGTGACAGCCACGCCTACCTGTCGGCCGCGAACATCGACGCCCGCGTGCCCTGCGAGATGCACGATCATCCGATCTTCTTGGTGCCGCAGACGATGCGGCAGGGGCTCTTGACCGAGCTGTTGCCGGCGGTCGACCCGCGGCCGAGCGACACCCGCAAGACCACGGCGGCCGACTACCTGCGGCACGGCGATCTCTGTTACAAGTGTCGCCGGATCTACGACGCCTTGCTCGCGAGCTACGACGGCGACGCCGACAAGGTCTTGAACCACGTCCAGATCGAGC
Organism: Deltaproteobacteria bacterium; assembly: GCA_016218825.1. Lineage (GTDB taxonomy): Bacteria > Myxococcota > XYA12-FULL-58-9 > XYA12-FULL-58-9 > XYA12-FULL-58-9 > JACRCV01. The sequence continues at coordinate 209,996 of JACRCV010000064.1, forward strand.
GCTTCTACATGTCGCGTCGCTATCGCCGCGGCATCGCGACCATCGAGCCGCAGATGTCGGTGGACGCCCGCATCCAGCAGGTGACCGCGGACCGCTCGATGGCGTCGTTGCCGGCGGCGCTGCAGCACACCTCGCTCTACGAGCCCTCCGGGCCGCTCGTCGACGCCAATCGCGGCGTCCTCGAGTTCAGCGACCTGTTGAAGCGGCCGGTGGACTCGTTCAAGTACCTGCTCGATACCGTCGAGACCGCGACGGTGTCGCTCGAGTCCTTCGTCTTGCACCTCGACCTGGTCTACATCGCCTCGACCAACGAGGTTTACCTCGACGCCTTCAAGCAGCACCCGGACTTCCCGTCGTTCAAGGGCCGCATGGAGCTGGTGCGGGTGCCGTACGTCCTGCGTTACCAGACCGAGCGCGAGATCTACGCCCCGCAGATCACCGATCGCGTCGTCGGCCGCCACGTCGCGCCGCACGCCATCGACGTCGCGGCGCTCTGGGGGGTCATGACCCGGATGCGGCGCAACGACGCCTCGCGCTACGTCCGCGAGGTCTCGAGCCTGATCGAGGCGTTGACGCCGATGGAGAAGCTGCGGCTCTACGACAGCGGCGAGCTCTCGGAGCGTTTGAGCTCGCGGCAGACGCGGGAGCTCGCGGCGCAGATCCCCGAGCTATGGAAAGAGTCGCAGGGCTACCCCAACTACGAGGGCCGCTTCGGCGCCAGCGCCCGGGAGCTCCGCACCGCGCTGTTGAACGCGGCGCACTACGAGGCCTACAAGTGCCTCTCGCCACTCGCGGTGCTCGACGAGCTGCGGTTGCTGTTGACCGCGAAGAGCGTCTACGAGTTCCTGAAGCAGGAGGTGGTCGGCAAGTACCACGACCACCAGGCGTTCTTGGACGAGACCGAGGAGGTCTTCGCCCGCTGGGTCGACGAAGAGGTGCGCGAGTCGATGGGGCTGACGAGCGAATCCAGCTACACCGAGCACTTCACCCGCTACGTCACCCACGTGTCGCACTGGGTCAAGAAGGAGAAGCTCCTCGACCCGGTGTCGCGCGCCTTCGTCGATCCGGACGAGAAGCTGATGGGGGAGATCGAGAAGGTGCTGTTGTCGGGGAACGAGAACGCCGACGACTTCCGCCGGGCGTTGATCGGCACCATCGGCGCGCACGCGCTCGAGGACCCGGATCGGCCGCCGGACTACAACGTCATCTTCAAGCACTACCAGCAGCGGCTGCGCGAGGACTTCTACGCCAAGCGCAAGAAGGAGCTGAAGAAGCTCAACGAGACCTTCTTGAAGTACACCGGCAAGGACAAGGGCGAGCTCGACGCCAAGGAAGAAGAGGGGGCGGCGCGGATGCTCAAGGCGTTGACCTCACGCTACGGTTACTGCGAGAACTGCGCCCGCGACACGGTTGCCTATCTGATGCGGAAGCGGTACGCAGACTGACCTCGGCGTCGTTCGGCGAGGCCGAGCTGCGAATAGATGTGGAGGGTGTGATTGATGGGTACGGTTCCGATGGCGCCGCGGGCGGCGAAGCTCAAGATCCTGGTGCCGATCAACTTCTCGCGAAAGTCGGAGATGGCGCTGGACTTCGCGCTGCTCTACAGCCAGCACTTCAAGGCCGACGTCTACTTGTTTCACGTGTTCGAGGACAAGACCGACGATTTCCGCCGACTGGATCGATTGAACGAAGAGTACATGGAGCGGATGAAGCAGGTGGCGATGGTCGCGATCCAGCGGCTCGCGGCGCAGGGGGCGACGCACACCGTCGAAGAGGTGCACCGCCGCATCGCGCAGGGCAAGCCGCCGCTCGAGATCTTGAAGATGGCCGGCGGCATCTCCGCCGACATGGTGGTGATGGGCGCGTCGTCGTCGTCCGATTTCCGTAAGTTCTTTGCCAAGGTGCCGTGCAGCGTCGTTCTGGTGAAAGAGAAGGATCCGACCTTCGTCCTCTAGGTGTCCCATGGCCGATGAAGAGTCCAAGGTTCCGTTTACCGAGATCATCCGCTCGCTGACTCCGGAGAAGTTCAACGAGATCCTCTCGAGCTCGAGTCGCAAGGCGCGCGAGACCTTCTTCCACCGCCACGGGGTCAAGGCGTCGGCGGCCGTGAGCCGGCTGCCGCGGCCGGGGGCGAAGAACGAGGAGCGCGCCGGCAAGCTCTTCGAGATCTTGCAGGACGCCGACGACGACGAGATGGCCGAGGAGATCTTGCGCTCTTGGCTCCTCACCAAGCGCGCCATGCTCGGTGCCGCCCTCGACCATTTGGGCATCGCCCACAAGGACGGCCTGACCGAGTCCGAGGACATTCAGAAGTTCGAGAAGCTGTCGACGAGCGACATCAAGACGCTCGCCAAGAAGCTCGACGGCATCGCGACCAAGGACGAGGTCGCGCTCTACCTGCGCTTCATGGGGGCGCCGGCGGTGGAGAAGGCGCTCAGCTGACCGAGGTCACTCGACCTCGATGTAACCGTTCTTCAGCAGCTTGTGGATGGCGGTGAGCGCCTCGTGATCGGTGCCCGTGGCCTTGTCGACCACCGCCTTGATGCGGTTGAAGTTCAGCACCATCTGCATGGTGTCGAGCTCGACCGGCTTCAGGTCGGAGAGCTTCGGGACCATCGGGATGCACCACACCAGCTTGGCGTCGAAGTCCGGCAGCTCCGGCATGATGCGGCGGACCTCGTCGACCTGCCGCAGCGCCTCGATGAGGATGCTCTCGGTCGACTCGTTGAAGGTCTCTTTGGGCGCGAAGTTGGGGTCGAAGTTCTCGAGGTGGAAGCTGCCCTGCTCCCAGGTCATCATCCGGCAGATGGACTTCATCGGCGACAGCGCCGCGTCGCCGCCGATGATCGCGGCTTGCAGCTGGCCCTGCTTCAGGTAGATCTTGCCGCGGTGCGCGCCGGCGATCGTCAGGACGCCGGACTTCTTGTTGGTCGAGAACAGCTGCAGCAGGTCGGGGAGCGGCACCTCTTCGAGCTCGCCGCTCATCGTCGTGGTCTCGCGGGCGCGGTTGCCGAGCTCCGCCATCATCGTCTTGACGGCGTTCTTGTCCTTGGCGGCCTCCGGCTTCAGGCTCATCTCGGCGGCGGTGATGACCTTGAGGATCGAGGTGCCGATGAGGATGCGATCGTTCTTCTTCAAGTCGGCGCGGCGGATCTTCTCGCCGTTGACGAAGGTGCCGTTCGTCGACCCCAGGTCCATGATCGTCAGGACGCCGCCCTCGGCGATGATCTTGGCGTGCTTGCGCGACACCATGTCCTCGACCAGCACCAGGTCGAGATCCGAGGCCCTACCGACTAGGAGCTCGCCTTCGTCCGGGACCGGGAACTCGCCGCCCTGATATTTCCCGGAGATGAACTTGAAGGCGTACTGTGGCATGGCGCGCTCTTACGCGTTGCTGCGGCGATCACCCTGGACCAGCTTGATGTACATCGCGGCGGTGGCGTTCTTCGGATCGGCCGCCAGCGCCTTGTTCCACTCCGCGACCGCCTGGTCGATCTTGCCCATCGAGTAGTAGCACACCCCGAGCTGCACCCGCGCCGGTTGGTACTGGGGGCGCTCCGCCAACGCCTGCTCCAGCTCTTTGGCCGCGACCTCGAGCTGCCCGGCGTCGCGGAGCGCCGCCGCGAGTTGGGTGCGGATGTCGGCGAACGCCGGCCGCAGCGCCACGGCCTTGCGGTACTCGGCGATCGCCTCGGCGAGACGACCCGCGGAACGATAGGCGTCGGCGACCTCGGCGTGCATGTTGGCGATCTTGCCGGCGACGAAGGGATCGAGCTCGCCGGCCTCGCTGCGCGATTGCAGGAGCGCCTTGCGGTAGATCTCCTTGGCCTCGGTGTACTTGCCGAGATCGTTGTAGAGCACCGCGAGATTCAGCGCCGCCTCGGTGTACGCCGGGTTGAGCTCGAGCGAGCGCTCGAAGGAGACCTGCGCCTTCGAGAACTGTCCGAGGTCGTGATAGATGACGCCGAGCATGTTGTAGATGTCGGCGAAGCTCTGGCTGCGCTCCACCACCTGCTCGAGGTAGGCGCGCGCGTTCGGGAAGTCGCGCTTGAGGTAGTACTCTTTCCCCAGCGTCAGAAGCTGTCGCAGAGTCTCGTCCATGGAATCACGTCCCGTCCGCCGCCGCCGGGGGGGGCGGCGTGTTGTTGGCGCTCCGAGGTTGCATGAAGTCGGCGGCCTCGCGTGCTTCGCTGGTGTTCGGGAAGTCCTTCTGCAACCGTGCCGCAGCGGCCGCGGCCGGCTCGTTGGCGCCGGTCTTGGCGTGCGCTCGCATCGAGATCAACAACGCGTCGCGGTCGAGCCCGAGGCCGGGGTAGTCGCGCACCAGGCCGTCGGCCCGGGCGGCGGCGGCGGCGAAGCGGCCGCGCTTGAAGTAGAAGCTCGCGACGTAGAGCTCGTGCTCGGCGAGCTTGGCGCGGCACTCGTCGAGGCGCTTGCGGCCGTCGGCGGCGTGCTTGCTGTCGCCGTAGCGGGCCAGGAAGTCGCGGTAGGCGGAGATCGCGAGGCGGGTGTTGCCCTGATCTTTCTCCGACGACGGTGGCAGGAACCACCAGTCGGAGGGGATCTGTTCGGCGTAGGCCTCGCCGATGCGGAACATCGCGTACGCCGCCTCTTCGTGGCTCGGGTGGTACTTCAAGAACGCCCGGTAGCCGTCGATGGCCTCGACGAACTTGCCGCGCTCGTAGTTGGTGTCGGCGATGCGCAGGTCGGCGAGCGCCGCCAGCTTCGAGTACGGGTACTTGGTCTTCAGGTCGGTGAACCCGGTCACCGCTTCGGGGTAGAGACCGTCCTTCAGATCCTCCATTGCCTGGGTGTACTGATCTTCGGCGTTCTTCGGCGTGCCGCGCACCAGCGTCGTGGCGCAGCCGAGCGCGCACAGCGCGATCGAGATTATCGCGACCGGACGAAACACGCCGCACCCTACCACGCGGTCTTCGCTCGTCTCAAGCACCTAAACCCGGATGAGGTACGGAGATTTTGACAAAGACTCCGGTTGGTTGTTAGATCAGCGTGCCAGCACTGGTGCTGATTTCCTGGTGGAGAGACAAAGCCGCCGATGGCTGCTGACATTCACGGTCTCGAGATCGAGTTCGCCAAGAGCCCGAATCTCGACAACTGCATTCCGCTCTGCGAGGCCTACCTCGGCGCCAAGCGCTTCATGGAAGCGATGGTCGTCTGCAAGAAAGGCATCAAGGGCTCCCCCGCCGATCCCCGTGGTCGCGTGCTGTTGGCGCGCGTCTACGCCGGTCAAGGCAAGCTCCCGAAGGCCGAGCAAGAGCTGACCGGGATGCTGACAGAGTTTCCGAACAACCCGCTCGCGTTCGAGATGATGGGGCAGGTGCTGGTGCAGCAGGGCCGCGGCCCCGAGGCGGTGCCTTACCTGCAGCAGGCGGTCGGCGCCGATCCGAGTCGGGCGCTGGCGGTTTCGTTGCTACAACAGCTCGGGGTGCAGGCGATGCCCGCCCCAGCGCCGCAGCCGATGCCGCAGATGGCGCCCCCGGGGATGCCGGGCGCCGGCCGGGTACAACAGCCGGCGATGCAGGGGTATCCGCAGGCGCCGCCGCCGACGGGGCGTCCGGCGGTGCCGGGTCGGCCGCCAGCGCGCCCGCCGCAGATGCCGCCCGGGTATCGACCGAGCGTGCCGCCGGCGTGGGGAGCGCCCGGGGCGCCGGGCGCGGCGACGCCGATGCAACAGCCGCAAGGCGGGATGCCGCCGATGCCGCAAGCGGCGCCGGCGTTCGGTGTGCCGGCGGCCCCGGCCGAGTCGGCGCCGAAGCTCGAGCACGTCAGTGACTTCTTCGCCGAGGAGGCGTTGGGCTTCTCACACGACGTGTCGGAGTCGGCGGTCGAGACCGCGGGCCCGGGGCGGCTGACGATCCTCGGCTTCGTGCCGAAGAGCACCGGCTCGATCAAGACGACGATCTTCGTGGCGCTCGCGGTGTTCGCGGTCGCGGCGGCGGTGGTGTTCTGGCAATACGACAAGGGCCAGAAGACCCGGCGCATCAACAAGCTCTACGGCCAGGTCAAGCTGGCGATGGACGAGGATCGCTACAACCGCTACCACGAGGCGCTCAAGGACAGCGAGGAGATCCTCAAGATCGACAACACCCACGGCCAGACGCTGGGCGCGATGGCCTACGCCTACGCGATCCTCGGCAGCGACCACCAGGAGGACGGCGCCCTCAACAAGGCCAAGGAGCTGTTGCGGCGCGCCGACGACACCGGCGAGACCGCGACCGAGTATCGGGTCGCGGCGCGGGCGCTGTTGCGCTACACCGACAAGGAGTACGACAAGGGCGTCGTCGAGGTGAAGGACGTCATCGATCGCGGCGGCTCCGGGCCGATGGTGGAGCTCGAGGCGTTCCGGTTGATGAACGCCACCAAGCCCGACGACCGCGAGACCCAGAAGCAGATGGCGCGCCTGAAGCAGATCTTGGTCAACCAGGTGCGCGCCTTCAACTACCTCGGCTGGTACTACTACGGCCAGGAAGACTGGGCCAACGCCGACCGCTACTTCGCGCAGACGCTGCAGAACAGCAAGGACCACCCGGTGGCGTTGTTGGGTCAGGCGCTGACCGACCTGGATCGCGGCATCGGCTTGCGCGAACGGCAACAGGAGATCGGGCAGAACATCAAGAAGGCACACGTGCTGCCGAAGGACGAGTACTCGCGGCCGTTGATGGCGCTGGCGTTCTTCACCCGCGCCCAGCTGCTGCAGTGGCAGAACAAGGTCGCCGAGGCCGAGGCCGACTACAAGGAGGCGTTCAAGCTCGATCCGACGAACGCCACGATGTTCTACTACCGTCGCGGCTACCAGCTGATGAAGCTCGGCAACGCCAAGGAGGCGGTGGAGAACCTGCGCAAGGCGGCGCAGGCCGATCCGAACAACCCGCGCTACTACAAGAAGCTGTGTGACGCGCAGATCAAGACCGGCGACTCGGCCGGCGCCAAGGCCTCCTGTGATCGGGCGGCGCAGTTCGCGGCCAAGGATCCGGAGATCAAGCTCCTCATCGCCGACCGCCTGCGCGCCGACAAGAAGTGGGACGACGCGATCGCGGCCTACAAGTCGATCCCGATCGAAGAGACTCCGGCCGACCTGCTTGGTCAGGCCCAGATCGGGATCAGCGCCGCGTACCGGGACAGCGGCAAGAAGCCGCAGGCGATCCAGCAGCTCGAGGGCTTCATGGAGAAGGCGCCGGGCATCGGGCCGGAGATGCAAGCCAAGATCTGGTGCGAGCTCGGCCTGAGCTACGAACAAACCAAGAACAAAGAAAAAGCGACGCAGTGCTACGACATCGGCATCGAGCAGTTCCGCTTCTACCCCGACTGCCACTACTTCAAGTGCCGGTTGCTCGGCAAAGGCCCGGAGGCCAAGGAAGAGTGCAAGCTGTACCTGTCGCTCGATCCACGCGGCGCCTACGCCGACGACGCCGGCAAACGCGCCGGGCCGCTGTCCGCCGCCGAGAGCGGCCCGAACCCGCCCGGTAAACGCAACCGCTAGAGCGGAGGGACCGCCCGCCGGCTCGATACCCGAGGCTCTCTCGGGGCGCGGCGCGCCGGCTCTGCGTCCCCCCGAACCCCCGCACCTCGCACTGGCAGAGCCAGATGCTCGGTGCCTCCTAAGACCGTCTTCGGGTGGAGTGACCTTCCGCGGCGGCGCTGCTATTTCAGCTGCTTGACGAAGAAGCGCCGCCCGATCTCGGTGGCGAGGGCCTCGAGCGCCAGCGGCGCCAGCGCCTTGGCGTCTTTGCCGTCGAACCAGGCGATGAGCTGGTCGCGCAACGCCTCGACCTCGTGCGGATCATTCTGCTGCTTGGTGGCGCTGCTCACGGCGCCGGCGCTCCACGGCGGCTCGTTCTTCGGCTCGATGCTCTTCTCCCGCACCCATTCGACGATACGCTGCCGCATCTTCTCGTCGCGGAACTCGAACCAGCGGCGCCGCTCCTCCGGGCTCGTCAGCAGGATGTCCTTGAAGCGCCGAAACGCGCCCTTGCCGTTGATCGCCGCTTCGACCCGCGTCTTCAGGTCGGGGTCGGCGATGGTCGCGACGAACTCGTCGACCCACTGGTACTGGATGCGCGACGGGATCGCGTCGATGGCGACGTAGTCGGCCTTGTTGCTCTGCACCGCCGCGAAGCCCGGGTCCCCCGGCGGCAGCTTGACGATCGAGCCGTCGGCCAGCGACAGGTAGCAACGCACGTCCGGGACCGGCATCTGAAACGCGCCGTGAAGCCCAGTCCAGTCGATATTCAGCTCGCGCACGGTCACCAATCCCAGTGCCAATCTAACGCCGATTTTGCGGCGGCGGAACAGAGTTCGCGATCAAATCCTCGATGTCGGCGAGGCTCTTCTCGATCGGTCGACCGACAGCGTCGCGGGCGACCGGCGCCGCGGTCACCTTGGTGACCTCGGGCACCCCGTCGTGCATCAGGTCGGTGAGCCGCTGCACCTCGGCGGCGAGCGCGTCACGCTCCGCCTCGATGCCCGCGTGTCGCATCCGCTGCCGGGCGAGCTCCTCGCGCAGCTGCTCGCTCTTGACCTTCTCTTGCCGCGTCGTCTCCGCGACCGTCTGCTGTTGCTGCTGGTGGCGCTCGAGCTCGGCCTTGAGCTGATCGCGCTCCTCGAGGGCGTGCTGCAGCATCCCGGCGATCTCGTTGTTCATCGGCGGCGCGGCCGCCGTCTCGGTCTGGAGGCGGGCGAGCTCCGCCTGCAGCGCGGTCTCGCGCTCCCGGGTCGCTGTGGCCTCGTCGAGGAGATCCTTGATCTGCTGCTCGAACGACGCCCGGTCCTTGACCAGCCGCTCGACCTCGGCCTCGAGCTCGGTCGCCTTGCCGCGGGTCGCCTCGGCTTGGATCTGAGCCTGGGTCAGCTCGGTCGTCAGCCGCTCGATGTTCTCCTGCTGCTCACCCTGTGCCGCCAACCGGTCGCGCTCGGCCTCGAGCTCGGTCAGCCGCGCCGCCGCGGCGGCGTGCTGCTCGTGCAGCTGATCGAGCTTGGCCTCGAGCTCGACGCGGACGTCGTCGACCTTTGCGTTGGCCGCGGCGAGCTGCTCGGTGAGCGTCACGACCGCGGTCTCGGCGACCCCGAGCTTCTGCGCCAGCTCGGCGCGTTTGTCTTCGATCTTGGCGAGCTCGGCCTCGAGGTGCTGCTGCATCTCGTCGAGCTTCGTCGTCGCCGCGTCGAGCTCCGCCTTCGCGGTGTTCTGCTGCTCTTCGGCGGCGGCCAGCGCCGCGCGCGCGGTGTCGCGCTCGGCTTGCACCGCGGCCATCGCCGCGCTCGTGCCGCTTTGACTGTCGGCGACCGAAGTGAGCTGCTCGCGGAGGGTGTCGCGCTCGACGTTCACCGCGGTCAGGCGCTCTTGCTGGCTGCCGAGCTCGTCGAGGGCGTCGGTGAGCTGCTGCCGGAGCGCGTCGCGCTCCGCCACCATCGGCTGCAGCTGTGCCACCGCGGTGTCGCGCGCCCCGCCGGCCTCGTTGAGCTGCTCCGTCGCGGCGTCGCGCTCGGCGGTGGTCGCGGTGAGCTGCGCTTGCAGGGCGTCGTGCTCGGCGCTCAGGCGGGCGAGGTCTTCGTTCAAAGCCGCTTGGTCGTTGCTGACGCCGCCGAGCTGTTCTCGAAAGGCGTCGCGTTCGGCACAGGCCGCGGTGAGCTGCTCGGCGAGCAGGGTGCGTTCGGCGAGGTTGCTGTCGACGAGCGCCGCCTTGCTGACCAAGAGCTGCTGCAGCTCGTCGCGCTCGGTCTCGACGTGGCGCAGACGCTCCTCCAGGCGGCTGTGGTCGGCGCGCAGCGTCTCCAGGCCGGCCTCGGCGTCCGCCAGGCGGGCGCTGAGCTGGTCGCGGGCGCGCTCGGCCTCGGTGAGCGACGCCTGCATCGACTCGCGGTTGCGCTCTGCCTCCGGGAGGTTGCGCGACAGCTGCAGCGACAGCGCGTCGCGTTCCGCCTCGGTCTCGGCGAGGCTGACCTTGACGGTCTCGAGGTCGCTCGACAGGGTCGCGGCGCGGGCCTTCAGATCGGCGAGCGCCTGCTCGTTCGAGCTCTGGACCTTGGCGTGGTCGCGGTTGGCGTTCTCGAGCTCGTGGTCGAGCGCCACCAGCCGCTCCTCCGCGGCGCTCAGCCGGTCGCGGGCGGCGCTGAGCTCCTGGCCGTTCTGCTCCAGGCGCGTCAACAGCTTGTTGATCTCGTCGTCCTTCTCCTCCGCCTGCGCCTCGAGCGCGACGAGGCGCTGTTGCGCCTTCTGCGCCGCCGCGGAGGTCAGGGGCGCCAGGGCGGGCGGCTGCGGCCGCGCCAGGGTGTCGGCGACCGCGCTGAACGGCACCTGGACGATGGTGAGATCGTCGCGGCGCAGCGGCTCCGGGCCGAAGACCAAGAGGTACCAACCGGGCGCCTCGTCCTCGTCCGGCAACAGCGAGCGATCCAGCGCCAGCCCGGGCTCCTCGGCCTCGGACTCGAAATCGAAGAACAGGTTGGCGAGCACCGGCGACTGGCCGAAGAGCGTCAGCTTGCCGAAGGCGCCGGACAGCTTGGCGAAGATCTCTTGATAGGTGAGCTCCGCCTCGTAGCGCGTCCCCGACAACGCGCTCAAGGTGCGGCCCTCGGGGTTGGCGACCGCGAGCGCCAGGTAGCCGTCGGGTGCCAGAATGCGGCGGAGCTCGTTCACCCAGGCCTCGTCGTGATGCAGCCAGGCGCCGAGGTCGTGGCAGATGATGAGGTCGAAGGCGGCGTCGGCGAAGGGCAGCGGCGGCTCGGGCAGCTGCACCACCTCGACCCCTTCGACACCGGCGTCGGCGAGGGCGGCGGTGACCGTGCTCGGGTCGGCGGCGGCGGCGGTCAGCTCGCCGACGTTGTTCTCGGCCAACAGCAGCAGGCCGCGGGCCTCACCGCCCAGGTCGAGGACGCGTTTCTCTGCCGCCAGTTGGCTGAGCAGCACGTAGCGAGAGTGAACCTCGAGCTCTGCGATCGGGCGCGTTTGCGACGTCATGGATGGAGGCCGTTGTCAAGTCGCTCCTCTGCCGTCCCCGGAGCGGCAGGCGCGGCGAGCGGGCCGGTGCCTACCGCGGGGGTGGGAGTCGCGGGTTGAGGAGTTGGGGCGACGAGGAGGCCCGGCGGAGTCTCGGGGGCTTCGGCGGGGAGCGGCGGGCGTGGTGGTGGCGGTTGGAAGGTGGAGGTCGGCGACACGTCGCGGTAGTCGTTCAGGCGGCGCTCGATCTCGGCGGCCCAGCGCGCCGCGTCCGCGGCCTCGGTAGGGCCGAGCTCGCGCGCCAGCTTGAACTCGGCGAGCGCCTGCTGCAGCCGGGTGCCGATCTCGTTGACGATGCGCCGGCCGTTGCCGTAGGCGACGTCGGCGCGCAGGCGCTTGAGCTCGACCCGTTGTTGCTCGGAGAGGCCGGGGAGGATCTCGCTGCGGCGTACGTAGCCGGCCGCGAGCTCGAAGTCGCCGGGCGCGATCGACTTCAGGCGCGCCCGGGTCCAGCCGGCGAACAACGCGAACAGGGCGCGGTCGACGTCGACGCGGTCGTCGTAGACCTCGGTGGGCGACAAGGTCTCGCCGGCCGGGATCGGGATCGGGGCGTAGGCCGCGGCGAGCTCCGCGGCCTCCGGGGTAAAGGGCTCGAACCCCCACGGCAGGTGCCGGCCGCGCTCGACCACCAAGGTCTGGCCCTCGGTCGTCAGGCGATAGCGATGGCTGTTGATCTCGGCCAACAGGTAGGTGACCGCGCCGCCGAGCGCGACCACGATGATCGCCACGAGCACCGCGCCCGCGGCCTTGCCGCTGCTCTTCGGGTCAGGTGGCGCCATGGTAGACACCGATGTACGGCAGATTGCGGAACCGGCCGGCGTAGTCCAGGCCGTAGCCGACCACGAACTTGTTGGGGATCTCGAAGCCGACCCAGTCGATCGCGACCCGGACGCGCGCCCCCTCCGGCTTGTGCAGCAGGGTGCAGACCTTGATGCTGTTCGGGCGGCGCGTCGCCAGGTTGTCGAGCAGGTAGCGCATCGTCAGGCCGGTGTCGATGATGTCCTCGATGATCAAGATATCCTGGCCTTCGATCGAGCGGGTCAGGTCGGCGGTGATCTGCACCACGCCGCTCGACTCGGTCTCGTTGCCGTAGCTCGAGATGCCGATGAACTCCGTCGAGATCGGCAGGTCGATGGTGCGGACGATGTCGGCGAGGAACAGGAAACAACCTTTGAGGATGCCGATCACGCAGACCGGCTTGCCTTCATAGTGGGCGGTGATCTCGCGCCCGAGCTCCGCGGTGCGCGCCGCGATCTCTTCGGCGCTGAACAGGACGTCGATGTCCCGGTCCCATCTTTCCCTGGTGTTCGCCATCGGTCTCTAGACGTAGCTGTTGTTGAGGATTTCCCCCAGGCCGCCGGCGCCCGGCACGATGTAGTCGCGCTCGTTCAGGCCCTTCTCCTGATCCCAATGCTCGCCGAGCTCGGTGCCGAGCACCTCGGGCGGCGACAAGCCGCGGTCGAGGCGAACGGCGTAGATGACCATCTCCGGGAGCTCCTGCAGCACCCGGCGGATGTACTCGGGGGTGACGATGAGGTGCAGGCTGACCATCTTGTGCGGCGGGCCGCCGCCGATGTTCTTGTACATCGACGCGGCGCGTACCATGCTGCTGCCGGTCGCCCCCATCGGGTCGGGAAAGAGGACGATAGCGTTCTTGACGTCGCCGCCGATCTTGTCGCCCGAGACCGCCACTCCGACCACCTGATGCGACTCGCCGGTGACCCGGCTCATATAGATGTGATCCTGGCGCACCGCGTCGGGGTTGAGCAGGCGGGTCAGGGTCTCGAAGGCCACCTGCGACGGCTGCATCCCGGCGCGGGCGATGTTGACCGTCACCACCTTGGTCTCCGGGTCGAGGATGCTGCCCGACCAGACGCCGAGCGGCGTCGCGGTGAACATCCGGGTGCGCACCTCCATCTCGCGGCGCGGGAACTCGTTGGCGATGACCACGCGCACCAGGGTCTCGTAGATGTCGCGGATCAGAGACGTGACCTCGGGTTGGACCGTCTGCGGCCGACACAGCTTGGCGAGCATCGTCAACAGGACCGGGTCGGCGAGGAGATGGACTTGCTTCCCGTAGCGATGCGGCAGCTCGGAGGGATGATAGGCGTAGGAGTTGTAAGCCCGATCCAACATGCGGCGGGCATCATACCTACCTGGGTGTGGGTGTCAAAGCGTGTAGTCGGACGGGTCTACTTGAAGGGCGCGTTGATCTCGTCGCCGCAGTACTTCTCGAACAGGCGATCCGGGCTCTTGCAGAGATGGTCGGCGAGCGGCATCAGCGGGAATTCCTCCCAGGCACCATTGATCCGCACCCGCAGCAGATTGGCGTGCACCTGCTGCTCGACCACGTCGGTGGGCTTGGTGTCGGCACCGACCGGCGCCAGGAACAACAGCCCCACCGCGAGAACGCTCATCGTGCTCAGAGCCACGGCCAGGAGACGCTTCATGACTGCCTCACCTTCGCTGGCGGCAAACGTGTGGAGAGCCTAGCTATCGAAAGCGCCGCCGTTTGGCAAGCAGCGAATCGCCGCACCAGGAGGCTTGCGTGCCGGGAGGCGGACCGGCAACGTGTGGCCGTGAACAGCTGGTCGTTTGTCCACCCCTGGCTCCTCTTGGGGCTGTTGGGCGTGAGCCTGCCCATCCTCATCCACTTGATCGGCAAGCGGCGGGCGCCGACGATCTTCTTCGCGGCCTTCGACTTTCTCCTCGCGGTCAACAAGCGCCTGGCGCGGCGGGAGCGCCTGCGCCAGATCCTGCTGCTCTTGGCCCGCTCACTGGCGCTCGCGGCCTTGGCGCTCGCGGTGGCGCGGCCGACGCCGCACGTCAAGGCGGCGGTCGGCACCCTCAACCGCCGCCTCGCGGTGGTCGTCGACACCTCGGCGTCGATGGCCTACGTCGACGGCGGCGTGACGCTGTTGTCACGTGCGAAGGACAAGGCCCGCGAGCTGATGACCCACCTCGAGCCCGGCGATCGGGTGCTGCTGGCGTTCGCCGGGGCGAGGCTCGAGATCCCCTTCGCGCAACCGACCAGCGCCGCCGCCGCGCTCAAGGCCGCGATCGACAGCATCGACGCGCCCGCCGGGGTCGCCGACATCGGCGCCGCCATTGACGCGCTGCTGGCGCTCTATGGGGCGGAGGCCGCCGGCGCGACGCTGGTCGTGATCTCCGATCTGGCGCAGAACAGCTTCGCGCACCTGCGGCCGACGGCGCTCGAGCCGCCGCCCGAGGTGCGCCTGATCGACGCCGCGCTCCGATCCGAGCCGCGCCCCCTCGACAACCTGGCGCTCGAGAAGGTCACGGTCGAAGAAGGCGCGCACGGGGCCGCCGAGCGCCGCTTCAAGGTCGAGGTGCACAACTACGGCGGCACCGACGTTCGGGACCGTTCGCTCGAGCTCGCGATCGACCTGCGGGTCACGCTGCGCGGCTACATCGACGTTCCGGCGCGGGCCACGGCGGAGAAGGTGCTCAGCCAGGCGTTCGACGGCCCGGGGATCTACAGCGGCACGATCCGGCTGTCGGCGCCCGACGGCTATGCTCAAGACGACCAGCTCGGCTTCCTGACCGCGGTGTCCCCCGGCGTCAAGGTCCTCGCGGTCGACGGCGATCCGCGAACCACGCCCTACGAAGACGAGCTGTTCTTCCTGCAGCACGCCCTCGAGGTGATCCCCCAAGGCGACCCGCCGCTGCCGCTGCGATTGGCGTCGGTGGACGAGCTCGCCCACGGCGGCGAGGATCTGGCGTTCACCGCGTTCGACGTCGTGGTGCTGGCGAACGTCGCCCGCCTCGGCAAAGGCCTGGTCGAGGAGCTCGGGCGCTTCGTGCGCGACGGCGGCGGGTTGGTGGTGACCGGCGGTGACCGGATGCAGTTCGAGGCCGTCAACGAGGAGCTCGGCGAGCTGTTGCCGCACCCGCTGCGGGACCGGCAGCGCGCCGCCGACCCCGACGCCGGCACGCCGCCCCTCGGCATCGGTGAGATCGACCTCGACCACCCGATCTTCCAGGGGCTCGGCGCCGCGGCCACCGAGAGCCTGCGCGCCTCCAGGACCGCCACCTACTTCAACCTCGACGTCGGCGCCGGGGTCCGCGCCCGAACCCTGTTGCGCTTCGAGAACGGGGCGCCGGCGCTCGTCGAGCGCTCGGTGGGCAAGGGGCGAGTGTTGTTGCTCAGCACCAGCGTCGACGTCGATTGGAGCGACCTCGGCTTGCGCAGCGTGTTTCCGGCGTTGCTGCAGCGCCTGGCGCGCTACGCCGGCGGCGCGATCGAGGCCGAGGCGCAAGGCGAGGCCAGGGCAGGCGACAGCGTCGACATTCCGTTGCCGACCGGGGCCCGCGCCGTCGCGCTCATCAGTCCGCGGGGCGTGCGGCGGGAGGTGGCGGTGGCCGACGCGTCCGGGCGGCGCGCGCGCTTCGCGGCGCTCAGTGAGGTGGGGCTGTACCGCGCCGAGGTTCTGACCGGTGAATGGACGCCGGCGCCGCGGCTCGCCGTGGTCGTGAACCAGTCGCTGTCGGAGTCGGACTTCACGCCGGTGGCGGCCAGCCAGATCGCGGAAGCGCTGGGCGGCGACAAGAGCGGTCGCGACGTCCTCGTTCGTCTCGGGGCGGCGACCGGCGGCGACCCGTTCGAGAGCCGCGGTCAATTCTCGTACTTGTTGCTGGCGCTCGGGTTGTTGTTCGTCACCGAGAGCTTGCTGGCGTCTTTCGGCTGAGGCGGGCGACGACGCCGCGGTGGTCCGAGACCCGGTCGCTGAGGGTGGCGTAGCTGTCGAAGCGCAGGTCTTCGGAGACCAGGATCCAGTCGAGGCGCGCCTGGGGCTTGCGGTTCGGGAAGGTCGGCTCTCCGGCGTCGGGCGCCCAGGCGACCAGGTCGAGGACGTCGGCGAGCCAGGCGACGCAGGTGGTGTCTTGCCACTCGGAGTTGAAGTCGCCGGCCAGGATCAACGGGTGCGGCCGATCAACGAGGGCGCGCTGTAGGATCTCGACCTGACGCCACCGCGTGCCGCGGCTCAAGAAGTCGAGGTGCACCGAGACCACGTCGACCAGGCCGCCGAGCTCGGGCGCCAAGACCGTGGCGCGCACGAAGCCTTTGGTGTCGTAAGGCGCCTGGGCGAAGCGCACCGACTGCTCCTCGTTGACCGGTAGGCGCGAGACGATCGCGGTGCCGTAGTCGAGCACCAGCGGCCAGCCGACCGCGACGTGGCGACCGCGGAGGATGAAGTCGAAGCCGGCGTAGCGGGCGAGGGAGTCGACGTGGTCGAAGGAGCCGCTCCACACCGAGGGGCCGTCCGCCTCCTGCAAGGTGACGACGTCGGGGGCCTCGCGGCGGAGGATGTCGCCGACGTGGCGCAGGTTCTTGGCGAAGCGGCGGCGGGACAACAGCGCTTGATGGAACGCCAGCTTGCGGCCGTGGGCGAGGTTGAGGGTCATGACCCGCACGCCCGCCGCCAGCGACGGCTTCGAACGCGGCACCGGTTCATCGGGGGCCGAAAGGATGAGATCGGGATCGTCGCTGGCGCGAAACACCAACCGTAGGGTAGTCCCCGGATCCGGAATCGGCAACCCCAACCGCCGTCGTCGCATCCAGACGAGCTCGCGATCTCTCCTTTGCCACGCTCGCCCGTTTGGCGCCGCAAGAAACTTGACGGCCGGGGATTGTCGTCCAGGGTGCTAATCGGGGTAGACTTTTGGGGTGTGATGCTGTGGCAAAAAGAAACTGCCCCGGCTACAGTTAGATCGCCTCGAGACTATCACCACCAAAGAGCTTGAGCACCGATGAGCAAAGCGACAGGCAGTGAGAGAAGACAGCAGCCACGGGTACCGTTGACGGTGCCGGTGACCTGGTATGGCGGCGAGAAGACCATCACCTGGCAGGCCCAGGACATCTCCACCGCCGGGGGTGGTATCTTCGTGGCCGCCGAGGCCGTGCTCGAGCCGGGCGCCGAGGTCACCATCGGTTTCTACGTTCCCGGATGTGGCATCGAGATCGCGACCGACGCGGTGGTGGCGTGGGTCAACGATCCGAGCAAGCCGGGGAGCGACAAGAGCAAGCCCCGCGGGATGGGCCTGAAGTTCCGCGACCTCGATCCCGAGTACCACAAGGTCCTGATCGAGTACGTCGACAAGCGCAAGTCTCTCGAGGCCATGGTCAGCGAGAGCTCGAAGAGCACGACGGTTTCTGCGGCCGCGCCGCAAGCGTCGGCGACGCCGGCGCGCCGCAACACGGGTCGCGTCAGCCTGACCCCTGCGGAGCCCGCGTCGGCGGTACACGCGGCGCCGCGGTCGGTGCCGGCCCCCCAGAAGGCGGCCCCGGCCGCCCCCGCCGCGCCCCAAGCTTCGCCGGCGGCGCCCGCGCGCCGCAACACCGGTCGTGTGAGCCTGGCGCCTCCGGAGCCCGCACCGCCGCCGTCCGATCTGTTTGTCGCGACCGACGCCCCCGACTTGGGCCGCGCGCCGATGATCAGTGCCGCCGCCACCCCGGAGCTACCGCCGTTGCCGGCGGCGGCCGCTGCCCACTCGGCGCCGAGCCCCGCCGCCACGGCGTCGCCGGCGGCCGCGGCCAAGCCCGAGGCGCACCCGGCGGTGTCGAGCTTGATCGACAACTTGATCGACGAAAGCCTGGCCGAAGGGGGCTCGGCGGAGGCGGCCCAGGGGCCATGGCCGACCCAGGGCTCCGCCGCGAGCTCGGCGCCGCCAGCGGCGAAACCGGTGTCGCCGGCCCCGCCGCCGGCCGACGACCTCATCGACCAAGACGCGGTCGACGAGTCCGGGATGACGCCGGAGAAGCGGGCGCTGCTCGAGCGTCTCGCGGACGGCTCGACGCTGGGCTCCTATCGGATCTTGAAGTGGCTGGGCTCGGGCGGCATGGGCGACGTCTACCTCGCCGAGCACCGCCAGCTCGGCCGCAAGGTCGCGATCAAGCGGTTGCGCTCCGACTACGCCAAGAACCGCCGCGGCCTGAAGCGCTTCTTCGACGAGGCGCGCGCGGTGAACAAGATCAAGCACGAGAACATCGTCGAGATCACCGACTTCGCCACCGAAGAGGCGCACGTCTACTGCGTCATGGAGTTCCTCGAGGGCAAGACCCTGTCCCAGGCCCTGGCGGAGGACGGCGCCATCCCCATCCAGCGGGCGGTGCGTATCGCGATCCAGGTTTGTGACGCCCTCGATGTGTGTCACCGCGCCGGCATCATCCACCGCGACCTGAAACCGCAGAACATCATGCTGGTGCGGCGCGCCAACCAGGAAGACGCGGTGAAGCTGCTCGACTTCGGCGTCGCCAAGCTCAAAGAGCCCGAGGGGGCGCTGACGCCGGAGAGCACCGGCAGCACGCTCTTGGGGACGCCCGGGTACATGTCGCCGGAGCAACTGCTCGGCAAGAGCGTCGATCAGCGCGCCGACATCTACGCGTTGGGCGTGATCCTCTATCAGATGGTCACCGGCATCAATCCGTTCTTGGCCGACACCTGGGGTCAGGCGGTGGTCAAGCACGCGACGCTCGTGCCCCAGAAGCCGAACGAGATCGAAGGCATCCGCCAGCCGCTGCCGGAGCGCTTCGAGTCGCTGGTGCTCTCCTGCCTGGAGAAGGAGCCCGAGCGCCGCCCGGAGCGCACCGCCGAGGTCGCCGCGGTGCTGCGCGAAGTGACCGGCGGGCTGTCGTTCGGCGACGCCGCGGCGCCCCGGCGCTCGACCAAGGCCCTTCCGGCGCGCAAGCGCGGCAGGCTCGGGTTCGTGTTGGGTGCCGGCGCCGGCGTGGTCGTGGTGGCGGTAGCCGTCGGTGCAACCCTCTCCATGCGGCGGTCATCGTCCGGGGTCGGCAAGCACACCGCGGCCGAGCCGCAACCCGCGAAGCTCGCCGCCGCGGCGCCGGCGCGGCCGGAGCCGGGACCCGTGGGCCTCGCGAAGCCGACCGCGCTACCGAAACCCGAGGTCGCGGCGCCGACCCCCGAGGTCGCGCTCGCGCAGGGGGGTGACGTGGAATCCGGCGACGCCGCGTCGAAGGCCAAACAGGGTCGGACCAAAGGCCGACCGGGAGCGCCGTCGGTACCGGAGAAGCCGGCCGCGAGCGCGCCCCCGCCGCCGGCCGCGACGACGCCGAAGCCGGTGTCGAAGCCCGAGCCGGTGGCAGCCCCGCCACCGCCGGTCGCGGCCCCGAAGCCGGCGCCGAAGCCCGAGCCGGTGGCAGCCCCGCCGCCGCCGGTGGCGGCCCCGAAGCCGGCGCCGAAGCCCGAGCCTGCGGCGCCACCGCCGGCGCCCGCCGCGGCCCCTGCTGCGGCCGGGGCGATGTCGCCGGCGGAGACGGCGCTGGAGCAGGGCAAGCAGTACCTGAAGGACAACAAGGCCGAGCTCGCGATTCAGGAGTTCGAGAAGTGCATCGCCCTCAATCCCAAGAGCGCCGCGGCGTATCGTTTGATGGGCAAGGCCTACGCGACGTTGGGGCGCGAGGCCAAGGCGATCGACGCGTTCGAGAGGTTCGTCGAGCTGGCGCCCGACCACAAGGACGCCGAGAAGCTGCGCAAGATCATACAAGAGTACCGTGGCCGTTGAGGCTGGAGATCCAGCCAAGGAGTGAGCGCTCCGTGAGACCTCTGCTCAACATCGCGTTGCTGGTCGTGTGTCTGGTGCCGAGCGTCGCGGTTGCCGCCAAGAAGTCCGGCAAGGGCAAGGGCGCGCCCGCGGCGGCCGTGGAGCCGGTGAAGATCGTGAGCCCGGGCGTGGTCAAGGCGAGTGTCGAGAACAAGAAGAAGAAGCAGACCACGGCCTACGTGGTGGACACGGGGAAGCCGTTGAAGCTCGAGCTCAAGGGCCCCGGCAAGCTCACGATCAACATTCACCAGCTGATGCCGGGCGGCAAGGGCATCAAGAAGCCGTCCTACGAGGTGGTGGTCGACCGCGCCAAGCCCAAGGCGGTCGTGCCCGCCGACCAGCCGGCGAAGGCCGTGAAGCTCGTAGGTCGCGGCCCGGACAAGATCTCGACCCCAAAGACTTGGTCCGAGAAGCTCTCGGCCGGGGCGCACGTGGTGCAGGTGTCGGCGCCCAAAGCCGGACCGGCGGCGGTCGTCACCTTGGAGTTCTATCCCACCGGCGCGAAGAGCCCGGCACCCATCATTATAGTAGAGGAGGCGTCGAAGAGGGACTTGATGGCGTCGGCGGCAGCCCTCGACGACGACGACGAGCCGATCCAAGCATCGCCGCCGCCGGTGCCGCCGCCACCGACCCCGGTGGTCGCGCCGCCGCCGGTCGTCCCCGAGCCCCCGGTCGTGGCGGAGCCGCCGCCGCCGGTGGAGACGGTGGTCGCGGCACCCGCCGCTCCGGAGCCGGTGGCGGAGACGCCGGAGGCTCAGGTCAAGCGCCGGGTGGCGGCGGGCGAGATCCGCGACGGTCTGCTCGAGACCTACGACGAGATCGCGGTGGTCAAGAAGGACACTCGCGAGGAGACCCAGTTCTACCGCGTGGCGCAGGAGAAGTCGTTCTCCTTCATGGTCGCGGGTCCGGGCGAGGTGACGGTGCGGCTACACCGCATCATCGACCCGCCGGCCGCCGCAGAGAGCGAGAACAAGTCCTACACCGTCGTGATGCTCGAGAACGACGTGGTGTTGCAGCAGCTCGGCGGCGTCACGAAGCAGTCCAACACCTGGGAGGTCAAGGCCGTGGGGTTGGGTGTCACCCGCTACCTGTCCGAGCCCAAAGAGTACAAGCTGAAGATCGGGCCGCAGAACAGTCGCCTGCAGTTTCAGATCGCGGAGGCGCCGGAGGGCATGGCGGTTCGCTACAGCTTCGCGCCGGAGGCGGCGGCGAGCCTGTCGCTGCTCGCGGGTGGCCTCGACGACGAAGAGGACGGTGACTCCGGGACCGCCACGGTCGGGGCGCTCAAGCCGACGATGGTGATGGAGGTCGACCTGAGCGAGAAGATCATCGTCCAGCGCAAGGCAGGCTTCTTGAGCCTGATGGCGCAGGGCGGCACCTTCGTGCCGATGGCCGGCGGCAACCCGGGGATCCTCGCCGGCCTGCAACTGACCGCCAACCTGCCGTTCGCCAACCGGATGTTCCTCTTGAGCATCCAGGGGCTCGTGCAGCGCCACACGCTGGCGCTGTCGATCGGTGACATCGACGGCGGCGCCATCGACGCGGCGGCGACGATCATGGCGATTCCGGTGCTCGCGAAGGTGACCGCCCGCCTGCCGCTCGGCGAGAGCGGGTTGGCGTTGTTCGGCCACGGAGGAGGGGGGCTGTGCTACGTGAGCGCCAGTCGGAACGCGTTGGACGCCAAGGCGACCGCGTCGTCGACGTCGTGGGTGACCCGCGCCGGCGCCGGCGTCGAGATGAACATCAAGATCGGCTGGCTCGGTCTCGAAGGCGCCTACCTCTACGGCCCGAGCGCCGACCTGGGACAGGTGCTGACCAACTACACCCCCACCGGCCCCTCGGTGGCGCTGCAATACCGGCTGGGGCTCTAGCGGCCCTTCTTTTCGCGGAACTGTGTTGAGACCTTTGACCGACGGAGAGCGACATATGCAGACTCACCTCTTCTCTCGCGCCATGTTCGTCCTGCTGCTCGCGACGCCCGCGTGCGCCGACCCGACCTCGATCGTGGTCGAGCCGCTGCGGGTGATCAACTGGTCGCCGGCCGGCGGCGCCTTCTGCGTCGACGTGCGGGCGACGGTGTCGGCGACGTTCTCCGACGACATCACCGCCGACTCGCTGTCCGCCGACAGCTTTTATCTCACGGCGGCGGCCGGCAAGGTCGCGGGCGCCCTGGAGTACGACAAGGCGACCTTCACGGTGCGCCTGACGCCGGACCAACCGCTGGACTTCGACATGCTGTACACCGTGGTGGCGGGGAGCGGTTTGCGCGGCGTCGATGACGGCCGGCTCGCGGTCGACCTCGAAGCGTCGTTCATGACGATCGCCCGCAATGGCTGCACACCCGGCGTCGAGTGCACGCGGCCGAGTGATTGTCCCGGGAGCCAGATCTGCGCGAACGTCGGCGTCTGCGTCGACGAGTGTGTGACCGATAAGGACTGCTATCGGGGCACGTGTCAGGCGGCGGCCTGCGTGCCCAATTAGTCGTTGGTCGGTGGCCTCGTGCGGATGAGCGATCCGCGGCGGTCGGTGTGCTCTCTGGCCTTCAGATCGAGGGTGCAAGTCCATGAAGAACTCCTTCGACCCTTGTGAGCCGGGCGTCGTGGCAACTCTGCGCCGTGCATTGCCGCTCCTGGTGGTCTCTTCGTTGCCACTGGTCGCTGCGTGTCTGGAGCAGAGCGTCGCGCTCCGCCTGCCGACGGCCGACGCCGGCATCGGCAAGGTGGCGCTGGTCGGTGCGCTGGTCACCCTCGACGGCAGCAAGAGCCACACCGCCGACGGCCAGGGCCCCGAGGCCTTGACCTTCGAGTGGTCGGTGATCTCGATGCCGCGCGGCAGCGCCGCGACCCTCGCGGCCGCCGATAGCGCGCACCCGACCTTCACCGTCGACGCCGTCGGTGACTTCGTCTTTCGTTTGGTCGTGCGCGCCGGCAGCGCCACGAGCCGGCCGGCGGCGGTCGCCATCCGCGGCTACCGGCCGTTGACGGTGGTCTCGCAGACCCCGCAGAGCGGCGCCTACGACGTGCCGCCGCTGTCGCCCATCGTGCTCGAGATGTCCGAGCCGGTGCAGCCGGAGACGGTGAAGTCGACGACCTTCTACGTTCGCGACGGCCACGACGAGATCGACGGCAACATCACCACCGAGGTCGGCAACATCTTCGTCGTGTTCCGGCCGGCGGCACCCTACGCCGCGGGGGTCGAGCTGGTCGTGACCATGACCCAGCAGGTCGTGGCGGTCAGCGGCGTTTCCTTGCCGGCGACCTATCAGGGGCACTTCGCGGTGGCGAGCGGCCTCGACGTCGATCCGCCGCGCATCGCGTTTGTCAGTCCCGATGACGGCGCCGTCGAGGTGCCGCCGTCGACGACGGTGACGGTGGCGTTCGACGAGAGCATGGATCCGGACTCTCTGACGATCGACGCCGATGCCGACGGCTGCCCGGACAACTTCCAGCTGCAAGACGCGACCGGTGCCTGTATCCCGGGCGCCGTCGACGTGGTCGCCGGGGACACCCGGGCTTCGTTTACCCCGACCGACCCGCTGGTCGCCGGTGCCGAGTACACCCTGGTGATCAAGGGCGGCGCGGGCGGCGTCGCCGATGCCGCCGGCAACGCCATGGCCACGACCTTCACGATCACCTTTGCCACCTCGACGGCGCCCGACCTCGTGGCGCCGACGGTGGTCTCGGTTTATCCGGGCTCCGGCTACCGCGACGTCGCGCTCGGCGCGGCGGTCGTCATCACCTTCTCGGAGGCCATGTGGCCGATGACGGTGAGTCCACAGAGCGTGCGTCTGATCGGGCCGGGGGGCGACGTCTCCGGGACCCGGACGCTGTCGTTCGGCAACCGGGTCGTGACTCTGACTCCCGATCAGCCGCTCGCGCCCTCTGCGGACTACACCCTCATCGCCGTCGGTGACGGTGCTGACGCGGTGGCCGACACGTCCGGCATCGCCCTCGATGGTGACAACGACGGCGAGTCGGGCGGCAGCTTCATCAGCACCTTCGTGACGACCGCCCGCCCGACCTACGACGGCGAGCTGACGCTGCCGCCGACGGTCGAGCCGGGGGCGGACATCCCGGTGCTCTTGAGCGATCGCGACCTGGACACCACGGTGACCGCAGACGTGGCGTTGGTCGAGGCGCTCAGCTCGACCGGCGAGCGCGAGCAGATCTTGCTCACCGAAACCGACGTCACCTCCGGCGTCTTCGCCGGTGTCATCGCGACCCGCTATTCCCCGGGCCCGGGCACCGACGACGACGGCGAGCTCTCGGTGTTGGCGAACGACTACGTCGACTTCAGCTACAACGACCAGGTGTCGGCCGCCGGCGTCGCGCGGCTGGTGACCGGGCGGGTGAGCGTCGCCGAGAGCCAGGCGGCGATCTCGGTCAGCGTGATCAGCGGCGACACCACCGAAGCCGGCGGCACCGCGACCTTCGTCGTCGTGCTCAACAACCAGCCGACCGGGACCGTGACCCTGACCTTCGACACCGACGACACCGGCGAGGGCCGGCCCGGGGTCACGACCCTGGTGTTCACGACGTCCAACTGGAACGCGCCGCAGCTGGTGACCGTGACCGGCGTCGACGACATGCTCGCCGACGGCAACCAGACCTATCACGTCGTCTTCCAGGCGACGGTGAGCACCGACGGCGCCTACTCCGGGATCATCCCGTCAGCGATCGCGATCATCAACGTCGACAACGAGACCGCCGGGTTCACGGTCGGCCGCATCAGCGCGCCGACCACCGAGGGCGGCGGCGCGGCGACGTTCTCGGTGGTGTTGAACTCGCGGCCGGCGGCCGACGTCAGCGTGAGCTTCGACTCGAACGACACCAGCGAGGGCACGGTCGCGGTGACGAGCCTGCTCTTCACCCCCAACAACTGGAACGCGCCGCAGACGGTGACGGTGACCGGCGTCGACGACAACAACGCCGACGGCAATCAGACCTACGCCATCCATTTCACCGCGACCACCAGCAGTGACCCGGCGTACGCCGCCATCACGCCGCCGGACGTCACGGTGACCAACATCGACAACGAGACCGCCGGCTTCTTGATCGGTCTGATCAGCGGCCCGACGACCGAGGGCGGCGGCTCGGCGTCGTTCGCGGTCGTCCTGACCTCGCAGCCGTCCGCCAACGTCACCGTGCAGCTGAGCTCGAGCGATCCGGGGGAGGGCGCGCCGGCCGTGACCAGCCTCCAGTTCACGGCCCTCAACTGGAACGCGCCGCAGTTCGTCACCGTCAGCGGCGTCGACGACTTCGTGCAGGACGGCAACCAGCCGTACTTCATCCTCTTCGGCGCGACGTTGAGCGCCGACGGCGGCTACGCCGCGATCCAGCCCCCCGACGTGGCCGTCATCAACATCGACAACGACTCGGCGGGCATCACGGTGAGCGCCATCAGCCGCAACACCACCGAGGGCGGCGGCACCGCGACCTTCACCGTGGTCCTGAACTCCGAACCGACGGCGCCGGTCACCCTCGACTTCCACTCCACCGACCTTACCGAGGGGGCGCCGAGCGTCACGACGTTGACCTTCAGCACCGTCGGCTGGGCCGGCTTGCAGACGGTGACGGTCGCCGGGCTCGACGACGCGGTGGCCGACGGCAATCAGCCCTACGCCATCGTCTTCGACGCCGCGGTCAGCACCGACTTGGCCTACAGTGGGCTGACGCCGTCGAGCGTCGCTGTCGTCAACATCGACAACGACTCGGCCGGTTTCATCGTCAACCCCACGAGCGGTCTGACGACCGACGAGGGCGGCGCCCAGGCGACCTTCACCGTGGTGCTGACGTCGCAGCCTACCGCCGACGTCGTCGTGGCGCTCTCGGTCTCCGACGCCAGCGAGGGCAACGTCAGCCCGGCGGCGCTGACCTTCAACAGCATCAACTGGGGTGGGTTGCAGCTGGTGACGATCAGCGGCGTCAACGACGACGTCGCCGACGGCAACCAGCCGTACACGGTTCGCCTGTCGCCGGCGGCGAGCGGCGACGGCAAGTACAACGGCCTCGATCCCACCGACGCCGCGGTCACCAACATCGACGACGACTCGGCAGGCTTCACGGTCACGCCGACCTCGGGCCTGGTGACCAACGAGGACCTGCTGCAGGCGACGTTCACGGTGCGCCTGACGAGCCAGCCGACCGCGGACGTCGTGGTGCCGGTCAGCTCCTCGGACACCACCGAAGGCACGGTGACGCCGGCGAACCTGACCTTCAACGCCGCCAACTGGGCGGGCCAGCAGACCGTGACCATCAGCGGCGTCAACGAGGACGTCGCCGACGGCAACATCGGCTACACGATCGCGCTCGGCGCGCCGACGACGACCGACGCCGGCTACGCGGTGCTCAACCCGCCCGACGTGTCGGTGACCAACAACGACAACGACATCGCCGGCTTCACGGTGACGCCGACGTCGGGCTTGGCCACGAGCGAGGATCTGACGCAGGCGACGTTCACGGTGCGCCTGACGAGCCAGCCGCTCCAGGACGTGGTGATCCCGGTGACCTCGTCGGACCCGACCGAAGGCACGGTGACGCCGTCGAGCCTGACCTTCACCGGCGCCAACTGGGCCGGGCAGCAGACGGTGACCATCAGCGGCGTCAACGACGACGTCGCCGACGGCAACATCGCCTACACCATCGTGTTGGGGCTGCCGACTTCCTCTGGGCCGACCTACGCCGTGATCGACCCCACGGACGTGTCGGTGACCAACAACGACAACGACATCGCCGGCTTCACGGTGACGCCGACA
>JACRCV010000067.1 GCA_016218825.1 Deltaproteobacteria bacterium
GGGATGAACCGAAGCACGACGGGGATGCCCCAAGACAATGAGCCCGTTCCCCACGCACGGGGGGATGAACCGTCACGCTACTCGGCAGCACCGGCTACACGACCCCGTTCCCCACGCACGTGGGGATGAACCGGAGGCTTCCTCCAACGACAGCGGTCATGGTCACCGTTCCCCACGCACGTGGGGATGAACCGACGAGAGACTTCTCAGGGTCGTCGAAGACCTGCCGTTCCCCACGCACGTGGGGATGAACCGCTGCACATCCAACCGCTCGGGGACACGGCCATCCGTTCCCCACGCACGTGGGGATGAACCGCTCACGACCGACGGCGCCGGCGGCATCACCGACCGTTCCCCACGCACGTGGGGATGAACCGGCTGGACCCAACGGGCTCGTGATCGTCTGCTGCCGTTCCCCACGCACGTGGGGATGAACCGTGTCTGCACGGGCCGGACGCCCTGAGCCAGACCCGTTCCCCACGCACGTGGGGATGAACCGCACGCCGGCGAGCTGATGACCGACCTCAGCGACCGTTCCCCACGCACGTGGGGATGAACCGGTGGCGTACGGATAGACCGTACGACAAGGCGGCCGTTCCCCACGCACGTGGGGATGAACCGGCTTTTTCGTCACGTCGCGGGTCAGGCACGGGCCGTTCCCCACGCACGTGGGGATGAACCGGTGTACCGAAGAAGAACCCCTGCGACCGCGTGCAGCTCTGCGCGCAGGCGATGTGTCTCGAAGAGATGCTCTCGTGCCAGATACCGGACGGCGCCCTGTTCTACGGCAAGACCCGGCGCCGCCTGGGGGTGTCCTTCGACTCCACCCTGCGGACACTCACCGACCAGGCGGCGGCGCGGCTGCACGCGCTCCTGAAATCGAGGCAGACGCCGCTCGCGCAATACGAAAAGAAGTGCGAGAAATGCTCGCTGATGGGATTGTGCCTGCCCAAGGCGACCGATCCGCGATGGAGGGCGAGTGGGCGCTCCGCGACGTCGGGTAGCCCCAAGGAGACGAGAGATGGTCAAGCGAGCCAGCGGCAGCAAGAAGACCGGGAGCCCCAAGGCCCGCTCTCCGCGCGGCCTCGCGGTGTTCGACCCCAATCCGAGCGGCCGGCTCGCTGCCGAAGTGCTCCGGGCGCTCGCGGTCGATGGCGCGGTCGTCGGGCGCGTGGCGGTGTTGGCATGGCTTCCCGATCCGAGCGACCACGCCTACACCAAAGACGTCGACGTCGCGGTCGCGCTGGCCGACTTGCCCAAGGTCCGGAGCTGGCTTGCAGAGCACGAGCTCGAGATCCAGGAGCTGCCGATCGGCGGCGTGAACGCCGGACGCGCGGGCGGCATCAACGTCGACTTCATCACCTGCAACGGCGAGCTCGGGACCTTGAGCCCCCTCTTTGAGGACGCGATCCAGGCCGCGCAGCGGTCGCGCAAGTCCTTGACGATCGGCGGCAAGAAGCTGCCGCTCGTGCCGGCCGAGCACCTGGTGGCCATGAAGATCGCGACGATGGAACGGAAGGACCAGGAGGACGCCGAACGGCTGTTGGAAGTCGCCAAGGTCGACATCCCGAAGCTCCGGGCGCTCGTGGAGCGATTCCTTGCCCCCCTCGGGCCGGCCAGGCTCGAGGTGATCTTGCGCGAGATTGGCCATCCGGCCGCCCGCCCGCGACGCAAGTACGACCGCGCCAAGAGGTGAGATCGCCCCGGGCCTGCCATGATGACGCACCAAACCACGCTCTATGTGACGACACAGGGGCCGTACCTAGCACGCCAGGGCGTCGCACCTCCCCCGCGCAAGCCCAAAAGCGCAGCCCAGCGCCCGCAAGCCGGGTGGCGAGGCGACGGTGGGGCCGCGTCGAAGACCACGACCTGACGGCCGGTACGACGTTGGGGGCGACGCGACTGCCCCCAAGATCACCGCCGTCCGAGCCGAGGTACCCGGCGAGGACGCTCAGGCTGCGCGAATGCGCGCGACAACCACGTCCTGGTATCTTGGGTCGTGATTCTGCCGACGTTGGGGGCGAAGTCGTAGGCCGCGCCCTCCAGGCCCACGCCCCAGTGGCGCTCGCCCGCCGAAGCGCGTAGGTTGCGCCGCTGGGGTCGGGGGAGACTGCAGGATCTGGAGTCATGGTCCATCCTCACGGCGGCGAACCCTCGACCTCGACGTCACGACCGGCGCCGGAGAGAACCCTCGACCACCGGGCGCGCGCGGCGCTGGCGTTGCTCGAAGAGATCGTGCTGGACCGCGGCCTCCTCGCCGAGCTCGAGCCCGCGATCCGCGCGAGCCTCCTGCAGGCAGCCGGACGCGTCGCCCGTCCCGAGCCGCACGAGCGCCGGCGACTGGCCAAGGCCTTCCGCACCCGCGACCGGCGGGCGCACCGCGCGGCCGACGCGGAGCTGCTCGCCACGACCGGCCTGCGCAAGGGTCAGAGCGCACCCGTGTTCCCCTCCGCCCTCGACCGGCCGGCGCCGGCGCTGGGGGCGAGCCCCGGCCCGTCGACCACCGGCGCGCCCGAGCTCCACAAGGCCCGCCGCTGCTACATCTGCAAGGCGGAGTACACCCGGGTGCACCACTTCTACGCCTCGATGTGCGTCGCCTGTGGCGACACCAACTTCGCCAAGCGTTGCCAGTCGCACGACCTGACCGGGCGCGTGGCGCTCGTCACCGGGGCGCGGGTCAAGATCGGCTACCAGGCCGCCCTCAAGCTGCTGCGGGCCGGCGCCCAGGTGGCGGCGTTGACGCGCTTCCCGCGCGACGCGGCCGCCCGCTACGCCAACGAGCCCGACTTCGAGCGCTTTGCCGCCCGCCTCGAGATCTTCGGCGTCGACCTGCGCCACACCCCGAGCGTCGAGAGCTTCTGCCGCCACTTCAACGCCACCCACCGGCGCCTCGACTTCCTGATCAACAACGCCTGCCAGACCGTGCGCCGGCCGCCGGGCTTCTACGCCCACCTGATGGCGGGCGAGTCGGCGGCGCCGGACCTCCTGCCGGCCGCCACCCGGTCGGCCCTCGTGCGCTTCGGGCGCGCCGACGGCGTCGTCAACGCGGCGGCGGCGAGCCAGCTCGAGCTCGCCCCCGGCGACGCGGAGCGCGGCGTCCACCTGTTCCCGAAAGGCGCGCTCGACCAGGACCTGCAACAGGTCGACCTGCGAACGGTCAACAGCTGGCGCCTGCCGCTCGCCGAGGTCTCGGCCGTCGAGCTCCTGGAGGTCCACCTGGTCAACGCCGTCGCCCCGTTCGTCCTCAACGCCCGGCTCAAGCCGCTGATGCTCCAGGTGCCGTCTCGCGACAAGCACATCGTCAACGTCTCGGCGATGGAGGGCCAGTTCTACCGCTCACTCAAGACCGACAAGCACCCGCACACCAACATGGCCAAGGCGGCGCTCAACATGATGACCCGCACCAGCGCCCAGGACTACGTCAAGGACGGCATCCACATGAACAGCGTCGACACCGGCTGGGTCAGCGACGAGGACCCGGCGGCGATCGCAGCTCGCAAGGCCGAGGAGCAGGGCTTCTTCCCGCCCCTCGACGTCGTCGACGGCGCGGCGCGCATCCTCGCGCCGATCTTCGAGGGCCTGCAAAGCGGCGACCACGCCTGGGGCAAGTTCTTCAAGGACTACACGCCGACCGATTGGTGAGGCCGTCACCGCAGGCGCCGTCCCGATCACGCCCGCGCCCGAGGCCGGTGTCGCGCCGCCCTGCAACGTGGTAGGCGTGCGCACCGATGCCGGTCTCGGGCAGGACCATCGCGCTCTTCGTCGGGACGCTGCTCTCGGCGCTCTCGCTCGCGAGCAGCACCCACGGCTTTCGCTATCGCGCCGTGTTCGGCTACCTGGCGCTCGCCCTGATCCTCGCGAGCCTCCCCCACCTCGCGTCGTGGTGGGCGCGCCTGCAGCCGCCGCCCTCGCGCTTCGCCCTCCTCCTCCGGGCGAGCTTCGTCGCCCTCGCGGCCGCGCAGCTCGCCCGCTTTCACCTGATCTACGTCGAGCGACCGCGAGTGGCGCTCGTCATCCTCGCCGCGACCCTCGCGGTTGCCGTCATCGGCGTCCTCCAGATGATGCCGGCGAGCCGGGCGCTCTCGGACCGGGCCAGGCGGTTCGCGGTCCCTTGCCTCGTCGGCCTGATGGCGGTCGCGGTGCTCCTGGTGCCGGTCGCGTCCCCACGGCCGAAGATCGACGTGTTCGTGTTTCAGCAACAAGGGGCGGCGGCCCTGATGTCGGGCCAGAACCCGTATCGGATGGCCTACACCAACGTCTACGGCCGGCCGATGCCCTGGTACCCGGACGGCGAGCCTACGGTGCAGCCCTATCCGCCGCTGTCGCTCTTGCTCGGCGTCGTGGCGTTGCCTGCCGGCGACGTGCGTTTCGTCTTGGCGTTGTGTCACCTGCTCGCCGCGTTCCTGGTGTGGAGCGCGGCGCGAGCCCGGAAGATCGACGCCGCCGAGGCGCTGCTGCTCGCCGGCCTCTTTGTCTGGGCGCCGGGCGTGCTCTTCGAGATCGAGCAGGCCTGGACCGACACCGGCGTGGTGTTGGCGTTGGCGCTGTGCTCGTACCTGTGGGCGACGCACAAGATCGGCCCGACGCTGCTCGCCGCCGGCGCCGCCGTGGCCCTCAAACAGAACATGGGCGTGCTGCTGCCGGTCTTGGCGGCATTGAAACCGAGACTCAGCGCCCGGCACTTCGCGCTGCTCGCGCTGCCGCTCGTCGTCACCTGCGGGCCGTTCGCGCTCGCGGACGGCGCGGCGTTGTACCGCAGCCTGGTGAGCTTTCACCTCGCGACCCCGTTTCGCGCCGACGCCAACACCCTGTCGACGGTCTTGTTCCGCCTGACCGGCGAGCCGCTGCCGGCAGTGGCGACGCTCGTCGCGGTGCTGGCGCTCCTCGCCTGGTGGCTGCCGCGCCTGTTTCGCCAGGCCGAGCGGCACGCCTTCGACAGGCCGGCGCTCGCCTGCCTGCTGTGGACCGCCTTCGCGAGCACCTTCCTGTCCACGCTCCTGGTCAGCAAGCACGCGTTCTACAACTACTTCTACCTCGTCCATTTCACGGTCGTGCTGGCGCTGGTCTGGTCGCGCGCCGCCGACGTCGAGGGCGTCGTCAAGGACGGGTTGGCATGCGCTCGAGGTCGTCGGCGTCCAGTTGATCTTTGGCGCGGCCGGTGGCGCGCTTGTTCTTGATGAGATCGACCAAGCCGATGACCGGCACCACGACATCCCCAAACCGCGCCTCCACGTGGGACGGCCAGGCGTCGACGAACTCGAGACCGCTCACCCGCGTGAGGATATCGATGCGCCGGGGCGGCAGGCCCATCTGAAACACGACCCCGGGCGTCGTGAGATCGGCTTCGCTCAGGTCCTGCAAGGGCGCGCCGAACGCCTGTAGGGCTCGATAGACCTTGACGGCGTTCTCCGCCGTCGCCTCGACCCAGAGGTCGATGTCGCCGGTGGCCCGCGGCCGGCCGTGGACCGCCATCGCGTAGGCGCCGACCACCATGAAGCGAGCCTCATGGCCTGATAACTCGTGCAAAAGATCGCGAAAGTCCGAGTTCATCGGCGCCGTCCCCGTGGGCGAGCCCCCACAACTCTTCGCTGAGCTGCCATGCTACCTCTGCACGCTCATCCGGTGGAATGGCGGCCCAGAACGCCAGGTCCCGGTCACGATCGTCGTGCGCGTCGAGGATCGTCTTGCAGGTTGCCCAACCGCGTCGCCGTCTTCGGGTCCCGGCGTCCATCGTCCAAGATCTAACACACCCCGAACGCCTTTCCCACGCGCCCAAAGCCGCGCCGGCGACCGGGCGCCTGAATCACGGCGACGTTGGGCCCGCCGCGGGCCCTGACTAACGCCGATCGTGATGCTTGGACGGCGGCGGTGGCGGCGGGTGGTGGTGGTGGTGCCGCCCGGGGCGCGGTCCGTAGTAGGGCCCAGGCCAGAAGGGATCGTAGGGGTAGCCCCACCACCACGGATTCCACACCGACCAGTAGACCACCCCGCCCTGCGGCGCGTACTCGCGCGCGAAGCTGGTGCTGTCACTCCACTCTCCGGCCCCGGTCAGCACCGTGACCTCGAAGTCGAAGCCGGCGAGCTCGTCCAAGTCCATCCACGGCGGCAGCGCATAGGCCAACCGCACCCGTGTCGCCTCGCCGGGCAGGGCGGTGAGCTCGCCGTCCGCGATCGGCGGTTCCTTGAGGGCGTGCACCCGGCCGTCGTCGCTCACCAGCTCGACGGTGGTGTGCGCGAGATCGAGGGTCAGCGGCGCATCGCCGCGGTTCTGGAGCTTGAGGCGCAGGTCGAGCGTGCGCAGACCGGCGTCGTCGTCGACCATCGCGCCCTGAGACCACACCTTGAGGCTGCCCTGGGCCTTGCCGTCGACGGTGATGCGGGAGATCACATGGCTCTTGCCGCTGCCCCGACCGCCCTCGCCCGCCGCCGGCCGGAAGCTCGCCACCTGGGCGGCGCAAGCGGCGGTCGTCGCACACCACAGCGCCGCCAGCGCCGGTCGCCGGTCCGCCGCGATCTTCTGCAACAGCCGCATGCCTCAGACATAGCCCCGCCGCCGACGATGTCAAGCCGTTCACGGGGTCATCACGATGGCTCTCGTAACTGGCGGTAGACGGGAAGGATCCGGCAGGCCGCGCGCGGCTAGACCGGCACCGCCGGCCGCGCCTTCGTCAGGAGCTCGTCGATCTGCTCGAAGCGGAACGGCTTCTCGAAGGTCGGATTGCGCACGGTGTCGAGGAACTTGCGCACCTCCTCGCGCCCGACCCCGCCGGTGACGAACACGAAGCGCTCGCCGACGGCGGGAAACTGCTCCCGGGCACGGCGAAACAGCTCCATGCCGCTCATGCCGGGCATCACCAAGTCGCAGACCACCAGATCGAAGTCGCAGCGCTCTGCCAGGACCTCGAGGGCCCGGCGGCCGTCGGGGACGGTGACGACGTCATAGCGGCCGCCGAAGTAGCGCTGGTAGCTGTTGCGCAGGCTCTCCTCGTCGTCGACGAACAAGATCCGGCAGCGGCCGTCGCTCAGCCTGTCGCTCGCGGGGGCGCGCGCCGGGACCGGCACCTCGTCGGCGAGCGGCAGCGCCACGGTGAACGTGGTGCCGACGCCGACCTCGCTCCAGAAGCTGATCGCGCCGTGATGGCGGGTGACGGTGTCGCGGCTGATGCTGAGCCCGAGCCCGGTGCCGCGACTCCCCGACTTCGTGGTGAAGAACGGCTCGAAGATCCGCGCCTGCACCTCCGGCGGGATCCCGACGCCGGTATCGGCCACCGAGGCGATGACCTTGACGCCCTCGCGTCGCGTGGTGACGACGATCCGCGCGGTCGCGCCGCAGCCCGAGGGGATGGCCTGCCCGGCGTTGACCAGCAGATTCAGAAACACCTGCGACAGTTGCCCGATGTTGCCGCGCACCATCGCGCCTTCACCGAGGTCGAGCCGCACCTCGGCGACGCCGCGGATGCTGGCCGAGGCCAAGCGCGCCGCCGATTGCACCGCCCGATTGATGTCGAAGAGCTCCTCGTGGCCGTTGTCGGCTCGGGCCAGGGTCCGCATGTCGGCGACGATGTCTCGGATCCGAACCGTGCCCTGCCGCGCCTCGACGAGCGCCAGGTCCATGTCGGCGAAGCCTTCGCTGCCGCCGAGCTCCTGCCAAAAGCCCCACAACGCATCCTTCGCGGTGGCCTCGGGCGCCCCCGCCGCGATGCCCTTCAGCGTCGCCAGGCGACCGAGCACGAAGTCCAGGTTCGCCATCACGTAGGCGACCGGATTGTTGATCTCATGGGCGACGCCGGCCGCGAGCTGGCCGATCGCCGCCAGACGCTCGGACTGCACCATGCAGGACTGCGCCTTCGACAGCTCACTGACTCGGGCCGAGAGCTCGCGGACCAAACGCGCGTCCTCGAGGGCCACCCCGGCCTGCGACGCCAGGACTCGGGCCTCCTCGAGCTCGGTCGGGCCAAAGCCGCCGACGCTCACGAGGCGACTGGCGTTCAGCACCCCGACGAGGCGGTCACCGACCGCGATCGGGTAGACGATGCTGGATCTGATCTTGCGATCCGGCGGCGCCACCCCGGTGAAGCGCGGATCTTCGGTGAGGGAATCGTCGACGACCATCGGCCGCCGTGCCACCGCGACCTTGCCGGCGACGCGCTCGCCCAGCGCCACCTGGGCACCGGCGTGGATCGTGCCGCCCAACGAGTGCGACCACACCAGGCGGAGGTTGTGACCGCCATCGGCGAGCATCAGCGAGGCGTCGTCGGCGTTGAGGGCCCGCATCGCAGCACGGCCGATCACTGCCGGCAGGGTCTCGGGGTCGTTGGCCGCGAAGATCTCCTGACACGCCTCGAGCGTCGTGAAGCGCGCCTCGCGCTGCCGCCGCTCCAGCGCCCGCCTGACCAGGTCGTGGAGAACGTCGCAGGTCAGCGGCTTCGGGAGGTAGTCGATGGCCCCCGCTTGCATGGAGGCGATCGCGTCCTCCATCCCCGGGTAGGCGGTGATGATCACCGCTTGGGTCCGGGGGCTCTTGGCCTGGAGGATCTCGAGGAGGCGCGCCCCGGACAACCCCGGCAGCACCATGTCGACGAAGGCGACGTCGAAGATCTGTTTGTCGAGCATGGCGATCGCTTCTTCGGCGCTGCCGGCCCGATCCACGAGGTGACCGGCCGCCGCCAACTCGTCGGCCAACATCGCCTGCGTCACCGCGTCGTCGTCCACCACGAGCAGGCGGGTGCCCGGAGGTCCTCGCAACGGATTGAATACGTCCTGATCTTCTGGAGCCTGCACGGGCTTGAAGCTAAGCACTTGTCGTGCCAGCCGCGAACTCGCTCGGATCTGCGTGCCCGGCAGGGCACCACCTGGGAGTCTCACTGACCCAGGGTCATCCGCACCCCCATGAATCTCGCGGACCCTGGGCCGAAAGACCGCAGGAAACAGGACGCCGCGCGACTATCATTCGCGGCGCGACAATTGCACAGCCGAGGCGCATGGATGCAACGAGCCGGGCCCGCGTGGTGGTGGTAGATGACGAGCCGCTGTTGTTGGAGGCCTGGAAGGAGGTCTTGGCGGCCAAGTTCGACCTCCGGCTGTTTGCCGACCCGCTGGCGGCGGCGCGGTCGTTTGCGACCGAGGACGTCGACGTCGCGTTGCTCGACATGCGGATGCCGGGGATGGACGGCCTGGCGCTGCTCGAGCGGCTGCGCCAGGAGCAACCGAACGCCGAGGCCATCATCGTCACCGGCCATGGCACCATCCAGACCGCGGTGCAGGCGGTGCAGATGGGCGCCTACGACTTTCTCTGCAAGCCGATCGACGACCTGGACGGCGCGGTGCGCCGCATCGAGGGGGCGCTGGAGCGCAAGCGCTTGCGCCGGGTCAACGAGGGGCTGCGAGCGTCGCTCGACGCCTACCTGCCGGGCAGCGATCTGATCGGCGACAGCCGTGGCATCCGCAAGGTGCGCGAGCTCATCGCCCAGATCGCCGACTCGCCGCCGCCGGTCATGATCTGCGGCGAGAGCGGCACCGGCAAAGAGCTGGCGGCGCGCGCGTTGCACCAGAAGAGCGGCCGCCACGACAAGCCGTTCTTGACCGTCAACTGCGCCGCGCTGCCGCCGACCCTCATCGACTCCGAGCTCTTCGGCCACGAGCGGGGCGCGTTCACCGGCGCGGTGGCGGCGCACCGGGGCCTGTTCGAGGCCGCGGACGGCGGCACGCTGTTCTTGGACGAGATCGGCGACATGCCGGCGTCGACCCAGGTGCACCTGTTGCGCGCCCTGCAGGACGGCGAGATCCGGGCGGTCGGCGCGACCCGCAGTCGCAGCGTCGACGTCCGGGTGATCGCGGCGACCAACATCAACCTCGAGCGCGCCATCCGCGACGGCAAGTTCCGCGAGGACTTCTACTACCGGATCAGCACCTTCCGCATCGACCTGCCGGCGTTGCGCGACCGCAGAGAGGACATCCCGCCGATCGCCGCGCACCTGCTCGCCAAGTACGCGGCCCGCGCCGGCCGCACCGCGCCCGGGTTCGCGGACACCGCGCTGCAGGCGCTGGTGCAGTACGACTGGCCCGGCAACGTCCGCGAGCTCAACAACGCCATCGAGCACGCCGCGACCCTGTGCGGCGCTTCGACCATCGAGCTCTGCCACCTGCCGTCGTTCGTCGTCGCGCAGACCAGCGGCCGCGCCAAGAACACGTTGTCACAGGTGTTCGGCACCGCGTCGGCGCAGGCGTTCGCGACCGCGCGCGACCAGGTCTTGGAGGAGTTCGAGCAGCGCTACCTCTCCGACCTGCTGGCGGTGACCGGCGGCAACCTCTCGGAGGCGGCGCGCCGCTCCGGGATCGATCGCTCGAACCTGCGCCGCCTGCTGCGCAAGTACAACATCACCGCCGCGAGCTTCAAGCAGCCCGACTGAAACTGAGAGGCCAGGTCGCATCCCCTCTCGCGACCGCGCGCCGCCGCGCCGGCGAAGACGAACTGGGCACGCGGGAGGAGCGGGCGCGGCTGCATGCGGCGCTGGACCAGTCGGAGAAGGAATTCGCGGACGGCAAAGGGCTTTCGGTCGAAACCGTGCTGCGTGGCCTCCCCGGCCGATGAAGATTGAGATCTCGCCGACTGCCCGGGGCCAGCTCGAAGAGCTGGTGGTGTGGTGGGACGCGAACCGAACGTGGCGGTTGAGAGGCACGCCCTACTTCGCGTTCTACCGGGTCGACGAGGGCGCGAAGATAATCAAGGTCGCGGCGGTGTGGAGCGCGGTGCGTGGCGGCGAGCCCGACCTGGGCTGAGCACGTACGCGAGGGGAGAGGAGCTCGGCCCGAGCAGCTGAGATTTCGCAGTGCAGGGTCTCGTCAACGCGACATCGACTTGGCGCGGTGTGCTGGCGCGGGGTGCTCAGGCCGCGGAGCGGGTCGCACCGACCACCGCGGGCGCGTCGGGAAGCTCGGCGCGCGCCTCCAGCCATCGGGCCGGCGGCACCAGGTTGAACGCGGCGACTACGGTCGGGTCGAACTGACAACCGGCCTCCTGGATCACGTTCGTGATCACGGTCGCGAGGTCCATCCCGGCGCGGTACGGGCGCGACGACAGCATCGCGTCGACGGCGTCGGCCACCGCCAAGATCCGCGCCCCGAGCACGATCTGCTCGCCCGCGAGCCCCGCCGGGTAGCCTTTGCCGTCCCAGCGCTCGTGGTGCTGGGCGACGATGCGGCGCACGTCCTCGAAGCGCGGATAGCCCTCGAGCATGTGCGCCCCGATCTCGGGATGACGCTTGATCTCGCTCATCTCGGCGTCGGAGAGCCCCGTCGGCTTGTTGAGGATGCTCTCCGGCACCCCGATCTTGCCGATGTCGTGCAACAGCGCCCCGGAGCGGATCGCGCTCAACACCGAGCCGTTGATCTGCAAGGCCTCGGCGAGCAATTGTGCGTAGCGCGCCACCCGCTGGCAGTGCGCCCGGGTCTCGCCGCCGATGCCGGCCTCGAGGGTGTTCAGCAACACCTCGTCCATCTGGGTGTCGATCTCGGTGAGGGCGCGCGCCAGGCGCTGCTTCTGATCTTCGATCGTGCGGCTGGTCTCGACGAGGTTCTTCTGGATCGCGTGCTGCCAGGCGCGCTCCTGGTGCGCCTCGATCCCACGCTTCACCATCGAGCCAATCTCCTCCGCGTCCCACGGCTTGCTGATCACGAAGGCGACGCTGTGGTCGTTGACCGCCTCCATCGCCAGCTCGAGGTCGCACTCGCCGGAGACCAGCATGAAGGTCGCGTTTGGCTGGATCTGCTGGATCTGATTGACGAGCTCGAGGCCGTCGATGTCGGGCATGCGATAGTCGGTGGCGATCACCGCGTACGGCTGCGCCGCCGCCATCCGCAGCGCCGCCGCCGCGCCGTCCGCCAGATCGACGTCGATGCGGTGGCTGCGGAGCGTGCGCGCAAACGCCGTGCGCACCGGCGGGTCGTCGTCTACGAAGAGCACTCGGTCCGAAGTGACCATCTTGTCCTCCTTTGGTGCCAGTCGTTGTCGCTGCAAGGGTCGATCCAAATGTCGCGTCCGGATCCGCCCGAGATTCCTTACCGTTTCTCCGGCGCCCGCAGCGAGCCGAGGGGCGGCGCCAGACCCAGGGTCGGAGCGACCCGGTAAGCATTCACGGGGTCATCACGATGGCTCTCGTAATACACGGGGGACGCAGAGCCGCGCCACAACGCCTTGTTTTCACCGAGGATCTTCTCGCGGCGGGCGGTCCCCCGTGAACGGTAACGCGCAGCTCAGACCCGGATCGCGGCGAGGAGCTCGCGCGCCTCGTTCACCGACCGCAACAGCGCGTTGCCGCTCTGCATCGACGACTCGAGCTCGGTCGCCAGGAAACGGGCGAACGCCTCGCTCCGCGAGCGCAGGATGGCGGCGTCCCTGAGGATGCGGAGGTAGCGCAGCCAGCCGTCCTTTCGCGTCGTCGCCAAGGTCGACACCAGATCGTCGACGGCCTCGAGCGACCGGATGAGAACGCGGCGGTCGTGCGTCACCAGCAGCTCACGGTTGTTCACCTGATCGAGCATGCCGGCAAAGGCGCGGACGTCCGACAGCAGCCGGCGCGCGGCCTCGGTGTCGTCCCAGCTGGTCGCGAGCCACGCATCGACCCGAGCCCGCAGCTCTTGCAGGGCATAGCGGTCCGCGGCCCTGAGGTCTCGGTAGACCGGACTGAGAAACAGCTCGAGGATCCGGATCCGGACGTCGCGCGCGGTGATGTTGAGCTCGTGGTCCGGCGATTGCTCGACCTCGGCGGTGACGTTCAAGAGGTCGCGGCGAAGCGAGATCAAGGCCTCGCGCACCTGCAACGCCACCTGGAGCTCGGCCGGGTCTTCGGGGAACGCCAGCACGCCGGCCGGGTAGCCGGCGAGCCGCATCGCCGTCGTCATCCCGAGCTGCAACGCCTTGAGCGCCTTGCGGCGGCCGTCCTCGCCTTCGGTGATCAGCGCCCACTTGGAGCGGGCGCGGCGCGCCGCCTTGAGCCGGTCGCAGCAGTTGCGGAGCTGACTGGCGAGCATCTTCCAGGTGGACACCGCAACGTCGCGGTCAAGCGACCGCTCGGCCCCGTCGCTTTCGGTCAGGCGCGTCAACGCCGCGTCGATCTCCTCGACGATCCGGTCGTGCAACGGGCTCGGCGTCCCGGCGGTGGCGAGGTCGTCGCCGCCCAGCCAGGCGTCGTCGTCCTCGACCGGCGCTTCCGCCGGTGCCGAGCTGTCACCGAGGATCAACACCGGCAGGCTCGCGAGCAGCCGAATGGTCTCGACGATCGACTGGTGCACCTGGCGGGCGGCGCTGCGGCTCATGAAGGTCACCGCGGCGTCGGCGCCGAGCGGCTCGTAGTTGCGGAAGTCGATCACCCGCAGCTTGTCGGCCAATCGCTTCGCCATGCTGAGGACGTACTCCATCGACTCGGCCGCCGCGCCGCCCACCTCGGTCGGCGTCTGCATCGGAATCTCTCGAGCTGATTGCATCGCCGTTCGTCTCCTCGCGTCCGCGCGGTCGCGACCGCTCCCGACACCGTCTGCGTCGCAGCCCGGTCGCGCTCGCAGCAGGGCCTCGGCCACTGCCCTTACAAGCGGCGTGCCGCGGCACCGACCGCGGGCAACGACGCGCGTTACCGTTCACGGGGGACCGCCCGCCGCGAGAAGATCCTCGTGTGGCGCGGCTCTGCGTCCCCCGTGTATTACGAGAGCCATCGTGATGACCCCGTGAACGCTTGCCGACGCGCTTTCGCGCGCCGCGCCCACGGGTCACGCCGCCCCAGGTCGGCGAAGACCCCCACGTCTTCGAGCCGGCGCGCGTGGTGTTGCGCGCCATCGTCCCCGGGGCGGCCGCGGCCGGCGGTGGCATGGAACTTGGAACACCGCCGACGATCCACCCGGAGGTGACACCATGGCATCCACGATCTCGGAAGCGGTGCAGTCGAGCTGCGAAACGAAGATCCCCGAACCCGACGCCGCCAGGACGCGGGCGGCGGGCGCTCCGGTGGCGCCGCCGCGGCGTGCCCTGGTCTCGGTGAAGCAGCTGAAGGAGGAGATCGCTAAGCGCCGCCAGGCCGTAGCCGAGCTGCAGGCCGAGCGCGAACGAGACCGGCAGGCGCTCAGTGAGGTCCGCAGCGACATCGCGCGGCTCAAGGTGCGGGCGCAGACCCTCGAAGCGAGCATGGCCGACAAGAGTCAGGCGGCGTTTCTCATCATCAACGAGCTCGATCACCTCCAGACCCTGGAGGCCAAGGTCAGCGAGCGCGCCAAGCGCGCGGCGCGCGAGCACGCCCCGGTGGCCAACACCGACCTCGGCCTCGCACCGAACGACGACCCCGGCCCGAGCGCCGGTGCCGCGGAACGGCGGGCGCAGCCGCGGACGCCGGTGGCGGTGGAGATCGGCATGTCGACCGACAACAACTTCTACGTCGGCTTCACGCAGGACATCTCCACCGGCGGCCTGTTCATCGCCACCGCAGACACGATGCCGATCGGCAACCGCTTCTTGGTGGAGTGTCAGCTCCCGACCATGGCGCGAAAGATCCGCTGCATCGTCGAGGTCGCCTGGGTGCGAGAGTACAACGAGGGGATGAGCTACAGCGCCACCTCGGTCCCCGGCATGGGAGTGAAGTTCGTCGGTC
Source organism: Deltaproteobacteria bacterium (assembly GCA_016218825.1). GTDB lineage: Bacteria > Myxococcota > XYA12-FULL-58-9 > XYA12-FULL-58-9 > XYA12-FULL-58-9 > JACRCV01. The sequence continues at coordinate 14,634 of JACRCV010000067.1, forward strand.
TGTCCGACGAAGACGCCCAGGCGATCGCCGCCTTCCAGGCCGAGCGCCAGGCGCTGTTCTTCCCCGACGGCACTGAAGCGGGCGCCTGCTGAATCTGCCGACCGTTCTGTCTGGCTCGCACCGACCCTGGGCGGCACAAACCCACGACGCACGTCGACGAACGCTCTGCCGCGGCAGCCGCGCGCCGCGATCCCGCGCCCTTAGGGCGATCGAGGCGACGCGCGGCGCGCCCGTCGTTGGCACGCGGGCTGCACAACCTGACGCACGAGGAGCACGGCGATGACGCGGCAATGCTGGTTCGGGTGCGGTATGCTGGTGCTGACGATGGCCGGCTGTGCGACGACGGCGCCGTGGCAGAAGAGCTACCGCGCCCAGCGCCTGGCGCTCGCCGGTGGTCAAACGGAGATCGTGCAGGTCATCAAGAGCTACGCGCGCGACCACCACTGGACCATCGTCGAGACCAAGAACCCCGGCGACACCGTGCTCGACGCGCTCAGCCCGATGTACCAGGAGGCCGGCATGTTCATGCGGCGGCGCTGGATATTCACCGTCGCCGACGGCGAGGTCCTGGTCGAGCAGCGGCTGGAGGCGCTGTTCGACGCCGAGAACGGCGTCTGGACCGCGTCGACCGTCGTCTGTGACAGCTACGGCTACGACCACGAACGGCGCGAGATGCTGGCGCTGGCGACCTACGCCGAAGGCGGCCGGGTCGCTAGGCGCTCCGCAGGAGTGGCGGTCTCCCGCCGCTGATCCGAGCACAATGACCACCACCGGCCAGTTCCCACCTGACGTGCCTGAGGCCCCCGCGACGGCGGCATGGCAGGCGCGGATCGTGGTCTGCGACGACACCCGCGCGGTCCGCGAGGAGGTCCTGCGTGTCCTCTCCGGCCTGCCGAAGGTGCTCCTGTCCGCGGCCGCCAACGGCGCCGAGGCGGTGCAAGTGGTGCGCGGACCAGGCGCCGACCTCCTCATCTGCGATCTGGAGATGCCGGTCCTCGACGGCCTCGCGGTGTTGCGGACGCTCAGGGTCGACCACCCCGCGAACGAGCTGCCGATCTTGATGCTGACGAGCCGCACCGAGATCGCCGAGAAGGTGCGGGCGCTGGGCGCCGGCGCCAACGACTACGTCACCAAGCCGGTGGCGCCCGAGGAGCTCTTGGCGCGGGTCCGGGTGCAGCTGCGCGTCCGGGAGCTACAGCGGCAAGTGCTCGCCGACCAGGCGCTGCAGCTCGCGGCCCGCTACCGCGAAGCCGCGCTCAAAGACCGCATGGCCGTGGTCCGCGCGCTGGCGCGCGACGTCAGCCACGAGATCAACAACCCGCTCACGGTCTTGAAGGGCGCGGTCGAGTTTCTCCACGAGTCGTTGGCGGCGCTCAGACATCCGAGCCAGGGCGACCAAACCCTCGTCGAAGTGAAGGACGCCTTGACGGACGGCATCGAAAGCATCGAACGCATCGCCGGACTCACGCGGCGCCTGGCGAGCTTGACCACCACGGGAGAAGCGCCGCCGGACCTCAGCGGACGCTGGGCGCGCTGAGCCGGGACCGCGAACGCGGCAACAGGAGGGGACGATGACGACAGGATCTCGGAGCTTGCAGGTGGTCACGAACGTAGACGGCGCCCGCCGCGAGGCGCCGTCGCTGCCTTCAGTGTTGCCGCGGCCGGACGGCGACGGCCGACCGATTTGGGACGACGTCGCCCGCGCCGCGATCCGCGTCGCCATCGACGCCCTGCCCTTTCCGGTGATGGCCGTCGATGCGCGTCACAACATCCTGCTCGCAAACCAGGCGCTGGCGACCACCGTGCACCAGTCGGGCGGTGCCCTCGAGGGCAGCTACTGCCCCAAGGCGCTCCACGGCTGCGATACCCCGATTCCGGGCTGCCCGCTCGAAGAGGCCGCAGCCACGGGCCATGGCGTGGAGCGCGAGCTGTTCGACGCGACGACGCAGGTCTGGCTGCGGGCCGGCGTGTATCCGACGTCGTATCTGACCGAAGCGGGCGACCGGGTGTTCGTCCACTACGCCCGCGACGTCACCGAGGGCAGGCGCGCCGCGACCGAGCTCGCGCAGCAGAGCCAGATCAACGCCGCGCTGGCCGCGTTGCTGCACCTGTCGACCGCAGATCTCTCGCTCGACGCCTTGCTCAGCCGCGCCCTCGACGAGGTGATTGCCATCCCGTGGCTGTGCCTGGACAAGAAGGGCGCGATCTTCCTCGTCGACGAGCAGGACGGCGGCTTGCGGATGCGGGCGCACCGCGGCCTCGGCGCGGCCATCATCAGCGGCTGCGCGTTGATCAAGGCGGGTTACTGCCTCTGCGGCCGCGCCGCCCAGAGCGGCCAGGTGGTCTACGCCGGCGATCTCGACCACCGCCACGAGGTTCGCTACGCCGGCATCGAGGCGCACGGGCACTACTGCGTACCGATCCGCGCCGGCGACCGCGTCCTCGGAGTCTTCACGCTCTATGTCGGCTCCGGTCACGTGCAGGACTCCGCCGAGACCACCTTCCTGCAAGCGGTGGCGGACGGCCTCGGCGGCATCGTCCGGCGCAAGATCGCCGAGAAGCACGCGAGCGGCGACCGGGAGCAGCTGGTGCAGGCGGACCGGCTGGCGACGCTCGGGACCCTCGCGGCGGGCGTGGTCCACGAGATCAAGAACCCGTTGGCCTACGTCATCGGCAACATCGATTATGCGCTGACCGCGCTGCGCGAGCCGAGCCCGGACGGAGACGAGCGGGGGCCGTGGCTCGCGGCGCTGGACGTCCCGCGGGATCGCGCCGACCTCGTCCAGGCGCTCAAGGACGCGAGAGAGGGCGGCGAGCGCATCCGGACCATCGTCCGTGACATGCGAACCTTGTCGCGCATGCGCGACGACGACGACGGATTGATCGACGTCAACCGGGTGCTCGAGTCCGCGATCAACCTGGCGTTCGCGGAGATCAAGCCCAAGGCGCGCCTCGTGAAGCTCCTCGATGCGCTCCCCGCGGTGCGGGGCAACGACGGCCGCCTCGGCCAGGTGTTCCTGAACCTGCTCGTCAACGCGGCGCACGCGATGGACGCCGGCAACGCGGACGGCAATCGGATCGTCGTCAAGACCTCGGCGACCGAGGCCGGGGTCACGGTTCAAATCCAAGACACCGGGGCGGGCATCGCGCCCGAGATCATGGCGCAGCTCTTCGAGCCCTTCGTCACCAGCAAGTCGAAGGAGCAAGGGACGGGCCTCGGGTTGTGGATCAGCCGCAACATCGTGCAAGCCATGAACGGCCGCATGGAGGTGACGAGCGTGGTCGGCGAAGGGACGACGTTCTCGGTCCACCTCCCCGCGGCGCGTTGAAGCGCGACTCGCCGTAGGTCGCGCGGCGGCGCCGGTCGGCCGCGCGGCGCGGCGTCAATCGGCGACGCCGGGCTCGAGGATCTTCAGCAGCGTGCGGCGCGGCTCCTCGCCGAGCGCCTCCAGGCCCTCGCGGCGCCCGCGTTGCAGGTGCGGGTTGTAGCGCTTGTCCATCAGGTGGGTGAGGTTGACGTTGCCGAGCGCCGCCAAGAGGTTGCCCTTGACGTGCCGCGAGTGCTCCGAGAGCTCGGCGAGCAGGTTCTTGATGTACTTGCGCTCGGCGTCCTGGGAGCCGCACAGCGAGCACGGCACCACCGGGAACTCTTTGAGCTTCGCGAGCTCGATCATCTCTTCTTCCGGCACGTAGCACAGCGGCCGGATCACTTCGTGGGCGCGGTCGTCGGCCCTGAGCTTCGGCGGCATCGACTTGATCTGGCCGGAGAACAAGATGTTGAGCAGCAAGGTCTCGATCAGATCGTCGCGGTGGTGGCCGAGGGCGACCTTGTTGCAGCCGTGCTTGGTCGCCGCCTTGTAGAGGATGGCGCGGCGGAAGTGGGCGCAGACCGAGCAGTAGACCTTGCCGGGCTCGGTGAGCTCCAGCACCCGCTTGTAGGTGTCCTGGAAGCCGATCTCGTGCGGCACGCCGAGCGCCTCGAGGTGGGCCGCGATCGGCTTGGTGTCGTGGCCCGGTTGGCCCTGGTCCAGGTGATAGGCGACCAGATCGAAGTGGAACGGCGACGCCGCCTGCTTCTTCAACAGCGCCCACAACAAGCCCCACGAGTCCTTGCCGCCCGAGACCGCGACCAGGATCCGATCGCCGGGGACGATGAGCTCGAAGTCTTCGATGGCGCGCCCGACCCGGTCCAAGACCCGCTGCTCCACCCGTCGCTCTTTCATCGTGGCCCGGCTTGTATCCTCATGCGCACGCACCCGACAAGCAGGAAGCAGACGACCGCCGCGACTTGCCGCGGCGGGGGCGATCAGCGCTTGGTCGCCTCGGCCTTGGGGATCTTCGGCTCGCCGCCGGTGGCGAGCTCGAGGCGGACGCGATTCTTGCCGGCGCGCTTGGCGGCGAACATCAGCTCGTCGACCTGGGCCACCAGGCGCTCGGGGTCGGCGGGCGGCTCGGCGTACACCATGCAGCCGATGCTCGCGGTCGCCTCCCATCGCTGCGCCGCCAGCGCCCGTTGAATGCGGGTGCGGATGCGCTCGATGAGCACGTGGCCCTGCTCGACCCCGGTCTCGGGCATCAACAACACGAACTCGTCACCGCCGATGCGCGCCACCACGTCGACGCTGCGGGTCGAGGTGCGCAGCGTGTCGGCGACCAGCCGCAGCGCCGCGTCGCCGGTCTCGTGACCGAAGGCGTCGTTGATCGACTTGAAGTTGTCGAGGTCGAGGTAGGCGAGCATCAGCGGCCGGCGGTGGCGCCGCGAGCGCTCGATCTCGACGCCGGCCCGCTCGAAGAACGCCCTGCCGTTCGCGAGCCCGGTCAGTGGATCGAGGCGCGCCAGCTGTTTCTCGCGGATGTAGCGCCCGCGCAGCTCGGCGACCAGCGCCCCGACGATGGAGAACGACAAGATCTGCAGCCCGATGTTGGCGGCCCAATAGTAGCGCGACGAAAAGCTCAAGCCCGCGGCGAAGCTCGACACCGCCCAGACGGCGCCGCTCGCCGCCGCCACCACCACCGCGTTGCGGGTGCTGCCGTACCAGCCCGCGAGCGCCAACGGCAGGAAGTAGACCGCGTCGTCGTTGAGCTCGTTGCCGGTCGCGTAGTCGACGAGCCCGACGAACGCCATCAAGATGATGCTCAGCGACAGCTGGGCTGCAGGCGACAACGTGCGGGGCATGTGGTGCAATATACAACGCCTCTTTGCCGGTGCCATCCCCCGTCGAGACAAGCGCCGCGAAGCCTGGTAGATTCGGGCCGGAGGCTTGTCGATGCGTCCATCACCGGTGCTGCTCAAGATGGTGCCGCCGGCCTGCGGCGGCGCTGACCCCGCCCCCTGCTGAGGCCCGAAGACCTCCGCGGTCGGCGGAGCCATCGATGAGCGGGTGCCGGGCTTCGAGCGCTGGCTGTCGACCCCCGGCGGCAAAGTCGCGGTGATCCGCTCCGAGCTCGCGCTTCGAGATCGCCTCGGCGGGCTCTTGGTGCGCCTCGACGTCGGCCGCGAGCGCTACGCGGTGCCGGCCGGCCTGTACGCGCTCGGCAGCCCCGACGCCGCCGCGCCGGTCGTCGTCACCGCCAACTACAAGCTGACCTTCGACGTCGTGCGCCGCGCCCTCGCCGGCCGCAGCCTGTGGCTGTTGGTGCTCGAGACCCACGGCATCAACGTCTGGTGCGCCGCCGGCAAGGGCACGTTCGGCACCGACGAGCTCGTCCGCCGGCTCCAGATCACCCGGCTCGACGAGATCGTGTCGCATCGCCGCTTGCTGCTGCCGATCTTCGGCGCCACCGGCGTCTGTGCCCCGGAGGTCAAGCGCCGCACCGGCTTCGCGCCGACCTTCGCCGCGGTGCGGGTGACCGACCTGCCGCACCATCTCGACCACGGCGGCGAGACCACCGCCCTCATGCGGGCGCCCACCTTCACCGTCCTCGAGCGCCTGACGCTGACCCCGGTGGAGCTGGTCGGCGGCTTCAAGGCGGCGCTGCCGCTCTTCGCTTTGGTCGCGATCATCGGCGCCTTCACCGGCGGCAGCCCGGTCGGGGGCGCGCTCTACGGCGTCGGCGCGCTGGCGCTGGCGATCATCGCCGGGTCGTTCGCGACCCCGATCCTGCTGCCGTGGATCCCGGGCCGGAGCTTCGCGTTCAAAGGCGCGCTGTTGGGCGCCGTCGTTACCGCGGCGTACCTCGCGACCGGCGACCCGACTCGGCACTGGCACGCGATCGCCGCGCATCTGTTGTTGCTGGTCCCGGTGTCGAGCTTCGCCGCGCTCGGCTTCACCGGCTGCACGCCCTTCACCTCACCCTCCGGGGTCAAGAAGGAGATGCGCGTGGCGCTGCCGCTGTTCTTGGCCAGTGTCGTCTTGGGCGCGGTGGCCTTTGGGCTCGGCCTCGGGGGGGCGTGATGCAAGGCTTCCGGTACCTCGAGAACGTGACGACGTTGAAGCTCGACGTCGAGAGCTGCAGCGGCTGCGGCCTGTGCGTCGAGGTCTGCCCGCATCAGGTGTTCGCGATGCAGGACGGCCTGGCGGCGGTCGTCGACAAGGATGCCTGCATGGAGTGCGGTGCCTGCGCGAAGAACTGTGACAGCGGCGCGTTGAGCGTCGACGCCGGGGTCGGCTGCGCCGGGGGCCTCATCGCCGAGTGGTGGCAGGACGTGACCGGACGGCGCAAGAAGGCGGCGTGCTGCGGATGACGCCGAAGATCTACACTCGCACCGGCGACGACGGCACCACCGGCCTCTACGGCGGCGAGCGCGTCAGCAAGGACCACCTGCGCATCGACGCCTGCGGCACCATCGACGAGCTGAACTGCGCCCTCTCCGTGGCGATCGCGGCCCCCGCTCCCAACGAGGTGGCAACGACCCTCGGGGCCGTCCAGAGTCTGCTCTTCGAGCTCGGCGCTGAGCTCGCGGCCCCGCACAAAAAACCGAAACATTCCAACATGATCGCAGGGCACGACGTGGCCTGGCTGGAGACCGAGATCGACAGGCTCGAAGCGACCCTGACCCCGCTCTCGTCCTTCATCATCCCCGGCGGCACCAGCGCCGCCGCCATCCTACACCACAGCCGCGCCATCTGCCGGCGCGCCGAGCGCACCCTCGTGCGCCTCGCCCGCGCCGATCCTGGAACATCAATGATTTCCATATCATTCATCAACAGGTTGGCAGATCTGCTGTTTGTCCTGGCCCGAGTCGCCAATCGCGCCGCAGGGGTCGCGGACGTGGCGTGGAAGCCGCGGCACGAGCCGTAACGCTGCTTGCGCCGCGCGAGTGTTTGCGCGCCGAGGCGCTTGCCTTCAACCCGGAATGTCGATACAAACTGCTCTGGTCGTCGTCTTGTGACATCACGGAGGGAGGCTTTTCCCATGGCGAAGAAGAAGAAGGCCAAGAAAGTCACGAAGAAGAAGGCGAAGAAGATCGCCAAGAAGAAGATCGCGAAGAAGAAGGTCGCCAAGAAGGCGATTAGGAAAAAATCAAGTAAAATCAAGAAGAAGACTGCCAAGCGCAAGCCCGCAAAGAAGGCCGCGGCTCGCAAGGCGACGCCCAAGGCGGCGAGGGCGCCGCAGCTCGCGCCGGTGGAGACGAAGGCGATGCCGCCGCCGCCACCGCCGCCGCCGCCGGCCTACACGCCGCCGACCTACACGACCCCCGGGTTTGCCGGGTCCGGGACGCCTGACTGGGGCGACGCCAAGAACGTCGACGAGTTTACCGAAGGCGCCGAGACCGAGATCGACGTCGACGACGACGATGTGGAAGAGGATCCGCACCTCTCGTAGGCGCAAGGCAGCGTCATGACGGTTCGCCTCGCCGTCGCCGCCGTCCAGCTCACCGCGACCACGGACGTGGGCGCGAATCTGTCCCGTGCCGAAGCGCTGTGCCGCCGCGCCGCGGAGGCCGGCGCCCGCCTGGTGGTGTTGCCGGAGAACTTCGGCTGCTTCGGCGCCGACGCCGACAAGCTGCCGCACGCCCAGGAGATCGAGGACGGGCCGTTCCTGACGCCGCTGCGCCGGCTGGCGAAGGAGCAGGACGTCTACATCCTGGCCGGCAGCATCCCGGAGCGCGGGCCCGATGCGGCGCACACCTACAACACCTCGGTGCTCATTGATCCCGCCGGCAAGACCCGCGCGACGTATCGCAAGATCCATCTGTTCGACGTCGAGCTCGGCGGCGGCCTCAGCTACCGCGAGTCCGAGCACGTCACCGCCGGCAGCACCCCGGTGGTCGCCGACGTCGACGGCTTCAAGCTCGGGCTGTCGATCTGCTACGACCTGCGCTTCCCCGAGCTCTACCGCGCCCTGGTGCAGGCCGGCGCCCGCGCCTTCGCGATCCCGGCGGCCTTTACCCTGCACACCGGCAAGGACCACTGGGAGCCGCTGTTGCGCGCCCGCGCCATCGAGAACCTGTGCTACGTCGTCGCCGCGGGCCAGTGGGGCTTCCACGGCGAGCGCCGCTACACCTGGGGCAAGAGCATGCTCGTCGACCCGTGGGGGACGCCGCTTTGCACCGCCCCCGAGGGCGAAGGCTTCGTCACCGCGACCTTCGACACCGAGCCGCAGGACAGGATCCGCGCCGAGATCCCGAGCCTCGCGAACCGGCGGTTGTAGCGGTCGCCGCCGCCGCTGCGCACCGCCGACGCCTCCTTGGCTCCGGGAGACGTCCGGGAGTATACTGGCCGCCGTTTGCGAGAGACTCGCGGGAGCAGCTGATGCAGCACACTGGCCTGAACAGCACCACGTCACGACGCGGCCAACGCGGCCAGGGCATGACCGAGTACATCATCATCGTGGCGCTCATCGCCATCGGCACGATCGTGTTCGTCACCGTCTTCGGTGACAACATCCGGGCCCTGTTCGGCACCGCGGCGAACTCTCTCGCCGGCCAGCCGGGCACCATCGAAGGGCAGACGGTGAACGAGAGCGACACCAAGCGCGATCTGAAGAACTTCGGCGAAGCCCCGTAACCGTCCCCGCTGCTGATTTTTTGCGCCGCGCGCGCCCCGGCCCGACAATCGGACCATGGGGATCGCGCACGTCTCGTATCTCGTCTTCTTGAGCGTCGCCGGCGAGCAGGTCGAGGTCGAGACCAAGGTGGCGCCGGTCGCGTGGACGGCTTCGGCGCAGCTCGGCATGGGCCAGTTGGACGGCGGCGCCGCGGCGCTTCTGCGCCCGCGCCTGGAGCTCGGTGGCTCCAAGGCGCGCGCCGTCTTGTCGGCGCCGATCTGGCTCGACCTGATCGAGCACCGGCTGCGCAACAACGGCGAGCGCCAAGAGCAGCTCCGGCCGCGCTGGCTCGGCCGCAGCCACGACCCCGAGACCTACCTCGGCTTCATCGAGCGCCTGGCGTACGAGACCGCGGACCACACCGCCGCCGTGACGCTCGGCACGGTGAGCGGCGAGTCGCTCGGCCACGGCGTGCTCGTCGACCACTATCAATCGACCCTCGACCCGTTGCGGCCGCACACCGGCGGCCGCTTCGATCTGAACGTCGGCGACGTCAGCGCCGGCGTCCTGTGCGGCAGCCTCACGGCCCCGCACCTGGTCGCGACCTCGCTGCTCTTGGCGCCGCTCGCCGGCACCGCCGTCGATCCCGACCGCCGCCTGCACCTCGGGATCGAGGGCGGCCTCGACCCGAGCGCCCCGGCCGGGAGCGGTCGCCGACCGATGGGCGGCGGCAGCCTCGATCTCGGCTACACCCTGGTGCGCGGCGACCACGTCACCGTCGAGACCTACGGCGCCGCGGTGCTGCTCTCGACCCTCGCCGCCGGCACCCACACGGGCCTGCGGCTCGAGGTCGGTCAAGACCCGGCAACGGTCACCGGCCGGCTGGAAGCGGTATGGAGCGGCCACGACTACACCCCGGGCTACTTCGACATCGCCTACGAGGCCGAGCGCCTGTCGGACCCGGAGAGCGGCCGCCCGGCCAAGGCCGACCTGCGGCACCCGAAGGGCCTCGGGGCCCGCGCCCGCCTCGAGGCCCGCGCCGCGATGCTGCGCTTTGGCGCCGGCGCCGCGATCCGCGAGCGCGACGCGCCTCTCGCCCTGTCGGCCTACGTCGCGATCACCTCGGAGCGCCTGAGCCTGGCGGCGATGTGGAGCCAGCGCTCGCTGGCGCGCTTCGCCGACCTCGGCCGCATCGGCCGGACCGGCGCGGCGCTCGTCGATCTGTCGGTGAACGTCGTCGACAACCTGTTTCTCTTCGGCCAGGCACGCCGGAGCCTGCGCGGCGACGGGCCGCGGCGACAGCCGGTCTTCGATTGGGTCGGCGGCCTCGGGCTGGGGTTGGCGTCGGCCGAGGCGGGCGGGTAGGCTCCGTTCGCCATGGCCAAGAGCCTCTGCCTGGTCGCCACCCTCGGCGGCCTCCTGTTGAGCGTCGCGCTCTCGGCGTACCGCCTCCGCCACCAGGTGGCGCAGGTCGACCTCGACGCCGTGAGCGCCCTGATCCGCGCCCAATTCGCGCCGGGCGACCTGGTGGTCGTCGAACCGTCGACGCTGAGCGGGCCGCGCGAGCGGCTCGGGGACCTGCCGCTCGTCGAGCCCTACAGCCTCGAGGCGGCGGATCTCGACGGCGTGCGCCGCGTCCACTTGATCCACCTCGACGTCCTCGGGGTCAGGACCGACTTCGCCGAGATCCTCGCTCGCGTCGCCGAGCGTGAGGCGTTCGCGACCTTCGGCCGCGTGCAGGTGACGCGCTTCCGCCTCCGACACCCCACCCGCACGCTCTTCGACCTGCGGGCGCAGCTCGGCGAGGCCCGCGTCCGGGCGCGGTACGCCGACGGCGTCACCGCCCCCTGCGATCGCTTCGAGCGCGACCGCTACCTGTGCCCGCGAGATCCAGCCTGGAATTACGTCGGCCGCGACACGCTCGCCATCGATCACCAGCCGCGCGACTGTGTCTGGATGCACCCGGTGGCAAATGGGGGGCGGCTGGAGATCGAGCTGCCGCCGATGACCGCGCCCGGGTCGATGACGATCGCCGCGGCGTTCGGGTTCGCGGCCGAAGCGATCGGCCGGGTTCGGCGGCCGGTGCACATCGAGCTGCAGCGCGACGCCGACGTCCTGTTGGCGCTCGACCACGAGCCGCGCGAAGGCTTCGAGCGGGTCCGGGTGCCGCTCGCCGCCTCACCGGCGCCGCTCACCCTGGTGCTGTCGACCAGCGACAACGGCGCCGCCCACCTGTGCGGCTCGATTCGGATCGTCGAGGACGCCTCGTGAATGCGCCGGCATCGACGGCGGCGACCGACCGACCGTGGCAGCGCGGCCGCGCGCTTTGCGCCCGCGTGTTCGCGAGCGACACCGGCGCCGCGACCCTCGTCGGCCTGGTGACGACTCTGGTGCTCGCGAGCACCGCCTCGCAGGGGTTCGTGCGCGACGAGGGCTACTACTTCAAAGCGGCGCGCGAGTACCACGCGTGGTTCGAAGAGCTGTGGCGAAATCTCTGGAGCGGACAGCTCGCCCTGTCGTTCACCAACGCCGGCCTGTCGCGCGGTTTCAGCTACAACTGGGAGCACCCCGGGTTCGTCAAGCTCGCCGCCGGCTGGACCTGGAAGGTCTTCCACGTCTGGCTGGGGCTGGTGTCGGAGGCGACCGGTTTCCGCTTGGCGTCCATCCTGATGGTGGCGGTGGGCGCGGCGTTCACCTACCTGTTGGGCGCCCGGCTCGCGTCACGCGCGGTCGGGTGGCTCGGGGTCGCGCTGCTCTTTCTCTGCCCGCACGTGTTCTACCACGCGCACCTCGCGTGTTTCGACGGTCCGATCATGGCGATGACCGTGGTGGTCACCTACGCCTTCTGGCGCTCGCTCACCGACTGGCGCTGGGTCATCGGCGCCGGGGTCGCCTGGGGGATCGCGGTCGCCACCAAGCACAACGCCGTCTTCCTGATCCCCACCCTGCTCGTCGCCTACGCGGCGGCGCACGTGAGCGCGTTCGGCGTCAGCCGCGACGGCCGCCTGCGCTTGCCGCCGATCCCGCTCGCGATCCCGGCGATGCTGGTGCTCGGGCCGATCATCTTCTACCTGTGCTACCCGTACGGCTGGCTGGAGCCGGTGCGGCGCATCAGCGCCTACTACGGCTACCACCTGCACCACGAGCACTACCCGGTCGACTACTTCGGCACTCTCTACACCGAGCCGCCGTTCCCGTGGCACTACCCCTTCGTGATGTCCGGCCTGACGATCCCGGTCTCGATCCTCCTGCCGGGCGTGGTCGGCGTCGGCCTCTGGCTCACCACCGCGGTGCGCGGCAGCCGGCAGGCGCTACGACGCGGCGGCGCCGACGAGCCGGCCGCGATCGGCGAGTGGTTGCTCACCGTGAGCACGCTGGTGCCGCCGGCGATCATCGCGATGCCGAACGTGCCGATCTTCGGCGGCACCAAGCACTGGATGCCGATGATGCCGTTCTTGGCGCTCGCCGCCGCCACGGTGATCCTCAGGGCGGTGGCGGTCGCCCGCGAGTCGCGCCGACCCTATGGCCGGATCGCGGCCGGCGCGGCTCTCGGAGCCGCCCTGCTGCTGCCGGCGGCGGAGACCTGGCGCACCCACCCGTTCGGCCACACCTACTTCAACGAGCTCGCCGGCGGCCACCAGGGAGCGGCAGGGCTGGGAATGCCGCGGACCTTCTGGGGCGGCGACGGCCGGCCGCTGCTCGCGGTCGTCAACGACGAGGCGGCGCAAAACGCCAGCCTCTTCACCCACCGGATGAACTTCGACGCCTTCCGCGCCTATCAGGAGGACGGCCTGCTGCGCCGCGACATTCGCTTCGCCGCCGACGTCCGGCACGCCGACTGGGCCCTGACCTACCACCAGCGCGAGTACCAGGACGACGAGTACCGGGTGTGGGCAGAGCGCGGCGACCGGCGACCGCGCGCCGTGGTCAGCTTCGACGGCGTGCCGATCGTCAGCCTGTATCGCCTCGACGCCCCGGGGCCGGCAAGTGGCGCGCCGTGACGCGGACACTGGCCGTGGCGCTGTCGTTCACGGTGGCGGCCTGCAGGCCGAGCCCGGTTCTGCCGCCACCCGCTCGGGCGCCGGTGGTGCTCGTGATCCTCGACGGCGTCGGGCTCGCCGCCCCCGGGCCGGGGAACGCGGTGACCAAGGCGATGGCGGCGCGTCCCCGTGGCTTCTTGTCCCGCGCTCTCGGTTCGGCTGCGCTTCAGACGATCGCGCTCGACGCCTCCGGGACCTGCGTCGGGTTGGATCCGGACCATGACGGCAACTCCGAGGCCGGACACAACAACCTGTGCAACGGCGACGTCGTCGTGCACCACCAGCGCTTCATCCGGCAGCTCTTGGCGGACGGCGGCGTCGACGCCTCGGCGCCGCTTCAGGACGCGATGACGCGGGCCAAAGAGAACGGGCGGCCGCTGCACCTGATCGTGCCGCTCGCCGACCGCTCGAGCGCCGGCGACTACCGCGATGCGCTGGAGATCGTGCGCTTGGCGCTGGCGCGCGGGGTCCCGAGGCTGCAGCTCCACGGGCTGTGCAACGGCCGCAGCCGCCACTCGTGCGTGGAGATGGCGGGCGAGCTCCAGACCGCAATGGGCGAGCGGGGCGGCTTCGCCTCGATCGCCGGCGTCGACCACTGCTTCAGCCGGACCGGCGCCACCGCCGAGGTGCGCGCCTGCGTCGGGACGATGCGGGCGCCGCGCACCGGCCGGGAGCGCTCGCTCGCCGAGATCTTGGCGCCGGTGGCCGCGAACGTCGAAGCGCAGCTCGGCCTTCCCCCGCAGGCGGTGCGCGGCTCGACGCCGCTCGCCGACAGCGACGACGTCATCTTGCTGCCGTACCGCCGCGACATCACCGTCGGTATCCTCCGCACGCTGCGCCACCGGCCGCGCGACGACGCCCCGGCCGACAACGCCGGCCCGATCGTCACCACCCTCGCCGCGCTCGACAGCCGACGACGCTACGACGACGACCCGAAGCTGAGGCTGGCCCTGCCGCGCGGAGACGGCGGCGGCCTGCTGCATCGCCGCCTCGCGGCCGCCGGGATCCGGGAGCTGCGCATCGCCGAGACCGACAAGGCCGCGCACGTCACCTACTTCTGTGACGCCGACGACAGCGCCGACGGCCCGACCTACGCGCGCTTTCACCCGCCGGCCGCGAGCCGTGACCTCCGTGCCGCGCCCTGCCTGCAGAGCCGCGAGGCCGTAGCCCGCGCCGTCCACGCCCTCGCCAAGAACGAGGCCGACTTCATCCTGATGAACCTGCCGAACGGTGACCTCCTGGGCCACACCGGCGACCTCGAGGCGACGGTGCAGGGCTTGGTCTGCGTCGACGACCTGCTCGGCGAGCTCGCGGCGGCCGCGAGCGATAGGGGTGCGTGGCTGTTCGTGACCGCCGACCACGGCAACGCCGAGGAGATGCTGGTGAACGGCACGCCGGACCGCAATCACTCCAAGAACCCGGTGCCGTTCATCGCCGTCGCCCCGAGCGGCGTCGAACCGGTGACGCTGCAGCGCGCCGCGACCCCGCCCTGCGTCGGTCGCGTGACCTGGACGGTCCTCGATGCGCTGGGGCTGCCGTTCGCGCCCGGCCGGAGCCTGATCGTGCGTCCTGCGCCCTAACCTCGCGCCGGCCGGCCGCGGCGACGCCGAAACCACGGACCGGGTCTGGCGCGCGAGCGTTGCGGCAACGAACGTGATAGGGGGAAACAGTTGGGAGCTTCCCCGGGGGGCTGGGGCTCTCGCGCGCGAAGGGGGCGTCGATGAACGGCCGGGCCGGTGAGCCGCCGCCGATGGCGCCAGCCGCCGCCGGGTCGGACGCCGGCGACGCCGCGCGGCGCGCAGACGCCAACACCACCCCCGACGACTTCGTCCTCACGTTCCAGCGCACCGTGCTCGATTCGGTGCGGGTCGCCACCGTCCCCGGTTTGGCGGTGCTGGCGGCGTTCGTCTTCGTCTTCTGGCGCCGGTCGGGCTCTTCTCTGTGGCTCACGCTCACCCTCGGCGGATGCGCGACCCTGGTGCTCGCGGTGCTCGGACGACGGCTCGACCACCGGCGCCGGACCAGGATCGCCGTGTTGGGGATCGGCACCATGGCGGTGTCGGCGCTGTTCGCCTACGGCCCTACCCTCGGGGTTGGCCTGCTCTTCCTGTCGGCGATCACCCTTGCGGCGTGGTTGCTCGAGCGCCTCGGCGCCACGGTAACCTATCTCGGCCTGAGCGCCGCCCTGCTGTTCGGACCGCTCGGCGTGAGCCGCGGATGGCTCGGGCAGCCGAATGAGTTCCCTCCCGAGAGTTGGCTGCGGATTGGCACCGTCGCGGTGTTCGTGCTCGGGGCCTTCATGTTGGTGATGCGCCGGATCCGTCTGACCCATTACGAAGCGCTATCGGCGACCTTTCGGGCGGAGGATGAGCGTCGCCGGCTCCAGGCACAGCTGCTACAGGCCCAGAAGATGGAGGCCGTGGGCCAGCTCGCGGGTGGCATCGCCCATGACTTCAACAACATCATGGCGGCGATGATCATGCAGCTCGACACCCTGCTGCTCGAGCCCGGCCATTCGCAGCACGAGATCCGGGAGGCCGTCAGGGATCTCCTGGGGTCGGCAAAGCGGGCAGCCGATCTCACCCGGAAGCTCTTGTTGTTCAGCCGCCGACAGCCGATGACCAGCGCCCGGCACGACGCCAACGCCATGGTCCTCGAGATCTCCAAGCTCTTCGAGCGCCTCTTGGGAGAGCAGGTCGCCTTGGTGGTGGCACCGAGGCCATCCTGGTCGTCGAGGACGACCTCGTGTTGCGACGGATCACGGTGCGCGCCTTGCGCCGCCTCGGCTACCAGGTGACCGAGGCGGGCGACGGCGTCGAGGCGCAGGAGATCTGGCAACGGAGGGACGGCGCCTTCGACCTGCTGCTCGCCGACATGGTGTTGCCGAACGGTCTCTCCGGGCTGAAGCTTTCCCACCGCCTGCGAGAGCAAAAGGCGGCGCTGAAGACGATCATCGCCAGCGGCTACAGCGCCGAGCTCGCCCGAATCGAAGACGTCACGGCCGCGGGGTTGACCTACCTCCCGAAGCCGTTTGACCTCGAAACCCTCGCCCGCAAGGTGCGCGCCTGCCTCGACGGGCGGACCTAGCGTCGACCTCAGGCCTTGCTCAACGCAGCGAGCGCCGACAGCCGGGCGTCGAGCTCGGCGAGCTTCAAAGGCTTCTCCATCCAATCAACGTCGGCGCGGTCGAGAAACTCGGTGGCTGCGGTGGTGACCGCACCGCCGGTGATGAAGATCGTGCGCGCCCGAAGGCTGGGATCGACCTCGGCCAGGCGATCCGCGAATGCCATCCCCGACATCCCGGGCAGCATCAGATCACAGATCACCGCGGCGAAGCCCCCCGACCCGAGCCGCGCCAGCGCGTCCCTCGCCGACGCCGTCGTCGTCACGTCGAAGCGCCGCGCCAACGCCCGCGCCAGCGTCCGCGCCAACGCCGGCTCGTCTTCAATGAGCAACACGTGGGGCCGCGGCGCGCTCGGGGTCGCGGCGGCGCCGAGACCACCCACAGGTGACGCAGCGTCAGCCGCCGTGGGGACGGCCGGCGGCGCGTGATCGATAGGCGCCGGAGGCAAGACGAGGCGGACGCGGGTCCCGATGCCGCGCTCCGACTCGAGCTCCAGCCGACCGCCGTGGGCGTCGGCGATGCCCCGCGTCACGAACAGGCCGAGCCCCAGACCTCCGCTCTCCGCCCGGGTGGTGAAGTAGGGCTCGGTGACGCGCCGGAGGTCCTCAGGGCTGATGCCGACCCCGTTGTCGTGCACCGCGACCACGACGTTGCCGGCGGCGTCCGGCGCACAACGCACCTCGACCAGCGCCGGCCGCTCTGCGCCCTCCACCGCTTGCGCGGCATTGACGAGGAGATTGACCACCGCCTGCACCAACCGTGATTCATCACCCCAGACCGCCGGACAGGCCTCGACACACAGCTCGACACGGGCAAGCTGCCGCAGGCGGGGCCCCGCGACCCGGAGCGCGCTCTTCACGGCGTCCTTCACGTCGACCGAACCCCGCAGGTCGCGGCGCTTGGAATAGGCATGCAATCTTTCGACGACCTTGCGAATGCGCTCGGCGGCGTCGCGGGCGTTGTCGAGGGGCTCCTGGACCTGGGTCGGCGGATCGGCGGCCGCCAAACGCTCGTGGATCTCCTCGAGCGACAGCTGAAGATAGGTGAGAGGATTGTTGACCTCGTGGCCGACGCCCGCGGCGAGCCGGCCGAGCGCCGCGAGACGCTCCGCTTCCACGAGAGCACTCTCGGCGCGATCGCGCTGTTCGGTCCGCTCCTGCACCTGGTCGGCGAGCGCCTCTGAGAGTTGTTGGACGCGAGCGGCCTGGGCGGCGAAACGGCGGAGATGGTCGGCGGACATCGGCAGGACAATGGCGAGAAAGCCGAGATCCGCGGGCGACACGAAGCGAATGACCCGGCTGGCGACCAGGGCCTCGACGCCGGCGCAGCCGAGGAAGACCCCGAAGCCGAGCGCCTGCCACACCAGCTCGGTCTCGCCGCGTTTGACCCTGACGATCAGGCGCACGAAGGGCAGGCACAGCACGAAGCCGATGAGCGCGCCGTAGGCGTCGCCGACGGGGGTGGTGATTGCATAGGTGTAACGGACGTCGGCGATCCCGGTCTCGACCACCTCGAGCCCGTCTCGCAGGTGCAGGCCGGTGAGCAGCAAGGCGGCGGCAAGCGCCAGCATCCCCCAGGCCAAGAAGCGCAGGGGTCGCGGCAGCGCGGCAAGCGATGCCTCCCGGCCGCCGAACGAGAAGACCAGCCAGCCGACGGAGTGGACAGAGGCCAGGAAGTAGTTGGCGCGGGCGCCGGCGAGGATGACGGCGTCCGGCAGCCCCGGCACGCAGAACAAGCTGTTGCCGAAGCTGTAGAGGCCGGCGCTCAGAGCGATGACCACGAAGACGCGGGCGCTCGACCAGCCCGGAACGCGGGCTAGGACCAAGAGGATGGCCCCGGCGCTCAGGCTGAGCGCCCCGGTCACCAGCGACATGACGAGGGCGAGGTTCATGTTCGCCAAGGCGGCCGATGGTAGCACGAGGATGCTCTCTGTGTCTCGTGCTCGCCGCCGGTGGCGACGGCTCGCGGGCTATGCGACAATCGCGACATGGTTCGCGCACGATTGCTGGGCGCGGTGGCTGTCGCCGGCGTCATGGGGGTCTCGGTCGCCGGCCGCGCCGCGGTGGTGACGTTGGGCGCGGAGCACGAGATCCGCGTCGACGGCCAGCCGTTCCTGCCGATCATGCAGTGGGCCCAATGCCCGTCGCAGATCGCGCACCAGGCGACCCTCGGCATCAACACCTTCGTGGGCAACGGCTGCGCCGGCAGCGCCACGTCGCTGGAGTATCTCGACGCCTGCGCCGCGAACGGCGTCTGGGGCGTGTTGGGAAACGGCGATCTGTCGGTCAAGAACCACGGCAGCCTGCTCGGGTGGATCTTCGGCGACGAGCCGGACCTGGACGGCAACGAGGTCGAGCCGGCGACGCTCAAGACCCAGTACGACGCCCTCAGAGCCCAAGACCCGAACCACCCGGCGTTCACGACCCTGACCGCCGGTTTCTACAGCGAGGGGTCGCTGCCGGCATGGATGGGCGGCAGTCGCAGCCGCTACGACGACTACCCGAAGGCGACCGACGTCATCGGCTTCGACATCTACCCGGTCTACGGGTGGTGCCAGCCGAGCTGGCTCTATAAGGTAGGCGCGGCGCAGTCGGAGCTCATCGGCTATGCGCCGACCAACGGGACCTATCAGTGGATCGAGGCCGCGAAGACCTCGAGCAAGTGGTGCAACCTGGCGGCGCGTCTGCCGGACGACGGTCCCTACCCCGAAGAGATCCGCAACGAGGTCTTCCAAGTCCTCGCAAACGGCGCGACCGCGATCGGCTATTTCACCCACTCGTGGGAGTGCCCCGGCACCACCTACAAGCAGTTCTGCCTGAGCGCCGCTCAAGAGAGCGAGCTCGCCCGCACCAACGCGCAGCTGACGGCGCTCGCCCGGCCGATCCTGTCGCCGCGCTACACCGGCGCCGTCACCACCAGCGTCAGCGGCGGCGGCCGGCTCGACACCATCGCCAGGAGCTACGACGGCGCCATCTACCTGATCGCCGTGAGCATCGAGCGCGCCGCCAAGACCGCCACCTTCACCGTCGGCGGCGTCCCGTCGGGCACGACCGTCACCGTCTACGACGAGGGCCGCACCCTCACCACCGCCGGCGAGAGCTTCACCGACGCCTTCGCCGCGCTCGCAGTGCACATCTACGTCATCGACTCGGGGAGCCCCAGCGCCGACGGCGGCGCCCCGGGCGGCGATCCGGGGCCTAGCGGCGACGGGCTTCAGAGCGGCGACGCCGGCCCGACGGACGGCAGGGCCGAGGCCAGCGGGCTCGCCTCTCTGTGCGGCTGCCGCTCTGCTTCGGATGGAGCTTGGCTCGGAGTGTTCGTTCTGAGCCGCGGGATCAGGCGTCGTAGTGGGTCGCGAGGTCAGCCGGCCGCGGCGGCAAGAAGCGGTTGACCGCCTCCATCACCAGCTCGCGGGGGAACGGCTTCCACAGCAGCAGGTCGACGCCCGCCTCCTGCGCCGCCCGCGCGGTGTCTTCACCTCTGGACGAGGTGATCATGATGATGGGCGTGTTCGAGGTCTTGAAGTTGGCCTTCAGCTGACGGCAGAGCTCGAGGCCGCTCATGCCCGGCATCGACATGTCGGTGATCACGAGGTCCGGCCCCTCCTGAATCGCCAGCGCCAGGCCCTCGTCGGTGCCGCCGGCGCACACGCAGTCGATGCCCTCCATCTCCAGATACGCCCTGACAACCTCTCGATACGTCCGCGAGTCGTCGACGATGAGGACCTTGGTAACCATTCGCGCTGCTCCTCACGCCTAGTTGGTGTCCGTGCAATGTCGAGGGCTTTAGAATGCAAGGCCCGGGCCGCGGCGGCCGGCCCGGATCTCCTCGATCTTGCGAGGCGCCTGCGGCGGCGCGCGCGACGGCCGCTCGGGAATGAGCAGGGGCAGTGCCCGGATCTGGGCGACGCCCGAAATCGGTCATGTACGCGGAGGTGGGACGAAGCCTACAGGCCGAGCTTTTGGGCCCGTCTTTGCAGAGTTTGGCGCGGCACGCCGAGCCGCCTTGCGGCCTCGGAGTGATTGCCGCCGGCGCGCTGCAGCGCGTGCTCGACGAGCGCTCGTTCGACGGCGTCGAGGACCTCGGCGAGCGGGCGACCGGAGTCGACGGCCGCGGTGGTCCACGCTGCGAGGCTTGGCGGGGTGGGCGCGGCCGGGGTGTCGGTCGGCGCGGGCGGGGTGGCTCGCAGCCGGCTCGGCAACAGCTCGGCTTGCAGCTTCTGGCCGTCTTCGCCGAGGATCACCATCCGCTCCACGGTGTGCTCGAGCTCGCGGACGTTGCCCGGCCAGGCGTACTGCTCGAGCGCCGCCATCGTCGCCACCGCGAAGCCCGGGATGCTCTTGCCGTAGCGCTCGCAGAGCAGATCCAGGAAGTGCCGGGCCAGGAGCGCCACGTCGCCCTCGCGCTCTCGAAGCGGCGGCAGGCGCACCTCGATGACGTTCAGGCGGAAGTACAGATCTTCGCGGAACCGCCCGGCCTGCACCTCGTTCGCCAGATCTTTGTGGGTCGCGGAGATGATCCGGACGTCGACCTGGCGCGGAAGGCTCGCTCCCACCGGCGTGATCTCGCCGTTCTGCAGCACCCGCAACAGCCCCGCCTGGACCGCCGCCGGCAGCTCGGCGACCTCGTCCAAGAACAGCGTGCCGCCGTGCGCCTGCGCGAACAGCCCCAGACGATCCCGATCCGCACCGGTGAACGCCCCCTTGCGATGCCCGAACAACGTGCTCTGCAGCAAGGTCTCGGTCATGCCGCCGCAGTTCTGCGCCACGAACGGCCCCTTGGCGCGCGGCCCGCCGAAGTGCAGCGCCCGCGCCACCAGCTCCTTGCCGGTGCCGGTGTCGCCGAGGACGGTGACCGCGGCGTCGGTGTGCCGCACACGCTCGAGCTCGACGAGCGCCGCCCTGAGGCTCTGGCTCTGGCCGATGATGTGCTCGAAGCCCTCGAGGCCGGTCACCCGCTGGCGCAGGTAGGCGTTCTCGCGCGTCAGGCGGAGGTTGGCGCGCTCGAGCTCGGCGCGCAGCCATTCGTTCTCCACCGCCATCGCGTAGGCGTCGACGGCGCGGCGCACCACCTGGCGCAGGTAGTCGTGGTCGAAGGGCTTGGCGACGTAGTGGAAGACGACGCCGAGGCGGAGGTACTCCCGGAGCTCGTCGACGTCGAGGTGCGCCGACAGCACGATACGGATCACCTGGGAGTACGGCAGGCGCGCCGCGAGGTTGTTCAACAGCTCGAGGCCGCCCATCCCCGGCATCTTCAGATCGGTGATCAACACCCCGACCTCTTCGGCCTCGAGCGCCTTGAGCGCCTCTTCACCGGACGCGCACTGGATGATTCTGTACTCGTCGCCGAGCACCTGGTGCAGGACCTCCCGCATCGTCCGCGAGTCGTCGACCACCATGATGCGGTAGCGGAAGGTGTCGACGAACTGCGCCAGGCGCTCGCTGGTGTCGGCGGAGGCGCCGACGATCGTCATCCCCAGCCCCATCGCCTTGCGGCCGCCGACGTCGCGGTCGTCGGAGTTCAGCCAGGCGATCTCGGCCGCCACCGACAGCGGCCGCTGCTCGTCGGGCAGCCGGAAGGTCGCGGCCACCGGGAGCCCGGCGCCGAGCTCGATGCCCTGCAGCTCTTCGACCGGGACTCGCACGTAGAGGCCGGTGGTGCTCAGGTTGTTGGAGTAGGCCTGGAGGATCGTGTCCTGCACCCGCAGCTCACACCGCACCCGCACGTGACGCCGGCTGGGTCGATCTTTGGACTCTAGAAGCGGCATCCGCCGGCGCCTCTCGGCTCGCAATGCTCGGCATGGCCGCGTTCCGGCGATACCAGCGCCGTCCATGCTACCACAGTCCCGGGGTCGGTGAAGCGCCGCCCTGCGGCTCTCGCCGCCTGCCGTTTTCGTGTTAGGGTGGCGCCTCCTCATCTCCGGCGGGTTCCATGACCAAGCTCGTGCCTGTCTTCGTCTTCGCTCTGACCGTGACGTCCGGCTGCTCCGGCGGTTGTCCCGACGGCGCGGTCGACTGCGCCTGCCGCGCCGGAGATCGATGCGACGCCGGGCTCTACTGCGTCCTCGGGGTCTGCACCGAGCCGGGCGCGGGTCTGTGCGGCGACGGCCGGGTCGCGCAAGGGGAAGAGTGCGACGGCAACGCGGTCACCAACGGCACCTGCGGCGCCAACTGCCGCCTCAGCTGCAACCTCGGTTTCAAGGACTGCAACGCGGCGACCGCGGACGGCTGCGAGGCCGACGTCCGCGTCAGCCTGGATCACTGCGGCGACTGCGGCCAGAGGTGCAACGGCGCCGGCGGCAGCGCGACCTGCGATCAGGGCAACTGTAGCCTCACCTGCAGCGCCGACTACGCCGACTGCAACCTCGATCCGCAGGACGGCTGCGAGACCGCGCTCGCCACGAGCAGCAGCCACTGCGGCAGCTGCGACCACTCGTGCTTGGGAGGCGGCTGCGCCGCGTCGACCTGCCTGCCCGTCGTCGTCGCCGCCGCGAGCGACGTGCAGGACGTCGCCGTCGACGCCGCCTACGCCTACTACACTCGCCTCGGGAGCCCGGCGAACGGCTTCGCGGACGGCTCGGTCGTCCGCCTCGACAAGGCGACCCGGGTCGCGAGCGCGGTCGCGGCGTCGCAGAAGGCGCCGGCCTGGCTGGTGGTGGACGACACCTACGTCTATTGGGCGTCGATCGGCGTGCCGCCGAGCTACCGCGACGGCGGCATCTTCCGGGTGCTGAAGAACGGCGACAGCCCGACGCCGCTCGCCCCCGACCAGGAGTTCCCCGGCGACCTGGCGACCGACGGCACCAACCTCTATTGGGTGACACCGGCCGCGTCCGGCTCGGTCGCCGCGGTCGCGACCTCCGGAGGCGGCGGCTGGAGCGTGGCGAGCACCCAAGCGACCCCCGCCGGCGTCGCCGCCGACGGCAGCCGCGTGTTCTGGACCAACCAACTGGGCGGGACGCTGATGGCCGCGGACCCGAACGGCAGCAATCCCACGCCCCTGGTGTCGGCGCTCGATGGCCCGCGCTTCCTGCAGGTCGACCAGACACAGCTATTCTGGGTGGACTGGGACACCAGCCGGGTGCGGCGCGCGTCGAAGACCGGTGCCGGCGCGGTCGAGATGAGCCAGGAGACCGGCGAGATCGGCGGCATCGCGGTCGACGCGACCGACGTCTATTGGACCGTGGACCGCGGCGCGAGCTCGAGCTCGGTGATGGCGGCCCCCAAGGGTGGTGGCGCGGCGCGCGAGGTCGCGAGCCAGATCGACAGCCCAATGGCGATCGCGGTGGACCTGCAGGCGATCTACTGGGTGTCGCCGGCCGGGCTCGTGCGGCTGGCCAAGTAGAGCGCGCCGCCGATGCCGCCCTGTCCGCCACCGCCGTCGACCACCGAGGACTGCAAACGGCGCGCCGCCGAGGCCGCGGTCGCCTACGTCGAGAACGGGATGGTGGTAGGCCTCGGGACCGGATCGACCGCGACTTACGCCACCGCCAAGCTCGGCGCGTTGTGGCAAGACGGCGCCTTGAGCGCGCTGGTGTGCATCCCGACCTCGGAGAAGACCGCGGCGCAAGCGCGCGCCCTCGGGCTGCCGCTCGGTGAGCTCGCCTCGCATCCGCGCCTCGACCTCGCGATCGACGGCGCCGACGAGGTCGACCTGCGCCTGAACCTGATCAAGGGCATGGGCGGCGCCCTGGTGCGCGAGAAGGCGGTGGAGCGCGCCGCGCGGCGCTTCGTGGTCATCGTCGACCCGAGCAAGCGCTCCGCGAAGCTCGGGACCTTGTCGCCGCTCCCGGTCGAGGTGCTGCCGGAAGCGCGGCCGCGGCTCGCCCTGACCCTGCGGACGCTCGGGGCGCAGGTGACGCTGCGGGGCGGCGACCGTCCGTTCGTCAGCGACAACGGCAACCCGATCCTCGACTGTCGGTTCGACGGCGGCATCGACGACCCGGCGGCGCTGGCGCACCGCCTCGACCGCGAGGTCGGGGTCGTCGGCCATGGTTTGTTTCTCGGGATGGCGACCGAGGTGCTGGTGGGTCACCCGGATCGGATCGAGATCCTGCGCCCGGCGCCCGCCTGAGCCGACTCAGGAGGCGCGCAAGCGGGCGCGCATCGTCTCCCGCGCCCGATGCAGGCGGGACTTCACCGCCGCCTCGCTCAGCCTCAAGGTCGACGCGACCTCGCGGGTCGACAGCTGCTGGCCGTCGCGCAACATCAACACCGCGCGGTCCACCTCCGGCAGGGCCGCGAGCGCGCCCTTGAGCGGCGACAGCCGCGCCTCGAGCATCGCCTCGACCTCGCGGCCGATGCGCTCGGTCGGGCTCAAGGCGTCGTCGTACTCCGCGTGGCGCTTGGGATCGTTCTTGCGGCCACGGCGCATGCGGGTGCAAGCGCTCGCCGCCAGGCGGTACAGCCAATTCTTGATCGGGGTCTCGCCGCGAAAGCCGTCGAGGTAGCGGGCCGCGGCGACGAACGCGTCCTGCACCGCGTCATCGGCGTCGGGCGGGTTGCCGCAGCGCTTGCGCAAGAAGCGCAGCAGGTCGTCGCGGTAGCAGGCGAACAGATCCTCGAGCAGCGCCGGGTCGCCTTTCGCGGCGCGGGCCTTGAGCTCTTCGGGTTTGCAGATCTGATGCGCCATCTCCACGGAGTCTAATGCCACGGCGCCCGCCGGGCCAGAGCGACGGCGCGCCACCGCCCAGTTGACGGCAGCGAAGAACGATGGTTTGTATAGCTCGCTTTGGCGGTGGGAGGTCACCGGCCGGGGCGCAAGTCGGTCGCCAAGGAGCGCGCGAGTCTCTTCGACGGGCACGCAAAAGTCGGCGCAGAACACGGAGTGAGGCAGAATGCTTGCTGAATTGGGTGCGTTCTTTCGTGAGGGTGGCCCCTTTATGTACCTCAACCTCGTCTTCCTGGCCATCGCGCTGGCGACGGTGATCGAGCGCAGCATCATGATCATGCTGCGCCTGAACCTCGACGCCAAGGCCTTCATGGCGCAGATCCAGAAGTTGATCTTGAGCAACAACATCGATCGCGCCGTGAAGCTGTGCGCCGCGGCGCCGAACGCCGCGCTGTCGCGGGTGATCAAGGCCGGGTTGTTGCGCTCCAACCGTGGCGACCGCGAGGTGGCGCGCGCTCTCGAAGAGGCGGTGATCGAGACCACGCCGCTCATCGCCAAACGCATCGCGTCGCTGTGGTCGTTGGCGAACATCGCGACCCTCGTCGGGCTGATCGGCACGATCACCGGCCTCATCCGCACCTTCAAGTCGTTGGGCGCGGCGAGCCCCGAGATGAAGCAGGTGATGTTGTCGATGGGTATCTCCGAGGCCATGAACAACACCGCGTTCGGGCTGATGATCGCGGTGACCTGCATCGCCTTCCACCTGGTGCTGATCTCGAAGTCCAAGGCGATGATCGAGGAGGTCGAGTTCCAGGCGCTCCGCCTCGAGAACATGCTGTCGCGCCGCAGCGCCGGCGAGACCAGCCCCTTGGATCGCGCCTAGAGCTTACCCAAGGGAACGAGGCAGTCGCGCATGCGTCGTCGTGAGCACGAAGAAGAGGAGATTGGCGAGCTCAACATCGTCCCCTACCTCGACGTGGTGACCAACCTCGTGATGTTCATGTTGTTGTCGATGGTCGGCTTGATCTCGCTCGGGGTCCTCGACGTCGCGACCCCGAAGATCGGGGACGCCGGCGCCGGGCCCGCCGCCGACCAGCCGCAGGAGCCCGAGCTGCACCTGACGGTGGCGATCTCCGACAAGGGCTTCTACATCGCCGGGGCCGGCGGTGTCCTCGACGGCCCGGCGGACGCCGCCAGCCTCGACACCAACAAGCCGCCGACCGTACCGCGGCGCGGCGGCGACTACGACTACGGCGTCCTCACCGACAAGCTGGCGATGATCAAGCAGCAGTTCGAAAAAGAGCGCAAGGTCATCCTGGTGGCCGAGCCCAACATCCCCTACGACATCATCATCCAGACGATGGACGCGTGTCGCGAGCGTGCGGTCAAAGGCGCCAGCGGCCTCACGGAGCACAAGGAGATGTTCCCTGAGGTCTGGCTGTCGGCGATGAGGTGATCGATGGTGGATGACGACATCAACCAGCCGGCGCCGCCCGTCGCCCTGACCCCCGAACAGCAGGCCGAGCTCGATCACGAGAAGGAGCGCAAGCGCTACCGCAAGGGCCGCCGCGCCAAGCGCGACAAGGCCGGCGAGATCAAAGAGCTGAACATCACCGCGATGATGGACATGATGACCATCATCCTGGTCTTCCTGCTCAAGTCCTACATGACGTCGTCGGCGGCGGTGACGATCTCCGAGGACCTGAAGATCCCGCGCTCGACGACCCAGGCGAAGCCCGAGGACGCCATCAACGTGACCGTCACCCTGGCGCAGGTGGCGGTGAACGACAAGGCGGCGTGTCCGGTGGTCAACGGCGCGATCCCCGAGGACTATCGCGAGGGCAGCGGCATGATGATCTCGCCGGTGTTCGACGCCCTGACGAAGGAAGTCGAGAAGCAGAAGTACATCGCCAAGTTCAACCCCAAGCAGCCGTTCACCGGCAAGCTCAACGTCATCGCCGACCGGCGCGTCCCGTACCACACCATCCTGGAAGTGCTCTACACCGCAGGCCAGGCCGAGCTCGGCCAGTACAAGCTCATGGCCTTGAAGAATGACTGACGCCACCTCGGGCGAGTGAAGCGCAGTCGATGCTCGAGAAGAACGCTCTGGTCCTGGCGCCGCTCAGGCACACCTTCGACGATCTGTGTGCGGCCGTCGCCCGCCAGGCGTGGCTGAAGGTCGACGAGGTCGAGCTGCGCCCGGCGTGGCGGGGTCAGAACCTCACCTTGAAGATCGACGTCGCGACCACGGTCGACGACAGCCTCAAGCTCATCGCCGGCCACTTCTACAACCTGGTGGTGGTCGACTGCCGCAACAACGACCACCCGCAGGCCAACGCCCACCTGCAGCAGACGGTGCTCTTCGAGTTCCTCGACCAGCTGGTCAAGGAGCGCGACCGCGAGCGCCGCTTCCCGATGAGCCGGGTCGCGATCCTGGTCGGCGACGTCGACGTCGAGGTGGTCGAGAAGCTCATCTTCCGCCTCGGCCAGCGCCACGTCGGCGCCTGCATCCGCGATCGGTCGCTCGCCGCGCACCGGGTCGGCAACGCGCGACTGGCGGCCAAGGACCGCCTCGTCGAGCAGCTCTGGCAGTTCTGCAACTCCAGCCTCATCGCCCCGGAGAGCGGCAAGAAGGCGGTGAACCTCGCCGGTGGCGGCCTGCCGGGCATCTACTACGAGCTCGGGGTCCTGAAGTGCCTGAACGACGCCTTGGGCGGCGTCGACGTCCGTGACTTCGAGCTGTTCTTCGGGGTCGGCGCCGGCGCGGTGGTCGCGGCGTTCCTGGCGAACGGCGTCGCGATCGCCGATCTGATCCGCAACATCGGCGACGTCGACAGCGCCTGGCCCGAGAGCCTCGAGGTCCACTGGCGCGACCTGAACCTGAGCGACATTCCCCGCCGCCTCGGCTTCATGCAGAAGAACCTCGTCGATCAGATCCGGAGCACCGCCAAGGGCGCCCGCGACTTCAGCGTCGCGTCGCTCGTCAGCCACTACGGCGTGCTGTTCGGGCCGATGTTCGACAACCGCGATCTGGAGCGGATGTTGCGCGCCGAGTTCACCAAGCCGAAGCGCACCAACGACTTCCGCCGCCTGCGCGGCAAGCTCTTCATCGGCGCCACCGACCAGGACCGCCGCCACCACGTGCTCTTCGGCGAGCCCGGCCTCGACGACGTGCCGGTGTCGGTCGCGGTGCAGGCGAGCACCGCGACCCACCCCTACTTCCCGAGCGTCCAGGTCCGCGGCCGCTACTACACCGACGGCTCCGTCACCCGCACCGGCAACATCAACGCCGCGATTCAAAAAGGCGCGACGCTGTTGTTCGTGGTCGACGCCGCGGTGCCGCTGATCGCCGACGAGCCGGGCTTCAACGCCCGCCAGGGCAACCTGTGGTTGGCACAGCAGGACTTCAAGACCCTGGCGTACACCCGCTTCGAGCAGGTCAGCGAAGAGATCTTGCGCCGCCACCCGCAGGTGAGCTGTTACACCTTCGTGCCGTCCAACCGGATGCGCGAGCTGATGACCCAGAGCCCGATCGCCAACAAGAACTTCCACCAGATCGTCACCGAGGCCTACGCCAGCACCTACCGCCGCCTGAGCCAGCTGGAGTACAAGCTCGCCCGCGAGCTCGAGAGCTTCGGCTTGAAGCTCGACCTGAAGCCGGTCGCCACCATCGTCGAAGAGCTCGCGCGCCACGACAGCGCCGACGCCGCCATCCTCTTGGGCTGAGCGACTCTCGATCCTTTCTTTTTGATTCCCGCGCGGGCGCTGCGCCCGCGCTCCCCACCCCCACCCCCACAATCCCCGCCCCCGGGTGGGGCGGGGACTTGATCGCGTTCTCTCGATTGCGTCGCCATCGTTGGATCCGCTCCTCTCGCCCCACTCGAGTATGAAGTGGGCCGCGACCCGCGAATCACGACAGGTGCAGAGCGTTAGTCCTTCTTGGCGACCTTGGCGCGGCGGCGGACGTAGCGTTTCTTGTCCAAGAAGTAGGCGTCGCCCAAGAACGCGGCGAGCTCCTCTTGGGCGCCGGCCACCTGCCACTCGCGGCTGGCGAAGATCTCGCAGGCGCGCACTTGAATCCGCGGCCCGACGTCGTCGTCGAGCACCAGGGTCGCGAGCTTGACGCAGGCCTTGTCGCGGGTAGCGGCGTCGAGCTGCCCGCGGTCGGCGGCGCGGTCCAACAGGTCCATCGCCGCCCAGCGCACCTCGTCGTTGTGATCGACGAGGAAGTCGACGAGCGCCGGCAGCACCCGTGGATCGGCGAGGTCCTCGGCGAGCTGCAACATCAGCTGCACCTTGGCGTCCCCGGAGCGGTAGTCGTCGGGGCCGTAGTGCTGCAGCACGCTGATGAAGAAGCGCACCGCCTCGGCGTCGCCGGCGATGCGCCGATAGGCGCGCAGCGCGTAGGTGAGCTGAGTCTCGGCACCGATGTAGGCGCGCAGCGGCTCGATCGCGGCCTCGCCGACGTCGACCAGCGCGTCCTCGAGCCACTGCTTCTCGTCCTCGTCGGCGATCGCGCCCGAGGCGTTGGCGGCGAAACGCTTCAACACCCCGCGCAGCGCCGCGGGGGTCTGCTCGCCGAGCAGGCGCTGCATCTCCTTCATGCGGACGTCGGGCTGCGCGAAGGGATTGGCCGCGAGCTTGGCGATCTTGTCGATGCGCTTGTCGCTCAGCGGCCCTTTGCCGAAGATGTCCAAGAGTCCCATGGCTGCGATCTCCGGCACGGTGAGTACCATCGACCGACGAGGGCGTAAACCCACGCCGCACCCACGCCGCGCCCCGCCCCACCCCGTTCTTGCCCCGCGCCCCCGGCACGCCTATGAGGTGTCGATGCAGCCGAGCGCCACGCCGTCGCGGTCCGCACTCTGGTGGCGGGCGCTCCGGCGCACCCTGAAGCGCGTCGCGACCACCCGCGCCACCCCCGCCGGGCTCGGGCTCGCGGTCTTCGTCGGGGTGATCATCGGCACGACGCCGTTCGTCGGTGTCCAGATCCTCATCACCCTGGCGGTCTGCTTCGTGCTCCGCCTGAACCCGGTCGTCACCTACCTCGCCGCCAACATCTCACTGCCGCCGGTCATCCCGTTCCTGGCCTACGGCAGCATCCAGTTCGGCCACGTCGCGTTCGGCGGCCGGTGGCTGAGCGTCGACGAGGCGATGGCGCTGGCCCACGACCCCTGGCGCCTGGGGGTGGTGTGGGTCATCGGCTCGCTGCTCTTCGGCGCGACCCTCGGCGCCCCCGCCGGCCTCGCCACCTTCTTCGCGGTCCGCGCTTACCGCAAGCGCCACCCGCTCCCCCCTGACCCGGTGGGCGACGCGATGCAGCGGGTCATCGATCGCTTTCTGCCGGTCGGGCGCTTCGCGCACGGCTACGTCCAAGGCAAGCTCCACCATGATCCGGTCTATCGCCAGCTCGCCGACCTCGCGCCGCTGCCGATGCCTTTCGTCGACGTCGGCTGCGGCCGGGGCCACACCGGCCTGCTGCTCTCCGAGCTGCAAGCCGACGCCGCCGGGCACGGGGTCGACTGGGACCCGGCCAAGATCGACGCCGCGAAGCGCGCCGCCACCGGCGTCGCGCAACTGACCTATGAGGTCGCGGACGTCGCGAATTGGCCGGTCCCCACGGCCAAGACCATCTTGCTGTTGGACGTGCTCCACTACCACGACGCCGGCACCCAGGACGCGATCCTGCGGCGCGCCGCCGCGGCGCTGCTCCAAGGCGGCGTGCTGCTGTTGCGCGACGTCGACCTGAAGCAGGGTCTGCGCGCCCGGATCACGAAGTTGCAGGAGCAGCTCGGCCGCGCCCTCGGCATCAACCGCGGCAAGGTGTTGTGCTTCAGAGAGGCCGGCGCCTTGATCCAGGTCCTCGAGACCGCCGGGCTCGAGGTCCAGGTCAAGGACAGCCATGCGGGCACGCCCCTCGCCAACGTGCTCATCGTGGCGCGGCGCGCCTGACCGCGCCTCGGGGGACGCGCCCCGATGCCTGGCTTGTGGCACGCGCTCTCGGATATAAGCGGCTGATGCTCGAGAACCGGCAGGTGATCCTCGGAGTCTCCGGGAGCATCGCGGCGTACAAGGCCGCGTATCTGGCGCGGCGTTTGGTCGAGGCGCAGGCCGAGGTCTATCCGATCCTCACCGCGGCCGCGTCTCGGTTCGTCGGCCCGCTGACGTTCTCGGTCCTCACCGGCCACAAGGCGATCGTCGACATGTGGAGCGCCTCGGAGGCCGGAGAGGTGAGCCACGTCGCGCTCGCGACCCGCGCCGACCTGTTGCTGATCGCCCCGGCGACCGCCGACCTCATCGCCCGCCTCGCCACCGGCCGCGCCGACGAGCCGCTCACCGCGGTGGCGCTCGCGACTCGCGCCCCGACCCTCATCGCGCCGGCGATGGAGACCGGGATGTGGGAGAACCCGGCGACCCAGGCACACGTGCGCGCCTTGCAGGACCGCGGCGTCCGCTTCGTGATGCCGGAGACCGGGGCGCTGGCCTCGGGCGCCTCGGGCGTCGGCCGCCTGGCGGACGTCGAGACCATCCTCGAGGCGGCGGTCACGGTGCTCGGGCCCCGCGACCTCGTCGGCCAAAGGCTCTTGGTCACCGCCGGACCGACGCGCGAGCACTTCGATCCGGTCCGCTTCGTGAGCAACGCGTCGTCGGGCAAGATGGGGTTCGCGATCGCCACGGCGGCGCGCCGGCGCGGGGCCGAGGTGACGCTGGTCGCCGGGCCGACGCTCGTGGCGCCACCCGCCGGCGTCGATACGGTTCGGGTCGAGACCACCGCCGAGATGCTCGACGCCTGTCGGCGGCAACTGGCAGCGAGCACCGTGGTGGTGATGGCCGCGGCGCCGGTGGACCATCGGCCGAGCACGGTGGCCGCCACCAAGACCAAGAAGACCGCGATCGGCGCTCGCACCACGGTCGAGCTCGAGGCGACCCCCGACATCCTGATGACGCTGAAGCCCGAGCTCGCCGGCAAGGTGGTGGTGGGCTTCGCCGCCGAGACCGACCAGGTGGCGCGCCACGCGGCGCAGAAGCTCACGACCAAGGGCCTGGACCTGGTCGTCGCGAACGACGTGACCGAGCGCGGCGCCGGCTTCGGGACCGACACCAACAGCGTCTTGCTCATCGACCGCGACGGCGGCAAGGAGCGGCTGCCGCTGATGAGCAAGCTGAAGGTGGCGGACGACATCCTCGACCGGGTCGTGAAGATCTTGGGAGCTCGCGGCGTCTGAACCGGTCGCTACCGCCCGCCGCTGTGTGATAGTTTACGGGGAGTTGCCAAGGAGGCGCGTATGTTGTGTTGGCTGGTTTCGACGCTGTTGTCCACCGCGGTGCCGACTCCGGGGGCGGCGTTGCTGCAGATCGGGACCGCCGACGACCTGACCCGCATGCTCCTCGCCGGCACGGTGGACCAAAAAGAAGAGGAAGAGAACCTCGAGCGCGACATGGATCGGGCCCGTGACCGCCTCGGCCACAAGGGCGCCAAAGACGGCGAGGTGCCGGCCGCGTCCCAGGGCACGACCGAGACCGACGACAGCACCGAGGACACCCGAGACGATCGGCGACGGCGCCGACACCGGGGCCCGCGGGTGCAACGCTTTCGAGCCCTCTCGGACGACGGCCACGGCAAGGCCTACTACCTGGCGTGGGGTATCGTCGACTGGGCGATCGCCGCCGACCTCTGGGTCGCGGCCGCGTGGTTCACCGTCGTCGGCATGGCGGCACTCGCAAACGCCAACAATGGGTATTGTCGAGACGGCTACGGCCGCACGCGGTCCTGCGACGCCGACCGGGCGGGGGGGACCGTCCTCCTGGGCCTCGGTGTCCTCGCCGGCGCCGGCGGCGGCGTGGCCGCATGGCGGGGGGGCACCAACATCGGGACGTTCAAAGACCTCCGGGCGCAAGAGCGGGCCCACCGCGAAGCCAACTAGGCCCCTACCGCGCCGCGCGCTCGCCGCCACGTCCCTTTCTCCCTGAGCCCGCCGATGCCTCGGTTGCGCGCCGTTCTCTGGGTGCTCGGAGCGCTCGCCGGGTGCGCGACCGCGTCGCCGCGACCGGTGGGGCCTTCGAGCCTCGGGCTGTCGAACCGCGACACCTACCGGCACTACCTCGCGTCCTTGCCCGCGGCGCTGAAGATGCGGCACCAGGTCGAAACGCGTTTTGGCGACCGCGCCGAGGTCGTCGAGGGCTTCTGTGTCTTGTTCCGCCCGGAGCGCTTCTGGGTGCGGGCGAGCGCGCCCTTCGGCGGCACGCTCTTCGAGATCAAGGCCACGAGCGCCCACCAGGTGCAGCTCCTGAGCGGCGTCGCGGTGACCGCCGACGATCGCGGCCCGCGGTATCTGGCCCGCGACATCCGCCGCATCTACCTCCAGGACTGCGCGGCCGGCGCCACCCTCACCGCCCTGCGCACCGGCTTGCGCGCCAGCTGCCCGCTGGCGGCGGACGGGGGCGGCATCGACACCGCGCGCGGCCGTGACCCGGCGGACGACGCGCTCGCGGTGACCGTCACGAAGGGCGGCGTGGTCCGCGAAAAGGCGTTCTATCGCGGCGGCGAGCTCAGCGCCCTGGTGCGCTACGACGATTATCGCCTCGAAGGCGGGCTCTGGCTCGCGCACCAGATCGTGCTCGAGAGCCACACCGCGCCGTACCGGCTCACCATCGTGCTCCTCGACGCCGATCCGAGCTTCGACCCGGCGCCGCTGTTCGCGACCGCGCCCGAGTAGCGCGGGCCGATCGAGAAACACCAGCGGTCAGCCGCGCCGCGTCCGAGCTGACAGAGCGCTCCCGGGCGCCCCCCCAAGCGTCGCCGCACTCGCGTCCAGTCGATAGGCGCCGAGCTTGCGCCACAGCGTGTTGCGCCCGATCCCCAACACCCGCGCCGCGTCGACCTGCGAGCCACCGCACGCCTCCAGCACCGCGAGGACGTGGTCGCGCTCCGCCGCGGCGAGGGTCTTGAGCTCGGGCGCGCCGCGCGGTCGGCTCGGCGTCTGACCGGGTCGCTTGGCGCCGAGCTCGTCCGGGAGGTGCTCGGGTCGGATCTCGCCGCCTCTCGCGAGCGCCACGCCGTGCTTGATGACGTTGGAGAGCTCACGGACGTTCCCCGGCCAATCGTAGCTCGCGAGAGATTGGAGCGCGGCGGCGGAGAAGCGCGCGCCCTGCTGTTTCTCGGCGGCGAGCAGCGTCTCGGCCAACGGCGCGATGTCTTCGCGACGCTCCCTGAGCGGCGGCACGGTCAACGTCAGGACCTTGAGGCGGTAGTACAGATCCTCGCGAAACTGGCCGCGCGCTACGAGGTCGCCCAAGTCACGGTGCGTCGCACAGACGAAGCGCACGTCGACCGCGAAGGCCCGGGTATCACCCACGCGCCGGATCTCACCATCTTGCAGGGCGCGGAGCAGCTTCGCCTGCAGCGGCAAGGGCATCTCGCCGATCTCGTCCAAGAACAGCGTGCCGCCGCCGG
Source organism: Deltaproteobacteria bacterium (assembly GCA_016218825.1). Classification (GTDB taxonomy): domain Bacteria; phylum Myxococcota; class XYA12-FULL-58-9; order XYA12-FULL-58-9; family XYA12-FULL-58-9; genus JACRCV01. The sequence continues at coordinate 48,793 of JACRCV010000067.1, forward strand.
CTGCCTCCATCAGGCCCCGCTTCTCGTCGGTAGCGCCGGTGAACGCGCCGCGCGCATGACCGAAGAGCTCCGACTCCAAGAGGTCGGCGGGCAGCGCCGCGACGTTCACCGCCACGAACGCCGCAGCGCGCCGCGGGCTGTTGGCGTGCAGCGCGCGGGCGATGACCTCCTTCCCGGTGCCGCTCTCGCCGAAGATCACCACCGGCGCGTCGGCGTCGGCGAACAACGCCGCCCGCTTCAAGAGCCGCTGCATCACCGGGCTTGCGGCCACCACGCGCATCGACCGGCCAATCGTCACGACCACCTTCGACAACCCGCAGACCTCGCAATGGTCTTCCGGATGAGCATTCACCTGCGGCAATGTCTTCATCGATGTTCCTCGGTGTTCCATTCAGGAACATAGTCATCCGCGGTCGATCCGGCAACCACCCGATATTCCTCGACCTCGCCCTTGGCACGACCGGTGCTTAGGCTTCGGACCGGAAGTCAACGGCACGGAGGCGAGGATGGCGAGCATCGACCGAACGGCGACGGTGGCGCAGATCGTAACGGAGCACCCGGGGTGTGCCGCGGTGTTCGAGAGACACGAGATCGACTACTGCTGTCACGGAGACGTCCGCCTCGACGAGGCCTGTCGGAGTCGACGCCGGGACCTGGCGGCGCTGCTCCGGGAGCTGGAGGCCGCGGCCGCGACGGACGCCGCGGGCCCGGATGACAAGGACGTTCGGTCGCTGTCGGTGCCGGCGCTCATCGCGCGCATCGTCGACCGGCACCACGGCTACCTCCGAACCGCGCTGCCGTTTCTGGAGGGTCTCGCCGCCAAGGTCGCGAAGGCCCACGGCAGCAAAGACGCCAAGCTCGTCGAGCTCAGCGCGGTGTTCGGCGAGCTCGTCGGGCACATCACCTCGCACCTCGAGATGGAGGAGCACGACCTGTTTCCGGCGTTGATGGCCGCGAGGCCGGAGGACAGGGGCTCGATCCGGACCGAGCTCGAGGCGATGCTCGGGGAGCACCTGGTGGTCGGCGATCTGCTTCGCAGGTTGCGAGCGCTCGGCGGCGGCTACGCGGTTCCAGACTGGGCCTGCAACACCTACGAGGTGTTGATGACCGAGCTCGCGAAGCTCGAGAGTGACGTCCTGCGCCACATTCACCTCGAGAACCACGTGCTGATGCCGAGGTTCACCGAGTAGCGTTGCGGCGGGCGTCGAATCGCGCGCCGGAGGATCCCCATGAGCGAGCTCATCGACAATGCCGAGCGCAAGAAAGGCCTCTTGAAACACATGATCCGGCAGCTGCACGACGGCCAGGCGCCGGCGCAGGTCCGCACCCAGCTCGCGCGCCTGCTCGGCCAAGTGCCGTACGGTGACGTCGTCGAGGTCGAAGAGCAGCTCATTCAAGAGGGGCTGCCGACCGAGGAGATCCTGCGCCTCTGCGACGTGCACGCCGAGGCGCTGCAGGGCCTGGTTCAGATCCGCAGCAAGCCCAAAGCCCCGCCCGGCCACCCCGCCCACACCTTCGCAAAGGAGAACGCCGCCCTCGACTGGGAGGTCAAGAAGCTCGGTGGCCTGTTCGACGAGCTCGCGGCGCTGCCGGACGCCGCCGCCGCCGGCGAGCCGATGGCCGCGGTGCGAAGCCACTTCAACGCGCTGATGGACGTCGAGAAGCACTATCGCCGCAAGGAGAACCTGCTGTTCCCGTTTCTCGAGAGGCACGCGATCACCGGTCCGCCCAAGGTGATGTGGGGCAAGCACGACGAGACCCGGGCGCTGCTGAAAGGCGCGATGGAGACCCTGGCGGCAGCAGCGACTCTCACCGCCGCCGAGGCCCGAGGCGTCGTCGACCTGGTGCTCCGGCCGGCGGCGACCGCGGTCGGCGACATGATCTACAAAGAAGAGCAGATCCTGCTGCCGATGTGCCTGGACACCCTCACAGACGCCGAGTGGTACGAGATCGCGCGCCAGAGCGCCGAGATCGGCTTCTGCCTGGTGGACCCGACCGAGACCTGGAAGCCCGACGGCGTCGCCGCCGAGCCCGACACCGCGAGCGCGGCGGTGGGCCGGATCCAGCTGCCGTCCGGCAGCCTCACGCCGCAAGAGCTCACCGCGGTCCTGAACACCATCCCCTTCGATCTGACCTTCGTCGACAAGGATGACACGGTCCGCTACTTCACCCAGGGCCGCGAGCGCATCTTCTCGCGCAGCCGCGCGATCATCGGCCGCAAGGTTCAGTTCTGCCACCCGCCGTCGAGCGTCAAGATCGTCGATCAGATCCTCAGCGACTTCCGCGACCGCAAGCACGACCAGGCGGCGTTCTGGATCAACATGAAAGGCCGCTTCATCCATATCGAATACTTCGCGGTCCGCGGCAGCGCCGGCGAGTACCTCGGTTGCCTCGAGGTGAGCCAGGACCTGACCGCGAAACGCGCCTTGAGCGGCGAACAGCGGCTCCTGAGCTACCAAGAGGAGAAGACCACCGATGCCAACTGAAACCGCCAAGCCGTCGATCACCCCCGACACCAAGGTCGGTGAGCTGTTGCGACATTTTCCGGCGCTCGAAGACGTGCTGATCGACATCTCCCCGACCTACCGGGCGCTGAAGAACCCGGTCCTCCGCAAGACGGTGGCGAAGATCGCGAACCTGAGACAGGTCGCCAAGGTCGGCAACGTGCCGCTCGCCACCCTCATCGGCAAGCTCCGCGCCGGCGCCGGGCAGGCGCCGAGCACCGATCTCGCGGAGGCGGGCGCCACGCCGGCGGCCCGGCCGTCGTGGGCCGAGCCGCGAGCAGTACACGCGAGCTTCGACGCCCGCGCCCTCATCGAAGCGGGCGGCCATCCTCTGGAGCAGGTGATGCGCGACCTCGACGCGCTCGCGGCCGAGCAGGTCTATGCGCTGGTCACCGGTTTTCAGCCCGAGCCCCTCATCGATCTCGCGCGCCACAAGGGCTTCGAGGCGTTCAGCGTCTGGGACGGCGCCGACGTCGTTTGCACCTACTTCAGGCGGCGGTAGACCGCGACGACGCGTCGCTCGGGTCCCGCGGCCCCGCGAAGGCGGCGGCCCCCGGGCTCAGGGTGCGCCGCGGCCGGCGCGGATCGCCGCCACCGCGTGGCGCAGATAGACCGTCAGATCTTCGGCGACCCCGTCGCCGTTGACGTCGGCGGAGAACACACCGTAGCGGGGGTCGTTGGGGTTGAAGAACCCGGCGCGCGCCGCCGCCTCGACTAACGCCGCCTGCTGCTCGACCCCGAGGTTCTCCCACGCGGTCTGCGGCACGCTGCGCTTCCAGTCGTAGGCGTCGGCACCGTGGGACTGCTCGCGGAGCGAGTCCAAGGCGTACTCGCTGCCGCCGTTTTGGAACTGCCAGACGTGCGCCATCTCGTGCACCAGCACGGCGCGGTCGGTGATGTCCTGGAGGTAGATGGTGTTGCCGAGAGCGAACGGGCGACCGGAGATGCTGTAGAGCCCGGCGTTGCCCTGTTTGATCTCGACCTGGCTGTAGTCGATGCTGTCACCGTAGATGCTGCGCAGGTAGGCGATCTCCTCCGCGGTGAGCTTGCGACCCGGCGGCTCGAGGCCGAGCAGGGTCTGGACGGCGCTGATCCCATTGCCGACAGTCATCAGAGTGAGGTCAAGGGGCGCACGCAGCAGGTGCACGCCGGCTTGCCGCCACTCTCGGGCTGCGCCTCGAAGGTCCCCGCAAAGCAGGCGCTCGGCGCCGCGAACGAACCCGGCGCCCGCCTCGCCCAGGCCCTGCAGGGCACCGGTGCCGGCGTCGATGAGACCGAGGCCGGCGGCCTTCGCAGCGCCAAAGGCTCGGGCATTCAACTTCCGCAACAGACGCCCGAGAGGCCCGCAGAGATAGGTGAGCGCGTCGACGATTGCCTGCGCGCCGTCGATGACGCCGCCGACGATGATGCGGCCGGACTTGAGGACCGCGATCACGGTGCCGTCGTAGAGAGATTGGAGCGCGTCTCCGAAGTTGCCGCGCCACAAGCTCGCGAAGAAGCCCGACAGCCCGTCGTAGAAGCTCTCGAAGAAGCCGCCGACACCCCTGAACACGCTGCCGCAGGCGTCACCGACGCCGGCCACCACGCCGGAGACCGCGTCGCCGACCGCCTTGCCCACCGAGCTCACGGCGTCGGCCACCGCGCGAACCGGGTTCCAGAATTCGACCGCGTGCGCTTCACCGTCGATGACCATTACGCCGGTCGAGTCGTCGGCGCGGATTCGGGCCATGGCCACGGCCGAGACCGCGGCGCCGGCGAACAGCAGCCGGAAGAGCTCGCCCTCCTCACCGACGGTGTCGGTGCGGTTCAGGACGGCATCGAGGAAGTGGCCGAGCTCGTGGGCATAGACCTCGGCCGCCGCGCTGGCGTCGGTGCACAATCGGCTGTTGATGTAGATCACGTTCGCCGCGCTGTCGTAGGCCCCGTTGGCGCCGCCGAGCGTAGCGTCGCCGACGAAGCGCACCGGCGGCAGCCACGACAAATCACCGGCGACGGCCGCCTGGCGAAACTGCTCGGCCATGGCGGCGTCGTAGCCGGCGCCAAAGACCTGCCGCATCAAGTCGTGGAAGGCCTTGGGGTCGGCGGCGAGCGCGGCGATGCGGGCGCCGACGGCGTTCGTGACCTGTCGCGCCGGATCGGCGGGCGTCGGCAACAAACGCAGCGACCCGCGCACCTCGCGCTCGAATCCCTGGGAGAGCTCGGGCGGCAGGCGCGACCCGGAGTCACCAGTCGCTCGTTCGGCACGCACCGCACCGCCGGCCGCAGACACGCTCGAGGCCAGTCGAGAGATTCTCGATGGGTCCATCACCGCCTCGCTTCCGGGTACGCCTCTACATACACCGATGGCGGCCGGTCCGGTTGCGCACGCCAAGAGCCGGCTCGCGGACGCCGCCGCTAGCCGCGCTCGGCCCTGCGAAACAACAGCGAGGTGTTGATGCCGCCGAACGCGAAGTTGTTGTTCATCACCAGCGCCAGCTCGCGCGCCAGCGGCGCGGTCGGCAGCCAGATGCCGGCGCACTCCGGGTCGACGGTGACGAGGTTCTTCGTCGGGATCACCTCGCCGGCTTGCAGCATCGAGATCGCGAAGATGCTCTCGATGCCGCCGCAGGCGCCGAGGGTGTGACCGGTGTGGCCCTTGGTGCTGCTCACCGGCACGCGGTCGCCGAACACCGCGGCGGTCGCCTTGGCCTCGGCGCGGTCACCGACCACGGTGCCGGTGGCGTGGGCGTTGACGTAGTGGACGTCGGCGGCCACGGCGCCGGCGCTTACCAGCGCCTCGCGCATGCAGAACGCCATCCCCTCGGGCTCGGGGGAAGTGATGTGCTCGGCGTCACAGGTGGTCGCGAAGCCCACCACCTCGGCATAGGCGCAGGCACCCCGGGCGCGCGCGTGCTCGAGGCGCTCGAGCACCAGGATCCCCGCCCCTTCGCCGACGACCATCCCGTCGCGGCCGGTATCGAAGGGTCGCGGCGTAGCCTCCGGCCGGTCGTTGAAGCCGGCGGACGCGGCGCCGATCAGGTCGAAGGTGGCGGCCGCGGTGTAGTGCGCTTCTTCAGCGCCGCCGCAGATCATGACATCGGCGAGCCCGGCCTGCAGGGTCTCGTAGCCCAGACCGATGCTCTGGCTGCCGGAGGCGCAGGCGGCGCTCGGGCCCCACACCCGGCCGATGACGCCGAACGCCAGCGCGACGTTGGCGGCGGCGGTGTGACTCATGATCCGTAGAAACGCCGTGCCCTTGTTGGCGCGGATCCCGGCGCCGAGGATGTTGGCGTAGTAGTCGAGCGTCGCCGCGGTGCTCCCGGTCGTCGAGCCGATCGCGACCCCCAACCGACCCGAGCGCAACAGATCCTCGGAGAGCTTCGCGTCCCGAATCGCCTCGCCGGTGGCGTAGGTCGCGAGCTGCGCCACCCGCCCCATCGTCCGCCGCGTCTTGCGCGGCAACAGCACTTTGAGATCGAGGCCGGTCACGACGCCGGCGACATGGGCGTTCAGGCCCGGGACCGGACGCCAATCGGGCTGGGCACGGATCCCGGAGGCACCGCGCCGCAGGGCCGCAAACGCCGATCTCGGGTCATTTCCCACCGGGCTCGCGATCCCCATCCCGGTCACCACGACCCGATGTCGGTCAACCGCCGGCATTGACCTTCTTTATCAGGTACTCGCTACCGAGGATATGCGAGCAGGTATGGAAGGCGCTGATCGTCACCCCGCAGACCCCGGGCATCAGCACGCTCTGGCCGGTGAGATAGAGCCCCGACACCCGCACCCGCGGCCGCAGGCCGTAGCGCCCGGACTGCTCGACGCTGTGATGAATCCCGTACGCCGCACCGCCCTGACTCATCGCGTAGTCCCGATTCGTCAGCGGCGTCCCGACCTCGATGCTCACCACCTGGCCGGCGAGCTCCGGGATGACCTCGGTCATCAGGGCCAACATCTCGTCGCCGGCCTTGGCCTTGAACGCCTCGTAGTCGGCGCCGCGGTGGCCGCGCTCGGTCTCGGCCCAGCGCGCCACCTGGCCGTAGCTCATGAGGCCCAGGCCCACCGCCAGATGCCGGCCGTCTCTGGTCACGCCCTCGCGCGCCGACGGCACGGTCACGAACGCAAACCGCCGGCCGCGCGCCCCTTCTTTGTCGGCGTAGAGATCGTCGATGTCGGTGGTCTTGTAGTTGTAGACGTTGCGGCCGCGGTAGGCGCTCAAGTCGGCGCGCGTCGTCACGAACACCGACACCGTCGCGACGCCGTCCTCCATGTTCAGCAAGCGCCGCTTGTAGCCCGGCCGCAACACCCCGTCGGGGAGCAGCGCCGCCGTGACCTTCGGATGGGCGGCGCTCACCACCAGGCGGGCGCGCGCCTCTTCGCCGCGGTCGGTGCGGACCCCTTCGACCTGGCGCGCCCTGTCGACCAAGATCTCGGTCACCTTGCGCCGGGTCTCGACGGCGCCGCCGAGCTCCTCGATCCGCGCCCCCATCGCCTGCGTCAACGCGTCACCACCGCCGGCGAACGTGTAGGCCCCCTGCATGAAGGTGTCGGTCACGAGCGCGTGCAGACCCACCGGCGCCCGGCGCGGCTCGACACCGTAGAGCGGGCTCTGGCCGCAGAGCACCGCGCCGAGCATCGGGTCCGCGGTGAGCCCACCCACGAACCGTGCGAGCGGCAGGCTCATGTAGCGATCCGCGGCCGCCAAGTCTTGGTCGAAGCGCAGGCGATAGAACGCGAAGGCGTCGACGATCTTCGGCAGCGCCCGGCAATACTCCTCGATCCCGGCGCGCTCGCGCGGGAAGGCCTCGATGAGCCGCTGGCGATAGCGCTCGTAGCCCGAGGGGATCAGCACCGTCCTGCCGGGGAAGCGGAGCTCGTCGTAGCCGTCTCGATCAAAGGGGATGAGCTGCAGCCGGTCCCGAACCCCGCAGTAGTCGAGGTAGGTCCCGAGCACCTGGCCGCGCTCGACGCCGCCGACGTAATGGAAACCGACGTCGAACTGCACCCCGCCCTCGCGGAAGAAGCGGTGCAGGTAGCCGCCGATGCGATAGTGCTGCTCGAGCACCAGCACCCGCATCCCCTCCTTGGCGAGGATCACCGCCGACGTCAGCCCGCTCATGCCCGAGCCAATGATCACCGCGTCGTAGACCACGCCCTTCGGCTCCGGCGCCCGGATCTCGAGCGCCCGCGCCGGCACGGCCGCGCTCGGACTCGCGGGCTCGCGCCGGCGCCGCTTCAAGCTCAACAGCGCCGGCGGCACCACCAGCGCGAACAGGGCCGCCGCGCCGATCGCCAGCAACACCGACCGGCCGATGGTCGCGAGCGCGTAGTAATCGGCGAACGCCATCGGCCCGAACCCGGCCAGGGTGGTCGCCGCCGCCACGGTGAGGCCGAAGGCGCGCGCCTCCAGCGCTCGGTGATCGGCGTCGGCGTCGGCGTACGCCATCAGGATGCCATAGTCGGTGCCGCTGCCGTTCAACAGCGGCAGGACGCAGAGGTTCATCAAGTTGATCGGGGTGTCGGTCGCCGCCATCACCCCGAAGAACGCCAGCACCGCGAGGCCGGCGGGCGCCAGGGCGCAGAACGGCCGCCACAGGCCGCCGAGGCCGATGACGAGGATCACGGTGACGAGCGCCAGCGACCACAGCCCCAACCTCGGCAGGTCCTGGCCGATGACCGCCACCAGGCGCTCGTTCAGCGCCTGCCGATGCACGTAGGTGACCCCGGCGATGGGCGACAACGCCGCGCGGGCCGCCGCCATCTCGGGCGCCGTGCCGTCAAACGCCACCGCCAGCCGCACCCTGCCGTCGGCGCCGGCGCGGACCACCGGACGCCCGACGATGCCGCTCATCAACGCCAGGCCGTCCTTCGCGTCCGCGAGCGGCTCGCGGCACAACCGCTGCCAGTCTGCCGCGAGCGCGGCGAAGGCCTCCGGGCGAAAACCGGCGGCAACCACCTGCTCCCGAAAGGTCGCCTGGCGCGCGCCCGCGTCGTGGCACCAGCCCTCGTGACGCGCCGCGCGGGTCACGGCCGACGGCGCGAGCGCGGTCGGGCTCAACACCTCTGTGAGGCCGGCGGCGTGCAACGCCGCGACGACGCGCTCCGCGAGCGCCAGGCCGGCGTCGAGGCTCGGCGCGGTGACGAGCGCCAGACCGCTGGTCGCCGGATCGCCGAAGGCCTCGAGGAAGCGCGCCTCGTCGGCGCGGGCCGCGGCGGTGTGGGTGTCGAGATGACGCAGATCACCATCGACGCGGGTCTGGGCCGCGAGCCCCGCGAGCGCCACGGCGACGAACGAGACCGCCGCGAGCAGCCATCGCGGCCGGCGCATCGCCGAGCGCACCGCCCAGGTCCACGGACCGGCCGAGAGCGGCGCCAGCGTTCCCTCCGGGGACACGAGCGGCAGCACGATCGGCACCCAGACGAGCGCGCCGCAGAACGCCCCGGCCACCGCGCCCGCGGCGATCAGGCCCATCTGCTGCATCGCCGCGACGTGGGAGAGCAACAGCGCCCCGAGGCCGGCGAGCGTCGTACCGACGAGCAGGTGCATGCTGCCGCCGAGCCGGCGCGCCGCGGTCGGCAACGCGGCCCTCGCCCCGCCGCCCACCGCTGCCACCGTGGCCATCAGGTAGACGGTGTAGTCGATCGCGAGCCCGAGGCAGCTGCCGGCGAACGCCAGCACGATGCCGTGCACCGGTGCGCAAAGCAACCCGGCCACCGCGGCGGCGATGCAGGCGCCGAACAACAGCGGCGGCAGCGCCACGAGCACCAGCCGCAGGCGGCGGAAGAAGATCCAGAAGATCAAGAGCACCGCGACCAGGCTCGTGACCACCCCGAAGTGGACGTCGTGACGGATGATGGCCTCGGCGTCGCGCGCGAAGCGATGCGCGCCGATCACTCGCAGGCGGACGCCGGGCGCGGCCGTCGCGACCTTGGTCTCGGCCTCGGAGATCACCGCCATGGTTCGCGCGGCGTCGCTGCCGGCGAAGGGGTTGCCGACCGGCTCGGCGATCAACAGGAGAGCGCTGCCGTCTCGCGAGAAGAACCGGCCGCTCGAGGCGTCGAGCTGCGGCAGGCCGGGGAGCGCCTGCAGGCCGGCGAGGGTGGTCGCGACCGAGTCGAAGGGATCGCGGGTCAAATACTCTTTGGCGAGCATCCCTTCCGGCGCCAGGACGCGGGCGCGCACCAGGGCCAGAGAGCGCCGGAGCGCCTCGGGGGCGAGGAGCGACTCCGGATCCCGTGGATCGAGGAGAAAGCGCAGCGGCATCAGGCGAGCCGCGACCTCGAGCTGCTCCGCCGGCTCGATCTCGTAGCGGGCGCGCCGGAAGGCCTCGGGGTGCGCATCGAGGACCTCCTTCGCGGCCGCCGCCGCAGGGAGCAGCGCCGCTTCGTAGCCGCGGCCGTCGAGCACGACCAGGAGGTTGTCGACCGCGGTGAACTCGGAGAGCGCCCAGAGCTGGGCGTGGACCTCGGGATCGGCGTCGGCGAGCAGCGCCCGGGCGTCGTCGGCGAGCGTCGTGCGCGTCCCGAGCGCCGCCCCGCCCGCCATCACCGCGAGCGCCGCCGCCGCGGCGACACCCGGGCGGCGAAGGACCGCAGCGACGAACCCCTCAAACAGTCGGGGCAGCATGGGAGAGCATCCGGGTCGTGGGCACGCCCGTGTGTTAGTCCAGCGGTTGTTCGAACGTCAACTGGCTTGCACCGCGCCGGCCGCCCGGGACGTCCCGGCCGGTGAGCGCGCGACGCGGCGGCTCGCTCGGCCTACAGCATCAAGCGATAGCCCGCCGCCACCGTCACGCCTCCGGCGTTCGAGTGACCGGTCGCGAGGAAGGCCAGGCCGACGTAGTGGTAGCGCACCTCGCCGAACACCTCACCCGGCCCGAGCGCGTAGCCGGCGCCGCCGCGCAGCTGGGTGCCGGCGCGGGTCTGAGTCTCGCTGTTGGTCTCGCCGAACGCCGTGGTCGTGGCCTTGAGGACGTAGAAGCCATAGCCGAGCCCCGCGTAGGCGGCGACCGGCCCGAACGCGTGGTGCGCGTTCGCCTCGACAGCGAGGACGACCATCCGCTGCGAGAGATCGTAATCGACCGCGCCCCCGGCGGCGGCGTTGTTGAACGAGCCGGACTTCTTCGGCTGCCCGGCCGACAGCTCGAGCGCCACGCCCAAGAGGTGATCCAACACCGGCAGCCGGTACCCCGCCTCGAGCCCGGCGAAGTAAGTCAGGCCCAGCGGCGAGGTCGGCAAGGTGCCGCCGAGCTTCGCCGCCAGCGACACCCCGAGCTTGCTCTCCGCCGGGGCGCTGGTCGCGGCCGGCTCTGCGGCGGGCGCCGGCGCGGTCGCCTCGATGGCCTTGATCTCCGTCACCTTCGCGCCTTCGGGACTGACGGTCGCCGAGGTCGACGGTGCGGCCGCGGGCGTCGGCCTCGCGGGTTTCGCGGCCGGCGCAGGCGTGACGGCCGGCGCCGGCGGCGTGGGCTTGGCGACCGGAGCGGGCGCGGCGGCGGGTGCCGGAGCCGCGGGCTGGGCCGCCGCGGCGAGCGCCGTGGCCCCGAGGCCGGTGATCGCGGCGACAACGACGAGGTCTCGCATCATCAGGCAACGCATTAGAAACCTCCCCGGACCACCGACTGCAACGCCGTGGTGGTGCTCGACTGACCGGCGATGAAGTAGAACAGGCCGGCCGCATAGACGAACCCGGAGCGATAGCGCTCGCCGCCGGTGGCGAAGGTCAGACCGGAGTCACCGTTTCCCCAGGTGATGCAAGGTCCGGTCAAACAGGCGCCGCCGGTCGTCGTGCTCACCGGGCCCCAGACGTTGCGATCGAAGTAGGTGCTCGGGTCGTTGCGGCCGCCGAGCGCGTAGAAGAAGCTGTTGGCGATGCAGCCGCTGGCGCCGTAGCGCAGCGTCTGCGCCGAGCCGGCGTTCTCGGTCAAGGTCCAGGCTTCGAGCGCCCCGTTGGCGCCGGCCTTGGCGCGGTAGATGCCGCCGTAGACGAAGCTGCCATCGGTCCCGATCGCGGCGACCACGTAGTTGTCGGTGGCCGAGGCGATCACGTCCGGCGCGCTCGCCTTGTTCAAGGTCGTGACCACCGCCTCGGCGCGCGGGTTCGCGAGGACCTCGACGCCGGTGCCGAAGGTGCCGAGGGTGTAGACGACCACGCTCGGGTCGTGCAACAGCCCCGCCGTCGAGTCCTCGATGAGCTCGGCGTAGTCGTAGGACGCCACCGCGGTGCCGCCGGTCGAGCGGCCGGCGACGACGTAGGCGTAGGTGTGGACGACCGGCGTGCCTGAGGTGTCGGTCCAGGTGGCGATCGTGGCGCCGGCGTCACCGCGCGGGATCGCGAGATCGCCCACCTTGCTCCATCTTCCGGTGGCGCCCGCCGGCAGCACCGTACCACCCGCGGCGTCCGGATCGTCACCGGCGTCGGTGTACGAGGTCACGTTGCCGACATCCTTGATGAAGACCTCGGTGCCGGCGAGCTGATTCTCGGCGGCGGTGCGATACAGACGGTAGCTCTTGGCGCCGATCACCGCGTTCCAGGACAAGTGGACGCTGCGCTCGGCGGCGGTGGTGCGGATGGTCTCGGCGTCGGACGCCAGGCTCTCACCGTCGGGGTTGTCGGTGAGGGTCGCCATCACCGCTGAGATCTTGAAGCTGTACGTCCCAACCGCGAGGCTGCCGCCGGCGACCAACGCCGGCGGATTGATGTACGGCGCCGAGTCCGAGCCGAGGACCCGGGCCCGGTAGACGGGAGTCACCGGCGCCCCGGTGACGTCCTTACCACCGAAGGCAAAGAGGTAGTTCCCATAGGCCAAGACCGCCAAGCCCGAGAGCTTCACCGGCAACAACGTCGGCAGCGTGGTGAACGCGGTGACGTCGCCAAACCGGGACAACGACCCGACCTCGGCGGTGTCGAGCGCGGTGTCGGCGCCGGCGCCGCTCTGGCCACCGACCGCGTACAGGTAGCGGTTGCCGAGATCGTCGCGGCCGAGCGCCGCGCCCAACGCGAAGCGACCGGTCCCGAGCGTGCCGGCCATCGCCGCGGCGGCGCCGCTCAACTTGCCCGCCGGATTGGTGATCGCGAGCGCCGCGAAGTCCGAATACGAGCCGTCACCGACGTGCTCGTAGCGCACCACGTAGCTCCCCGCGGCGAGCGCGGTGTTGAGCTGGCAAGTGACGGCGTCGTAGGTGCCGTTCGCCGCGGCCGCCCCCGAGGGCAGGGCGCTGCCGCAGACGAAGCAGGTGGCGCTCGGGCAGGTGGCGCCCGACGCCTGCTCGGCGGTGATGAGCATCACCCGGGCCAAGGTGGCGCCGGTCGGATCCTTGAAGTCGGAACCGGTGAGCGTCAGCGTCTTCGTGCCCTGGTTTGCCTGCTGCTGCTCCGGCGAGATGCCGTCGATGTGCGGCGGCGGCGACGCCAGGACTTTGAACACCCCGGTCGCGGTCATCGCCTCGGCGCCGTCGGGGTTCACGACCCGGATCTTGTAGGGGACCGTGCCGACGACGATGCCGGCGCCGCGCGGCTCGTTCGCGGCCGGCACCACGGCCGACATCAAAGAGGCGTCGGCCGGACCGCCGCGGCTCGAGAGGTCGGCGTGGGCGTTGATGAAGGCTTCGCGGATCAGCGGCACCTCGGTGACGTTCTGGCCGTCGCCGTCCGGGTCGACGAGCAGGAAGACCTCGGGGACCGGCGCCAGCCCGAAACCGTTGGCGTTGTCGGCGCAGATCTCGATCGTCGTGCGCCCATCGACCCAGCCGAAGGCCGGATCGACGCTGCCGCACAGATCGATGGTCGGCGGCTGGATCACGGTATAGGCGTTCGGCAGCGTGAACGAGCAGCCCTCGGGGTTCATCAGCGTCAGATCATAGGTCGTCACCTGAAGCCCGGTCGGCACCGACGCGAAGACGCTGGCCGCCGACTGCCAAGCGACCGCCGAGAGCGGCGTCGTGGTCCCGCCGGCGTTGGGCGTCATCGTGACCGTGGGCTCGGTGCCGTCGGCGGCGCGGCGGAAGTCCGTGCCTTGAACGTCGACCGGGGTCAAGACGTTGTTGGGCCCGGAGCTCGGCACCACCCCGGTCACGACCGGCGGCGGCACGACCTGGAGGCCCTCCGGCAGCGTGCCGGAGTTGCCGTTCGGGTTGGTGACGACGATGTCGTAGATCCCGGGAGGGATGGGTGCGTTGGGCACGACGGTCAGCGTCTTGGCCGCGGGGTCGTAGGTCGTGTCGAAGGCAAAGACCACGGTCCCGTCGGCGGCGCGAAATACCACCGAGGGCAGCGCCACGCCGGGGTTGTCCTCGAGGACGTCCCTGGGCATCGGCGCGAAACCTTCGCCGCTGATGACCAGGGTGCCACCGATGTCGGTGCAGAGGACCGCCTCGGCCGGAAATCCTTGGTCGCCGCGAGCGACGGACAGCACCTTGGGCGTCGGGCCGCTTCGGCTGACGCTGGAGATCTCGCAGCCTGCGGTCACCACCACCATCGACAGACAGATCCATTGGGTTCGCATGAAGCTCCCTCGTTCGGGTAGTTGGCGCTAATACGATCCACGGCCGCCGACGATACAATGTCGACGCCTCTCGAGCCACACCGTTGGACCGACGTCGGCTCCCCGTAGTAGCGTCCGCCGATGGCGCGACACGAGACCGGCGACGTTGCCAGCTCCCCGGGCGCGGACGAGTCCATGTGCCTCGAGGCCTGCCGGCAGGGCGATCGCGACGCCTTTCGGACCATCGTGGTCCGCTACCAACCCAAGCTCTATGCGATTGCGCTGCGAATGCTCGGCGACCGCCACGAGGCCGAAGACGTGGTGCAAGAGGCGCTCACCAAGGCCTACGTCGCGCTGCACCGCTATGACCCGAGCCGCCCGTTTTCGACCTGGCTCTACCGGATCGCGGTCAACGCCTGTGTGGACCGGAGTCGCAAGCGGCGCCGCGAGGTCGCGGTTCCCGACCTGGAACCGGCGACGACGCCGATCGGCAGCGACCGCCTGGAGCAGGCCGAGATCATTAGAGCCGTGGAGCACGCCCTCGGGGCGCTGCCGCCGGACTATCGCGCGGTGCTGGTGCTGCGGGACATCGAGGGCTTGAGCTACGCCGAAATCGCCCAGATCTTGAGCGGTTCCATCGCCGCTCTGAAGATCCGCGTGGTGCGCGGCCGGGCAATGTTGGCCGCGGTCCTGAAGAAGCTGTATCCCGACCTGACGGCGCTCGTATGATAAGATGGACCAGATCGCGCGGCTTCAGGCCCGCCGGCGGAGAGCGACCGTGAGCAGGATGACGACACTCGCGCTGTGCGTGGCGGTTGCCGGCAGCGTCGGTGTCACCACCGGCGCCGGTGCCGCCGCGGTCCCCGACGAGGTCGCGAGCCAGGTGACGACGTGGGCGGCGAGCGCCGAGGCGGATGGGTTGCCGAGCGAGCGCCTGATGATCAAAGCCCAGGAAGGCGCGGCCAAAGGGATCCCGGCGGCCCGCATCCTGGCCGTGGTCGCGACGATGTTGGAGCGAATGCGCGAGGCGGCGACGCTCATCGACGGCGTCGCCGGTTTGCGCCTGGATCCCAAGGAACGACGGACGTTGGTGGGTGCGGTCGCTGCGGCGCTGCAGGCCGGCGTCGGCAAAGAGGCGATCCGCGGCGTCGCGAAGGTCGGCTTCACGGGGCAGGAGAACCGGCGCGGGCTGCACGGCGCGGTGCTGGCGCTGGCAGATCTGTCGCTGCAGGGCGTCAAAGACCCGGAGGCCGAGACCCTCGTGGAGCTGGCGCTGCAACGCGGCTTCACCGACGGCGACTTCCCGAAGCTTTTGGCCAAGATCCGAGAGCTGTCGGCGACCTTGGGGCCGAGCGAGGCGCTGAAGGCGGCGCGGGCCCTCGTCGAATCCGAGAGGCGCGCGCCGGGCCCGGACCCCGCTGCCTTCGCCCCCGGCCGTGGACCACCGCCGGGCGTCGGCAAGAACGGCAAGGGCGCCGCGAAACCGAAGCGCGCCGACCCCAAGGGCAAGCCATGAAGCCGGCGCCCGACTCGACCCGAAGCGCCCGGGCGTTGGAAGCGGCGCTCGCTGCGGCGCTGGAAGACGGCGCCGAGATCTCGGTCGAGCTTGGCGCCGCCCTGTCCGAGCAGCTCGCGGTGCGGCAGCTGCTCTGCGACCTGCCGCCGGCGACGCCGAGCACCGATCTGACGGCCGCGGTGCTCGCGGCGCTGCCGGAGAGACCGGGCGGCTTGTTCCACACGTTCACGCGCGGTCTCACCGCCCCCAGAAGGCTCACGCTGCGCTGGAATCTCGCGAGCGCGGTGACGGCAGTGGCGCTGTTCACGGCTGTGGCGCTCAGTCACTTCTGGCCCGGCACGCCGGCGGCCGCGACCCGCACCGTGACGCTGGTGTTCGTCGCCCCCCAGGCGAAGTCGGTCACGGTGGCGGGCGACTTCAACGCCTGGCACAAGACGGCGATGCCGCTCGCCAACGAGCGCGGCGACGGGGTCTGGGTGGGCACGCTGGAGCTCTTGCCGGGTCACTACGAGTACATGTTCGTGGTGGACGGCGTCTCGTGGGTGCCTGATCCGCTGGCGCGGGTCCGCCGACCCGATGGCTTCGGTAACGAGAATGCGGTAATCGAACTGTGAGTGAGTGTTGGATCTTCAGGTCGCCGGGCCGCACTCTTCCTGGTCGCTAGCCTCGGAGCCCCGCGACCGGTCAGTGCGACGCCCGTAACCTTCGACGCCGAGCTGGCGGCGATGGCCGGGCATGACAACTCGCTGTTTCGCCTCGCCGAGTCGTTGCAGGGACCGCCGACCACCGAAGACTCCTTCGTCGAGCTGCGGCCCAAGCTCGAGCTCGGCGTCGGCGCGCTGCAAGACGGCAACCTGCAGCTCGACTACGAAGGCGTCTGGCGCCGCTACCGCAACCCCGGCAACAGCTGGGCGCAAGGACACTCCGGCGCCGGGCTCTTCACCTTTGACAAAGGGCGCACCTTCGGCGTGAAGGGCGCGCTGTCGGCCGCGACCGAGTTGCCGGCGAAGGTCGACGACGCCGGCTATCTCGCCGCGGCGGCGACCGCGGGGACGGTGTTCCACGCGACCGAGCGGCTCGACCTCGGGATCGAGCTCGTCGGCCAGTGGCTCGACAGCGCCGTGATTCACGACTGGTTCGGCGGCGCGAGCGTCGAGGGCGCGTGGCGCTCCCGGGCCCTGGCGCTCGGCGCCAAGCTGCAGGGGTTGTCGGACTTCGGCGGCTGGGGGCAGCTCTCCTTGAGGCTGTCGACCGCGCTGGCGCTCGACCCGGTGCTCCTGAGCGCCGAGCTCGGCGGCGCGTGGGTGCAAGACGGCTATTGGACGACCGGCGGCGGCGGCGTCCAGGTGCGCATCAGCGACGCCTGGTCGCTCGCAGCGCGCTACTTCGGCCGCTACGAGTCCTACGCCTCGATCGCCACCGGCATCGTGGCGCACAACCTCGGGCTCGTGCTGCACTACGCCTGGGAGAGCCGCAGGGCGCCGCCGCTCGACGCGCTGGTTGCGACTCCGGCGCAACCGCCCGGACCCGCGGCGCCCGGAACCCTCGTGCTCGAGCTAACGGTGCCCGAGGACAAGACGCGGGTCGCCCTGATCGGCGACCTGAACGGCTGGGATGAGACCCAAACCCCCTTCGACCGCGTCGCCCCGGGCGTCTGGCAGCTCCGCCTGACGCTGTTGCCCGGCCGCTACGCCTATCAGCTCGTGGTCGACGGCGAGCGCTGTCTGCCGCAGGGCGCGACCGCCTATCGGCCCGATGACTTCGGGGGCGAAAACGCCGAGCTCGCGGTGACGGCCGCCGGCGCCGAGCTGTCGCTGACCTGCCCGCGATAGCTGGGGCGCGGCTGTATCGCGGTCGCCGTTCACGCGTATTATCAGACACCATAATCCGCAAACCCCAGGAGGACTGGAAATGCTCAAACAAATCAAATCATTGCCGGCAGTGTGGTCCGCTCAAACGGAATTCGGCGGCGGGGTTCGGCTGTTCGTGGCGCTCGCGGTGGCCGCGTGGGGGGTTTCCGCCTGCGGCGACGACGGCGCGACGGTGACGATCAAGTTGATGGACGCGCCGCCGCAGAACGTGACCGCGGTCAAGATCTTCGTGAAGTCGGCCGACGTGCACGTCGTCGACGCCGACAAGGCCAAGGACGCCGATCCGAACGACGCCTCGATCGACGCCGACGACAAGTGGAGCTCACTGGCGGTGGACAAGGAGATCGATCTCGTGGCGCACCAGGGCGAGAGCGCGGCGTTGGCGCTCGGCGACCTGTCGTTGCCGGCGGGCAAGATCACCCAGATCCGCCTGCAGCTCGACCTCTCAAAGCCGCAGACCGTGACCCAGAACGGCGTCGACTGCGCGATGGAGACCGACCTGGTGCCGGAGACCGGCATCAAGATCAACCACCCGTTCAAGGCGATCGACGCCGCCGGGGGCTCCGCGAGCGAGACGCTCATCGACTTCGATCTCGCCGAGTCGCTCGTCGCCGCGGGCAACTGCTTCCGCCTGAAGCCGGTGCTGAAGCTCACGAAGGTCAAGACCGACGGCAAAGACGTCGCCCTCTAGCGCGGCGGCTATCGGATCACTCGCCGGGCCCCAGCCAAGAGCCCCCGCCAATCGGTCGCGGCGCCGGTGTCCATGTGGCACACTCTTGCATTGGCTCGCGCTGGAGGATGCATGTTCCGTCCAATCGCCGTCGGTGGCATAGCCTGGGTATCGGTCGTCTTCGCCATCTCTTGCCAGGGCAAGATCATCTACGACCAGCCCGCGGCCGGTGACGGCGCCGGGACGACGTGCGGCAACGGAGTGCTGGACGGCAACGAAGCCGGCGTCGACTGCGGCGGTGATTGCACCGCGTGCGCCATGGGCTCGGGGTGCAGCGCCGACCGCGACTGCGTGAGCGGCGTCTGCACCGGCAACACCTGTCGCGGGTCGTCGTGCAGCAATGGGCTGCAAGACGGCGACGAGACCGGGATCGACTGCGGCGGCTCGTGCGGCGGCTGCGGCGCCACCGGCTGTGTGCTCCCGAGCGACTGCGCGAGCGGCGTCTGCGGCATCGGCAACAGCTGCGCCAACCCGCCGTGCCAGTGTCAGGCCCCGACCTGTGCCGACGGCGTGCAAAACGGTGACGAGACCGACGTCGACTGCGGCGGCGCCTGCGTGCAGGTCGCGAACGGCGCCAAGACCTGCCCCGCCGGCGCGACCTGTGACGGCCCCGGTGACTGCGCGAGCGGCGTCTGCGCGGCCCCCGGCCTGTGCGCCCTGCCGACATGCAGCGACCAGGTGAAGAACGGCAGCGAGACCGGCGTCGACTGCGGTGGCAGCTGCAGCGCCGAAGGCAAGACCTGCGCCGACGGCACCCCCTGCGGCACCGGCGCCGATTGCCAGAGCGGCATCTGTGACGGCATCTGCGTCCCGCCGCACTGCGCCAACGGCACCCCCGACGGCGGCGAGACCGATCAGGACTGCGGCGGCCCGGACTGCGCGGCGTGCGGCGACGGCCTCTCGTGCGCCCTGCCCCGCGACTGCGACAGCGGCGTCTGCGGCGCCGGCAACAGCTGCGCCAGCCCGCCCTGTCAGTGCCAGACCCCGACCTGCGCCGACGGCGTCAAGAACGGCGACGAGACCGGCGACGATTGTGGCGGCGCCTGCGTCCAAGCCGCGAACGGCACCAAGACCTGCCCTCCGGGCGTCGCCTGCGGTGTCGACGCCGACTGCACCGGCGGGCTCTGCGCCGGCACCTGCCAGCCGACCTGCAGCGACGGGGTGCTGAACCAGGACGAGCGCGGCGTCGACTGCGGCGGGTTGTGCGCGCTCTTTGCGAACGGCTCCTTGACCTGCGCCCCCGGCACGCCCTGCGACGTCCCGGCCGACTGCACCAGCGGCTTCTGCAACGGCACCTGCCAAGTGAGCTCCTGCGTGCCGCCGGACGGGATCAAGAACGGCGCCGAGACCGACGTCGACTGCGGCGGCCTCGATTGTCTGGGGTGCCAACCGAGCCAGGGCTGCCTCCTCGACGCCGACTGCGCCGTCGGCTTCTGCAACACCGGCAAGGTGTGTCAGACCGCGGCCTGCGGCGACGGCGTCCGCGCGCCGAGCGAGGCGTGCGACGACAACAGCACCCTCTACCCCACCTTCACCGACGACCAACTGGCGGGCCGGACCTGCGTCAACTTCGCGTTTGCCGGCGGCGACCTGGTCTGCGCGCCGGACTGTACCTTCGACCTGTCGCACTGCAGCGGCGGGTGCGGCAACGGTCTGGTCGACGGCAGCGAAGACTGTGACGGCGCCAGCCTGAACGGCGCGAGCTGCGGCGGTCTCGGTTACACCGCCGGCCCCGGTCTGGCGTGCACCGCCGACTGCAGCTTCGACGTCTCGGGCTGTACCAGCACCGCATGCCCGACCTGCCCGACCGACGCCTATTGTTCGGCCGGCACCGGCTTCCTCTGCCGCTGCCCGATCTACCAGACCGCCTGCGGCGCGACCTGTACCAGCCTGCTCACCGATCCCGCGAACTGCGGCAGCTGCGGTCACGTGTGCGGCGCCGGCGTCGCCTGCGCCGCCGGGGTCTGCCTGAGCTCGTGTCCGACGCCGCTCGTCAAGTGCGGCAGCCGCTGCATCGACCCGCAGACCGACTCGACCTACTGCGGCGCCTCCGGCGACTGCGGCACCGCCGTCAACGGCAGCGACTGTGTCGCAGACTTCGATCCGGATCGGATCTGCCTCAGCGGCGCCTGCGTCGACGCCGCGGGCGGCGAGGACTTCACCGGCGCCGGCGACGCCCCGACGCGCTGTGTCGGCGGCGGACCGGTGCTCAACATCAACATCGGCTGCGATCCGCTGGACCCCAATGATCCCGACTGCGTGGTACCGTCGGCGGTGGATTGCACCGGCGATCTGGCGGCGGTGACCTTCCGCTACGCCTTGTGCTCCTGCACCGACATCGGCACCTCGCACCCGTTGTTCGCCGACGGCTTCGACAGCGCCACCGGTCCCTACGACCCGCACTGCGAAGACGGCACGCCCTGCACCATCCCCGCCGGCGCCAGCACCCAATGCACGAGCGACGCCAACGCCGACGGCTACATGACCTGCGCCGATCAGAAGGGCGCGGGCGTCGGCGCCAACGGCGACTTCAGCGACAGCCAGCTGGTCACGGTGTGGGGCACGATGTGGCTGTCCTCTGGTTCGGCCAACTACGCCGACCAGAGCCTGCCGCGGACCACGATCGAGCAGGACTTGCACGTCGGCGGCGACCTCGGCGGCGGTCCGATCCGCCTCCGCGGCAACGCCTACGTGGCGGGGGACATCACCGCCACCGGCACCTGCGACGGCACGCTCTATCAGAGCGCCGGCACCGTGAGCCCCAACCTCGCGGCCGGAGCGGTGAATCGCACCGCCGACCCGCTCACGGTCGGCGAGGCCTGCGACTGCGCGCCGGCCAAGCTCATCGACGTCGTCGGCATCGTCCAGGCGCACGCGACCAACAACAACAACGCCGACATCACCCTGGCGTCGACCTTGATGAGCGGGCTGTCAAACGACGTTCGCCTCGACCTGCCGTGCGGCATGTACTACCTCACCGAGATCACGGCCAGCAACAACACCACGGTCTCCATCATCGTCCACGGGCGCGCCGCGATCTTCGTCGGCGGCAATATCGACGTCCCCAAGATCCTGAACATCACCCTCACCGACTCGGCCGAGCTCGATGTCTTCGTCGCCGGGACGGTATCGAACAACGGCACGGTCTACACCGGCTCGCCCCTGTACCCGTCGCGGGTGCGCTTCTACGTCGGCGGCAACAACCTGGCGTGCCCGAACGGCGGCGGCTGCTCGATCTCGCTGACGAAGATCTTCGGCGCCGCGAACATGTACGCCCCCTACGGCCGGGTCTACATGCCGCAGGACTTCACCCTCTACGGCAGCATCTTCGCCGGACGCGCCGACATCGTCCAGAACGCCACCTTCCACTTCGACACCGCGATCGCGAGCGCCAACAGCACCTGCGAGCACTGCGACGACGGCGCCATCGATCCGGGCGAGGAGTGCGACGGCACCGCGCTCGGCGGCAAGACCTGCGCCGCCCTCGGCTACACCGGCGGTCCGCTCGCGTGCTCGCCGGTCTGTCGCTTCGATACCCGCGCCTGCTGCGGCGACGGGGTGCGCGGCGGCACCGAGCAATGCGACGGCGCGGACCTCGGCGGGCTGACCTGCACCGATCTGGGTCAGAGCGGCACCCTGTCATGCAGCACCGGCTGCACCTTCCAGGGCTGCACCGGCGGCACCTGCGGCAACGGCAGCCTCGAGACCGCGAGCGGCGAGCAGTGTGATCCGGGCGTGCCGCCGGAGCCGGCCACCGACGTCTTCCCCGCCGAAAAAGACACCTGCGCCAAGGTGCTCACCGTCGCCGCCGCCGGCAGCCTCGCGTGCACCAGCGGCTGCGCCATCGACACCTCGGGCTGCACCTTCTGCGGTGACGGCGTAGGCAACGGCAGCGAAGCCTGCGACGGCAACGACTTCGACCCAGCCACGCCCGGCGTGCAGAACACGCCGCCCGCCTGCTCGGCCGGGGCCGGTCGCGTCACCTGCTCGGCCGCCTGCGCCCTCGACTACTCCGGCTGCGCCGGCTGCCTCGATTGCCGCGACTGCAACAACCAGGCGTGCGTGAGCGGCGTCTGCGGCGCCTGCACCCTCGACACCCAGTGCTGCTCGCCGTTCGTCTGCTTTGGGGGTGAATGTTCGTTGTTCTAATATAGCGGGGGGACCGCCCGCCGGCTCGACATCCGAGGATCAAACGACGTGCGCGGCGCCGGCTCTGCGTCCCCCCGGGCACCCCCGCACCTCGCACTGGCGAAGCCAGATGCTCGGTGCCCATTCACCTAAGCGGGGGGACCGCCCGCCGGCTCGATACCCGACCGCGGGCGTCAATCCGCCATCGGCCGTGCCCGGCTACGGGAACAAGAAGATGGCACCCCCGGCGGCCAGCGCCGCACCCAGGCCGGCGACCACACCGGTGCCGGTGGCGACGTTGGTGGCCGTCGCCAGCGACTTCGCCCGACCCTGGTAGTAGTCGACGTCCGCGGGCAACGAGGCCGCATCCCGTCGCGCCACGGCGCGCTCGGCCTGGCCGCGATACTGGGCCGCCAAGACCAAGAGCGCGACGCTCGCCACCGCCGCCGCTGCCGAACCCCCGAGCAGCAACGGCCGGCCCAGGCCGGAGGACGTCGTGGCCCCTTGCGGTGCGGTGACCGCGGCCATCGCCGCTGAGCTCGGCAGAGGTGCGGGCGACTCGGCGACCGGGGCCGCGAGGATCGCCTCGGGCTCCTTCGCTGGGGCCACCACGACCTCAGACGCGACCCCCGCGCTCTCGGACACTGCCGCCGGTGGCGCTGCTCCCGGGTCGGACGCTGCGCCCCCCGCATCCGGCGGCGTCTGCGAGACGATCGGCTCGGGCGCCGGCGCGGGTTCCGGCGTCGTCGCCTCGGCTTGGTTCTGGGGCTCGGCCTTGGCTTTCGTGCCTGGGACCGCCCGCTTGCTCTTGGCGGGCGGGCGCTTGGCGAGCGCTGCCGTCGGCGTCGCCGGAGCGAACAGCAAGACCGAGAGCAGGAGGATGAGAAGGCGCATCAGTAGATCCTGGCTTCGATCTTGAAGTTGCCGGCGCTCGCCGCGTCGTTGGCGTCGACGATGAGATAGACCGGGGTCGGACCGCCGCCGACGCAACCCGACGGAGACTCGGCGCCGCCGGCGGGGTTGTAGTCGTAGTAGCTGACGAGGGTGGCGCTGATGTTGGCGCAGTCGGTCACGACGTACGCCCCCAGGTCGAAGCTCGCGCTCTCCGGTGTCACCACGACGCCGAAGCAGTCCTTCGCCGGGTCGGCGCCATCCAGCGCCATCGAGTACACCACGTCAGGCCCCGGCTCCGCGGTATAGCCGCTCGGGCCGGCGTAGTTGTTGCCGGCGCCGATCGTGCCGCCGATGACCGCCGGCGCGGCGTCGAGCGCCACCGCTCCGGCGCACAGATCGTTGCCCTGGAACAACACCGGGACGCCGCCCCCCGGGACCACCAGCCGCGCCCCGAGGTAGTCCCGCCCCCAGCTGCTGACGCCCAGGTCGGTTCGCGTTTCGAGACCGAGAACGTTGTCGGCCACCAACGACAAGTACGTGCTCGCCGAGAGCTGCAGGTCTTCGCTCAAGAGCCACGGTTGGCAGTGGTAACCCCGAAGCACCTTGCCCAAGAAGATCCCGGCCTCGGTCTCGGCATAGACGTTGATACCGGCGCCGCTGTCGAAGCAGCCGAAGCGGCTGAACATCGTGATCGTGACCGGCTGCGCCAGCTGCGGCACGCCCGGGAACGCGAAGCGAGTGGTGCCGACGCCTCCGGCCTTGAAGTTCGTCCAGAGCTCCTGGTCGTAGTCGGGCGTGATCGCGACCCCGAGGCTCTCGGAGTCGACGGCCCGCAGGTTCACCGACTCCGCCGTCGCGTCGAAGAGCGGCAGCCGCACGGCGCCGTTCGCCACCTGCAGCCGCGCCCAGTTGCTGCCAAAGCTCACGCGGCTGCCGACGGTGGGCACCCCGAGGGTCGCGGTCGCGGCCGAGCTCTCGACCTGGAGCTTGAAGATCGCGGTGCTGTTGTTGGTGGTGACGTTGCCGTACTGGTCGTGCAGCGCCGCATCGACCGTCGTCGCTTGCGTCACCTGTCGATGCGCCGGCTGCGCGACGACGATCGTGACCGGCACGTCCGGGGCGCCGGTGGCCGCGAAGTCGACGAACAACGTCGCCTGGCCGACGACGCTGGCGTGAACGGTGTTGGCGCCGGCGACGGTCCCGACGTTGTAGGTCGTCTCTGTCAGACCGGCGCCGTCGAGGGTGGTCGGTGACTCCGACACCGTCCCGCCGCCGGCGGTGACCGTGAAGCCCACCATGCCGCCGGAGCCGACCGTCGTCACGCCGGCCGCGCAGGTCGCGACGGCCACCACCTGGTCGATCACCCGCACCTGCAGCGCCGCCGGCAGCAGCGTCCCGACCGTGGCGGTCTGGGCGTCACCGGCGACTTTGCAGATCATGGCCGGCGGATTCGTAAACCACGCCGACTTGCTGCCCGGTAGCACCAGGGTCGCCGGGGCCGGGGCGCTCACGCTCAGCGTGACCTGCTCGCGGATGGCATCGAGCACCAACAACTGCGCCGCGCCCGCCGCCACCTGGACTCGCAACGCCTGGGTGTTCAAGCCGCTCACCAAGATCCCCGCCGGCACGCCGGTGAAGCTCGCGCCGCCGGTGACGTTGACGGTGAAGGTCGAGGCGTTGTCGCCGACCACCCGATTGCCGTATTGGTCGCGGACCTCGAGGTCGACGATCATCGTGGTGTTCTTGCGGGCGTTTTCGGGCTGCAAGAGCGCGACGCTCTTCGCCGCGCCGGGGCTGAAGGCGACCGCGGTCGTGCCCTCGGTGATCACGTCCAGACGGACGTCGTCGATGTACCAGCCGGCGCCGCGGGGCGACGTCGGGCTGTCATAGAAGAACGCCCACTCGAGGTCGCGGTGATAGCCGCGCCACCGCGAGAGGTCGAACTCCGCCTGGGCCCAACCGCTGTCGCACGCCCAACCCCAGACGCAGCCCATCTGCGTGCCGCACTGGTTGATGTGGTAGCCGCCGTCCGCCGAGCGCGGCGTCGGCTGTTCGAGACTCTCGACATAGGCGGCGCCGGGCGGGCTGGTGCCGAATAGCGCCAGGGCACCGGTCTCGGTGCCGCCGCTCGCCCAGGTCTCGCACTGATCGTTGCGAATGTCGCGGTAGTGCCAGAAGGTCAGGAGCGCGGCGCGCTCGATGCCCGGCGCCACGTCGGTCAGGTCGACGTCATCCTTGACGAGGGCGGCGTCGGCCTGGAAGGAGTGCAGCCCCGAGAGGTTGGTCCCCCACACCTTGGTGCCGGAGTGACCGGCGCTCGGGCCGACCACCGTCGGCGTCCCGTGTTGCCAATCGTCGTCGCCCGCAACGCCGCTCGCGAATTGACTCCGGCTCTCGCTGTGGAAGCCGGCGGCCGCGGTCTCGAGGTCGGTCCACAGCTCGGTGCGCTTGCCGAAGAGACGCAGGCCGGTGAGGGCGGTGTCGCTGACTCCCACCTGCACGGTCTCGGCGACCTGATCGTAGAGCTGGCGGCTCACGACGCCGCTCGCGACCGTCACCAGCTGCGACTGCGGACCGCCATAGCCGCCGAAGGTCGCGGCACCACCGGCGGTCAGCGTGAACTGCGTGGTGTTGTCGGTGGTCACGGTGTTGAAGAAGCGATCCATCAGCCGCGCCGTCAGGGTCACCGGCGCATCGACGCTGCCGGCGGCCGGCTCGTCGAGGACGATGAACCAGGCCGCGCCGGGGAGCCCGGTGACGTTGATCGAGGTGTTGATATTCGGGTTGTCCTGCAGCTCGGCGCGATAGGTGTTGACGCCCGCGGTCTCGCCGAGGACGACCGCGGTCTCGGCGATCCCCGAGCCGTTGGTCGTGGCGCTGTGCACCACGACGTCGCCGCCGAGGCCGCTCGCCGAGAACCGGACCGTCAGACAGCCGGAGTCCAACAGCCCCGACGAGGTGTCCACCTGGACCCGCCACGGCGTCGCCGGCGTCGAGGTCACCGGGGCGCTCACCGCGGGCACCGTCGCGGTGCTCAAGCGCGGCGCTTGCGCGACGATCACGACGTCGTCGTAGGCGGCGCCGCCGAAGCCGTCGGTCACGCTGAGGCGCGCGGTGTAGCTGCCGGCGAGATCCGGCGCGAAGCTGAAGTCGGTCCCGGACGCCGACAGCCCGGCGAGGCCGCTGCCCCCCGGCGCCGCCGTGATCTGCCAACCGACGACCGCCGCGCCGGCCAAGCCGTCGATCTCGACGCCGCCGGCGAGCGGGGTGTGTCCCGACAACGGCGCGAAACACGAGTTGCCGGCCATCGAGAACCGGTCCGGACCGGCGTTCGCGGTCGGCAGCGCCACGACCATCACCTCGACGCGGTCCGGCTGGCTCGCGGTGCCGTTGCTGTTGGTCACCACGAGCTCGAGGCTGTAGAGGCCGCGCGCCAGCGGCACGAACGACGGCGTAGCGCTGGCGGCGCCGGTCAACAGCGGCGCCGCGACCCCGCTCGGGGTCGACAGCAGCCGCCAGCTGTACGTGAGCGGCAGGCCTCCGGGATCGGTCGACGCGCCACCGTCGAGCGCCACGGTGTCCCCGACGTGGGCGCCGACGTCGGCGCCGGCGTTGGCGCTCGGAGCGCTGCTGATCGCGGTCACCGTCACGGTGTCGGGGGCGGAGTTCTGGGCGCCGTCGTTGACCTGGAGCCGCACGACGTAGGCGCCGATCAGGTCGGGGGTGAAGAGCGGGCTCACGGTCGCGGCGCCGGTGAGCGCGGCGCTGCTGCCCCCGGGGCGGCTGACGAAGCTCCAAGAGTAGGTGAAGGGATCGCGGTTCGGGTCGTACGACGCCGAGCCGTCCAACAACACCGGCCTCGCGGTCAACACCGTGGCGTCCGGCCCGGCGTTCGCGACCGGCGCCGAGTTCACCGCCCGCACCAGCACCTCGTCCACCGCGCTCGACGCCTGCCCGTCGTTGACCATCAGCGCGATGCGGTAGTCGCCGTTCACCGGCGGCGTGAAGGTCGGATTGACGATGGTCGCGGCGTTGAAGGCCGGCAGCGACTGCGCGCTCGCCGGCATCGCGACGAACGACCAAGAGTAGGTGAGGAAGTCGCCGTCCGGATCGCTGGAGGCGCCGCCGTCGAGGAGCACCAGGGTCCCGGCGGGGGCCGCGAGCTGATCCGGGCCGGCGTTCGCCACCGGCCGGGTGTTCAGCATCGTCGCGCTGGCGTTGACGTTCACGATCACCGGCGCCGAGTCGAAGAAGCCGTCGTCCACCACGAGAGTGGCGGTGTAGCGGCCGTCGACGTCGGGGGTGAAGGTCGGGGTGGCGACCGCGGCGCTCGGCGACAACACCGCGCCGCTGCCGGCCGGGACCGCGAGCGTCCAGGCATAGGTGAGCGGGTTGCCGTCGTCGTCATGCGAGTCACTGCCGTCCAGGTCGACCGCGGTGTTGAGCAACACCCGCCCGGTGACCGCGGCGACGACCGCGACCGGCGCGAAGTTCGCGGTCAAGGTAACGGTGTCGGCGATCGAGCCGGCGGCGCCGTCGTTCACCACCAGGGTCACGGTGTAGGTGCCGGACACGTCCGGGAGCAGCTGCGGCGCCGCGCTGGCGGCGCCGGTGAGAATGGCGCCGGAGAGGGCCGGTCTGCCGGCGAGCGTCCAGTCGTAGGTGAGAGAGTTGCCGTCGGCGTCGAAGCTGGCGCTGCCGTCGAGGGTCGCGGTGCCGAGGGTCTTGACGGTTTGATCGGCGCCGGCGTTCGCCACCGGCGGCGTGTTCGCCGATGGATCGCGCGCGAAGACCTGGACGTCGTCGGGGAGCGAATCGATGATGCCGTCGTTGACGATGAGCTCGATCGAGTAGGTGCCGACCTTGTCGGGTTGCAGCGTCGTGGTGGCGCTGGTGGTGCTCGTCAGGCTGCGCGTCGAGGTCGCGGGTTTGCTCGTCAACCGCCAGGTGTAGGTGAGCGTCTGGCCGTCGGGATCGGTCGAGGCGGCGGCGGCGATCGTAGTGATGTCCCCCACCTGCACGTACTGGCTGGCGCCGGCGGCGGCGATTGGTTGGCGGTTGCTGACCGAGATCTGGACGCTGTCGGGCGCGCTGGCGCCACCCGCCGAGGTGGCGACCAGGACCACGCTGTAGGTGCCGAGCACGTCGGGGACGAAGGCGGCCTGCACCAGGCTCGCGTTCGCGAGCTCGACCGCCGAGCCGGGCGGGCGAACGAGGAAGGACCACTGGTAGCTGAGCGTCCGGCCCAGAGGATCGGTGGACGCGGCGCCGTCCAAGAGCACGGTGGTGCCGACGGTGACGTTCGTCCGGTCGGCGCCGGCCACGGCCGTCGGCGCGTCGGCCGTCGGGTCGTTGGCGCTGATTAACGCCCGGCTGATTTGCGAGCCGATGGTGCCGTCGTTGACCGTCAGGCCGACGAGGTAGGTGCCGATGACATCGGCGGTGAAGAAGGTCGTGCCGGCGGCGGCGTCATCGATCTGCGTCTGACTCGCCGGTGGCTTGGCGATCATCTGCCAGGCGAACGCCAGGTTGTCGCCGTCGACGTCCGAGGAGCGCGAGCCGTCCAAGATCACCGGCTGGCCGCGGACCACCTGCTGATTGCCGCCGGCGTCGGCCTGCGGCACGTGGTTCGGCGTCGCCGTCACCGTGACCTGGTCCGGCGCGCTCCAAGCGGGATCGCGCTGTCCGGGGATCGCCACCAGCAGCTGCACCAAATAGGAGCCGGGCACGTCGGGGATGAACGAGGGATCGGCGATCGCGTGGTTGTTCATCCCTGCCAGCGAGCCGGCCGGCATGCGCACGAAGGTCCAGACGTACTCCAGCGCCAAGCCGCCCGCGACGCTCGAGCCCGAGCCGTCGAGCGTGACTAGCTCGCCGGTGCTCACCGTTCGATCGAGCCCGGCTTGCGCCACCGGCCGCTCCGCCGCCGCCTGACCCGTCGGCGCGGTGCCGACCTCCAGACATCCCATGCTCGAGGCGAGCGCCAACACCACCGACCACCGACCGACCCACGTCATCACCACGAGAACCTCCGCTGATGTTTGTGGGAACCATAGGTGGCTCGCGCCGTCTTCCGCAAGCCGCGAACGCCCCCGGACACTTGTCCGCCCGCAGACCGCCGCCCCGAACCCTTCGTTCGCCGGCGCCGACAACTCATCCGTAGTCGGTCAACACAGCCCACGAGGAAAGGAACACGCCAATGCCGGCAGACATCTTCCCCATCGCCACCTCGCCGCTCTCGACGCTCATCCGCTGGGGTCAGAACACCAACGGCTGGCAGAGCCTGGTCACCCGCGCCGACCAGATGGAGATGAGCGGTCGCCCGGCCGGCACCAAGGACAACGGCTTCGCCGACACCTTCGAAGGCGAGTGGCTGCGCGGCCAGGCGGCGATGCTGCGGATGTTCCCGGACGAGGCCGCTCTCGTGCCGTTCTACGCCGACGCCACGAAGGCCGTCCCGGCCGCCAAGGCGATCGCGGTCGCGGCCGGCGACATTCAGCCGCTCGCCGACCCCGGCTTCACCCGGCAGGGCAGCGTCCTGGTGGCGGACATCGCCGCGGACCTGCGGCCGCTCGCGAAGCGACTGGCCGAGACCCATCCCGGCGCCGACGACGGCGATGCTTTGGCGTTGCGGCTCTCCGATCTGGACGCGGCGCGCCCCTTCATGACCACGGCCGAGCTCGGTCAGGTCGAGTCGCTGCGGCAGCGCTACTTCTCATGGAGCGTCAACGCGCCGGCCAAGGTCAACACCGAGATCCGCGCCAGCGCCGACGCCGCGACCGGCGTCACCGTGACCCTGCGCCGCGCGAAGACCAGCCAGCCCGGCACCGGCACCACGTCGAGCGGCCAAAGGGTGAGCGTCACGCGCCGCATCGACAACGACGCCCTCGTCATCCAAGCACCGGCCGGCGCGCGCGTGCTCGTCTGCGGCTCGGTCCAGGACCCGCGCTACACCCAAGCGACGATGATCTACGACGTGCCCGCGAGCGGCGCCCTCGAAGTTCGACTCAACGACGTCCAGAACTGCTTCATGCAGACCTACCGCAGCCACTACCTGCCGGCCGAACAGGTCGGGATCTTGATCGTAAGGCCAAATGAAACCGCCGGCCTCCCGGTGGTGATCGACAAGGTCCGCTTGAGCCTGCCTGCCGGCTCTCACTACCTTTGACCCCCGTCTTCTCAGGAGCATTGACCCCGGGGGTCACCCCGTCCGCGTGACAGTTGCACCATCTCTCAGTTCGCCCTCCGCCGTCCAGCGCGCCGCCTGCGGCGCCCTCGCCGCGTA
>JACRCV010000007.1 GCA_016218825.1 Deltaproteobacteria bacterium
AGTTTCAACCCATCGGTAACCTGCTTCGTCCACGATGTACCCGGTTTTCGCATCTGCGCTCCCGCCAGCCACATCGCGGCCGGCCAACGGAGACAGATCACAAACGGACGATGTGTAGAAGAGTCAGGGTGGGGCGAGGGGCGGTCGATGCGGCAAGGGCCTGTTTGGCCGGCCTCGCGGCTGTGGTACCGTGGTGGGGCCTGTGATGACGTCGCCTTCGGAGTCCCGTCCCCGCGTGCTCGTCGTCGACGACGACGAGATGGTGTTGCACGTGCTGCGGGCGAGCCTCGAGGCCGACTACGAGGTGCTGACCGCCTCCTCCGGAGAGGCGGCGCTCAAGGTCCTCGGCAGCGTCGAGGCCGCGGTGCTCTTGACCGACCAGCGGATGCCGGGGATCTCCGGCGTCGAGCTGGCCAAGGAGGCGTGCAAGCTCCATCCGCACCTGGTGCCGATCATCATCTCGGCCTACACCGATCCGATCGACATCATCGCCGCGATCAACGAGGCCCAAGTGTTCCGCTTCGCCCGCAAGCCCTGGGACCTCGACGACCTGCTGCACACCGTGCAGCAGGCGGCGCAGCGCCACCGGCTGAGCTCCGACAACGCCCGGCTGGTTTGCGACTTGCGGCGCCGCTCGCAGGCGCTCGAGATCTTGCAGCAGGTGTTCGCGGCCGCCGCGGTCGCGGCCGGCGCCCACCCGGCGGACGTCATGCTCGGCCACCTGCAGGAGGTGGTGCCCTACGATCTCGCCGGTCTGCTGCTCGTCGCCGACGGCGCCAAGTCCGGGACGCTGCAGCTGTCGAGCGGCAGCGCGGTCGCCATCGGCAACATCGCCGAGCTCCGCGACCAGGTCCTGGAGCTGTTCGCGCTGTGCGGCGGTGTGCTCTGCGAGGAGCACGCGCTCCGCGTGAACGCCACGCCGCTCATCGACCCCGAGGCGCCGCTCAGGGCAATAGGCAGCCAGGCCCAGGTGCCGCTGGTGCAGGATGGTCGTCCGGTCGGGGTCCTGGTGGTGCAGTCGTTCGCCGTCGACGCCTACCCGCCCGACGTCGCCCGCCTCTTGGATCTACTCGCCAACGGCACCGCGGACGCGGTGCAGCGGGCGCGCCAGAGCACCAGCCGCCAGTGGCAGCTGGTCGAGGCCGCCCTGGCGGCGGTGCCGAACGCCATCTTGTTGTTCGACGCCGCCGGCGAGGTCTTGGTCGCGAACCCGGCGGGACGGCGGGTGCTGGAGGGGTTGTCCGGGTCGTTGTGGGAGCTGCTCGCGGTCTGGCCCGAGGACGTGCTCACCGCCGCCGCGATCCCGATCCGGCGCGAGTTTCGGGTCGGCGAGCGGATCGTCGTCGCCGAGCTCGGCCGCACCGCGGACGCCGCGGCCGCCGACGCCAAGGTCGTGGTGGTGCTGCGCGACGTCTCGATGGTCGAGGCCGAGAACGCGGCGCGGCGCGACTTCTTGTCGACCTTGACCCACGAGATCCGCACGCCGCTGACCTCGGTGATCGCGACCCTCGAGCTGCTGTTGAACGGCGCTGCCGGCGACCTGCCGGAGAAGCAGCGCGAGTACCTCGAGGTCGCCGACGAGGCCTGCGAGAGCTTGAACCACCTGATCACCAACATGCTCGATCTGGAGAAGTTCGAGCGCGGCAAGGTCGAGCTCCAGTGCCGGTCGATGGACGCGGCGACCGTGGTGCACGGCGTCGCGGCCCGCTTCGCGGCGGCGGCGGCGATGCGCGGGCTCAGCATCGCGGTGGAGACCGGCCCGGAGCCGGTGCCGCTCGTGGCCGACCAGCACCGCCTCGAGCAGATCTTGTCGAATCTGCTCGGCAACGCGGTGAAGTTCGCCAGGCCGTCGTCGGTGGTGCGCTTGAGCCTCGGCGAGTCGGACGCGGTGCGCGACTTCGTCGTCCTCGGGGTTCACAACGACGGCCCGCCGATCCCGCCGGGCGAATGGTCGACGCTGTTCGCTCGTTTTCGCCAAGCGAAGCGCGAGCGAGAGCTGGGCGGCGGCCGCGGCACCGGGCTCGGGCTGGCGATCGCGTTGAGCCTGGCGCGGGCGCACGGCGGCACCTTGATGGTCGAGAGCGGCAAGGCCGGGACCAGCTTCTATCTGGCGCTGCCGGCGGAGCCGGCGCCGGTGGTCGCGGAGGCGCTGGCGAGCGAGACGCCGTGTTGGGTCGACGTCGCCGGGACCCCGGCCGACCGGGCGGCGATCGTGGCGGTCTTGCAGCAGGCCGGGCTCAAGGCGGCGTTGCTGCCGGCGGATGCCGCCGAGGCCGAGGCGGTGTACCGCGCCCAGGGTGACGGCATCACCCTCACCTCGGGGCGCCTGGGCGGTCGGCCGGCCATCGACGTGGTGCCGAACGACCCGGCGCGGCTGCGCGGCATCGCGACCGCGCTCGCGACCTTGGGGCGCCTGCGCGACCGGCGGTTGAGCATCACCCCGAACCCGGGTGCCGATCTGTGGCGGGTGCTCGCGGCGCTCGGGCTCAAGGAGGCCCACGAGGGCAAGCACGATCTGGACCTGGTGCTCTACGAGATGGCCGGCGGTCCGGCGACGCGGTTGATGGTGCTGGCCGAGCAGCTGACGCTGGAGGCCCGCCGGCGCGCCCCGGTGCGGACCTTGCACCGCCGCCTGCGGCTGGCCGGGGGCGCCGAGGCCTACGGTATCGTCCGCTTGAGCCACGTGAACGCGTTTCGCGCCATCTACGGCCAGCGCGGCGAGACCGCGCTCAAGGCGGCGCTGATGGTCGAGATGCGGCAGGTCGTGGCGCGTCTTTCGCCCGGTCTGGCGTGGCTGGCGCTCGACAGCAGCATGCTGTTCTCGGGCCCGCGCAAGGTGATCGAGCGCGTCCTCGAGGAGGCGGCGCTGCGCCTGCCGTCGTTGGCGCGGCTGCACTACCGCAAGCAGGACCGCGACGAGGGCTGCCTGCACCTGGGCGGCACCGACGTGCCGCTCGTCGAGGTGGCGACGCAGGTCTTGGACGCCGCGGTCAGCGAATCGCACTTGATCTCGGCGTTGGGGCTGTAAGATGCGCCTGGCGCAGAAGCTGATCTTGTTCGCGCTCGCGGTGGCCTTGATCCCGCTCGCGGCGACCGGGTTCAGCGTCATCCGCATCGGCGAAGACGCCCTGCGGCGCCGCATCGCCGAGCACCAGGGCGCGGCGGCGCTGGCGGTGGCCGCGAAGGTGTCGCAGGCGGTCGAGGAGCTGGCGCGGCGCCTGGCGACCGCGATGGAGGTCTTCGACGTCACGGCGTTGTCGGCCGAGGAGCGCGCGGGCTTCGCGCACATGCTCTATCGCCAGTCCGACGACATCAGCATGGTGCTGTTGTTGAACGCGGCAGGCGAGCTGCTCGCGGCGCCGGCGGCGATCGCGGCGCCCGAGGTCCAGGGCGAGCTCAGCCGCCACCCGGGGGCCGGGGCCGCGGAGGTCGGCCGCTTGATCTCGCACCTGGCGCGACCGACGGCGCCGGTGCGCCAGGGGGCGGTGCTGTTGTCGCCGGTCTACTACCCCGAGAGCACCGACGCCCGCGTCGCGATCGCGGTGCCGGGCGGGCTCGAGGACGGCGTCGCCGGCGTGGTCGCCGGGGTCGAGGTCGCCATCCGCAAGGACACCCTGCAGCTCGAGGGGGTGGAGACCGGCGTCTCGTCCCAGGTCTTCGTCGTCGACGCCAGCGGCCGGGCCATCGTCCACCCGAGCCTGGCGGTCGGCACCGACCTGCGCACCCATGCCGCGGTGGCGGCGTTCTTGAGCGGTGAGAATCGGGGCACGTCGCTCGCCGGCGTGGCGGGGGGCGCGCCGCAGGTGGCGGCGTTCGCGCCGGTAGGCGCGCTCGGCTGGGCGGTGGTGGTGGAGCAGCCCGAGGCGGTGGCGTTCGCCGCGGCGCTGAGCATGCGGCGTCAGGTGCTCGGCTGGATCGTGTTGACCATCGTCGGCGTCCTCGCCGGCGGCCTGTGGTTCGCGGCGCGCCTGCGGCGGGTGCTGACGAAGATGGTGGACGGCGCGCACGCCTTCGGTGAAGGGCGGCTGAAGCGCCGCATCGAGGTCGACCAGGCCGACGAGATCGGCGAGCTCGCCAAGACGATGAACGGGATGGCGGCGCGGCTCGAGAAGTCGCTCGGCGAGATCGAGGAGTGGAACCGCACCCTGGAGGCCAAGGTCGAGCAGCGCACCCGCGAGCTCGAGGCGACCCAGGCGCAGCTCTTGGTGCAGTCGAAGCTCGCGGCGTTGGGCCAGCTCGGCGCCGGGGTGGCGCACGAGGTCAACAACCCGCTCGCCGGCATCCTCGGCATGGCGCAGCTGTTGATGCGCGACCACCAGGCCGGCGACAAGGACTTCGGCAAGCTCAAGGAGATCGAGGCCGCGGCGAAGCGCTGCAAGGAGATCACGATGCGGCTGTTGCGCTTCTCCGAGCGCCGCTTGGTCGGGCGGGTGGAGGTGGCGCTCAACGACATCGTCGACGAGGTGGCGGAGATGCTGAGCCCCGGGCTCGTGGCCGGGGGCGTGACGCTCTTGCGCGAGCTCGCCGCCGACATCCCGAAGATCACCGCCGACCCCGGGCAGTTGGCGCAGGTCTTCATCAACCTGATCAACAACTCCAAGACCGCGATGCCGAAGGGCGGCACGGTGACGCTCAAGACCCGGGCGCTCGCCGACGGGGTGCAGGCGGTGGTCGCGGACACCGGCGCCGGCATCAAGAAGGAGCACCTGCCGCGGATCTTCGACCCGTTCTTCACCACCAAGCGGGTGTGGAGCGACGTCGGGCTCGGGCTCTCGGTCTCGTATCGCATCGTGACCGACCACGGCGGTCGCATCGACGTCGACAGCGAGGAGGGCAAGGGCAGCGCCTTCGTCGTCACGCTGCCGTTCAAGCCGCCGCCGGGGCCGGTGGCGTCGCCGTCCGAGCTCATCGGCAAGAAGAGCGTGCTCTTGGAGTAGGACTTTGGCCTCCGCCTGAAGTTGGCGTCCCCGTGGGTGTTTTCGGTAGAATCCGGCCGTGGAACCGTCTCCGACGACGAAGCGGCGCGGCAACCTGGTGTTTGCGGCCGGGGTGCTGTTGGTGGTCCTCGCGGTGGCGGGGGGCTACTACGTCTTGTTGTGGCGTCCGGCGCCGGTGCCGCCGCCGGTCGCGCCGCCGGTCTTGAGGTCGCCGCAGGGCGTGCAGGTGACGCGGGCTGCGGGGGCGGTTCAGATCCGGGTCGGGGCCGGCGAGTGGCACGAGGCGGTGGTCGGGACCGCGGTCGAGGTCGGCGCCGACTTGCGGACCGGGGAAGGGGGCAGCGCGGCGTTGTCGATTCCCGGGACGCTGGACGTCGAGGTCGCGGCCGACGCCGAGGTGCGGCTCGAGACTCTGGACGACGACCAGGCGGCTCTCGAGGTGCGCGAGGGCTTGGTGGTAGCCGACGTCAAGCCGGAGAGCGGGCGGCTGTTGCAGATCAAAGCGGCCGGCAGCGACGCGGTGGCGGCGACCAGAGACGGCCGTGTCCACGTGCTGACCGACGGCAAAGGCAACGTGCAGACCGCGGTGACGCGCGGCTCGGCGACCGTGACCGCGGGCGGCGAGCAGGTGGAGCTCGAGAACGGCTTCCAGACCTCGATCGTACCCGGCGGCAAGCCGCAGGCGCCGACGCCGATGCCAAAGTCGCTCCTCCTCAAGATCAAGTGGCCGCCGGACAGCCAGACCGCGAAGCGGCGCCAGCTGGTGACCGGCAAGACCAATCCCGGCGCCCGGGTCCGGGTGGGCGGGGTCGTCACGACCGCCGACGCCAACGGCCAATTCCGGGCGGTGATCGAGCTCCAGGAAGGATCGCAGAAGGTCCGCGCCTACACCCTGGACGTCCTCGGACGGGTCGAACAAACCACCTCCCAGGCCATCGAGCTCGACACCCGCGGGCCAAAAAACGAAATAAAAACGCACCCTAACATGTGGAAACGCCCGGCCGGCGAGTAGTCCTGGAAGATTCCCATGGGTCTTCCATGATGTGGGCGGGTGGCGGCCTCCGCCCCCACCGCAACACACGTACTTACTTGTAAATAGGGGACTTTATTGTTGACATTGGCGGCCGCAAATTGGCAACCTGAACGTCCTTCGGTCGCCTGCGCGCGAGGGTCTCCCTATTCGAGTGACCGCCAACGCAGTATCCGGGGGTAACGTCGTGAAGCACTCGCACGTCCGATTCCTTGGTGGCTCGCTCGTGGCGTTTTCTCTGGTCGCATCCACAGCGGCGTGGGCGGACACTCTCATGGCGCGGGAGTACGCCGTCGCCACGACCTCGAGCTGGGAGACAATGCCGCGGCTCGGCAACGACGGCGCCTCCGACCTGGTGGTGTTCACCGCGCGCGACATGAACGCCGACGGCTCGATGGGCCCAGGCGATATCTGGTTCCAGCGCCTGGTCGCCGGCCAACCGTCCGGAGCCGCGGTGCAGGTGACGAGCGGTGAGACCGACGATCAGCTGAACGACGTGAGCGGCGACTTCATCGTCTACACCGCCTACGACAGCCCTACCGTGCAGAGCGGCAGCATCATGCTGTACCAGATCTCGACGACCGTCCTCTATCAGATCGGCAGCTCAGTGGTAATTCTTGAGCCGCGCATCAGCGGCACCAAGGTCGTCTGGCGCCAGGGGGCGGCGAACGCTACCCAAGTGATGATGTACGACCTCGGTTGGCTCGGGACCGCGCGCCAGGCGGACGTGCTCGCCGGCCCGGTGCCGGCGACGTACTACGTCGACATCGGTGACCGATTCGTTGTCTGGGTTGATCTCGCAGGCGGGCAGTACGATATCTCGGCGTTCGACCTCGCGGTGAGCGTACGCATCCCGGTGACTGGGACCCTCAACACCAACGAGCGTGATCCCTCCACGGCCGGCGCCTGGGTCACCTGGCAGGCTCAAGACAAGGGCGCGGCCACGAGCCGCATCGTGGCGCGCAACATGGATACCAGCGAGGAACGGATCATCGCGAACAACGGCGCCGGCAGCTTCAGACCGAGCGTCGATGGAGACCTCATCGGCTACGAGTCCAATGTCAACGGCAACCTGGACGTGTTCGTGTATCGGCTGTCGACCGGCGAGACCTTCCAGGTCACGACTGATCCCGCCGACCAATACTTGAACGACGTCTTCGGGCAGAGCGTGACCTACGTCGACCAGCGCTCCGGCACCGAAGACATCTTCGTGTCCGACCTCACCTTCGTGGCGCCGGATCCGTGCGCGGACAAAGACGGCGACGGCCATCTCCAAGTGGGCTGTCCCGGCGGCGACGACTGTGACGACACGAATCCGTGGACCTACCCTGGCGCGCCGCAAGTCTGCGACGGCACGCATAACAACAGCTGGCCCGGCTGCACCGCCCCTACTCCTGGCGACGAACGGGACCGGGACGGCGATGGTTACATCCAGTGCCCGGCTTTCATCGACGTGGGCATCGGGCTCAAGGGCGGCGACTGCGACGACCAAAACCCCCTCATGTCGCCCGGACTCATCGAAGTCTGCAGCGACGGGCTGGACAACGACTGCAGCGGCGTGGTGGACGACTCCATCGATGCAGACGGCGACGGGCACTACACGCTCGCGTCTTGCGCTCAGCCGGCGGACGACTGCGACGACAGCACAGCTCTCGCGCACCCCGACCTGGCAGAGGTTTGCGGCGACGGGCTCGATAATGACTGCAATGGGGTGGCGGAGGATCGGGATGCGGATGGCGACGGGAGTATTGCCGAGGCCTGTGGTGGCGACGACTGCGACGACGGCAACGCCCTGATGCACCCGGGTTTGACTGAGATCTGCAACGACCAACTCGACAACGACTGCAACGGAGAATGGAAGAACGGCCTGTACGAGCCCAAGATCAACGACGGTTGCCGGATCGAGAGCGGTGGTGGCAGCTATGGCATGCTGGGGTGCTCGGCAAGGGTGGAGATCGACTGGGACACGGAGTCACAGAGCTGCGGGTACAACTTCGTCGCGTCCTGTCCGCTCGGTGGTGACGGAGAATGTGCCTTCGCTGATCTGACCGATCTGCGCGCGATCCTGCAACACCAGAGCGCCGTCTACCAGACCTTCACATTCCACCACAGCCCGACGCTCGGCCGCATCAGCTCGATCACGCTGGTCGCCGACCCGGCGATGCTCGCCTTCTTCCCGTCCGACTTCCAGATCGTAGCGTCGGAGAGCCTCGACTTCCTCACCGCCGCGAACCTCGATGCAGGCTACATGGCGAGCCAGGCGCGCGTGGTCGTCGATGCGCAAGGTTTCCCACCGCCGACCGACCCGAACATCAAGCTCAGCTTCTCGCCGCAGCTCGAGACCGGGTACATCACGCTCGCGTTCCTCGGGCTGCGATACTATCAAGACCCGGACTTGAGCGACGGCGACCAGAGCGGTTACGTGGTGCCGCTGTTGGACGTGATCTTCGAAGGCGGCATCATCGACGGGCCCACGGCGACCTTCGACAGCGACGGCGACGGCTTGTGCGATGCGTTCGAGCTCTCGATCGGCGGCGACCCGACCACGGCAGACAGCGACGCCGACGGCGCTCTGGACGGCGCGGACAACTGCCCGGCCGCCTCGAACCCGTTGCAGCAGGACTTCGACCAGGACGGGCTCGGTGACGCGTGCGACTCGTGCCCCTTCGACCTTGCGAACGACGCCGACGGCGACGGCACCTGCGATGGGCTGACCCCCGCGGACCTCTGCGCGGCGGCCGCCCTGCCGGCGCAGGTTGAAGAGCTGTGGCAGAAACGATGGAACGCGCCTGACTGTCCTCGAGGCCACGCACACGGCCAGTGTGGCAAGCTCGACGAGGCCTATTCGATCGCCGGCGATGGCGGGGCGCTCGGCGTCCTTTGCCTTACGGTCGAAGGCGCCGCCGGTCCGGGCCAGAGTCACGCCCCGAAGGGCTTCGTGACGTGGAACGACGTCAACGTGTTCGAGAATCCTGCGTTGCGCGAGAGCGCTTCGGCGGCTACGGCCGCGCTCTCCGACCAGAACGACCTGCGGGTCAAGCTCATCCTCGACGGGCCGCACAACAGCTCGGCCGTCGCGTTGCGCGTGTTGTCGGTGTCGTTGGAGCAGGCGCCGGTCGTCGGCGCGGCGGCGGCGCAACGCGAGGCGGCGAATGCGCTCACCTGCACGTCGGGCGTCGGACTCGGGTGGCCGGCGATCTTGATTGCGTTGGCAGCTGCGTGGCGGCGTCAGCGGAGGCTACCGAGCCAGCCGCAGCGGGCGTGAGAGCCTCCTGCCCGGCGTGATTGCCGTGAGGAGCAAGACTGGTGGCAGTCGGTCACATGACGGAGCACACCTGGATCACTGTTCTCGTGATGGCGGCAGCCGGAGGATGCAGCTCGGCGTCGATTCCCCAACGCCAAGGCGACGGAGACGGCACCGGCGGTCCAAGCGACGGCGGCGGGGACGGTGCAGCCGCGGATGAAGTCCCCGCGGTGGTTCCATGCACTGCCCCCACTGAATGGGAGCCGGCGCGCGACATCACCCCCGGGGTGAGCTACGCCGACTACCCAGGTCTTGGCGTCGACCGATCGGGCGGAGTTCACGTGGTCTGGAACCAGGGGCGAATACTGGGGGACCGGCTCGACCCGACGTCGTGCGAGGCGCATTACCGAAGACTTGGATCGGGCCCTTTGGATCTGTCGAACGAACCCGAGCGCGATGATTACGGCATACGGTTGGCAATGGGCCCGCCCTCGGTCATGCACGCCGTGTGGCATAGTGCGGAGGCGGTCCCGGGCGTCGTAGGTGCCAAGCAGCGATCGAAAGTCATGTATGCTCGTAACAGCGGCGGTACGTGGGCCCCACCCCTCACTATTTCGGGCGACATACAGCGGGCGGTCGTGCCGGCAGTGGCGGTCGACTCCGGCGGCACCGCGCATGTCGTCCATCTAGGCGTCCGGTTGGAACCGCCCCGGCTGGAGTCGGTGCACTACCAATCCATCCGGGACACCTCTTCGGTCGACTCAGTTCCTCTTGTGGAGGTCATGGCCTCGGTATTCGAGCCTCTTGTGACAGCGACCGCCTCGGGGCAGGTCTACGTGGCATGGGGAGTTGTCGACACGCGTACAGAGCTTGTTGTCGCAGTGCTGCAAGAAGGCATCTGGTCGGAGCCTCGCGTGGTGTCGACGAGCTCCGATTGGCTGATCGATGAGCAGCTCGTGGTGGACCGAAACGACGTCGCTCAACTCGTGTGGAGCGCGATGCTCGACGGCCGGGCCCGCTCGTATCGTACCTACCTGAACGGCAGCAGAGCTTGGGAACAGGACGAGCTGCCAGTGGCCGGCGGCCACCGCGTCCGCCTGGCCTTCGACCCATCGAATCGCCCACACGTCGTCTGGTTCGACTGCCCCTACGCAACGCCGGACAAGGGATGTTATGCGTATCACTCGTTCCTGAACGCCGGCAGTTGGTCCGCGCCGGCGTTGCTCTCATATCCCACCGGCATCGCGTGGGGCCCCGCGATCGCGGCCGACGACACCGGTCTCGTGCACGTGGCGTGGGAGTTCGCGCTCCCCTGGTACAACCATATCCACTACACCACCCGATGTTTTCCGCCGCCGTGAGCTCCACCAAGCGTCAAGATCGCGATATTGGCAGGAGAATCTGCAGCCGGTGCTCCAAGAACCGAGCTCCCGCTCGATTCCCATCCGCTTCTTGAGATGTAGGTGTCTGGCGGCCTCCGCCCCCACCGCAACACATGTACTTACCTGATATTAAAAGACTTTTTCGTTGACACCGCCGGCGGCCGATCGGTAGACTTTGGGAGCTTGTTGGTTTCATCGGTGGACACGTGTGTCTACCTTATTAGAGGAGCGCGACAACGCAGGACCTGAGGGGTGACGTCGTGAAGCACTCGCACGTTCGATTCCTTGGTGGCTCGCTCGTGGCGATTTCTCTGGTCGCATCCACCGCGGCGTGGGCGGACACGCTGCAGGTCAGCGAGTACGCGGTCACCTCGACCACGGCCTGGGAGACGACGCCGCGGCTCGGCAACGACGGCGCCTCCGACCTGGTGGTGTTCACCGCCCGCGACATCAACGCCGACGGCACTATGGGGCCGGGCGATATCTGGTTCCAGCGCCTGGTTGCGGGGCAGCCGTCCGGCTCGGCAGTGCAGGTGACGAGCGGCCCCTCGGATGATCAGCTGAACGACGTGAGCGGCGATTTCATCGTCTACACGGCCTATGACAGCCCCACCGTGCAGAGCGGCAGCATCATGCTGTACCAGATCTCGACCACAGTGCTGTATCAGATTGGCAGCTCGGTGATCATCTTCGAGCCGCGCATCAGCGGCACAAAGGTAGTATGGCGCCAGGGCGCATCAGGCGCCACTCAGGTCATGATGTACGACCTCGGGTGGCTCGGAACCGCGCGTCAAGCAGACCTTCTCGCGGGCCCGGTGCCGTCCACCTATTACGTCGACATCGGCGATCGCTTCGTCGTATGGGTAGATCTCTCGGGCAGCCAATACGACGTCGCGGCGTTCGACCTCGCGACCAGTCAGAGGGTGGCGGTGACGGCGACCCTCAGCACCAACGAGCGCGACCCCTCGACCGCTGGGGCGTGGATCACCTGGCAGGCGCAAGACAAGGGCGCGACGACCAGCCGGATCGTGGCGCGCAATATGGATACCAGCGAGGAACGGATCATCGCGAACAATGGCGGCGGGGCATTCAGGCCGAGCATCGACCAGGATCTCATCGGTTATGAGTCGAACGTGAACGGCAACGTTGATGTGTTTGTCTACCGCCTGTCGACCGGCGAGTCCTTTCAGGTGACGACCGATCCCGCCGACCAGTACCTGAACGACGTCTTCGGCCAGAGCGTGACGTATGTCGACAACCGCTCCGGTGACGAGGACATCTTCGTGTCCGACCTCACCTTCGTGGCGCCGGATCCGTGCGCGTCGTTGGGCGGCGACGCCGACGGCGACGGCGCCTGCGACGCCGGCGACAACTGCCCCGGCATCGCCAACGCCGACCAGGCCGACGGCGATCTGGACGGGCTGGGTGATGCTTGTGACACCTGCCCCGCGGCCGCGAACCCCGACCAGGCCGACGCGGACGGCGATGGCGTGGGGGATGCCTGCGAGCCGCCGCCGCCTTCGGTCGACCCCGAGATCTTGTGCAGCTTCGACGTGGTGCCCGACGGCGTCACGACGCTCTACAGCAACACCTGGAGCTCCGGCCAGTGCGGTGACGACGGCGACCACGGCGACAGGCACGACGACCATGACGGGGATCGGGGTCACTCGGACGACGACGGCGACGACCACGATCGCGGCCACGAGAAGCGCGACGGGCACGACAACCACGGCCACGACGGCGACCGGCACGAGCGCGGTGACGGCGACTGTGGCCGGGTGGACGAGACGATGGCGATCGCCGGCACCGACGGCGGCGTCGCGGTGCTCTGCCTCGCGGTGACCGGCGCCGAGGGCAAGGGCCAGAGCAAGGCGCCGCGCGGCTACGTCAAGTGGAACCTGACGCCGGTGCTGAAGAACCAGGATCTGCGTCAGGCCGCGAGCATCGCCACCGCCGTGATGCTCGCCGACAACGAGCTGCGCGTGAAGCTGAAGTGGCCGGAGCACGGCGGCGTCACGATGGTGAGCCTGCGGGTGCTCGGCGTGCCGGCGGCTGCCGTGGCCGGCGCCGAGACCGCCGCCATCATCGGCGACGTGCAGGCCATGGGCTGCGACGCCGTGAACAGCGGCATGGGGTCATGGGCCTTCCTGGCGCTCGCCGGTCTGGCAGTAGGGCGGCGCCGGCGCTAGGCTTCGTCCATTACGATCGCCATGGCTCGAAACGCCACTCACCCGAGTGCGTGGCTCGCCGTCTCGGTGTTCGCCGTAGGGCCCGCGGCGCACGCTGGCGGCCCGGGGCGCGAGGTGACGATCACCGCGTCGCCGGCGACCGTGCTGCTGGGGAAGGGCGGCCCGCAGGACGTGCAGCTCGTCATCGTGGTGCGGGAGCGGGGGGCGAGCGCGGCGGACGCCGATCTGGTCGTGCAAGCGACCGCGGGCCGGGTGGTCGACCTGAAGGAGGCGGCCGCGGGCCGGTTCACCGCGGTGCTCTCCGCCCCCACCGAGCAGTTCCCGCAGCTCGCGGTGGTGACCGCCGCGGACGTCGGCCCGGTGGCGTGGGGCGAGCCGCCGGTGGTGGGCAGCGCGGTCGTCGCGTTTCGCGCCGCGCTGACCCTGCGCGGAAACAGCGAGGCCGGGGCCAGGGTCGCCGTGACGGTCGCCGGCGAGCGCTTC
The DNA here is from genome assembly GCA_016218825.1 of Deltaproteobacteria bacterium. Classification (GTDB taxonomy): domain Bacteria; phylum Myxococcota; class XYA12-FULL-58-9; order XYA12-FULL-58-9; family XYA12-FULL-58-9; genus JACRCV01. Next base: position 13,266 of record JACRCV010000007.1, read on the forward strand.
GGCCCGACGGTCGTGGGCAAGGACGGCGCCTTCAGCGTCCCCGTGGTGGTGCCGCCGGGCGAGAGCTGGGGCCAGGCGGTCACGACCGATAGGCTCGGCAACGCCTCGCGCGCCCGCATCAACTTGTACCTGCCCGAGGTGGATCGGGTGCACAGCTTCGTGTTCCCCGCGGAGCTGGTGGCGGACGGCGCCGACAACGCCTGGATCTTCGTGACCACGGTGAGCCCCTCCGGTGAGCCGGAGGAAAGCGCCGCCAAGATCGAGGCCGAGCGCGGCAGCGTCGGCAAGGCGACGCGCCTCGGGGTGGGTTTGCGTCGTGTCGACTACCGCGCACCCCGTGGCGTCGGCGACGGCAGCGACGTGGTCCGGGTGCGGGCCGAGAGGGCCAAGGGCGAGGAGACCATCACCATCCCCCTCGTCGCCGGGGCGCCGGCCGCGCTCGAGGTGGAGGTGAGCCCCGACCCGGTGCCGGCCGATGGCGCGACCGCGGCGACGGTGACGGTCACGGCGCTTGACGCCCAGGGTGACGCCGCGGGCGGGCACCGCCTGGGGGTCGTCGTGGAGGATGCGGCGCTGGGCGTGAAGGAGGCGACGAGCGGCACCTGGGTCGGGGCGCTCGCGGCGCGGGCGCGGGTGGGGCAGGCGGCGCTCACGGTGACGCTCACGCCGCAGACCGAGATCTGTCGCCGCGGGCGGTTGGCCGGAGTGGACGGCCGCGTGCGCGTCGTGGACGTGCGGGGCTTGCCGTGCTCGGGGCCGTTCAAGACCTACGACGCCGAGCACCGCCAGACGGGTGAAGGCACGCTGGGGCCGGCGGGCGAGGTCGGGCCGGTCGAGCTCGGGGCCACCCTGCATTTGGAGCTGGAGCGCGGCCGGCCGCGGCGGGTGGCGAGCCTCTCCGAGGGGGCTCGCACGGCAGCCGTGCTCAGTGTGACGCGGCCTGTCGTTTGGCGCATTCCCACGGTGGTGGAGATCCATCTGCGGCAGGTGGGCAAGGAGGCGGGCGCGATCCGCGTGGCCGTCGACGCGACCGGGGTGAGCGACCTCGCGAAGCGCATCCAGGTCGCGGCCACCAAGGGCACGGTGGAGCGGGCGGTGGCGACGGCCGAGCGGCTGGAGCTGACCATCAGAGGCGCGGCGCCGCCGTTCGACGTCGTCGCGACCGATTCGGGGACGGGAGTGGCAGCGTGGCTGCGGGTCGAGTGACGTCGGCGGCATCTTGGCGGGCGCTGCGGTCACTCCCGGCACTCGTACTGGCCACAGTCGCGCCGGCGGAGGCGCTTGCGGATAGTCCAGTGTTCGAAATAGTGCCAGGTGACAATCCGAACTACGCGGCGGGTGGAGTGTTTCGGTACGAGGTCAGCTACCCCCTCGCTGGAGTGGCAGCGGCCAGCGTTGTTGTCACTATCCCGGACTCTATGGACATTCTAGATGTGACCGATGGCGACGATGTCTTTCCGTGGCAGGCTGCGGCCTGTCAGGCGCCGATAGCCGCGCCACAGCACCCTGCCGAGTGTGTGTGCGGCAGTGCATGGTGCGGCGGCACGATTTCGTCCGGCGTCGCGGTGGAGGTCAACTACCTCTCGCCCAAGAGTGTGACCTTCTTGGCAAGCGGCGGCACCGGTGAGTGGACGAACCTCGAGCCCATGCGTATTGCTGTCCGCATGAACGCAACAGGCGTGTGTGGCGTTCCGCGCGCCACGGCGAACCTTTTGTCTCCGCCAAACGACCCGTCGATCCCGGATCTTGCTGCCGGGACCTCCTGCACTCCACCCCTCCGGCTGCCGATGACTGTCATGGGTCTGGACGGCAATGACGCGGACAGCCTGCTGGACACTTCGCCAATGGCTGCTCGCGTCGCGAGCAGTTCGCCGACGGCCTTTGCAGTCATCACCAGCGCCCCGAGCGGCACGGTGAACCTCGTAGCCGAGACGGCCGCCGACTTCGACAACCTCATCGGCTGTCGGATGGCCGGCACCGCTGACCCATTTACCACCTGCCTCGGCACGAGTGCGCTGGCTGGGTTTGCCCGGCTCACCGACGCCGGCGGCGTCGACCTGTCATTCCCCCAGCGCCAGTTCCCGCTGACCCTCTACGTGAAGCCAAACAACAACATGCCGGTGGTCGGCGGCGTGGACCTGGGGATCGACTTGTTGGCCACGGGGAGCTTCGCGAGCTTCACCACGATCGCAGTCGAACAGCCGCTCGCCACGTTCACCGCGGCCGTGACCCCCACGGGCCTCTCCCTCGCAGCAACTCAGGGGACGGCAACGCTCTCGGTGACCGCGGCGTTAAACGGAGTGGGCACGCCGGGCGGCAACGAGCCGCCGACTGCCCGGTGGCAAGCGGTACGCGCGGAGTGGGTGGTGGGGGCTGTCCGGCAAGACGCCTCCGCCGACGTCACGCCCCAGAGTTGGCTGCCGCTAACGGCGGCCACAGAGGGATCCACTCCGATCACGGTGACCGTGCCGCCCGCGAGCGCGATCGTGTTTCCTCCCGGCGCCACCGAGCTGAGGGTCGGATTCCAGGGCTTCCACCAGGTCAGCCCACCGTCCCCGGTGACGGTGCCGGAACAGACCACGCCGGTGGTCGAGCTGATCATCGTCCCCGAGGGTGTGGTGCCACCGGTCGACCAGTGCGAGCTGTCGGTTGGCGCGCGCACCCTCGGCTTCGGGGCCCGCACCACGTTGAAGGTGCAGCGCCTGCACGGCACCGATCCGCCGGTTCCGATCACGGCCGGCGTGCAGTTCACGTCGAGCTTGGCTGGATTCCAGCCGGAGCCGACCGCCGAGGGCGCGACGTTCCTGGCGCCGTCTCTGGCCGCCGCCGCCGCGTTGCCCGAGCTTCTCGACGGCAAGCTGCCGGTCGTCATGTCGGCCACTGTTCCGGCGGGGGTGTGCCCCGACGCGATCCCGTCCCAGACGATCACCATCACCTCGATAGGCTCCCTGGAGCTGAAGCTCGACAAGGACCAGGTGACGCCCGGCGGCCTCGTCCGCCTGACCGGCAAGGTCACCGGCAACGCCGACGCCGCGGGGTTGCGGTTCGTCGTCAGCGTGCCACCGGCTCTCAAGGCAGTGCGGGCGATGCCCACCGGCAGCGGCGCGCTCGTGCCGGCGCCGGTCGCCGAGCCGGTCGACGCCACCCTCATCGCCCGCCACGTCAAACAGACCGGCAAGCTCCAGACCCTCCAATTCGCCGCCGACGTGCAAAGCGGCAGCGTCGGCGAGTTCAACCTGCCCCTCGTCGCCCGAGCCATCGCCGCCGGGGGGACGGCCGAAGTGGAGGTGGGCGTCTACTACGCGGTGGGTGAACAACAAGACGAGATCGTCGCGGCCGAGCGGAAGAAGCTCGTCATCGCCGCCGATCCCGAGCTCACCGAGGCGACCCTGGTCGGCAAGGTCTTCGACGACCAGAACGGCGACGGCGAGCAACAAGAGGGCGAGCTGGGAATTCCGAAGGTCATGGTGGCGCTCGCGGCCGGCGTGTACGCGATCACCGACGACGACGGCCTCTACCACATCGTCCGCCTGCAGCCCGGCCGGCACGTCGTGAAGATCAACCGCGACACCCTGCCCCAGGGCGCGGTGCTGACGACCCCGGTACATCGCGAGGTGACGCTCACTCCGGGCGGCTTCGTGCGCGTGAGCTTCGGCGCCAAGCTCCCAGATCTCGCGGCCGGCGCGCCGCTCGCCTTCGTCGGCGAGCACAGCGGCTTCAGCGTCGTCGACGGCAAGCCGATCTATGGCGCCCGCTTCGTGGTCGCGCCGGATCGACGTCTCGCTGCGAAGAGGTCCGGAGTGGTCATCACGGCACAGGCGCAAGGCACCGAGTGGCTGTTGCCGCTCCCCCCGGACGTCGAGGAGCCCTTCTGGACCCTCGTCGAGACCGCGGAAGACGGACGGACGTGGTTATCGGCGTTCGCGCTCTACGTCTACCCGCAGAAGGGCGGCGGCGCGCTCGTGGTGCCGTGGGGCCCGAGCCCGATCGCGCGGGTAGCCCTGCCGCCGTCGGAGAAGCCGGTGGCGAGCGAGCGCCTGGTGATGGTCGGCGACGTGCTCGGCCCGGCGGCGCTGGAGATTGGCGGCGCCGCGAGCGGCAAGGGCGCCACGGGTTGCAGCGTGGCGTCCGAGCCGACCGCCAGCGCGACCGCGCCGCAGGCGTTGCGCTGCGAGCTGCCGACGCGGGTGAAGCTGTCGGCGGTGACGGTGACGACCGATCCTGCACCTGATTTGCAGGGCGTGGACCCGCCGCGCGCCAGCCTGGAGCTGCCGGTGGTAGTCGAGCCGACCGCGAGCTTCTTCGTGGGCATGGCCGGTGTCGAAGCGAGCGCGGTGCTCGGGCACGAGAAGGGCGCTGATCCGTGGCAATGGGGGCCGGGCGGGGCGTTCTTCTACCGCGGCGTGCAGGGCGGCGACTGGCGGGTCACGGCGGGCGCCGATCTGTCACAGCGCGGCCTGTTCGTAACCGAGGCCGACGGGCAGGCGCGGTTGCGCGATTGGGGTGGGTTCGCCGCCGAGCTCTTGCGCCACAACCCGCGGCGGATCTTTCGCGATCTGGATCCAGAGGCCTACTACCCGACCTACGGCGACCAATCGATGACCGTCGACGAGCGCGAGAGCGGCGGGCGCTTCTTCTTCCGCGTCGAGAAGGACCAGAGCTTCGTGCGCTGGGGCGCGGTGAACACCGCGATCGACGACGCCGAGGTCGGCCGCTACGTGCGCTCGCTGTACGGCATGGGCGGGCGCCTCTCCCTCGGCGAGGCGCAGGACGCCGTCAAGCTCCGGGCGGTGGCGTTCGCGGCGCGCCCGGACAGCGCCGCGGCGAAGGACGAGCTGACCGTGACCGGCGGCACGCTCTACTTCTTGAGCCACCGCGACCTGGTCGAGGGCAGCCTGCGCGTGACTCTGGAGATGCTGGATGAGATCTCGGGCCTGCCGGTGCGCGCCACACCGCTCGTCGAGGGCCCGGACTACACCGCCGATCACCTGGGCGGCCGGATCGTGCTCGACTCGGGGTTGAGCTACCGGGCCTTCGGCGCCTCGCTCACCGCTGACGGCAGCGGCGGCAGCCGGGCGCGGCTCTTGGTCGAGTACGAGTACGTCCCGGCGGCCACCAACTACCACGATTACACCTTCGGCGGCCGCGCGGTCGGGACCCTGGGGCCGGTCGCGTTGGGGGTCACCGGGGTCTCGGAGCTCGTCGATCCGAAGGGCGGCGCGCAAGGCTCGGCCGGTGATTCGCGGTCGCGGTTCGTGTCGCGCTACGCGCTCGTGGCGGCGAGCGCCCGGTTGGACCTGGGGAGCGCCCTGCAGGCCCGCCTGGAGCTCGGACATTCTCGAGGCGGCAACGTCTCGATGGGCAAGTCGATCGACGGCGGCCTGTCGTTCGCGAGCGGGATGTCGGGGCTCGATGGCGCCGGCAACGCGGCGGCGATCGAGCTCAAGACCGGGGTGGGCGGCGCGCAGGCGATGGTCTACGGCCGCTTCTCGCAGCCGGGCTTCACCGACAGCCGCACGCCGCCGGGGATGCTGCTGGCTCAAGGAGGGCTGCGGGTGGACGCGCCGTTTACGAGCGGCACGCGGTTGTGGGGGCAGGTGGACTATCGCGAGACCACGCTCTCGGACGCGTCGCCGGCGGCGCACACCGGCGTGGCGACGACGATCGGCACAAAGACGAAGAGAGAGCTGGCGGTGCTCGGCGCCTCGCAGCGCGTCGCTCGCTTCAAGCTCGACGCCGAAGGTCGATACGAGAAGAACCCGGGCGTGCAGAGCGAGCGCCTCCTCGCCGGGTTGCAGCTCGGCTATCAGGTGCTGCCGGAGCTGGCGGTGTTCGCGCGCCGGCGGCAGCTGGTCCGCGCCGACACCGTCACCTGGGCCGCGACCCCCAGAGGGGAGAGCGCCGTCGGCGCCGAGCTCCAGGACCTCGCGACCGTCGACTTGTTGCTGGAGGCGGGGCTCGCGGACGACGGCCGCGCCTTCGGACGGGCGCAAGGGAGCGTGCCGGTGGCCGAGGACACCGAGCTCTACGCCGGTTATCGGGTCGCCTCGCGGCTGCACGCGGCGGATCCGACCGCGGCGCCGGCGGCGAAGGACGGCGTGGTCGTCGGCGGCCGGCGGCTGCTGCCAAGCGGCGCGCTCCTGTATTCGGAGCAGAACCTGCGGGTGGACGGCGGCGAGCGGACCCTGACGCGCACCGTCGGGGCGCAGACGCCGGTCGGGGCGCACAGCGCCGTGAGCCTGAGCTACGAGCGCGGCGCCCTCGATCGGGAGGACGACGCCGCAGGTCGGGCGCGGGACGCGCTGAGCGTCGGCGGCACCTACGTCGCCGACACCTTCACCCTGCGGCTCTTGGGAGACGGGCGCTTGGACCGCTTGACAACGACGCGCAGCGCCGAGCTCGGCTGCCAGGGACGCCTCGAGCTTCGCCCCGTCCGCGGCCTCACGGTCGCCCTCGCCGGGCGCGGCGGCAGCGGCTACGAGGGCGGCGAGGGGTTGAAGCTCACGAGCTCGCGCCGAGCGTGGGAGGGCGCGGTCGGCCTCGCGTATCGCTCGATTACGGTGGCTTGGTTGGATGTCTTCGCCCGCTACGCGGTGGAGCACGAGCGCAGCCGGGCGCCGGCCCTCGACCAGCAGTGGGCGGCGATCGTCTCTCACGTCGTGTCGACCGCGGTCGTCGCCGACCTCGCGCCGCCGCTGTCGGTGGGGCCGAAGGTGGCCTATCGGGTCACGCGCGGCGAGGCGGTCGGCGTGCAGTTCTCGGACCACGCGTTGCTCGTGGCGCTGCGCAGCGATCTCCACGCCTGGGACAGCTGGGACGTCGCCGTCGAAGGGCGAGGCTGCGCGGTGCCCTACGCCGACGTCAGCACGACCTACGGCGCGTTGGCGGAGCTGAGCCTGTTGGCGCTCGACTGGCTGCGCCTCGGGGCCGGCTACAACTTCAGCTCGATCGCCGCGGCCGGCGTCTCGTGCCGGGAGCCGGGTGCCCGCGGCCTGTTCGTGCGGGCGGAGGCGGTGTACTGAGACGGGTGCCACGGTTGCGCCGCGCTGCCCGAGCGCCTATCTCTGGTGGATGACCGCGACTCTGCCGCAGCAGACGACCCTCGATCGCCTCACGGCGTTGTGCGCCGAGCGCGTCCTGGTCTTGGACGGCGCGATGGGGACGATGATCCAGGCCGAGCGCCTCGCCGAGGCCGACTTCCGCGGCAGCCGGTTTCGCGAGCATCCGCGGCCGGTGTTCGGCTGCAACGACCTCTTGAGCGTCACGCAGCCGGAGCTGGTCCGCCGCATCCATCAGCGCTACCTCGACGCCGGCGCCGACATCATCGAGACCAACAGCTTCACCTCGACGTCGGTGTCGCTCGCGGACTACGGGTTGGAGACCCACGCCTACGAGATCAATCGGGCGGCGGCGAGCATCGCGCGCGCCGCGGCGGATCAGACGACTCGGCGGACGCCGGCGCGACCGCGTTTCGTCGCCGGCTCGATCGGACCGACCAACAAGACCGCGTCGTTGTCGCCGGACGTGAACCACCCGGGGCAGAGGAGCGTGACCTTCGAGGTGCTCGCCCGGGCCTATGGCGAGCAGGTGCGCGGCCTCGTCGACGGCGGCGCCGACGTGCTGCTCGTCGAGACGGTCTTCGACACCTTGAACGCCAAGGCGGCGCTGTACGCGGTCGCCGAGCTCGCGTCCGAGCGGCGCTTGGGTGTGCCGGTGTGGGTGTCGATGACGGTCACCGACCAGAGCGGCCGGACGCTGTCGGGGCAGACGGTGGAGGCCTTCTACACCTCGATCGCGCACGCCCGGCCGTTCGCGGTGGGCTTGAACTGCGCCATCGGCGCCGCGGCGATGCGGCCGCACCTGGAGGCGTTGGCGGCCGCCGCCACCTGCTTCGTGAGCTGCCATCCGAACGCCGGCTTGCCGAACGAGCTCGGCGGCTACGACGAGAAACCGGCCACGACCGCGACGGTGTTGGGCGAGCTCGCCGCCGAAGGGCTCCTCAACATCGCCGGTGGGTGTTGCGGGACCACACCGGCCCACATCGCCGCGGTCGTCGAGGCGGTCGCCGGCAAGAAGCCGCGCGCTCCGGCCCCCCGGCAGTCGTTCTTGCGTCTCGCCGGTCTGGAGCTGCTCACCGTTCGGCCCGATTCGAACTTCATCGTGGTAGGCGAGCGCACCAACGTGACCGGCTCGAAGAAGTTCGCCCGCCTGGTGCGGGAGGGCGGCTACGAAGAGGCGCTGGCGGTGGCGAAGGATCAGGTGGGCGGGGGCGCCAACATCCTCGACGTCTGCATGGACGAGGCGCTGCTCGACGGCTCGGAGGCGATGACCCGCTTCCTGAACATGGTGGCCGCGGAGCCGGACGTCGCCAGGATCCCGGTCATGGTCGACAGCTCGGACTTCCGGGTCATCGAGCGCGGCCTGCAGTGTCTGCAAGGCAAGGGCGTCGTGAACTCGCTGAGCCTGAAGGCCGGCGAGGAGGCGTTTCGCGCCCAGGCGCGCCAGGTGCAGCGCTACGGCGCCGCCGTGGTCGTGATGGCCTTCGACGAGAAAGGTCAGGCGGTGACCGCGGCCCGCAAGGTGGAGGTGCTCGGCCGCGCCTTCGAGATCCTGACCAAAGAGGTCGGGTTCGCGCCCGAGGACGTGATCCTCGACCCCGGCGTGCTGGCGGTCGCGACCGGCATCGAGGAGCACAACACCTACGCGCGCGAGTTCCTCGACGCGGTGCCGGCGCTGAAGACCCGGTGCCCGGGGGCCTCGGTGTCGGGGGGCATCAGCAACCTGTCGTTCGCGCTGCGCGGCAACGGCGCGGTGCGCGAGGCGATGAACACGGTGTTTCTCTACCACGCGATCAAGGCCGGCCTCGACATGGGGATCGTGAACGCCGCCCAGGTCGCGGTCTACGACGACGTCCCGGCGGAGCTCCGCGAGCTCGTCGAGGACGTGCTCTTCAACCGCCGCGCCGACGCCACCGAGCGCCTGGTGACCTACGCCGCGGCCGCCTCCGCCTCGCCGGCGACCAAGGCCAAGGCCGAGGCCTGGCGGCAGCTGCCGGTTGACGAGCGGCTGCGCTACGCGTTGGTGCACGGCCACAGCGAGGCGATCGAGGCCGACGTCGAGGAGGCGCGGCTGGCGCTCGGCGACCCGCTGAGAGTGATCGAGGGGCCGCTCTTGGCCGGCATGGACCAGGTGGGCGACCTGTTCGGCCAGGGCAAGATGTTCCTGCCGCAGGTCGTGAAGTCGGCGCGGGTGATGAAGCGCGCCGTCGCCTACCTGCAGCCGTTCATCGCCGCCAACAAGCAGGAGGGCGAAAAGCGCCACCGGGGTCGGATCGTGCTCGCGACCGTCAAGGGCGACGTGCACGACATCGGCAAGAACATCGTCGGCGTGGTGCTCGCCTGCAACGGCTACGAGGTGACCGACCTCGGCGTGATGGTGCCGGCCGCCGAGATCCTGAGCCGGGCGACGGATCTGCAGGCAGACATGATCGGGCTCTCCGGGCTCATCACGCCGTCGTTGGACGAGATGGTCCACGTCGCTTCCGAGATGCAGCGCCTGGAGATGTCGACGCCGCTGCTCATCGGCGGCGCGACGACGAGCGGCAAGCACACCGCGCTGAAGATCGCGCCGGCCTATGACGGGTTGTGCGTGCACGTCCGTGACGCGTCGCGGGCGGTCGGCACCGCCGGCGAGCTGATGCGTCCGGCCGGCCGGCATCTGTTCGGGCAGAAGATCCGCAAGGAGCAGGAAGACGCCCGCGAGACCTACAGCGGCCGGGCCCCGGAGCCGTTGCTGCCGTGGGCGGTGGCGAAGAGCCGGCGGCCGACGTTGTCCTTCGGGGCGGGCGAGATCGCCAAGCCGCAGCGAACGGGCGTGCGGGTGCTCGACACGGTGCGGGCCGCTGATCTGGTGCCGTACATCGATTGGACGCCGTTCTTCCACGTCTGGGAGCTGCGCGGCATCTATCCCTCGATCTTCGAGAAGGAGGGGATCGGCGCCGCGGCGCGGGAGGTGTTCGCCGCCGGCCAGGAGCTGCTGACGCGGATCGTCGGCGCGGACCTGATTCGGCCGCGGGGTGTCTACGGCTTGTTCGCCGCCAACGCCGACGGTGAGGACGTAATCGTTTACGCCGACGACACTCGCCGCGAAGAACGCTGTCGCTTCCACATGTTGCGGCAGCAAGCGGCGAACGCGACCGAGTGTCTGTCGCTCGCCGACTTCGTCGCCCCGGTGGGCGCCGGCGCGGACTACCTCGGCGGCTTCGCGGTGACCGCGGGGCACGGGGTCGCCGAGCTGGTGGCGAAGCTCGAGGCCGAGCACGACGACTACCAGGCGATCATGGTGAAGGCGCTCGCCGACCGGCTCGCGGAGGCGTTCGCCGAGAAGCTGCATCAAGAGGTGCGCAACGAGTGCGGCTTCGGCGCCGACGAGCACCTGACGGTGCCGGAGCTCATCGCCGAGAAGTACCGCGGCATTCGGCCCGCCGTCGGCTACCCGGCGTGCCCGGATCACAGCGAGAAGGCGACGCTGTTCGCCCTGCTCGAGGCGCCGCGGCAGGCGGGGATCACCCTCACCGAGAGCTTCGCGATGTTGCCGGCGGCGTCGGTGAGCGGCCTGTACCTGAACCACAGCAGGGCGCGCTACTTCTCCATCGGCCGCATCGGTCGCGACCAGCTCGAGGCCTACGCGGCGCAGAAGGGCACGGCGGCCGACGCGGCGGCGCGCTGGTTGGGGCCGAACGTCGAGGCTAGAGATCGACCAGGTTGACCGCGGCGAGCTCGGCGCCGAGAAAAGCTCGACCGACGCGCAGGACGCGCTGGCTGACGTCGGTCGCGAAGAAGCGGTCCTCGGCGGCGCGCCGCGGCGCGCTCAGGCTGTTCGCCTCGAGCGTGTCACGCACCACGATGGCGACCGCGCTGGCGGAGTCCACGAGCTCGACGCTGTTGCCCAAGATCTGCTGCAGCACCGGGCTCAAGAGCGGGTAGTGGGTGCAGCCCAGCACCACGGTGTCGACCTCGTGGGCGGCGAAGGGCGCCAGGTACTCGGTGGCGATCAGGCGGGTCGCGGGGTGGTCGACCATGCCCTCCTCGGCGAGGGGGACGAAGAGCGGGCAGCTCTTGGCGATGACCGTCGCCTCGGGGGCGAGGCGGGCGAGGGCGCGCTGGTAGCTGCCGCTCGTGATCGTGCCCTCGGTGCCGATGACGCCGATCCGATTGTTGCGGGTCGCGCGCGCCGCCATCGCGGCGCCGGGCTCGATGACGCCGACCACCGGCACCGCGAACGAAGCGCGGAGGAACTCGAGGGCGTGGGCGCTGGCGGTGTTGCAGGCGACCACCAGCATCTTCGCGCCTTCGGTGAGCAGGAAGCGGGCGCAGGTGTGGGCGTAGCGCCGCACGACCTCCGACGACTTGGTGCCGTAGGGGACGCGGGCGGTGTCGCCGAGATAGAGGATGGCCTCGCGCGGCAGCACCCGGCGCAGGCCGGCGACGACGGTCAGGCCGCCGATCCCCGAGTCGAAGACGCCGATGGGTGCGGCCGGAGTCACGGCCCGCACTCTAGCTTGATCGACCTGGCTGTGCCAGATTGCCCGCCCTGGCGTTTCGCCGGTCGCAGGTCGCGGCATGGTCATGCTCATCCTCAGCATCGTCGCCCTCGGGGTCGGTCCGGGGATCTTCCTGTTCGCGGATCACTTCGCGGGCAAGGGCGCGCGGGTGGTGCTCGAGATCCTCACGGTCATCGCGGTGGGCGGGATCACGGTGTTTCAGATCCTGCCCGAGATCCTCGAGGTCCTGGGCTGGATGGCGATGATCCCGCTCGGCATCGGTTTGTTGGGCCCGAGCGCGGTCGAGCGCAGCATGAAGAGCCTCGCCAACCCGGCGCACGTCGTCGTACGGGTGTTGGTCGTGGTCGGGTTGGGGCTGCACGAGTTTTTGGACGGCATGGCCCTGTCCGCGCCACAAGTATCGAGCGCCCAGGCCGCGAGCGCGCTGCCCTGGGCGGTGGTCCTGCACCGGTTGTCGATCGGGTTGGTCCTGTGGTGGTTGGTGCGGCCCCGCCTCGGCGGGTACGTCGCCGCCGGCATCCTCGCGGCGATGGGGATCGTGACCGTAGGCGGCTATTGCACCGGGGAGGCGGTCCTCGCCAGCCTCGACGAGCGGCAGTTCGCGGTGTTCGAGGCGCTGGTGGCCGGGTCGCTGTTGCACGTCGTCGTGCACTCCCACGACCACCATGGGACCGCCGAGCACGCTCCGTCTTGAGGCGGCGCCAGGCGCGGACGCAGGCGCTCACTTCACGTAGCCGAGGGCCCGCAGCGCCTGCAGGTCTTTCACGGACGGCGGCGAGTAGCCGGTGGTCGTCGTCGTCGCGGCGTGGAGCAGCGCGGCACCGCGGCGGGCGATGGCAGAGTCGGAGGGGAGCGGGTGCCGCTCGTAGGGGTCCGGGGCGCGGGCGAATACCTCGATCGGGCCGTCCGCGGTGCGGATGGCGCGCAGCTCCGGCGTGCTCACCGACGTGCGGTCGGGTCCGTACAGGGTCGACTCGCTGAGCACGAAGGGATGACCCGGCGGCGCGCGGCCGAACAGGGCCGGACTGAGATCAAAGGCCGGTGTCGTCGTCGGCGACGCGATCCCCGCCATGCCGAGCACGGTGGCGAAGACGTCGGCGACGGCAACCAGGCTGTCGACGCGCGGCAGCGCCCGGCCGCGGTCCTGCGCCGACGGCACGAGCAGCAGCGGCACGCGGGTCAGCTCCTGGTAGAGCGTGTGACCGTGGTCCACGCCCCAGCGCGTCACCGGCTCCCGATCGGTCGGCCGCGGCGCTTCCTCTTCGGCGTGGTCCCAGAGCTCCTCGCCGTGATCCGAAGCCAAGACGATCGCGGTGCTCTCTTCGAGGTGGGACTCCGCGAGGGCCTGCATCAGCCGCGCGAGCTCGCGGTCGATGCCGAGGAACGAAGCGCGGTACAGGGCTCGGCGGCAGGTCATGCGGCGGTGCTCGTCGGCGGTCGGCGGGCTGTGCGGCTGCTTGATCCCCTCCCAGCCGAAGGGTAGCGGCGTGACCTCGCGGCACTCATCGGGCAGCGCCCCGGCTTTTTGCGGCAAGTCGACCGGCTCGTGCAGATCGACGAGGAGCACGAAGCCGAAGAACGGCACGGCGCGGGGCTCGCGCAGGATCTCGAGCAAGCGGTCGACGACGTTTTGGGCGCGGCGTTTGTCGGAGAGCATGCGGCCGGGGGCCGGGAACAGCTCGTAGAACCGGTCGAAGCCGCGCCACAGGGCGCGCGCGCTGTAGGGGTTCGGCACCACGGCGAAGGTCTCGAAGCCGCTCCAACCGAGCACCTCCGGGAGGGTCGTGACCTCGGGGCGGAGATCGCGGGTCGTGCCCGCGAGTCGCAAGGCACCGTGAGCGCGCGGGGTCAGGCCGGTGAGCATCGAGGTGACGGCCGGGTAGGTCCAGGAGCTGTTCGAGAACGCGTCCGCGAAGAAGCTCCCGGTCTTGCACCAGCGCTCGTAGAGGTGGGGGGCGTTGGCGCTCGTCTCCGGGGTGCAGTCGAACAGGTCGCGGCGCAGCGTGTCGACGACCACCAACAGGACGTTGCGGCGGCCGGCGGTCCGACCAGTGGTGGTGAAGCGGACCTCCGCGGCCGCGACCCACAGCGGTTGCGCGCCACAGGCGGCACTTGGCGTCAAGGCGACGCTCAGAGTCGTCGGCCCGCTGGTCGAGGAGCGCTGCAGGTGCACCCGCGACCACTCGCCGGGGTCCGCGGCCCTGACGGCTGCCGTGGTCCGCGTGACGGCCGCCGCGCCCGGCCAGGCTACCGTGAGGGTCACCTGACAGCCTTGCGGGACCGACTCCAGGGCGGTTCCCGGTGTCAGCCATAGCTCCGCAGCGGTCGAGCCTTGCGGGACGTCGAGGTGCCCGGTGTACGGCAAGTGAAGGATCTGCGCCGGCCGCCGGATCGAACCGAGGCGCACCGGCTGGAGCGCCGGTGACCCGGCCTCCGTGGTCTGCAGGCGCCAGGCGTTGAGCAGCGGCTTTGGGGGCGGCGCCGCGGTCGTTGTCGGCGCGGCGAGGGCGGCGCGACGAACGAGGGGCGACGGCGGATCTTGGTCGACAGGGGCGACGCAGCCTTGCGCGAGCAGCAGAGCGATCGCGACGGTGACGCGGTCCGAGGCGCGGTGGTGGAGGGGCAGCCGACGGTGCGCGGGGGCTCGCGGCATCGTGAGCGCCGTTGTATGGGCCGCGCCCGCGACGGTCAATCGGGCGCCGCCCGGGTGTTGCTTGGCTCGAGTGGTGCCTTGTGGCATAGAGGGTCGGGTCTCAGGCGAAAGAGGGAACCCATGACGCGCAGTCTCCTGCTGTTCCTGTTGGCCTTCGCGGTCGCTGCCTGCACCAAGGACGAGGCCGTCGCGCCGACGCCTGACAATCGCCCATCGCCCGCCGCGACCGCGCCGGCGGCGCCGGTGCCGGCCGGGGAGCCCGAGCAGGCGCTGGTGACCGCGGTGACCAGCCTGAAGCGGGAGCCGAACGACGCCGCCAAGGTGGACGCGGCCGACGGCAAGAAGGTCAGCAACTGGGTCGCGACGCTCTATCGCGGTGAGCAGGTCACGGTGCTGAAGGTCCAGGACGACTGGGCGGCGATCAAGGCCTCCGACGAATCGACGGGTTGGATGAAGAAGACCGACCTGCTGCCGAACGAGGGCACGTCGCTGGCGACGGTGTTCGAGACCGTGAAGACCTTCAACCGTCCCGACCTGCTGGCGCTGAACGCGGCGCGCACGATCGAGTCCGGGACCCTGTTGTTCGTCGTCAAGACCAAGGATCAGTTCAGCGAGGTCAACTTCCAGGGCAAGGCCACGGCGTGGGTCCTCTCCGAGAAGCTGAACATGGACGTGAACGAGATCGCCGCGGCGAAGCTCGTCAACAAGATCCGCTGGCTGAAGGCGAAGAAGGACCCGGCCGCCGACCAGTTCCTCGAGCTCGCCCGGTCCCAGTTCGGCGGCAGCCGCCTGGTGACGATGTTCGACGAGGCCGCCAAGGCGGGGACCGAGCCGGGCGAGGCTGCCGCTCCCGAAGGGGCCGGCACGGCGCCTGCGGGCGGCGCCAACTAGCCGCCACATCTGATGAAGAGGTCGTCCGGTACCCTTTGTCGCCGTCCTGCTGGTTCGCTGCGCTAGAATCGTGACAGGTTGTCGGCGATGCGCGCCAAGATCCTCCTTGCCCACGGTGACACGCAGCAGCTCGAGCGCGTCGTCGGGATGCTCACCGGCGCCGGCTTCGACGTCGTCGCGACCCCGGACGGTGGCGACGCGTTCGCGCGCTTCTTCGAAGAACAGCCCGATCTGGTGATCTGCAGCGAGTCGCTGCCGGTGCTCGACGGTCCGAGCTTCGGTCGGATGATCCACTCCCAGGCCGGGAACCTGCCGGTGGTCCTGTTGACGCGCGATCCGGAGCTCGTCGACTCCAACGAGTTCCTGGTGCTGCACGAGCCGCTCGAGCTCGAGGCGCTGATGGCGCTGGTGCCTAACGTTCGCCCGACCTTGAAGCCGGTCGTGGCGCCCTCGGCTGCGGCTCCGACGCCGTCGCCGCCGGCGTCCGCGGAGCATGCCGAGATCCACCAGATCCTGGTGCGCTTCCAGCGCTCGGGCAACCTGCTGGCGCTCCTGGACAACGCCGGGTTGGAGCGGATAGCCGCGATCGCGGCGCTGCAGCACCGCCAGGCCGACGAGCGCGTCATCCGCGAAGGCGATCCCTGCGACGGGTTCTACCTCGTCGTCGACGGCGAGGTGCGGGTGACCCTGGCCGAGCGCGACGACCAGGAGGTGGCGCGTCTCTCGGCCGGCGGCTTCTTCGGCGAGATGGCGCTGCTCTCGGATCAGCCGCGCTCCGCCTCGGTGTGGACCTGCGCACCGATGCAGCTGTTGTGGTTCGAGAAGGACGCGGTGCTGAAGCTCCTCGACGACTACCCGGGGTTGCGGGAGGTCTTGGGCGGCGTCGCGGTGCAGCGGGCCGAGGAGAACCTCCTGCAGGCGCTCGCCGGCGACGACGACGTGCAGCGCAATCTGTCCCAGGTCTTGGACGGCATTGGTCAAGTCGCCGTCGAAGGTGGCCCGGTCGCTGCGGCGGCGACGAGCTCGGGCGTGGGCTCGGACGCGGCGGGGTCGGTTGCCCCTGCGGCTCGCGGTGCGGCGTCGCGCTGGCAAGCGCTGTGGCTGCACTACCAGGTGGCGCGGCTGTGGGCGGAGCGCCATCGCTTCGAGCTCGGGTTGGTGGTGGGCGTCCTTTCGGGGATCGTCGTTGCCTCGTCGCTGATGCTGATGCTGCAGAGCGGCGCGCCGGTGGCGCCGCCGCCGAGCGAGACCGCGACCGCGGCCCCGGCGGTCGATGAGTCGTTCGTGGGGCCGCCGTATCCGCCGCCGACGAGCGAGCACGCCGGCGTCGGATCGTCGCCGGCCGGCGCCGAGACCGCTGCGGAGGGCCCGCCGGCCCCAGGGCCGACGCCGGAGCCCGGGGTCGCCGCGGCGCTCGCGCCGGCACCGACCCCGCCGTCCGAGACAACGCCGACTGCGGGCTCAGGGCCGAGCGCGGCAGAGGGTAGCCCGGGCGCCGTTCCGGAGCGCAAGGTGCTGCGCCGGCATCTCTTGGACGCGTACAAGGCCAAGCAGTTCGCGAGCGCGGTGAAGTGGGGCACCGAGATGCGCGCCGCCTACAGCCTCGACTGGGAGGCGTTGTTGGCGCTGGCGCACGCCGAGCGCGAGGTCGGGCAGACGAAGATGGCGTTGCAGGACTACCTGACCTTCGTCGCCGAGCATCCCAACTACGTGGTCACCGACGACGCCCAGTTCTGGGCCGCGGAGCTCTTGACCGCCGACGGGCGGGTGCGCGAGGCCCGCCACCTGTACGAGCTCGTCGCCGCCAACCCGAAGAGTGATTTTCGCACCTCGGCCAAGACGCGGCTCCAATCCCTGAAGTAGCCGAGCGGCTCGACAAAGGCCCAAAGCCTCACGTAGATTGTGCGCCATGAGCTTCGACTGGGGGGAGGTCCGGCGCGAGGCGGTGCAGGTCCTCGCGGACCTGATTCGGCTGGACACCCAGAACCCCCCGGGCAACGAAAAGGCCGCGGCCGACTACCTGGCGGCAAAGCTCGCCGCCGAGGGCATCGAGCCGCGTCTGTTTGAAGCCGCGCCCAAGCGCACGAACGTCGTCGCCCGCCTCAAAGGGAACGGTACCGCGCCGCCGCTGTTGCTCTCCGCGCACCTGGACGTGAGCCCGCCGCGGGCGGAGGCGTGGACGCACCCGCCGTTCGCGGCGACCGAGGCCGACGGCTATCTCTGGGGCGCCGGCGCCACGAGCATGAAGTACGCCGCGGCGCAGGCGCTCGCGATCATGGCGGTGCTGAAGCGCACCGGCGTGGCCCTCAAACGCGATCTGATCTTCGCCGGGGTCGCCGACAAGGTGCAGGGCGGCGCGCTCGGCGCCGGCTACTTGGTCGACAGCCACCGCGATCAGATCCAGGCGGAGTTCTGTTTGACCGAGCGGGGCGGCATGGTGATGCCGCTGTTGGGACAGTCACTGGCCCTGGTGGGGACCGCGACCAAGGGTTTCGAGTGGTTGCGCGTTCGGGTGCGCGGCAAACCCGGCTTCGGGCGCGAGCCCAATCCCGAGAGCGCCTTCGCGCGCCTGGTGCACGGCCTGCATCGGTTTGCCAACGGCAGAATGGGCTTCGAGCTCTGCGGCGCCACCAACGCCTGCCTGGGCGAGGTCGGTGCCGGCGCCGGTGGTTGGGGCGGGCTGGTGGTGTCGCTCTTGCGGAGTCCGATCACCGCGCCGCTGGCGCTGCGGATGATGAACGGCGAGAAGCGGCGGTGGCTGGAGGCGGCGCTGTATCACACCGCGGTGGTGACGGGGCTGTCGGGTGGGGACACGCGGCTGGCGAGCGTGGTCGCCGACGAGGCCGGCGCGGTGATCGACGGCCGCTACCTGCCGACCTTGGGCCGGGAGCGCTTCGTGTCGCGGCTCGAGGCGACGTTGGGTCACGAGGCGGAGCTCTTGTCGTTGTGCGGCTTGCCACCCACCGATTTCCCGCGCCGCTCGGAGCTGATGACCGCCATCATCCGCGGCGTACGCGGTCACGAGCCCAACGCCCGCGTCGTCCCGTTCTTGGTGCCGGACTTCACCGACGCCGCGCACTACGTGCGGGCCGGCGTCATCTCCTACGGCTTCTTCCCGGTGCGGCTGCAGGAGGACGAGGCGTTCTTGAGTATGGCGGACGCGCCGGACGAGCGCCTGAGCGTGCAGGGCTTCGGCGATGGTCTCGAGATCCTGTACGACGTGGTGCTCGAGATGTGTGGCCTGGAGCCGCACAAGAGCGGCCCGGTCGCCCGTCCGGCGATTCCCGCGCCGACGTGACGCGACCATGCTGCAAGTCGAGCATTCGGGGCCTGTCGAGCGGATCGAGCTCGCGCGGCGGATCTGCGGCGTGCGCGTCCGCAGCGCCAGCGCCTATCTCGTCGACGGCCTCCTCATCGACGCCGGACCACCGGCGGTCGCCCCCGAGCTCGTGGCGTATCTGCGGCAGCGGCCGCCGGCGCAGGTCTACAACACCCACCACCACGAGGATCACGTCGGCGCGAATCGCCTGATCCAACAGACCTTCGGCGTGCCGATCGGTGCCAGCGCCGCCGCGCTCCGGCTCGCCGGGGCGTTGTTGCCGATGCACTGGTACCGGCGGGTGGTGTGGGGCCGGCCGCAAGCCGCGACGCTCACCGCGAACGACGACGCGATCACGACGCCGCGCTATCGCTTCGAGGTGATCCCGACGCCGGGGCACTCGCCGGATCACGTCTGCCTGTTCGAGCGCCGCGAGGGCTGGCTGTTCGCCGGCGACCTGTTCTTGCACGAGCGCGTTCGCTACCTGCGGGCCGATGAAGATCTGGCGCTCGAGGTGGCGGCCCTGGAGCGGGTGGCGGCGCTCCGGCCGCGGCTGTTGTTCTGCGCGCACGCCGGGCGGGTCGACGCGCCGGTCGCGGCGATCAACCGGAAGCTGGCGTTCTGGCGCGACAGGGCGGCGCGGGCCCGGGAGCTGCGGCGGCGAGGCATCGACCGGCGCCAGATCCAGCGCGCGGTGCTCGGTGTCGAGGGGCCGTTGACTCTGGTGAGCGGCGGGCACTTCTCCAAGGCGGCGATGCTCAAGGCGCTGTTGGCGCTCCCAGACGACGGCCTGCCCCCGCCCCCCGACGCCGGGGCCGGGCGCGCGCTGTCGATGTACTCCTGGTGAGGACAGGACAAATATTGGGAAGTTCTTGTGCTCCGGCCTGCCGGCCCGTACAATAGCGTTACTTAGCGCTCGACCTGTTATTGCGACTGGGGCCGGTCGCCTCAGATCGAGCGAATCCCAAAAGCCCGCTGACGCCGGGGGGGACCCCCCTCACAGCGGGCTCCTGTGCGGCGAGTCCCCCAACCCCCTTTCTGTTGCGCGCCTCCATGGCCGGACTGGTCGACGAGCGAGTCGTCGGCCTGGGTGGCGCGAGACGCGGCTCTTCGCAGCGACGCCCAGTCGCGCTACAGAGAGAGAATGCCGGTCGGTGACCTCAACGCGGTGGTGACGAAAAGGATCGACGTGGCGCCGGGGTTGATGATCCTGCGGGTGCGGCCGGACGGCTGGTCGTTGTCGCCGTTCACGCCCGGGCAATACGTCGCCGTCGGTCTGTGGGGTGACGCGCCACGGGTCGCCGGGGCCGACCCCGAGACGCCGCCGACGCCGGCCGACACGTTGCTGCGGCGCACCTATTCGATCGCGTCGTCCTCGAAGGCCGGCGAGTACCTCGAGCTCTACATCAGCCTGGTGCGCTCCGGGGCGCTGACCCCGCGCCTGTTTCATCTGCAGGAAGGTGATCGCCTTTGGATGCACCACAAGATCACCGGGGTGTTCACCCTCGACTCGGTGCCCGAGGACCGCGACCTGGTGCTCTTGGCCACCGGCACCGGGCTCGCGCCCTACATGAGCATGCTGCGCTCCGGTCTTCTGGGTGGCGGCGCGCGGCGCTACGCCATCCTCCTCGGGGCGCGGCACTCGTGGGACCTCGGCTATCACGGCGAGCTCTGCGAATGGCAGCGGACCCGCCGCAACCTCACCTACGTGCCGACCGTCAGTCGCCCGGCGGCAGAGGCGACACCGTGGGGCGGGCACGTCGGCAGGGTGCAGACGCTGTGGCAGGAGCGCGTCCTCGACGCGGTCTGGGGGGCGCACCCGACCCCGGCCTCGTGCCACGTGTTCTTGTGCGGCAACCCCGGGATGGTCGACGCCATGGTCGAGGTGTTCAAGGCCGAGGGCTTTCGCGAGCACAGCAAGCGCGCGCCCGGCGAGCTGCACCTCGAGCGCTACAAATAGGACGGGGCGCAAAGCGCCTGACGGACGGCGTCGTCGAACGGTTGGCGGACATGGTCCGGCAACAGCGCAAAGATCCCGTCGTCGGCCGCGGTGAGGTCCGTGCCGAGGCCGAGCGCCAGCTCGCGCCCGACCGCAGGCGTCCTCCGGGCCAGGCGCGCCACCAGCTGGCCGGCGACTGAGCGCGGCAGGAACGGCAGGCGCAGCGCCGGCGGGTGGTTGCCGGCGGCGCGGGCGATGCGGCGCAAGATCTCGCGGGCCGAGAGGGTCTCCGGGCCCGGCAGCGCGTAGACGCCGCCGGCCGCGGTCGGCAGCCGCAGCGCCGTGAGGATCGCGACCACGACGTCGGCGATCGCCACCGGCTGCGAGCGGCTCGCGAGCCAATCGGGGAAGAGCAGCACCGGTGCGCGGGTGCTGATCTCCTTTGCGAGCTCGAAGCTGTCGCTGCCGGCGCCGACGATCATGGAGGCGCGGAGCTCGAAGGTCGGCGTCGGCCCCGAGCGGAGCACGAGCCCGGTGTGCAGGCGCGAGCGCAGGTGCTTCGAGGCCCGACCTCTGGGGAGAACGCCGCCCAGGTAGACGATGCGCTCGACGCCGGCGGCCGCGGCGGCCACCGACAAGCCCACCGCGGCGCGCTCCTCGTGGGCCTCGTAGTCGCCGGCGGCCGCGAGGTGGTGAACGAGGTAGATCGCCGCCTTGGTGCCGGCAAGCGCAGCGGGAACAGAACGCGGGAGGTCGGCGTCGAAACGCACCCAGTCGCGATCCGGGTGCTTGCGGCGCGCGCTGTCTGGATCGCGGCTGCCGCAGCGGACGACGTAGCCGGCGGCGCACAGCGCCGGGTAGAGGTTGCGGCCGACGAAGCCGGTGGCGCCGGCGAGGAGGATGGTGCCGGGCGCGGTCGGCACCTAGCCCTTGGCCGGCCTGCTCTTGTGGTAGTGGATCCCGGCCAGGGTCGTCAGCGGCTCGCCGGGGTTCAGCACCGCGGCGTCGACGACCTTGCCGATGAACATCAAGTGGTCGCCGACCTCGAGGCTCTTGACCACTTCGCAGTCGAAGTAGGCCAGGGCGTCGGTGAGGATCGCAGCGCCGGTGGTCGCCTCGCGGGCCGGCACCTTGTCGAGCTTGTTGTCGCCCGCCATGCTGCGCCGGGCGAAGTGGCCGGCGAGCTTCATCTGATCGGCTCTGAGGATGTTGAGCACGAAGTTCTTGGTGCTCTTCAGCAGATCGACGCTGTAGTGCAGCTTGTCGACCGCGATCATCAAGTGCAGCGGGCTGAACGAAACCGGGCTCGTCCACGACACCGCGAGACCGCTCTCGGCGCCGCCCCGGCCGAGCGTCGCGACACAGACGCTCAACGGAAACTTGTCGAGGACGTCGATGAACTTGTCCTTCGCCATCGTAAACCTCCGGCTGTGGCCTATCGAGTCGCGGGATTCCCGGCCTTTGTCAAGAGGGCCGACAGCGCCGCACCCAACGCGCCGACCAGCTGGGGATCGGGGACGACCTCGATCGGCCGGCCCACGGCCACGGTCAACGCGGCGCGCATCGCGGGATTCAGCGCCACCCCGCCGCTGAGGCCGATGCGCGGGTCATCGACGAAGCGGCCGGCGAGCTGGGCGACGCGCGACGCCAGCGACTCGTGCAGGCCGCGGAGGACGCCTTCGAGCGGCGCACCCTCGGCCAAGAGCGACACGACCTCGCTCTCGGCGAACACCGTGCAGGTGTTGGACACGGTGACCGCGGGCTCGGCGCCGGCGGTGTGCAGGGCGACCTCGGCGAGCGGCACCGCCAGGCGTGCCAGGATCACCTCGAGGAAACGACCGGTGCCGGCCGCGCACTTGTCGTTCATCGCGAAGTCCAGGACCTCGCCCTCGGCGCCGACCCGGATCGCCTTGGTGTCCTGGCCGCCCACGTCGATCAACAGGTGCGGGCGTTTGAGGTGGAAGAACGAGCCGCGCGCGTGACAGGTGATCTCGGTCACCGCCGCCCGGGCCGGGATGCGCTTGCGGCCGTAGCCGGTCGCGACCAGCGGCGCGGCCTCCGCCTCGGGGAATCGGGCGCGGACCAGGGCGAGGAGGCGCTCGGCCTGCGCTTCGAGCTTCGGGTGGGCGGGCTCGATGCTCGCGGACAGGATGACGCCGGCCGCGTCGATGGCGACGAGCTTGAAGGCCGTGCTCCCGGCGTCGACGCCGATGGCGGCGACCGCGGTCACCTGAAGCTCTCCATGAACGCCGCGAGGCGACTCTCGACCTGGGCGGCCGCGAAGGCGCGTGGATCGGCGTGGTCGGCGTCGAGGATCAACGTCTTGATGCCGAGATCGCGCTGCAGCCGCTCCTTCAAGTCGATCTGCCCCACCGAGTACGGCTTGCAGGACCGATCCGAATGCAGCACCGCGCCGTCGACCTGGAAGCGGCGCGCGAGCTCGGTCATCACCCGCAGCCGGTTCTTCAGATCCTGGTTCAACAGCACGTGCGAGTAGGCCATCGCCAGCGATTCGAGGGGGTGGTGCGGATCGAAGGTCGTGCCCGGCTCGGCCCAGGCGTCGGTGTAGGTGGCGCAGACGAAGTTGAAGCCGGCCGCGGCCAAGCTCGTGGCGAGCTCGCGGATCTGGTACCAGATCGGCAGGTTGTCCCACAGCAGGCGGTGGCGCTCGTGCTCGATGCCGCCGATGCCCCGGGCGACGCGGTCCGAGAGCTCGTCGCGCAGCATGCGGTAGTAGGCGTTGCACGCCACGGTGCCGCGCATCGCGACGATCGGCGCCATGTGCACGAAGCCGTCGAAGCAGGTCCAGGGCGCCGGCCGGTGGCTCGACAGCCCCAGGCACTCGCCCCAGAGCTGCGTCCCCTCGGCGGCCAGCCGAATCGGCACCTCGAGGTCCGAGATGTCGGCGCGGCGTTTTGCCACCCGCGCCGCGGTGGCGTAGGCCTCGTAGAGCTGGGCGGCGACGTAGTCGAGGTGCGCGCGCGGCGCCTGGCCGTAGACGAAGGGCGTGTCGATGAGCACCAGCGGCACCCCGAGGCGGTCGGCGAGCACCCGGTACCAGTAGAGGACCGTCTGGCAGATGTTGGTGCAACAACCCAACAGGTCGGGACGGGGGAGGCGGCCGGTCGGGGTCGAGCCGGAGAGCAACGAGCCGAGGTCGGCGCGGGCGTAGCCGCACAGGTCGCGGGAGAACCCGGCGCGCTCCGCCACCTCCGAGAGCTGCGGCACCAACCGCCGGGCGCTGCACAGCGCGCCGTGGTTCTCGGGGTAGACGACGTGGTAGCCGAAGGGCCGCAGGAGCTCGACCGGGAAACCGCTGGTCACGTAGGCCACCGGCACCGCGCCGTCGGCAAAGCGGCCGCCGAGGTAATGGGCGCTCATCAGCTCCTTGAGCTTGTGCCTGGACTCGAGCGGCGGCCCCAACGGCGAGGTCGCTCCGGTGCCGCCCTGCGATCGGCGTCGCTTCGTGATCCGGAGCAGCGCCGGCGCGACCAGCCGCGACACGATCTCGTAGCGCAGGCGGCGCAAGATCATGACACGCCCCGATTGCCGACCATTTCGACGAATGCTTCGAGCCGGGTCTGCGTCTGCCCGGAGAGCTGCTCTTCCAGCTCGGTCTCGAGGACCAGGACCGGGGCGTTCTTCGCCGCGAAGTGGGCCTGGAGCGCCGGGACCTGGAATAGCTCCGGGTCGCAGAACTTCACCACGTGGATCACCAGGCCGCGGGCCTTGGATGCGGTGAACAGGCCGTCGAGGTACGACAGGCGCTCGCCAAGCGGCGTGCCGAAGGTCGGGCATGGGGGGCCGGCGAACGCCAGCGTCGCCAGTGTCCGCCACGGATCGGCCTCCGGCACCACCGGCTGCCGCAGCACCCGCCGACCGACGGCGGCGTAGTCGTCGGCGACGATGCGCGCCCCGAGCCGATCGAGCGCCTCGAGCAGGGTCCTGGGCTCCGGGACGTAGCCGCTGACCATCAGCGGTACGGCGACGGCGGCCGCATCCTTCGTCAGCCGGGCGGATAGCGCTTCGAGCTCGGCTCTGTGGTCCGCGGGCCAGAGGAACTCGCCGCGGCGCAGACAACGGTAGAGCTCGACGTCGCTCGCCGGCAGGTGGCGACGCTCGGTGAGCAGCCGCCGCCGCAGCGCGTGGATCTCGAGGTGCAGCGCGATGGCGCCGGACAGCTTGGCGTCGTCGAGCGCGTGTCCGGTCAGCCGCGCCAGCGTCTCGGCCAGGCGCCGGAGCTCGGCGGTCGCGAACGCCAGGGTGCTGTCGCGCCGCCCGCCCTTGGGGTGCAGGTATTGCAGCGTCGGCCGCCGCAACGCGCCGAAGTCCGCGGCGAGGCTCGCGACGCCCTGGAGCGAGTCACAGGTGTGCGGGAAGAGCACCGCGTCGACGTGCTGTTCGCCGCCGGCGGCGAGAAAGGCCAGGGCGTTTCTGACGATCGCACAGACGTAGGGTTGGATCTGGGCCGCGGCGTGGCCGCGCGCCGGCCCCGGAGGCCCCCAGACTTCGACCGCGAGCAGATCCATCGCGGTGAGGATCTCCTTTGGATAGTGTATCGGCAGCACCGCGACCGCCTTGCGGCCGTGCCGTTGCCTCTGGGTGTCGATGTAGTCCTGCCGCATCACGCTGCCACGTCGCTCCACCGCGACTCGGGTTGCACCGCGACCTCGACAAGGCGACAAATGGCCGGCGCCGTCGCCTGGGCCGCCGCGGTGGTGCAGAGCATAGCGCAACGGCGCGGCGTTGACATGCTCGTCCGCTCGCGACCGCGCTCTTCTTTTGGCTAGGCGCGGCCGGCACTGCTGGGGTAGAAACGAGCCAGCTGAAGGTGATGCATGAGCGACAACGATGACTTCGATGCCTTCGACCGTCTTGCCGGTCAGCCGTCCGAGCCGACCGCCGACACCGGGGTGTTGTTGTCGAGCGCCGAGGGCGGCGACCGCAGCGGCGGCTTCGACGTCGGCAGCGTGAAGCTCACCGGCTCGCACCCGTCATTGCGGATGATCGCCGCCGACCCGTTGCCGTGGGCGGTGGGCGGCGTGTTGGGGGTGTTGCTCCTCGTCGTCTTGTTCGCGTGGACGCTGCCGATGCGCGGTGATCTGCACAAGGCGCAGGCCGACCTCGACGAGATCACGAAGACCCTGGACGACAAGAACCGCGAGATCGCGCGTCTCGAGGCCGAGCGCGCCGAGCTCGAGCGGGCGCGGACGTCGCTCGCCGCCGAGAACGAGCAGCGCGCCAACGCCGGCGACCAGGCGGCGCGAGACAGCGAGAGCCAGGACGCCGCGAGCAAGAAGGCCCAGGTCGCGGCGAAGAAGCCCAAGAAGGTCAAGAAGCCCAAACGACGCTGAGCGCCGGCTGCGGCGCTGATCTGGACTGCCGACCGTTCGCCGCCCAGAGCCTCGTGGTGGCCACGACAGCGCGACGCGCGGCTTCGGCTGGGCGCTCTTCGGCGTGGTGGTGTCGTTGCCGCTGGCGCTGGTGCTCGAGAGGCTCATCGCTGCCGCGCCGTTGCCGTCGTTCTATGAAGACGTGCGGCGCGCCCTCGGTCCGATCCTGACGCTTCTCGCGTGGTGGGGGGTGGCGGTCGCGGTGCCGGTCGACGTCTTCGCCGTTCTGCTGCATCGCTCGCTGTGGGCCAAGGCGGCGGTGACCGAGCGCGATCCGGCGGCGCTCCGCTGGAAGCGCTTCGAGACCCTGATGATCACGGCGTCGGTGGCGCAGGTCCCGGGGCTCGTGGCGGTGGTGCTCTCGACGTTGGGGGCGGGCCTGCTGCCGGTGGTGGTTTGCGTCGCGATCTCGTCGCTGGGCGCGGCGGCGCTGGCGTTCTGCTTGCGGCGATAGCGGCGCGCGGCGCACTCTTTCATTGGCCTGACGCCTCTAATAGGGTGGGTGGCGTTCACCGCCGCACGCCGGGGAGAACCTGGCGCACGAGGAGCACGTCATGGAGAAGGTGGAAAACGTCATCATCATCGGCTCCGGCCCCGCCGGTCACACCGCCGCCATCTACAGTGGACGCGCCAACCTCGCGCCGCTGATGTTCGAAGGCTTTCAGGCCGGGGGCGTGCCCGGCGGCCAGTTGATGATCACGACCGAGGTGGAGAACTACCCCGGCTTTCCAGAGGGGGTCTCCGGGCCCGACCTGATGGCGGCGCTGCGCAAGCAGTCGGAGCGCTACGGTACGCGGATCCTGACCCAGGACGTCGAGGCGGTCGATCTGTCGCGGCAGCCGTTCAAGGTGGTCGCCGAGGGCAAGGAGCACTTCGGCCGCGCCCTCATCATCGCGACCGGCGCGTCGGCGCGCTATCTGGGCCTCGACAGCGAGCAGCGGTTGATGAACCGCGGCGTCTCGGCGTGCGCCACCTGCGACGGCGCCTTGCCGGTCTTTCGCAACAAGGAGCTCGTGGTCGTCGGCGGTGGCGACACCGCGATGGAGGAGGCGAGCTTCCTCACCCGGTTCGCGAGCAAGGTGACCGTCGTGCACCGCCGCGACGAGCTGCGGGCGTCGAAGGTGATGGCCGAGCGGGTGCGCCACAACCCGAAGGTGGCGTTCATGCTCAACACCGTGATCGAGGAGATCGTCGGCAAGGAGCAGGTGGCGGCGGTGCGCTTGCACAACCTCGCCACCCAGAAGGTCGAGGAGAAGCCGGTCGCGGGGGTGTTCATCGCCATCGGCCACACGCCGAACACCGGGCTGTTCAAGGGCCAGCTGCAGCTGAACCCTCAGGGCTACGTCGAGACCCGCGGCAAGTCGACCTACACCAGCGTCGACGGCGTGTTCGCCTGCGGCGACGTCCAGGATCCGACCTATCGTCAGGCGGTCAGCGCCGCCGGCTCCGGCTGCCAGGCCGCGATCGACGCCGAGCGCTGGTTGGAAGCGCACGCACATTGACCCGGGGCACGAAAACCGCCTAATAAACCTCAGGAACTGGGAGTTTCCCGCCGCTTGCGAGTGAGCCGGCGGGGTGGGCTCCTGCCCGCGCGGGTGTGTTCAGGATGGCGCGTCTGTGGACGAACCTGATGATGCTGGCATCGCTGGCCGTGTTGCTGGCGGTGGGCTGGTATTTTGGACGCGAGTACCTGGCGGCCGATCTCCGGCAGCGGGAGCTCGTGAGCCTGAAGCGGATCGCGGATGACGAGGGACCGTGCGCGGCGCTGGAGCGGGTCCGGGCGCTCTCGGTCGACGGCGACGTCGACCTGCAGCGGGCGCTGTCGACGCGGCGCCAGGTGTTCGCGGCGCTGGTCGTCGGTGAGGGGGATCGCCGCGGTCAGAGCGCGCTGTTGTCCGCCGACGCCGAGGGGCTGGTGGATCGCGGGCTCTGCGAGCAGATGAAGCTCACCCGCGAGCTCGGCGAGGTTCACCCGCTCTTGGAGCTGTTGCGCTACACCCGAGAGGGCGGCGACCCCTGTGACGACCCGCAGGGCCTCGACCAGGTGTTGCGGTCGCTGTCGTCGCATCGCCCGCAGATGTTGCACGCGCTGATGGAGCAGGTCGCGCGGCTTCGCTGTCTGCCGCCCTGGCTGTCGACGCGCCTCGCCGAAGACGTGCTCGGCACCCTGAAAGACGCGCCGGACGCGATGGACGACCTCGAGGTGTTGCGGGTCGCGAAGTTCTTGAACGCCTGGGCGCCGGTGCACGCGGCGCAGTTTGCCTGTCTGATGGAGAGCGATCATCGGCCGTCCTTGCTCGCCGGCTCGATCGGCTGCACGCCGTACCTGCTGCGCCAGGTGCTGCCGCGCTACCGCTACCTCGTCGGCATCGTCGCCAGCGACAAGGGCCCCGAGGTGGCAGCAGGCTCCGAGGTGTTGTTGCTGGCCACCGAGGGCGAGCGCTGCCAGATCCGGCCCGAGGCCGACCCGCCGCGGGTGCTGATGGTCAGCTGCCGCGACTTGGTGCCGATCTCCGACGTCGAGGTCGCGGTGCTGGTCGAGTCGGTGGCCTACGGCCTGGCGCGGGCGTCCTTGATCGCCGGCATGGTCCATTACGACCCGACGAGCGGCAAGCTGCAGCCGAGCCGCCAGGAGCCCGAGTCGCGCTCGTGGTACGGCTACAGCCGCGACGGCGAGGCCCTCGGCCTGGCGCAGACCGTCCGCTTCTCCGACCTCGCGTCGCAGCTCGGCGAGGACGTGCCGGAGACGCCGCTCAGGACCTTTTGCCGCCAGGCGGGGGCGCGCTACTGCTACGACGTCGACTGGGCGCAGGTGGTGGACCAGCTCGAGGGCGAGCCGGTGCTGTTCTTGTCGCGGCCGGCGCCGAGCTTCCTGGCCGAGGGGACGGTGCCGCCGAAGGTCAGCGCCGCGTGGATCGGCGAGGCCTATGGCAAGCGCGACGAGACCGGGGTGACGCCGCGGGTGTACGCGTTGCCCCGGGGTGGGGCGCTCTTGGTCGCGGTGCAGCCGGGTGGCGTCGATTTGCGCTGGCGGCCGCGGGCCGGGGATCCGTGGCGGGCGCAAGCCTTCGGCGTGCTCGAGAATGGCGCGACGCCGCCGTCGGCGCGGCTGCTCGCGGTGATGGACCTGCAGGGCAACGGCCGGCCGGAGGTGTTGTTGCAGCGCATCCGGCGGGTGGCCAGAGACGGTGAGATCAAGGACGCCCAGGACGAGCTGTTGCTGCTCGGTGTGGATCCGGCCGCGAAGAAGGTCGAAACCATCAACGCCTTGACGGTCCACGAGTACTAGCGCGCCGTTCATTTTGCGGCTCCGACGGAGGATGTGAGTGATGCGGCGATTGGCGAACCACGGGCTGTTGACCCTGCTGTGCGTCGGCTTGCTCTCCGGCTGCGCGGTGCAGAAGCTCCTGAGTCGGGGTGACAAGCTGTTGAACGACGGCGACTACGCCAAGGCGATCTCGACGTACGAGGAGGCGCTGCGGCTGGAGCCCGAGAACAAGGCGGCGCACGAGCGCATCAAGGTGGCCAGGCGCAAGAACGTCAGCGCCCGCTTGGCGGAGGCCGAGGCGGCGCTGTCGGCGGGTGAGCTCGCGACCGCGCTCGCCGACGCGGTGCGGGCCCGGCGGATGCCGCTCGACCTCGAAGACGTCGAGCTCGTGCGTGGCATCGACGCGACCATCGACAAGGCCGCGAAGCTCGCCGAGGAGCGGGTGCGCGCCAACATGGACCGCGGCCACTTCCTGGCGGCGGTCGACCTGAGCCAGCAGATCGTCGGCGCCTCGCCGGGGATGAGCTCGCGGGAGAAGTGGGCCAACGCCGTGCGGGAGCAAGCCGTCGAGCACTACCTGACCCTGGCGAAGAACCTGGACGCCGAGCGTCAGTACGGCAGCGCCGCGATCCAGCTGGCGGTGGCGCGCAAGCTCGGCGCCGACGTCAAGGCCGCCGAGGTTCGGGAGCTGTGGAACAAGTTCGCCGAGCCGACGTGCTTCGCGGCGCCGAAGATCGAGGTGGTCGACAAAGGTGGCAAGGCCAAGGAGGTGGTGGCCAAGATCCAGACCACCGCGACCTTGGAGCTCGAGAACCTCCGGGCCGGCTGCGGCGAAGGGAGTCGCAAGCTCGGCGTCAAGATCGAGCTCGTCGACGTCAACATCGTCGACACCACCGCCACCAGCCGCGCCGCCAAGGCGTTGCCCGGCATGCAGATCGAGACCGAGGAGGTCTACTACGAGGAGGAGCCGTACACCGAGACCGAAGAGGTCACCGAGTACGAGACCAAGATCGAGAAGCGCGAGCTGCGGGACTGCGCGCCGCGGCCCGGCAAGGAGCGGGGCTGCTCGACGTGGGTCGAGGAGGTCGAGGTCAAGGTTCCGATCAAGAAGACCAAGGACGTCCAGAAGGTCAAGAAGATCCGCAAGACCCGGCCGATCTCCGGCCCGCTCCCCGAGGACAAGGTGCTGGCGTACGAGGTGACGACCGTGACCCGCAGCGTCGCCTACGAAGGCCTGATCACGCTGACCAGCGACACCGACAAGGTCAGCCAGTTCAGCGTCAAGCGCAGCTCGCAGGACAGCGGCCATCCCGAGGCCGCGGCGAAGGGCCTGGTGATCCCCTTCGACTCGTTGGAGGTCAAGCCGCTCTCCGACCTGCTCGCCGAGGCGGCCGAGGGCGTCGCCGAGGAGGTCCGCAAGGGCGTCGGTGACACGGTCAAGGATTGGGCGGCGCGCTACGAGCAGCAGGCGCAGAAGCGGATCCTCGCCGGGCAGATGCCGCAGGCCGAGGAGCTCTACCTCAAGGAGATGGCGCTCGGCGCCGGGCCGAGCAAGGAGCTGGCGCACTTCTTCGAGGAGCGCTACGGCCGCGGCGTGGTCGCGGTGATGGACTTGCTGGCGGTGGCGCTCGGCCGCGAGGTGCCGGCGCGGCCGGCGGGTGAAGAGGCCGACGCCGCTGCGATGGTCCGTTTCCCGAGGCGCACGAAGGCCGAGGAGCCGGTCGCGGACGACGCGGTGCCGGCCGGTGTGCCGACGGTGCGTGCGGCCCCGGCGGTGCCGGCGCCCTTGGTGGTGCCGTCGACGCCGTCGAAGCCCGCGGCCGACGGGATCTCGGCCGACGAGATCAAGGACCTCGAAGACGCGTCGTTGGACGCCTTGAAGCCCAAGCCGGCGCCGCCACCGGCAACGCCGCCACCGACAGCGCCGCCGTCGGCAACGCCGCCGTCCGCGACGCCGGACGCCGGGACGCCCGAGACCCCGGATCGTCGGCCGATCGGGGTGCCGAAGACCTCGCCTCAATGATCGGGTTCCGATCACAACCCTCACGGAGGACGCCATGAAGGAGCTGCAGCTCGAAGCCAAGAGGATCGAGGACTCGCGCGGTCGGCCGACGGTACAGGTCGTGGCGCGCTTGAACGGCTTGGAGGGCAAAGGCGACGTGCCGGCCGGGGCGTCCAAGGGCGAGGACGAGGCCGCGACCGTCGACGTCGAGGTGGCGGTCAAGAACGTCCACGACGTGATCCTGCCGCTGTTGCGCGCCTCGTCTTGGGATCTGAAGAAGCACGCCGATCTGGTCCAGGCCGAACGCGCCGTCGTCGCCAAGGCCGGCGACAACTTCAAGATCCTCGGCGCCAACGCCGTGGTGCCGACCTCGCGCGCGTTGTGGCAGCTGGCGGCGAAGCTCGCCGGCATGGAGCTCTGGAGCTACCTCAGGAAGCACGAGCCGGCCGCGGCCGGCAGCGAGCGGGTGTCCTTCTACATGAACATCTTCAACGGCGGCCTGCACGCCTTGAAGAAGAAGGACGGCGAGGTCTTGGGCAAGGACCGCATCGACATCCAGGAGATCATGGTGGTGCCGGTGGCGGCGGCGCGCTACGCCGAGGCCCTCCTGTGGGGCGAGAAGATCGATGCGGCGCTGAAGCGGATCTTGATCGACAAGTTCGGAGACCAGGCGGTGACCCGCGCCGACGAGGCCGGGTTCTCGGTCAAGGGTCTGGGGGACTCGAGCGCGGCGTTCGCGCTGGTCTTCGAGGCGATCAAGAAGGCGGGTTTCGAGCCCGGGCGCCAGGTGAAGATGGCCCTCGACGTCGCGGCGAGCTCGTTCTTCGACGCCAAGACCGGCAAGTACCAGCTGCGCGGCGACGTCATCTCCAGCGACGAGATGCGCGCCTACCTCTCGGGCCTGGTCGACAAATACCCCGGGATGATCCTGTCGATCGAGGACGGCCTGGCCGAAAACGATTGGGCCGGCTGGACCAAGCACTCCGCACAGATGCACGAGCGTCAGGTGCTGACGATCGGCGACGACTTGTTCGTGACCCAGCTGCCGCGGCTCGAGAAGGGCATCGCGACCAAGGCGGCGCACGCCATCCTGATCAAGGTCAACCAGAACGGCTCGATGACCGGCACCCTCGACGTGATCAAGCACGCCAAGCAGCACGGCATGAAGTGGGTGGTGTCGCACCGCTCCGGGGAGACGCTCGACGACTCGATCGCGGATCTGGCGTTCGCGACCGGAGCCCTGGGGCTGAAGACCGGCGATCCGCAGCCGGAGCGCGACTTCCCGGAGCGCAATACCTGGGTGCGGCGCGCGAAGTATCTGCGGATGGTGGCAATCGAAAAGCAACAGTAGTCTCGCGACCGGGCGGTTGTGCGTTGGGGGCAGACGTGGCAGACTTTTTTTTCGGCGCCGGGCGGCCGGTGACACTCTTTTGGCAGGCGAGGGAGAGCTAGCGCGTGAGCACGTCCAATCAGCGCGAGCACAAGCGGGTCGCGGCGACCATCGGCGTCAAGGTGCGCTCGCCGGACGGGCGGCGCGCCTCGGCGGAGAAGATCCGCAACATCTCGCTCGGCGGCGTCTTCATCGAGATGGACGACCCGCTGCCCTTCGGCACCGACATCGATCTCGAGTTCACGCTGCCGGAGGACCCGCGGGTGGTCCAGTGCAAAGGGTTCGTGGTCTGGTCGACCAAGACCTCGCCGGAGCGCGCCGAGGGCCTGAAGGGCATCGGCGTGCGGCTGATGGATATCGGCGTGCGTGACATGCGGCTCCTCAACGAGTTCATCGAGGAGCAGCTGAAGCAGGTCTGAGGGGCGGCGGGTCTAGCGCTCGCGCTTCTTCGGCGGCGGCATCGCGCCTTCGGGCATGTCGATGTGGCCCTTGAACTTGGCGCCGTCTTCGATCACCACCCGCGGCGCGGTGATGTCGCCGACGACCCGGGCCGAGGTGTGGATCTCGACCTTGTCGGTGGCGGTCATGTTGCCGCGCATCTCGCCCTTGATGGTGATGTTCTCGGTCTGAATGTCGGCGAGGATGATGCCGGTCGACTCGATCAGCAGGTGCTTCTTGAGGGTGATCTCGCCCTCGACGCGACCTTCGATGATCAGGTCTTCTTCGCCGTGCAGCTCGCCTTTGATGAACAGACCGCGTCCGATGACGCCCGCAGTATCCATGTCGGCCATGGCTTGTCTCCTGTCAGATCCACCGCGAATTTCGGCGCCTCGATCCCGAGACCCCGTCTGGTTTCCGAGGCGCATCATGCATGGCGCAAGTACCTGAAGCAAGGGCCGCAGTTTCGCGCTACATCCGCTCCGGCACCTTCACCTTGGCGGTGCGCCCCAAGAGGTAGAGATAGGTCGCGAGCGCCGCGCCTTCCTCCTCCATCGGATCGAGGAAGAGGTTGTGGACCTCGGCCTTGCGGATCTGGCCGCTCACCAGGCCGTAGTACAGCCGGTCACCGAGGCGGTAGCCCAAGATGTGGGTCACGGCGTTGAAGGCGTCGACGTCACAGCCGTAGACCTCGGAGATGCCGTGCACCTTCTTGCCGGTCTCCATGCTCAAGTGACGCAGCACCAGGCGGGCGACGTGGCGCTCCGCCGGGCTCGCGGTCCGACTTCGCGCTTCGCGTTGCAGCGCTTCGACCGAGGCGCGCTTGCGCTTGTGGTTGATCAACTTCGAGCCCATGAACCCCAACGCCTCTTCGATGCAGCGGTGGTAGAAGGCGTCCACCAGGAGCCGCGGCTCCGAGAGGTCGGCGACCACGTGGCGGATGAAGTGGGTCGCCTCTTCGGCGGCGTGGTTGACCGAGAGGTTGCCGAGGTACACGGTCTTGGCGCGGGGGATGTAGTAGCTCTGTGAGCTCAGGATCTGCTTCTTGATGCTCTTGATGTCGGCGGCGGAGAAGTCGCCGCGGCGCTGCAGCCGGGACAAGAACGACAAGTCGGCGACCGTGACGATCTCGACCTCTTTGAGGCCGCGCTCGATCGGCAGGTCGAAGAACGACGCGATCAGGCGGGCGAACTCCTTGAAGTTAGCCTCCGGCGCTTCCAGTTGGGCGGGCTCGGTGTCGACGTCGAGCCAGTTCAAGAACGACTGCTGGCAGACGATCGGCGGGGTGTTCATCAGACAGTAGCGCTCGTCCGACAGCCTGAGCACCTCGATCTCGTGCTCCAGGCCCTGCTCCGCCAGCTGGAAGTAGAGCTCGTGGCAGTTCTGGTAGAGGATCAGGCGCGGCACCTTGAAGCCCTCGAGCTTGAGCTCGCGGTCCACCGCGGCCGGCAAGTGGCTGGGGGCGATGTGGAGCTCGCCGATCAACACCGCGACCAGGTGCGCCGGGTGGGTCTGCAGCGCCTGCGCGATGCGCTTGGCGGCGTAGGTGTCGCGGCGCTGCAACGAGACCCCGGCCGGGCCGCGGCCGACGCTGTCGATCGCCAACACGTAGTAGTTGCGCTCCCGCGCCAGGTCGAGGAGCTCCTTGAAGTTCTTCCAGCCGCCGAACACCCAGTGCTTGTCGTAGTTGATGCCGCGCAAGAAGGCGCGCTCCGCGATGCGGCCGGCCATGTAGGCGTCGAGGATGTCTTGGAAGCGGCCCTCGGCGAACTCCAGGGCTACGACCACCGGTCGCTCTTCGGGCAGGCGGCGCAAGACGCGGAGGAACGCGCGCTGCGATTGCGCCAGCGTGTGGTAGTCGCCGACGTAGACGATCTGCGCGTGGTCGAGGGCGAGGTCGAGCTCTTCGAGGGTCGCGACGCGCTCGAACTTGCTGATGCCGGCGGCGTACTCGCGCTCGTAACGCTGGAACTGTGGCGTGTAGCCGAACACCGAGCGGTTGATGCGGGCCTGATTCTGCTTGAAGATCGTCCGGTGCATCGCGACGATGCTCTGACGGAAGCTGCGGCGGGCGTCGGGGGTTTCTCGGGGCGCCGGGGGGGCGGGCGGTGACTTTGTGCGGCTGATCATCGAAGGCTTGCCTAACGCGGTCCAAGGGTGCCAGATTTCAGGTTTGAGCGCACGGGGGTTGTGGACCCGGTCGGTGACCGGGTCGGTTCGGGGGAGGAGGAGCAAAGAGCGGCCGTGATGAAGTTCCATAGCATGAGCGTGTGTGTGGTGATGCTGCTCGGCGCCGCCGATGGCGCGCGGGCGGCCGGGCCGACGGTGACGGCGAAGGAGTTCCAGCTGTTCATGGACTGGAAGGACGGCAGCGAGGACCCGCGCCTCGCCAAGGACAACGAGGCGACCCGCGTGAAGAAGATTGCCAAGTCGTTGGGCGTCAGCGCCGCCGACTTGAAGAAGGCCATCGACAAGGTGGAGCCGGCGTTTTCGTCCCTCAAGGCCGAGACCGAGGCTGCTATCCGCGCCGAGCTCGACAAGACGCCGATCAAGAAGCAACTGAAGAGCGTCGAGGTCAACATCGACACTGCGCACGCAGTGGCGCTGGTGAAGTGGGGCTGCGGCGATGCGCGCGACACCGACAAGGAGGCGTCCTGGGTCGCGGCGGCGGTGGCGGCGGGGGGCTCGATCGTCAAGACCGCGGCGCTCTGGTGCGTGAACGACGGCGACACCAAGCTGTTCTCCGCCAAGATCGGCCGTGACGCCTTCGAGCGCATCGACCTGAAGAGCGTCGACCGCTTCGCGACCTCGCGCTACATCAAGCTCTTCGAGGACGTGAAGCGCGGCCCACACACCTGAGCGCCGGAACGTTCCCTTTGCGGTGAGGTCGCATTGCGACCTATACTGCGCCCACGAGTGAGCCGCGGCCGGCTCACAGGGCCCTGGAATGCCACCGACCTTTCGTACTGATCTCGTCTGCTCGCGCGAAGAGCAACAGGGCGTCGTCTTCTATCGGATCGACGACCCCAAGACCCAGACGAGCTTCCGGCTGTACGAGATCGAGTATCTGATCGCGAAGAAGCTGGACGGCGCGCGACCCCTCCCGGAGGTCATCGCCGCGGTCAAGAAGGACTTCAACTTCGACATCACCGAGGCGGATCTGCAGCGCTTCGTCAACCAGCTCGACTCGATGGGCTTCTTGATCGGCGGCCGCGGTGACGCCGCGGGAGCGGCGCTGCCCGAGCCCGACACCAAGATCATGGCGCGCGGCAAGAAGCCTGACGACGGGCTGGAGATCCTCGACCTGGCGGCGCCGAAGGCAGAGGGCGGCGACGCCGACAAGGCCGAGCTCGATCGGCTGCTGCGCTCCGCGTTCTTGCACGTCAAGCAGGGCTACATCGTCCACGCCCGCGACTATTTCCTGGCGGCCAAGGAGCTCAAGCCGCACGACGAGCGCCTACAGAAGATCGTCAACCATCTCGAGATCATCGGCGACGCCTCCGGTCCGGCCGAGGTCGAGTATCTGTGGAACCAGGCGCGGACCTTGTTCCCGGAGATGGCGGCCGAGGTCGGCCCGGGGATCGACGCCCGCTCCGGCGACCCGGGCGAGGAGCTCAGCCAAGCGGGCGGCATGGCGCTGACCGGGAGCGAAGACCTGCGCTCCCGGGTCATCTGGACCCTGGTGCTGCTCGTGGTGCTGGTCGTCGGCGTCGGCGGGCTGGTGTGGGTGATCAAGGCGGCGCGGATCTTCGAGAAGGCGGCCCGGGTCAAGGTGACGACGGTCCGGGCGGATCGCATCCCGATCTTCTATCCCAAGCCGGCGGTGAGCGTCCGACCGCAACAGGAGGGCTGGTTGACCGCGCCCTCGGCCGGTCGGGTGGCGACGGTGCAGGTCACGGCCGGCGCCCGGGTCGAGATGGGCAGCGTCCTGATGACGCTGGACTTGGCGCCGCCCATCGCGAAGCAGCTCGAGGACGCGAAGACCAACGTCAAGACCGCCAACGAGGCCCTCGAGAAGGCGACGCTGAAGCTCAACCAGCTGCTCGCGGAGCGCGAGGTCGTCGAGAGCGAGCGCAGCACCGCCGAGGATCGCCTCAAGGAGCTGCGGCCGAAGAGCTTGCTGCGCCAGGGCGGCGTCTCGAAGCGCGACCTGGAGAAATGGAAGCGGGTCAAGGTGACGGCCAACAAGAAGCTCACCCAGCTGGCGAAGAACGAGCGCGGCCCGAAGGCCGCCAAGGCCAAGGCCGAGAAGCAACGCGACGCCGCCGCCGGGCGCCTCGCGGCCCTGGAGAAGCGAATCGCCAACAAGCTGCTGCGCGCCCCCTACGCCGGCCTGGTGGTGGCGGTGAAACCGTCGGTCGGCACGACGGTCGCTGCCGGTGACCAGGCGATCCTGTTTCGCGACCCGTCCGCCGTGGTGTTGAGCTTCGAGGTCGCGACCGGTGCGGCGCTCCAGGTCGGTGGCGAGACTCACGTCGCGGTGGCCAACGGCAAGCCGAGCCGCGCCAAGGTCGCCGCGGTGGCCCCGCTGGCCGACGGCGCCAAGGTCGAGATTCGAGTCCCCGATCCCTCGGGCGGCTTCCTCGACATCGATCCGGGGAAGTTTCGCCTGGTGCGCGAGTTCGCCGATCCGGCGTTTCGGGTCGCGACCACCGCCTTGGTCGAGGACGAGCGCGGCGTCCACGTCGTCGTCGCGATGCAGAAGCGGGCGCTGGAGCGCGAGGTCAGCATTCTCGAGCAGGACGCGGCCGCGGCGGTGATCCGCAGCAGCTCGAGCTCGTTGCGCGACGGCGACCAGATCGTGATCGCCCGCCTCGACGACGGCGACATCAAGTCGATCGCCGACGGCTCGTTCCTCGAGGTCGAAGCCGAGTAGCGCTTCCGCCTGCATTTGATTCCCGCGCGGCCGATGCGGCCGCGCTCCCCACCCCCACCCTTGAATACTTCCGCGCCGCGCCGGATCCCGCCCCCGGGTGGGGCGGGCACGACGATCGCAATGGTGGCTGGGCCGGTTTCGCCGTGAGCTGGACGTTCCGCGCCCTTTCTTGCGTTCCTCGCGCTCGCGGCTACGCCTCCGCGCTGCGGTACCGGCGGGCGCGACCGTATGGTCGAGTCAAGGCGACAAGGCTCTAGTGTTGCCCGCCGACCTTGCCGAGATCAACCGGCTCACCGATCCCGGGCCCGAGGCCGCCGGGGCGGGGCTTGAGCACGCCGCCGGGCTGGCCGAGATCGGCGGCGTCGGTGGGGATGGGCAGCGCCACCCCGGTGAGGATGCGCTCGATCGACTCCGCGAGCGGGTGGAAGAGCTCGGTCCGGCCCGCCGCGGTGATCGCGACGCCGCGGCCGTTCAATACGAAGATCGCCGAGATCTGGGTGATGGCGATCGGCGCCTGACCCGGGGTCAGCATCGCGTACTCGTGGAGGACGTGGTAGCCGGGGCGCATCCCGACCTTCAACGGCCGCTTCTCGACCTGGGTGATGCGGATCGAGCCGCCGCTCTCGAGCCGTGCTATCTCCCGCAGGTTCTCGGTGAGGAACTCCTCCAGG
Organism: Deltaproteobacteria bacterium; assembly: GCA_016218825.1. Lineage (GTDB taxonomy): Bacteria > Myxococcota > XYA12-FULL-58-9 > XYA12-FULL-58-9 > XYA12-FULL-58-9 > JACRCV01. Next base: position 51,669 of record JACRCV010000007.1, read on the forward strand.
TTCGTCGGTCGGGTCTTCAGGGTCTCGAGGTAGACGTCGATGCGCGGCGACATCGGCACCGGGCTCTCGCGAACCAGCCGGAACACGACCCCGCCCTTGGCCAGGTCTTCCGTCTTGATGGTGGGATCGACAGTCCAACCCGAGAGCTTCGGCAGCTCGATCTGCAGCTCCGGAACCTTGAAGATCGGGCCGGCGCTCGAGTCGTTGCCGCTGCAAGCCGCATTCGCCCCCGACAACAACAGCAGAACGGGGAGGCGGAACGCTGTCTGGCGGTAACCCATCGGCCCTCGGCGGCGCTAGCGACGCAATAGCTTGCGACCGGCCGCGACCTTCTTCTTGTTCTTCTTGCGGCGCGCCGCGACGCGAGGTTTGGCCGGGCTGAGCGCCTCCAGCGCCACGGCCGCGCGGTTCGAGTGCTCGGTCTTCGGGGCGCCGCCGAACAACCCCGGATAGCCGGCCGCGTGCGCCAAGAGCTGCATCATCCGCGCGATGTGGACCAGGTGCAGGTAGAAGGCGGTCATGTCGTTGGCGTCGGCCACCCGGTCCAGACAGTCGTTCACGAAGCTCTGCAGCTCGGGGTAGTCGTCGCTGAAGGCGCCGAGGCGCTCGGCGAGCTGGCGGCGGTCGCGCGGCGGAAAGCTCTGGGTGCCGCTCACCAGCGGATTGGCGATGATGACCAGGGAGCGCACCTTCAACGCGATCCGCATGACCCGGTGCGCCGACACCCCGGCGCGATGCAGCATGCCGGCGACGTCGATCGCGGCGTCGACCACCTCGCGCTTGAGCCGTGGGCGGTTCTTGCGGCTGTACCAACCGCCCTCCAGATAGCGTGTCATCGCGGCGACGTTAGCCCCAACTCGCGGCTCTTCGCAAGACCGCGCTACGAATTGCGGCGCGCGCCCGAGGCTGGCACCCGCCGCGCTGTGATAGAGTCGACCGGTGACCGCGGACAGCTCCAACCTCGGGACCGACGGCGGCGCCGCAGTGTGCGCGCGCTTGCGGCGCTTGTTCGAGCCGGCGGCGCTCGGCATCGTAATGATCGGCGTCCTCGACCGCCGCCGGGCGGTGGCGCTCTTGGTGGCCGAGACCGGCGTGAGCCCGGAGAGCCTGGCGACGACGCCGCGCGAAGAGCTGATCGCCAAGCTGGTGCGCGGCTTCGCCGAGGACGATCGGCTGGCGCTGGCGGTCGTCAGCGAGCTCGACTTTGGGGCGCGCACCGAACGCTCGCTGGTCGCGTCCTTGCCCGCGCCCGAGGTCGCGCAGGCGGTGGCGGCGCGCGAGTTCCTGCGCCTGCGCCGGCACGGGGCGAAGCTGGTGTGGGCGCTGGCGCAAGATGAGCGCCAGGCGGTGGTCACGCTCGCGGGCGGCGTGTTGCGAGCCTACGTCGACCAGTTTGGCCGGCTGGAGCGGGCCCGCGACAAGGTGCGGCAGCTGGGCGGCGAGGCCGAGCTCGAGGAGTTCGACTCGGTCTATCGCGACGCGGCGGAGCGCGCGCTGGAGCTGGAAGAAGAGTTCTCGGTGGTCGAGAAGGAGCGCGCCCGGCTGCTCGCCGAGATCGGCAAGCGCGAGCTGGAGCTGCGGGCGGAGAGCGAGCGGCGCGAGCGGCTCGCCGCGGAGATCGCCGGGTTGAAGCAAGCCCGCGAGCCCGCGGTGTCACCGCCGGCGGCGAAAGGGGCGTCGGCAGAAGGCGGCGAGACCCTGCGGCGCCTGCAAAAGAGCCTGGCGGCGGCGACGCGCGAGTGCGAGGCGCTCAAGGCCAAGGCCGCTGGCGCCGCCGAGCTCGCGGCGGAGAACGCGCGGCTGCGGGCGACCATCGAGTCGCTGCGCGAGCTGCGCGCCAAGGAGAAGGCGGTGGTCCGGCCGCTGTTGCACAGCGAGACCACGGTGCCGGCGCCGCTCGTCGCGCCACCGCCCGGGCACAAGGGCAAGCGCGGTGAAGGCGGCGACGCCCGCCTCGGCGTCTTCTTGGACGTGGCGAACCTCTCGGGGGCTGCCCGGCGGCTCTTCGGTCGCGCCATCGACTTTGGCCGTTTGTTGGATCTGGCGCGCGCCGGACGTCAGCTCAGTGAGGCGCGAGCATACGTGATCGACAAGGGCGGGCGGGGCTTCGACGCCTTCGCGACCTCGCTGCGGAAGAGCGGCTTCAAGGTCCTGGCGAAGAAGCCCAAGACCTTCGAGGACGGCACGGTCAAGGCCGACTGGGACGTCGGCCTGGTGGTGGACGTGCTCGGCACGGTGGGCAAGCTCGACGCGGTGTTGTTGGGATCGGGCGACGGCGACTTCGTGCCGCTCGTCAACGCCCTGAAGCAGCAAGGGGTCAGAGTCGAGATCGCGGCGTTCGCGGCGCGCGCCGCGGCCGAGCTCATGAAGAGCGCCGATCGGGTGCTGGCGCTCGATGCGTCGGTGCTCGAAGACTAGGTCGGTCTCAACCGTCGCGGCCCGGCCCGCTGCTGCTCTCGGTCAAGAGGTCGAGCGGGTCGAAGCCGTCGAAGAACGACGCCAGCTCGTCGGCGTCGAAGGTGACCTTCATCTCGCTCTCCCAGTCGGGCTCGGCCTCGGGAGCGGCGGTCACCGGCTGGGCGCTATCGCTTGGAATCGACGCCATCGGGGTCCCCCTGCAAATCTGCGCCGACCATGCGGGCCATCGCCTCGTCGACCAGCCGGTCGACGAGCGCCCAGCGGCCGTCCCGCGTCTGTGGCGGGTGCTCGAAGAGCTGTTGCGTCGCCCGGTCTAAGTGCTCGATTCCTAAGAGGAAAGCCCTGCCGTTGAAACACACCATGACACCCTCCGAGTTTGGTCGACCTTCGCGCAAAGGCTGACCATGGCCCTACGTTTACAACGACCGATCGATCGCGTCAAAATTTCCGCCACCCGCGGTGGCTCACCGGCGGATGAGGAGGCTCTGGTCGTCGCCCTCGGCGGTGCTGCGGCGCAGGCGCACGACACCGTTGTGCAGCTTGAAGCCGGTGCCGGGTTTCAACGCCGCGCCGTCCTTGGTCCAGGTGGCGTCGTCGTTGGGGATCGAGAGGGTCAGCAGGTCGGCGCCGCCGACCATGTAGTGCAGGCTCATCGCGCCGACCGCGAGCTCGCCGGCGACGCGCTCGAGGCGGACCTGGCGTCCGGCGACGTTCACCCGATCCAGCTGCACCGGGGCCTCGGGGGTCGGCGCCAACGTCAGCACGATCGGGCGCACCCCGTCCGGGAGCGCCGGCGCCGCCGACGGCGGTGGCTCGGGCGATCGGGCGCGGGGCGGTGGTGGCGTCCGCGTCGGGGCCGGCTCGTTCGGTCGCGGCCGCAAGGCCACCGGGACGGTGACCACCTTGTTCGCCTCCAGGGTGACGGGCAACGCCACCGGGTAGTAGCCCATCGCGCGGACCTCCAGGCGGTGGGTGCCGGCGGCAAGGGTGCGGCTGACGAAGGGCGACACCGAGGCGACGCGCACCTCGTCGAGGAGGACGGTGATGCCGTCTTGCGGCTCGACCTCGACGCGCAGACCGGCGGTCCCCGGCGACTCGGCCGGGGTCTCATCGCCGCGCAGTTTGCGCCGCAGGTCCTTGATCGCCTCGCAGCCTGTGCCGAGCGCCACGGACGCCAGAACCAGGGCCGCGAGCAGTGCCTGGGTCGACGTACGGCTCACGGGCCGATTGTAGCGGCCGGCGCACCTTTGTCCACCTTTTGGCCGTGGCCGCGGGAGGTTGACCGGGGCCGCCGACAAGGTTAGCTAGCGCCAGCATTCCCGGGGAAGGGGCGGTCGCCTGCGGGCGGCCGGCAGCTGCGCATGGACGAGCACGAGTTCATCTACGACTGGAACCACCTGAAGCGTGGCGGGCCGCTCTCCGGCCGGCGCTTCGAGGTCCTAGACGAAACCCTGCGCGACGGCGTCCAGTCGCCGTCCGCGACCGATCCGACGATCGCGGAGAAGATCGAGCTGTTGCACCTCATCGAGGCGGTCGGGATCCAGGCGGCGTCGCTCGGGTTGCCGGGGGCCGGCGAGCGGGCCTACGAGCACGCGCTGGCCCTGGCCCGGGCGATCGGCGGCCAGCGCCTGCGCTTGAAGCCTACCTGCGCGGCGCGCACCACCACCAAGGACATCGTCCCCATCGCCCGCATCGTCCAGGCGACCGGCGTCGGCATCGAGGTCTACACCTTCATCGGCTCGAGCCCGATCCGCCTCTACACCCAGGACTGGACCGTCGACCTGTTGTTGCACCACATCGAAGAGGCGGTGCGCTTCGCGCTCCAAGAGGGGCTCGAGGTCTGCGTGGTCCTCGAGGACACGACGCGCTCCAAGCCCCAGGTGCTCGAGCGGATCTTCCGCCACGCGATCGACCTCGGCGCCAAACGGCTGTGCATCGCCGACACCGTCGGCTACTCGACCCCCGACGGCGTGCACAACATCGTCCGCTTCGTCACCAGCATCATCCAGTCCACCGGGGCGCCGGTGCGTCTGGACTGGCACGGGCACAACGACCGCGGCTTGGCGGTGGCGAACGCGATCTACGCCCTGGAGTACGGCGTCGACCGGGTGCACGGCACCGCGCTGGGGATGGGCGAGCGGGTCGGCAACGCCGCCCTCGACCAGATCCTGGTGAACCTCAAGCTCCTCGACGCCTGGAGCGCCGATCTCAAGGCGCTCGGGCGCTACTGCGAGGCGGTGTCGAAGGCCTGCGGCTTCCCGATCCCCGCGAACTACCCGATGTCGGGGCGGGACGCGTTCCGCACCGGCACCGGGGTGCACGCGGCGGCGATCCTCAAGGCCAAGAAGAAGGGCGACGACTACCTCGCGGATCGGATCTACTCGGCGGTGCCGGCGAGCCTGTTCGGCCGGCACCAGGAGGTCGAGATCAGCCAGGTGAGCGGCCACGCCAACGTCGTCTACTGGCTCGAAGCCCGCCAGATCCCCCACGACGAGGCGTTGGTCACCGCGATCCTCGCGGTCGCGAAGCAGGCGAACGGCGTGCTCGGTGAAGCCGAGGTCCTCGGCGTCGTGCGCCGGCATCAGGGCGTTTGATCGCCGGTTCAGCTCAGCTCGGTCGTCGGGCGTCGTGTGGCGTCGCGCTCTTCTCGAAGCGCAGCACGTTGTGCGCGAACACCTCCATGCGCGCCATGATGCTCGGCGGGTACGGCTGGCCGTCGTTCTCGAGCGCGATCACCGGGTAGCCGCGCGCCTTGGCCCACGGGGCGTAGACGCCCTCGATCAGCCGGCCGGGCAGGCAGCCGAAGGGGGCGATGATCGCCACCCCGGAGTAGCCGTCTCCCATCGCCATCCGGCCGACCGCGGGCGACACCGTGGCCTCGCTCTCGAGGTCGGGCTCGACGAAGATCTTGCGCCCCTCGTTGATCGCGGTGTCCATGTCGTCGGGGGCCTCGGGCACGAAGCCGGTGTGCATCAAGGCGTCCTTGAACTTCTTCTCGACGTTGTTCTTCCACCACTCCTCGATGTGGTACCAGCCCTCCTCCTTGAGGCCGCCGTCCTTGAGCACCTTCAGCCAGCCGTCGCGCTTCTTGCGCGCGTCCATCAGGAACTTGCGGGCGTAGTCGGTGTAGTGGAACCACTCCGAGACCCCGGTGACCTTGGGGAAGATCCCCTTGCGGATCAGGAACTCGGAGAGCTCGGCGACCGAGAAGTTGTCGCGCCGCACGTAGATCTCGCCGACCACGAGCACCTTGCGGATGTCCTCGACGGTGCAGCGCTTCGGCAGCTGCGCGAGCTCCAGCCCGGCGCGCGCCAACGCCGCCTCGAACGCCGCCGGGCTCTCTTTGAGGCCGGCGATGACGTTTTGCCACACGCGGTTGAAGACCTGGGTCGCGACCTCGGGGTCTTCTGCGAGCAGGCGGATGCCGGTGCGGATGTCGGTGAAGTAGTCGCCGGCCAAGATCGAGCGCCAGACGTCCTGGGTGAAGTTCGGGCCGAACTCGCGGTAAGAGTTCTCCGAGCCGCCCACCAGCACGACGACGTTCTCCCAGCCGAGATCGCGGAACACCTGATCGTAGAACACGTGGTACTGGCCGGTGCGGCACGGGCCCAACGTCGACGGCACGAAGACCAGGTAGATCTCGCCGGGGCGGTTCGGCGGGTTCGCGTCGAAGAAGCTCAAGATCGAGCCCAACACCAACAGCGCCGGGATGCACTCCTTGCCGGAGGCGACGTCGCGCGCCAGCTGCGTCGAGCGGGCGTCGGGGAGCGGCATGTACACCGTGCGGATCCCCTGGCGCTCGGACGCCACCGTCATCGCCTCGGCGACCAGATCCCCCATCGACGGCCACACCAGCCGCACCCGGCGGTCGCGGATGTCGATGCGCTCGCCGGTCTCCCGATCGAGGACGTCGCAGAACTCGCCCTTCATCGCCACGCTGTAACGCCGCGGCCGCTGCGCCACCGGCGGCGGCAGCGCGCTCTTCCGGTAGCTCTCGACGATGTCGAGGAAGGCCTCGACCCGGGTGTCGAGGCCGGCGTCGGCGGTGTGCGAGTCGATCTCGAGCACCAGGTAGGGCTTCTGCTCCATCAGCCAGCGGACGTAGTGCAGCATGAAGGAGTCCGGGGCGCAGGAGAAGTTGCTGATCCAGGTGAGGTAGAGGTTCGAGATCTCCTTCACCTTGCGCGCGGCGCGCATGTTCTGTTGCCCGTAGTACCAGTACATGTTGGGGACCGACGGGTCGTCGGGCTCGTAGATCATGTCGAAGGGCACCACCGCGACCCCCTGCGACGTGATCTTGCGCGGGATCCCCATGTTGGCGTCGCGGGTGAAGGCGTTGTAAGGCCGGCCCAAGAGCGCGACGTAGATCCGATCCGGGTTCTGCCGCATCTCGGCGAGCAGGCGCTCGCCCACCGCGCGGTAGGCGGCGAGGAACTCCTGGTAGCGGCCGATCGCGGTGTCATAGGCGCGCTCGCCGTCCTTGGCCTTGAAGCCCAGGCGCACCGCGAGCTCGGCGAACTGCGCCTTGCTCGACTGCCAGCCGTGCTTGAACGACACCACCGGGCGGAGGATGCGCTCGTCGTCGAGGCCGAACGCCTGCCGGGCGAAGAAGGGCAGGCCTTGGGTCAGCGGGCAGACGCAGGCGTGCACCGGCTCCTCTTCCATCGACGGCATGTCGCGGAAGTGCGGCAAGAACAGGTAGTCGGCGCCGCGGTTCAAGATGTCCTGGACCGCGCCGTGCGCGATCTCGGCCGGGAAGCAGTAGCTGCTCTCCTGCTTCGCGATCCCCTCGGGTACGATCTCCTGCGACAGCTCGGCTCGCACTCCCAACGAGTGGAAGAACCAGGAGTAGAACGGCCACAGCGAGTGCACCGAGAACGCCAGCGGCACGCCGACCTTCTTGTCGGTCTTCGCGACCAGGGTCTCGGGCTTGGGCGCGAAATCGGTGAACAACATCTGATGCCGGAGCTCGGTGTAGTCGATCGCCTGCTCGCGGTTGACGCGGCGCTTCTTGCGGGCGTTGGTGAACTTGGAGCAGCGACCGCCGAAGGGATACTTCTTGCCGCCGACCTCGAGGCGGCGCACCTCGCAGCGGTTCTCGCACGAGTTGCAGGTGAAGCTCTCTTTGTAGGTGATCGCCTTCGCCGCCAGCGCCTCGAGCGCGAAGCTCGACTTGGCGAGCGACCCTTCGCTCTCCTTGATCTTCGCGAGGCGCGCGACCCCGAAGGCGCCCATCAGCTCGGGGTCCGGCGGCACGGTGATCTTGCGGCCGGTGATCTTCGCGAACGCCAGCGGCACCGCGGGGTTCTTGGCGACGCCGCCCTGGAGCGTGATGTGGTCGCCGATGCTGCGGTTGCCGACCACGCGGTTGACGTAGTTCAGCACGATCGAGATCACCAGGCCGGCGACGATGTCCTCGCGCGCCGCGCCCTGCTGGATGGCCTTGCGGATGTCGGAGTTGATGAACGCCGAGCAGTGCTCGCCGAACTTCAACGGCGCCTTGGCGGCGAGGGCGATCGGGCCGATCTCGTGCGCCGCGGCGATGCTCAGGTCGCCGGCCGCCGACTCCTCGAGGAACGAGCCGGTGCCCGCCGAGCAGGCCTCGTTCATCGCGTAGTCGATCGGCACGCCGTTGTTGATCAGGACGTACTTGGCGTCCTGGCCGCCGATCTCGAAGATGGTGTCGACCGCGGGCTCGAAGTAGGTGGTGCCGACGGTGTGCGCGATGATCTCGTTGTAGACCCCGGCGGTCTCCAAGAACACGCCCAAGAGCTCGCGCGACGAGCCGGTGGTCGCGACCAACACGATCTTGACCCGGGTGCCGCCGAGCTGTCGTAGCACCGCCTCGAGGCACTCGCGCACCGCGGTGACCGGATCGCCGTGGGTGCGGCCGTAGTGCGAGGCCACCACCTCGAGGGTGTCGTAGCGCACCAGCGCGACCTTGGTGGTCGTCGAGCCGCCGTCGACGCCGAGGATGTACTCGGCGTCCGGATCGAGCTTGCCGCGGATCGACGGCACGTAGGTGACCTGACTCATCACCTCGGCGAGCGGCGGGAAAGTCCGGTACGAGGACTGGCTGTTGTGCGCCAACAGCTCGCCCACGGACGGCAGCGTCTTGCCCTGTTCTCTCGCCAGCATCGCGGCCCCGAAGGCCTCGAAGTAGGGGGCCTGCTCCGGGACGACGAACGACAGCTGCGGCCAGGCGTCCTTCAAGAAGCCGACCAGGAAGCGGTTCTGGGTCACGCCGCCGATCAGCACGATCTCGCCCCGATCGATCTTCGCTTTGGTGAGGAACTCCGAGGCCTTGTCGGCCATGACCTTCGACAGCGACAGCGCGATGTCGCCCTTGGTCGCCTCGCCCTTGTTGAGCCGGTGGGTGCAGTCCGACTTCATGAAGACCGAGCAGCGCGCCGAGAGCTTGTGCACCCGGCAGCCCTCGGCCGCCCGGTCGATGTCGACGATCTTCAGGTTCATGCGCCCGAGCTGCTGGCGGAAGAACTCGCCGGTGCCGGAGGCGCACTTGTTGCCGGCGTAGTTGCTGATGATCCGGCCGTCGGCGTCGAGGCGGTAGACCACCAGGTCCTCGCCGCCCATCGAGATCACCGCGCGCGGCCGAAGGCTCAGCGCCGCGAGCCCGGCCTCGACCGCCACCGGTGCGATCACCTCGGGCAGCGCGACGCGATGCCGCCCCTCGGTCCCGGTCACCATCGCTCGCGCTTGCGGCGCGCGACCGAGGTCCAACGCGGCGTAAAGCTCCGCGAAGGCCGCCTGCAGGTTGCCCTCGTGGGCGACCGCGGCGCTCTGCACCAGACTGTCGCCGGCGCGGAAGTACGCCTTGACGTTCGTCGAGCCGACATCGAGTCCAAGGAACGCGTCGTTCATGCTGCCACCGATGGTTGAAGCCGGAGGACGAGCTGCCCCGCCCGCTCTCTATGCTATGCGGGTCGCACCTTACCCTACATCGGGGTCACTTGGGAACCTCGCCAGAGGTGATACGCGGAGGCAAGGGGCGTGACGCAAGGGGGGCCGTCGGCGGCCCAGATTTCGGGAGGGCGCCTGCCGTCCGGGGGGACGACGACGACGGTCGCGGCGCGGGTGCCGTAGGCGCCGAGGTGGACGCACGGCGCGCGGCTCGCCGGGGGGCGGTCCGGCTCGGCGGCGGACGTCTGGTCCGGGATCACGTGCGAGGCCAGCAGGTGCTGCAGGTGGTCGACCAGGTCGGGGCCAAAGAGACGCCCGATCGGCATCAACGCCTCCTGGACCCACTCCGCCTTGCTGGAGATGCTTCCAAGTGGCCGATTTTCCATAACATGCAGCCCAGCCTCGAGCTCCGTCACCACCGGGCCCCGAGCGTTCGTCATGTCGACGTAGAACAGCGACCGCGGATCGCCGACCAGGAGCCAGCACGGGTTGAACTCCCCCGGCCGCGTCGAGGCCTCGAGGGCCTTGACGCCGTCCGCGGCGCTGTCCTTTGCGGCGAGGAGGAGCGGCAAGAAGCCGCGCGATCGGCGACCGTGCGGGCTCGGACGGCCGGGCATGTTCGTGAGCCCCGCCACGACCCCGCGCTCGTTCACCGCGAGCCAGGTGCCGCCCGCCTGTTGGTCACGGCCGCCGAGGATCCGGGGTCGCTGGCGTTGCAGCACCGTCAGCGGCGTCGCCGGACGCGCGTGCAGCTCGTCGCGGTTGGCGGCGACGATCAACGGGGCGTCGGGGTGGACGCGAAACGCGACGGCGAGCAGGCACACGTGGCAGACCCGGGCGCCGGTCTAAGGTACGGCGCCGGCGCCCGTGGGTGGTACGTCGGCGGCGCTCGGCTGGCCGGGGACCCAACCCTCCGGCACCGCGACCGCGACCTTCACGAAGGTCGCCTTGCTCCTGCGATCGACGAAGACCTCGGCGATCTCGGCGCCGCTCTGGCGCTCGCTGTGGAGCCAGCGGCCAAGCTCGGCGCGGGCACGGTTCTCGGCGGTGCTGCGCGCCAGCGCCGGGTTCTTGATGCGCTCGGCCCGGCCCACCGTCTCGAGGTAGTGCTTGCCGTCGCGCTCGACCACCGCGGCCAGGGTCTTGGCCCACGCCGGCGCCTTGGCCGGCACCGGATCCGGCGACAGCGCCAGCGCTCCGAGCCCCTGCCAGCCTGCGGGCAGCACCAGCCCGGCCGGGAGCCCCGCGGGGAGCCCGGCGGGGATCGGTCCGGGATCTCCCGTCGGTGCGGGCGGGTCGCCCGGCGTCGTCGGGGTCGCCGCCAGCTCGACGTTGTTCGCCGCCGGCGTCGTGCCGGGTCCGACCGCGGGCGCGCCACCGGCGTCCGTCGGGCTCGGGGTCGGCTCGCAGCCTGGGAGCGCGGCCAACAGGAGACCGAGGAAGACCCAGGACCACGTGCGGGAGAATGCGAGCTCGGTCCCCGCCCCACCCGGGGGAGGGGAGTCAGGGGTGGGGGTGGGGAGCGCCGCGGCAACCGGGGCGCGGGAATCAAAGGAGGACGCACGGGGTCGATGGCGCGCAGCACAGGGGCGGATCTGCGCCCCTCGCCCCACTCGGGGGCGAGGGGTTGGGGGAGTGGGGGTGGGGAGCGCCGCGGCAACCGCGGCGCGGGAATCACAGGAGGACGACAAGGGTGTAGAGACGCGCATCGCAAGGCTCCTTCAGTGAACGTCGAAGATCCACGGCATCCTGAGCATCGGGCCGGCGCCGACCTCGGAGGCGAGGCGCGCGCCGCTCTTGGACCAGGCGAGGACGCGGGCGGACTCGTCGAGGATCTCCGACAGCAACGCCAGCGGGCTCTTCGGCTTCGGGAAGACCTGCAGGCTGACCTCGGCGTCGGCGCCGACGCCGATCAAGCCCTTGAGCGCGGTCAGCGCCGCCTCGCTGTCGCCGACCTCGTCGACGAGCCCGAGGCGCTTCGCGGCGCGCCCCGACCAGACGCGGCCGTGCGCGACCTTGTCCACCGCGTCGTGCGCCAGGTTACGGCCGGCCGCGGTCTTGGTGACGAAGTCCTCGTAGATCCGATCGAGGAAGGTGCCCATCCGCGCCTTGCGGGCCGCCGCCGGCGGGTCGAGCTGCGAGAAGAAGTCGGCGTTGGGAGTGGCGTCGTAGCTGTCGAAGGTCACCCCGAGCCAGTGCTCGAAGAACGCGCGCGCCCCCAGGCTGACCGCGAACACGCCGATGCTGCCGGTGATCGTCGCCGACTCCGCGAAGATCCGGTCGGCGCCGATCGCCATGAAGTAGCCGCCCGACGCCGCGAGCGAGCCCATCGACACCACCACCGGGACGCCGGCGGCGCGGGTCACCTCGATCTCGCGGCGCACCAGATCGGAGGCGACGTAGGAGCCACCGGGGCTGTTGATGCGGAACAGGACCCCTTTGACCTCGGCCTGGCGGGCGTCGCGGAACGCCTGGGTCAGGGTGTCGGAGCCGGCGGTCGGCGAGTCACCGCCGCCGCTCTCGCCGCGCATGATCTCGCCGTCGGCGTAGATCAGCGCCACCTCGGGGCCGCGATGATGCAGCTGGCCGGAGGCCGCGTAGGCGCCGAGCTCGATGAGCGGCTGCTCGCGACCCGCCACCTTCTCGGCCTCGGCGAGCACGCTGTCGAAGTAGCCGAGCTGGTCGACGAGCCCCTTCTTCGCCGCCTCGTCGGCGGTGAACGGCCCGGCGGCGTACCACTCGGCGACGGTCTCGACCGGGACCTTGCGCCGGGTCGCGAGGTGCAGCGTCAGGTCCTCTTGAATGTCGTCGACCAGGGCGCGCAGCGCCTCCCGGTGCGGCGCGGTCATCTTCGACTCGGTCAGGCTGTTGGGGGCGTTCTTGAACTCGTAGCGCTTGTCGACGTGCACTTGCAGCCGCAAGCGCTCGAGCGTGCCCTTGAGAAACGGCACCTCGGCGCGCAGGCCGACCAGGTTCACGTCGCCCGGCGGGCTGAGCACCACGGTGTCGGCGGCGGTCGCCAGGCCGTAGGCCGCGTCCCCGCGATCGAACTCACCGGCGGTCTCGAGGAAGCCGACGTTCCACTTGCCCGCGGCGCGGAAGGTCTCCATCGCTTGGGCGATCGCCTGGACGTCGGTCATCCCGACCTCGGGAGCGCGGACGTCGAGGATCAGGCCGACGACGCGGTCGTCGTGCGCGGCGCGGCGGACGCTGTCGGTGACCGTGGCCAGCGAGACCGGCTTGTCGGTCTTCAGCATGCTGAAGAGATCGGGCTCGGCGGTCTCGCGCAAGCGTCCGGCAAAGCGCAGGTGCAGCACGCTCTTCTGCGGGACCCCGGGTCCGATGACCAGCGCCAACGCGATGAGGACGAAGCCGGAGACCAGCGAGATGAAGCTCAAGAGCAAGAACCACTTGAGCGCGCGAGCCATTGGACCTCCGGATTGCGTCGACCTCGAGGGTCTTCACAGCCGACACTCTCGAAGGGGGAGCAGGTACGGGAAAGGCGACCACCGGGGAGTTTGAGCCGCCGGGGTCGCCCTTTCACCTTGCGTTGTGCCCTCACGTGCCCGTAGGCTCCCCCGTGAGGTCACGCTGGAATGCTAGCCGGCATCTTCAGGCGCTGCAACGATTTCTTTCGGCCGTGCGTCCGCGGGCGGTCTCGGGAGGTGGTCAATGGCTGACCTTTGCCTGATGCCGCCCCGCCGAGCGCGGACGCCGGGAGCGACCCAGCTCCGAGGGGGCGGACGATGAGCTCTCCTCTGTCTCTCGCCGGTCGTCACGCGCTGGTGTGCGGCGCCTCCGCCGGCATCGGCCGGGCGGCGGCGCTGGCTCTCGCAGGGGCCGGGGCCAAGGTCACGGTGCTGGCGCGCCGCAAAGAGGAGCTGCAGCGGGTCGTGGTCGAGCTCGGCTTGAGCGGTGGACCGGACCCGGCGGCCGTGGTCGTCGACCTCGACGACTGGCGCTCGTTGCCGCAACACGCGCACGAGATCACGAGCGGCCGCGGCCCGGTGCAGGTGCTGGTCAACAACGCCGGCGGGCCGGCCTCCGGGCCATTGCTCGCGGCGACGCCGGAGCAGCTCCTGGAGGGCTTCGGCCGCCATCTGCTCGCCGCGCACCTCCTGGTCCAGGCGTTTCTGCCGGGCATGCGCGAGGCCGGCTTCGGCCGCATCATCAACATCATCTCGATCTCGGTGAAAGAGCCGCTCCCGGGCTTGGGGGTGTCGAACACCATCCGCGCCGCCGTGGCGTCGTGGGCGAAGAGCCTGTCGTTGGAGCTGCCGCCCGGGGTGACGGTGAACAACGTCTTGCCGGGCTACACCGACACCGGGCGGCTCAGATCGCTCTTGGAGACGGTCGCGGCGCGCCGTGGCGTCGACCCGGCCGTGATCCAAGCCGAGTGGCTGGCGAACGTCCCCGAGGGCCGCCTGGCCCGACCCGACGAGGTCGCGGCGGCGGTGGCGTTCTTGGCGTCGCCGGCAGCCGGCTTCGTGCGCGGCACGAGCCTGCCGGTGGACGGCGGCCGGTTGCACTCGCTGTAGACGGCGATCCCTGGTCCATGAGCGGGCGCTACGATCTCTTCGCGACCTGCGCGCGGCAGCTCGAGCCGCTGCTGCTCGCCGAGATCCAGGCGTTGGGCGGCGAGAACGCCGCGGAGGCGAGGGCCGGGGTGGCGTTTCAAGGCGACCTCGAGGTCGCCTACCGTGCCTGCCTGTGGTCGCGGCTGTCGAGCCGGGTGCTCTTGAGCATCGCCGGCGGCGCGGCCACCGACACCGACGCGCTGTACGCGCTCGGGCGCCAGGTGCCGTGGGACGAGCACATGGCGCTCGACCGCACGTTCGCGATCGACGTCACGCTGGTGCGCTCCGGCATCCACAACAGCCAGTTCGCGGCGCAGCGCTTCAAAGACGCCATCGTCGACATCTTCCGGGAGAAGACCGGGGCGCGCCCCGACGTCGACACCGCGTCGCCCGACCTGCGCCTGAACGTCCACGTCAAGGACGACCTCGCCACCGTCAGCGTCGACCTCGCCGGTGACTCGTTGCACCGGCGCGGCTACCGCGAGCGGGCCGGCGAGGCGCCTCTCAAAGAGAGCCTGGCGGCGGCGCTGTTGATGCGCGCCGGCTGGGCCGAGGCGGCGGCCGCGGGCAAGGCGCTCGTCGATCCGATGTGCGGCTCGGGGACGCTGCTCATCGAGGCGGCGCTCATCGCCTCGGACACCGCGCCCGGGCTCGCCCGCGAGCGCTTCGGGTTCATGGGTTGGCGCCAGCACCGGCCCGACGTGTGGCAAGCGCTCCATGCGGAGGCGCGGACCCGGCGCCGCGCATCGCTGCCGGTCGTCATCGCCGGCTACGACGTCGATCCGGGGCTCGTGCGCCTCGCCGCCAAGAACATCGAGCGCGCCGGCTTCAAGGGGCAAATCAAAGTCGGGGTCGGCGACATCGCCAGCGCCGCGCCGCCGCCCGAGGCCGCCGGACAGCCTGGGCTCGTGGTCGTCAACCCTCCCTACGGCGAGCGCCTGGGCGACGTCGAGAGCCTGAAGAGCGTCTACGCCGGCGCCGGCTTGTCGTTGCGCCAGCGCTTCGCCGGCTGGTCGGCGTTCGTGCTCGTCGGTCACGAGGAGCTCGGGCTGCGGCTCGGGCTGCGCGCCCAGCGCCGCTGGGTGTTCTTCAACGGCAGCATGAAGTGTTGGCTGCTGCAGATCGGCGTTCCGACCGCCGACTCCAAGAGCAGCGCCAAGGCCAGCGAAGGCTCGGCGATGCTCAAGAACCGCCTGGAGAAGAACCTGCGCCACCTGCGCAAGTTCGCGCGCCAGGTGCCGACCGACTGCTTTCGGGTCTACGACGCCGATCTCGCCGAGTACGCCGCCGCGATCGATCTCTACGGCGACTGGGTCGTGGTCTCGGAGTACGAGGCGCCGCCGACCGTGGACCCGGTCAAGGCCGGCGCCCGGTTGGGGGACGTGATGGCGGTGGTGCCGGAGGTGTTCGGCGTGCCGCGGGAGAAGATGATCGTCAAGGTGCGGCGGCGGCGAAAGGGCGGCGTCCAGTACGAGAAGCTCGAGCACCGGGCGGCGCGGGTCACAGTGCACGAGCGCGACTGCGTCTTCCTGGTGAACCTCACCGACTACGTCGACACCGGGTTGTTCCTCGACCAGCGGCCGACGCGCGCCCTGATCCGCGACCAGGCGGCGGGGAGACGCTTCCTGAACCTCTTCGCCTACACCGGCACCGCGACGGTCGCCGCGGCCAAGGGCGGGGCGAAACAGACGACCACGGTCGACATGTCCGGCACCTACCTGGACTGGGCGGCCGACAACCTGCGCGCCAACGGCTTCCGCGGCCGCGAGCACGAGCTGGTGCAGGCGGACTGCTTGCGCTGGCTCGAGAGCGCCCACGGCCCCTACGATCTGATCTTCCTCGACCCGCCGACCTACTCCAGCTCCAAGAGGATGACCGAGACCTTCGACGTCCAACGGGACCACGTCGACGTCATCCGCCGAACGCTGCAGTCGCTGGCGGCCGACGGAACTTTGTTGTTCTCCTGCAACTTTCAGCGCTTCAAGCTCGACCGCGAGGCGCTCGCCGATTTGAGCGTCGAGGACATCAGCAAGCGCACCATCGACCCGGACTTCGCCAGGCAGCCTCGCATCCACCGCGTGTTCCGGATTCGCCGCTCGTAACTGACTTTGATTCCCGCGCCGCGGCCGCCGCGGCGCTCCCCACCCCCACCCCTGAGTCCTGCCGGGCTGCGCCGGATCCCGCCCCCGAGTGGGGCGGGGACGGACGCGGCGCGGCCGCGAAACTAGTTCATGACACGGAGCACTTGGTTGGACCGGCTCCCCTCGCCCCACCCGGGGGCGAGGGGTTGGGAGTGGGGGTGGGGAGCGCCGGCGCAGCGCCGGCGCGGGAATCAAAGCAGGTGCAGTGCGCCCTA
>JACRCV010000066.1 GCA_016218825.1 Deltaproteobacteria bacterium
AACGACATTCCCTTCTGGTTTCATGTGAACCGCTCCTCAGCCGTGGCAGATCATCGAATCCGACCGAAGGCAAGCCGACGCGCCGCAGGAAAAAGATGTGTGGAAGAGTCAGCCACCCGGGGGCGGGCCGAGAGCGGCGCCGCAGGCGACGCTCCGGGGTGGGGGTGGGGAGGACGGGCGCGAAGCGCCCGCCGGGAATCAAAAGAGCGAGAACTCGATTGGCCTGGTAGGCGCCGGCGTGCCGCTTGCGCCCCGTGAGCTCTCGGGCTAGGTGGCGACGAGCCGCGCGCGAACGCGGCGAGGAGGAGCCATGGCGCGTCGTCCGCCGGTCCACGAGATGATCACCTCGAAGAAGGCCCCGAAGCCCGTGGGGCCGTACTCCCACGCGATCCGGGTCAAGCAGCCGGGCGAGATGCTCTTCGTCTCCGGCCAGATCCCGATCGAGGTGCCGAGCGGCAACGTCTTCACCGGGGACATCAAGCGCCAGGCCGAGATCGCGCTGACGCACGTCAAGAGCATCGTGATGGACGCCGGCTTCTCGGTGGACGAGGTCGTCAAGTGCTCGATCTTCCTGACCGACTTGAAGAACTTCGAGGCGGTCAACGAGGTCTACCAGCGGATGTTCGTCGGCCAGATGCTGCCGGCGCGCGCGGTGGTGCAGGTGTCCGGCTTGCCGAAGGGCGTCGGCGTCGAGGTCGAGGCGATCGCGATCAAGAAGGCGGCCGCCGCCGACGAGCTGTTCAAGGACGAGGACTTCCGGTAGGCGCAAACCGACCGCGAGGCCTTTGCAAGCGGGCGCGCTTCTGTTAGGTAGCCGCCTCCTTTGTGCACCCTTTTGGAGGGGACGCCATGACGTGTGACATTTGCGGCAAGAAGCGGATGATCGTCAACAAGGTCTCGCACTCGAATATCAAGAGCAAGTCGCGCCAGAACCCCAACGTGCAGCGGGTGCGGGTGGTGGTGGACGGCACGGCGAAGCGCCTGCACGTCTGCAGCCGCTGTATCCGCTCGGGCAAGATCACCAAGGTGGCGTGAGCCGCCGTCAGCGCTTGACGTTCCGCTTCGCCCGCAGGGTGACGAGGTCCGCGGCGTAGATCCCCGCGAGATACTCGCCCTCGATCCCCAGGCCGGGCACGACATCGTAGCCGCAGTGGAAGAGGTTGGTGAACGGCGTCGTGGTGCTCTGCGCCGCGATCCCGAGCATCGGCCTCGCCGGCGGGTCAAACAACGGGTGCAGCATCCAGGGGTCGACGCGGCCGGCGACGTCGCCGCTCTCCACGTCCCACGACGAGGTCTCGGTCGGCAGCGAGGCGTCGATGAGGTACTTGCGCAAGAACGGCACCAGCCGGCCGACCCGCTCGATCATCTGCTGTTTCAGCACCGCGAGCCGCTCCGGCGAGCGTGAGACCTCCGCGGTCGCGACCGGGCAGGCGACGCACAGCACCTCGTGGTCGACGTCCTCGATGGTGTCGGTGCCGCGCACCGGCCCGGGCTCGCCCCGGCGCGCCGGAAAGCGCTCCACGAACAGCGGCGGATCGACGCCGTCGTCGCCGCGCGGCTGGCGGCGGCCGTTCAGCAGGAACACCGCGCCCGCCATGCTCGTGGGGATCACTTCCTTGCGGACGACCAGGTTCAGCACCATCAGGCTCCGGCTCGGGCGCACCGCCTGCTCCTGGATGGCATAGCGCGCCTGCGCGCGGCACTGCGGCAGCACTTCGGAGAACGGGCCGTAGGTGTTGCCGACGAAGTAGTCGGCGGTCACGCTGCCTTTGACGCCGTCGACGGTCGCGGCGGTCAGCCGGGCGCCGCTCACCGTGACGCTCTTGACGACGGCGCCGCGAAAGATCTCGACGCCCGCTTGCTTGGCGGCGCGCCACAGGGCGGCGTTCATGCCACCCAGGCGATCGTTGAAGCCGACGACGCCGTTGAAGTAGCGCGCGATCAGGCGCGCGGCCGCGAACAACGACGGCGTCTCGGTGTCGAGGTGGGCGAAGAACGCCAGCGGCGTCAAGAACAGGTCGACGAGCGGGTGGTCGGCGGGGATCAGGGACGCGAGCTCGGCCTTGGTGACCGTCTGGTCGAGGTGGGCGATGCTGCTCAAGATCCGGCGATGGCGCAGCCGGTCGAAGAAGCCGCGCTGCGGCAGCGCCGGTGCGGCCGCGAGGAAGGTGGAGATCTCGGCGTCGATCGCCGAGACCCGCTCGAGGAAGGTGGCGACCGCGTCTTTGAGTGCCGGGAACTCCTGGCCGAGCTCGGCCAAGAGCTCGGCGCGATCGGCGGCGATGTCGATCCGGTGGGTCGGGGTCACCGCCTGGAAGCTCGGCTTCAACGCCGCGGTGCTGGTGCGCAGATCCGGGCTCAAGCCGAGCTCACCGTGCACCTTCTGAACCACCGGCGAGGTCTCGAACGCCGGGATCAAGGACGGCAAGAGCGGCAGTCGCAGGCCCTTGCGGCGATAAAAGGCGGTGTGCTCGCCGTGATCGAAGAGCGCGACGCGGCGACCCCTCTTCGCCAGGAGCGCGGCGGCGACGATCCCCGATGTCTGGCCGCCGACCACGGCGACGTCAAAGTGCTGCGTCATCGCGCCACCTGGACCCACCTCGACGCCGAATGTGGGACCTGCCGCCTTCCCAAGCTCTGCCGCTCTCGCGACTAACTAGTGCAAACCGTTGCTGGCGGCAACATCAGAGCGCGCCGGTCCAGTTCACCGTCGCGCATCGCTGTGCTAGCAACAGGGAGAGGTTCACGGCGCGAAGGAGATCGTCATGAAGACGCGAGGTTTCATCGCATGCTTTTGGATCGGCGTCCTGGGGCTCGGGTGCGCGGCGAGCAACACCGCGGGCGCGCCGGCGGAATCGGCGTCGCGCGCCGCTGACGATCGCGAGGTGAGCCACACGGCCACGTCGGCGCCCGCTGCGGACGAGCGCCTTGTGGCCGACGCGGTGGCGCCGGCGCCGATGCGGATGGTCGAGCCGTCGGTGTCGTCCGCCGCCGCGGGAGGCTCCCCCGGTGCGAAAGAGCGTCCGCCAAGGAGCGACACCGCGAAGACGAAGAAGGGGGCCGCCGACTTCGGCGGCGGTGAGGGCCACGGGGTCGCTGAAGGTGGTCGGCCCGAGGTCGCGCCGCGCGCCGCGCCGGTGGCGGCGCCGATCGCCGCGCCGGCGATGCGCGCCGGCCGGCACGACGACAACCGGCAATACAATCGCTTCCTCCAGTTCCTCGCCGACAACGACGACGCCCAGGTCTATCCGGTGAACATCAGCGAGCGTCTGGTGATCCGCACCGTCGACAAGGACGGCCGCAGCCTGCCGAGCTGCGCCGTCGAGGTGAAAGATGCCGGCGGCAAGACGGTCGCGACCGCGGTGACCTACGCCGACGGCAAGACGCAGCTGTTCCCGGCCGACGTCAGCGATCCGGCGGTCAAGGACTACGCGATCCGCGCCACCTGCGGCAAAGAGACCAAGAACGGCCAGCTGCCGCGCTTCGGCAAGCGCGAGACCGAGCTCCGGTTCAGCGCCGCGCGCGTGGTGTCGAAGCCGGTGCCGGTCGACATCGCCATCGTCCTCGACACCACCGGCTCGATGCAGAGCCAGATCGATCGGCTGAAGAGCACGCTGAAGGCCATCCACTTCCAGCTCACCCAACTGCCGATGCAGCCCGACATCCGCTTCGCGCTCGTCGCCTACCGCGATCGCGGCGACGACTACGTGACCAAGGTCCAGGACTTCACCGCCGACGTCGGTCGTTTTCAGTCGGTCCTCGCCGGGCTCGAGGCCGATGGGGGCGGCGACACCCCCGAAGATCTGCAGAAGGCGCTCGACGACGGCATGCACAAGCTCTCGTGGCGCGACGCCGCGGTGCGAGTGGGCTTCATGATCTCGGACGCCCCGCCGCACACCGACTACGGCCAGGAGTACAACTACCGCGAGGCGATGCGCGAGGCGCTGCGCCGCGGCATCAAGTGGGTGGCGGTCGGCGCCGGCGGCCTGGATCGTCAGGGGGAGGTCATCTTCCGCCAGGTGGCGCAGTTCACCTTCGGCGAGTACGTCTTCATCACCGAGGGCGGGGGCGGCGACGCCGAGGGCGGCGTCGGCGAGGCCAGCCACCACGTCGGCTCGAACTACAGCACCGAGAACCTCGATCAGGCGATCGTCCGCATCGTGCGCCGCGAGCTGTCCTACCTCACCGACGCCCCGAAGGACTTCGACGACACCATCGTCGCCACCGCCGCCGCCGGGGTGGCGAAGGAGCAGGTGCTGGTCCCGGCGGTCAACGAGGTGTTGCGCCAGCTCGTCGACTACAGCGCCATCAAGCTCGCCGACGGGACACCGGTGGCGATCGTGCCGACCGCGGCCGACAAAGGGCCGAAGGACGTCGCCGAGTATCTGGGCGACCAGATGACCCTCGCCGCGTCCCGGAGCTCGGCTTTCAAGGTCGTCGAGCGCGATCTCGGCGCGGTGGCGCAGGAGATGAAGCTGCAGCTCTCCGAGCTCTTCGACGTCAAGGACAGCGTGCCGATCGGCAAGCTGGTCGGCGCCGAGGTGATGATCGTCAGCAAGCTCGCGGTCCGTCCGGATGGCGCGTCGCTGTTCGCCAAGCTGTTGCGCGTCGAGACCGGCGAGGTGCTCTCGGTCGCGAACGTCGAGTTCGCCGCCACCGTGCTCTCGGGCTCGTGAGGCTCGGCACGATGCAGCGAGCTCTTGGCCTGCTCGCCACGGCGATCGCGTTTGCCTGCGCCGCGCCGGCGGCGCCCGTGAACATCCCCTACACCCAAGACTTCGAGAGCGGCGTCGTCGGCAGTGAGTGGTCGTCGACCGGCGGCGGCTGGCGCGTCGTGGATGGGCGGCTGTGGAACGACGGGGCGCACAACGTGCCGCTCTGGCTGCAGGCGGCGTTGCCGGCCGACGTCCGCGTCACCTTCGACGCCGAGTCCAAGAGCGACGCCGTCGATCTGAAGTTCGAGATCTTCGGCGACGGCAAGAACCACCAGTCGGGCTACATCGTCATCCTCGCCGGCTGGAACAACTCCAAGAGCATCATCGCCCGCCTCGACGAGCACGGCCCGGAGCGGACCGCGGCCGAAGAGCAGACGCTGCGCGCCGCGGCGGCCAAGGGCGCGGCGTCGCTCGCGACGCGCTTCATCGGCAGGCGGGAGATCGTCGCCCGGGCCGACTCGCGCCGGAAGGACCACGTCTACCAGTTTCGCTTCGAGCGGCGTGGCTTCGAGCTGTCGTTAGCCGTCGACGGCGTGCCGGTGCTCGGCTACTTCGATCCGGCGCCGCTCGCGGGGCCGGGGCACGACCGCTTCGCGTTCAACAACTGGGCGTCGGTGGTGACCTTCGACAACCTGCGCATCGAGCCGCTGTGAGTCGGCGCGCTCCGCGCCGCGGCCTCAGAGCGCCTGCAAGATCAAGCGCACGTCGTTCGCGAACTTTCCGGTCGGCTCGATCTTGAGGTAGCTCTCGTACGCCGCCTTGGCCTTGGCGCCGTCGCCCATCGCCTGGTAGACGTTGCCGAGGATCACCCACGCCTGCCCGTTCTTGCCGTTCAGATCGATGGCGCGCTTCAGGTGCTGGATCGCGAGGGTGTTCTGGTCGGTGTCGAAGTACGCGGTGCCGAGCCCGGTGTGCACCTTGTCGTTGGTCTCATCGACCGCCAACGCCTTCTTGAACTCGACGATCGCCTGCTTGAAGCTGCCTTTGCGGTACAGGCCGTTGGCGCGCGTCAGGATCTTGCCGACGTCTTTGTCGTCGCCGTCGTCGGCCGGCTTCGAGGCGGCGTCCGCGCTCTTGCTGCGCGGCGCCGGCGCTCTGGCCTTGGGCGCCGTCGCATCGGCGGCAGGCGTCACCGGGCTCGCGACCGGTGGTGTCGGTGGCGCGATCGCGGCCCCCGGCGGGATCGAGGTCGGTGCGGCGGCCGCTGCCGCGGGGCTCGCGACCTCCGACAGGGCGGGAGGCGGGGTGGGCTCGACTGGCGACGCGGCGCTCGGCGTCTCCGGTGCGATGCCGGGTTCGGCGGCCGTCGGCGCTGCGGTGTCGGGAGCGGCCGCGCTCGCCGCCACCGGGATCGGCGCTACCGGGATCGGCGTTACCGGGATCGGCGCTACCGGCGTCGGTGTATCGCTGTCGGCCTTCGTGCCGCCGTTCATCATCACGACGGCGACCACGACCGCGGCGACCGCGAGGAGCCCCACGCCCACGTAGATCCCGGTGCGCGCAGGCTTGGCCTCCATGTCGTCGAGGTAGTCCTGGTTGATCGGCGGCGTGCGGCGGATCCCGAAGGCCTCCTCCGGCGACTGCGGCGTGCCCGGGTGCGGTGCGGGTGGCACTCCAGCGCCGGGACCCTTTGCGGCGGTGGCCGGCGGGAACGGGATCAACCGCGGCGGCAGCTCCGCCGCGCCCGGCGCGGCTCTGCCGGCGGCGGCGGGCCGCGACGTGACCGGCATGGGCGCCGGGGGAGGCGATGGGGCGGTGGTGACCGCGGCGGGCGCTGCCGGCGGTGGGGGCGCAGCCAGAACCGCCGACGGCGTGGGGGCCGGCGACGCCGGCGGCAACACCGCGAAGGTCGAGGGCGCAAGCGCCGGCGGTACGGGCTCGGGCGGGGGGGCGGCGCTCGCGGCTGGCGCGACCGGTTCACGTTCCTGGAGCGCCGGGGGCGGCGGTGACGGCGGGGCCGGCGTCAGGAGGGCGACCGATGGAGGTGACATTGCCGGCACCGAGGCGGTCGGTGTGGGGATGGCGGCCGGTGTCGGCACGGAGGGCGGCGGCACCGGAGCGGGGACGGCGGCCGGTGTCGGCACGGAGGGCGGCGGCACCGGAGCGGGGACGGCGGCCGGTGTCAGCACGGAGGGCGGTGACGACGGCGCCGCGCTGGTCGTGGGCGGCGGTCCGCTCCAGCCGTGGATGGCATACGGCCAGGGCGGGGCGGCGGGCGCGCCCAGCACCACCTTGGGTTTGGCGCCGGCGTCGGCCGGTGACGGCTCGGCGACGCTCGTGGTCGGGGCTGGCGGCGGTGGTGGCGCCTCCGGCGTCGGCGCCTTGAGCCCGGCCGGGGCCGGCTCGAGGCTCGCGGTGTCCGGGCTCGGCGTCGCGGCAGCGGGGGCCGGTACGACCTCGGCGCTGTGCGCGTCTTCGTGGTGATTGTCGGGCGGGCCCGGGAGGTGCGAAGCGTCCTCGACCGCGGGCTCGCGGGTCGCGACGTCGAAGATCAGCCCCTCGAAGTACAGCTTGGAGATGATGTTCATCGCCTCGAGGTCGGCGAACTCCGAGGCCTCGACCACCTCCACCAGGGTCCGCTTGCTGTCGAAGAGCTTGAGGATGCCGTTGACCTCGTCGGGGATCTCGGCGAGGCGGTCGGCGAGCTCGGCGTGGTCGACGACGAAGTGGGTGGTGAGCGGCGGCAGCTGCTCCAGCAGCCGGCCCCACTCGTCGACGCGGCGCATGCCCTCCATCAGCAGGCCCTGGCTCGACAGCTCGATGACGTCTTGGCGATCGACGTTGGTGAACTCGATGACGAAGGTGCCTTCGTTCCACACCATCAGGCGGTACACGGCGCGCTCACCGGTCAAGCGCCCGAGCTCGGCGTCGATGACCTTGCCGTTCTTGAAGTAGATCCGGCCGACCTCGCTGCCGCCGCGGCCGAAGTGGATGATGCCGGTCTTGCGGCCGATCTCGATGGTCTGGATCAGGTCGACGACACCCATGTCGGCGAGATCGCCGGAGAACTTGGAGCGCGGATCGCGGCGCTCCAGCGTCTCCTTGTCCTTCTTTTCGAGCAGGATCTTGATACGGGTGACGATCTCTTTGATGTAGATCGGCTTCGTCAGGTAGTCGTCGACGCCGAGCTCCAGGCCCTTGATCTTCGAGTCGACCGACTTCTCGCTGGTCAGGAAGATGAAGGGCACCAGGGCCAGGCGGGTGTCTTCCTTGATTTGGCGGCAAAACGCGAAGCCGTCGACTTCGGGCATCTTGGTGTCGGAGAGGATCAGGTCGGGGGCCGAGATCTTGGCCTTCTCCACCGCGTCGGCGCCGTTGATGGCCGTGGTCACCGAGAACCCGGCCTTGCGCAGCGACACCTCCATGACCCGTAGGCTCTTGGGGTCGCTGTCGACGAGCAACAGGTTCTTCTTTGCCATGAACGTCTTCGCCAATGTCGCATGGTCGGCGGGCTTCGCTCGCCCGCGCCATGCAATCCGGCTCAAAGGATAGCCCGACGACGCCACGCGGCTCAAGCGTCAGCGATCGACTCTCTTGTGGCCACCGGCGCCGCGCGAAAAAGCTGTTGTTCGCCGGGGGAGTCCATGTTAGCTCCGAACGCGGCAACATCTCTCGTAAGGAGGTTATGATGCACCGACGATTCGTCTCTAGATTCGTTCTTTCTTTGATCACCATAGCGGCGGTGGCTGTCTCCACCTCGGCCTTTGCCCAGACCAGCGTCGAAGGGGCGGCGATCGGCGACCAGGGCTTCTATTGGATTACGCCCGCCGAGGTGTGGATCTTCCCGCATCGGCTCGGCAACAACGACAATGAAGTCATGCTGCAGTACGGCGCGTCGAGCTCGGCGGCGCCGCTGTACAACCTGCACGGGCTGCCGACCTATGACGGCGCCGGCGCGTCGTCGTCGTCGATCCAGGGCGGCGTCGGCGGCGGCTTCGTCCTCGAGGTGATGAGCAACCTCAACCTCGGGATGTGGATCTCGGCTTACCAACCCGAGACCAACGGCTTCGTGGACCGCGCCGTCACCCGCACCGGCTGGGACACCTACGTCGGCCCGGGCGCGACCGCCAACCTCCAGGGTGTCGACCCCTACACCGCCAACATCGAGGCGGGTCGGAAGCTCGATCTCTTCGGGTCGTACTGGCTCCCGGATCTCGGGGTCGAGGCCGGCATGCACCTCTGGTGGGGCTCGGCGCATCACAAGTCCATGGCCGACGACTCCACCGGCCCGATCAACATCGACAAGGACTCCAACCCGGCCACCGGCGACGCCCTCGGTATCGACTCGGCCAACGACAAGCTCGGGATCAAAGAGAGCAACTACGGCCTCAGCGACTTCGGCATCGGGCTCGGCGCCGGCTACACCGGCATGGCGGGGATGCGCGCCGATCTCGGCCTCGACCTGAACTTCCTCGGCGTCGACTGGGAGCCGAACGGGATCTCGGACTACCTCGACGCCGGCGGCTTCGGCTTCGGCCTCAACATGCGCGGCCACTACGATCTCTCCGACATCCTCACCGTCGGCGCCTTCGTGCGCTACGCGCAGAGCGGCATGAGCTTCAAGCCGAAGCGCCAGCGCGACGGCGGCACGCTCCCCGAGATGTACCGGCCGACCGATCCCGATATCCTCGGCAACCTCCCGGATCCGGGCCCGACGCCGGTCGCCGATCCGACGCTGCCCGGCAACGAAAACGCGCCGGTCAACGGCATCACCTACGGGGAGTCGGGCAGGCACTTCCAGGTCGCCGGCCTGGTGCAGGTGAAGCCCAACTCGCGCGCCAAGCTCTACGCCGCGCTCGGCACCCGCTACGAGGCCTCCACCGCGAAGCTCTCGGTCGGCTCCGACTGGTACCTCCAGCAGACCGTCAGCCACTTCACGCTGCCGTTCGTTCACCTCGGCTTCGAGGGCAAGGTGATGAACCACCTCAACATGCTGCTCGGCGCTACCAAGCAGTGGCGCGGCGACACCACGAAGACGACGGGCTACGACAGCCGCATCCCCGACAACAACGACGCGCAAGGCAACGCCGGCACCCAGCCGGTGGCGGGCAACGAAGACAACAAGAACACCAACCGCCGCACCCAGACCACCAAGGACGACACCGACAGTCCGGCCTCCAGCACCACGGCGTTGATGCTCGGCACCCGCATCTACTACGGCCCGGTGCAGCTCGTCGGGCAGCTCGATCCGGGTTACCTGCTGCGCGGTCCGAACTTCTTGAGCGGCGCCCAGGGCAACATGTGGTTCTGGGTCTCGCTGGTGTACGACTGGGACTACGACCAGGACACCGAGAGCGGCAACGGCAGCCAGAAGTACGCGCCGCACGCGGCCGAGAAGGGCGCGCCCGCCGGTGGCGACGTCCACCTGCCCCCGAAGGAAGGCGCCGCGCCGGCCGCGCCCGCGACCCCGGCCCCGGCTCCAGCCGGCCAGGAGTTCGATAGCTAGAAGACGATAGGTTGTTTGTCGGCTTAGCCCGGGGCGCGCGGCGACGTGCGTCCCGGGTTTTTTTTGATTCCCGCGCTGCGGCTGCCGCGGCGCTCCCCACCCCCACTCCCCCGGCCCCTCGCCCTCACCATTAGTCACATTTCGCCTCCATGGCGGCAAGCGCACGCGCCACGGTGAGAACCTCATGCAGCCCCCGGGTGATGGTGATGCTGCCCGGCGGACCACCAGAGGACTTGCCCGTGTAGCCGCCGATCTCGGCGACC
>JACRCV010000070.1 GCA_016218825.1 Deltaproteobacteria bacterium
ACCATTCCTATAGGCTGTAATGCAAGCGTAAATTCGCCAGGCGTATACTAGGCGTTTTGGGGTTTCTGGCGTCCTATCCTCTTGAAATCATTCAGGGTGGCCCTTCATTTGGTACGAGGATCTGTCAAAGTCGGGCGGCGGAGTAGACGACACGTCCGGTCGTAGGCTCGATGCCCACCGTGACGCTCATCGCGGCGCCGATCGGCAGCTCGACGGTGTGCACCTCCTTGCCGTGGAGGGTCGTGAGCCCGCGGTCGACGAGGGACTGCCGGTTTTCGACCAACGCGAAGGGCAGGTCCAGCCGAACAGCCTGGAGCACCATGGCCTCGTAGGGCGGGCCGCTCACCTCCCGCCCGTTGCGCCAGCCGCGTTTGCCGTCGAGGACGCGCACCTCGGCGTCGGTCGGTGCGCCAATCTCGACGCGCAGCTTCAGGCTGCGGGCATAGATCCTGACCAGCGGTCCGGAGGAGGCCACGCGGATCGTGGCCGCGACGCGACCGGTCTGGGTAAGGGTGGCCATCTTCGCGAGGGCCTCCTTGCCGCCGTAGGCCGCCGCCATCTGGTCAACGAGACGGTCGAGGTCGCCGGCCGCGAGCGCGGGCGTCGAGACGACGGTGGCGGTGACTGCCAGGCACAGAGCGGGTCGCACCAGCATGCGGTACTCCAAACGTGGAATCGCGGGTCAGTAGCCTTTGTGACAGTTGGTGCAGTGAGCGTCCACGCTCTTCGCCCTGACGAACGCACTGCTCTTTCGGCGCGGATCGCGTCACCTGCTTGTACCGGAGAGGCCAATGCGATTCTAGGGCGCGGCGGGCGCCGGCGGGACGCGGCGCATCAGGTCGCGGAACTCCGCCCGCGCCTGGAGGCTGGAAAAGTCCGGATGATCGCGCGCGGCCGCGCCGAGGCTCGGATCCCGCGCGACGCTCGTGGCGAGCGACTGCACCGCCTCTGCCTCGCGGCCGAGACGCGCCAGGGCGCGGGCCAGATCGAGCCAGGTCTCGGCGCCGGCGTCGGGGTGGGCCACCGCCCGCTGGAGGTGCGGGAGCGCGCTCGTGGTCTCTCCGAGCTCGAGCTCGAGGCTGCCGAGCGTGGCGAGTGCCGCCCCGTAGTCGGGATCGGCCTCGATGGCAGCGCGCAGGCACCTGGCGGCGTCCTGCGGGTCGCCGCGCTTGTAGCGCACGAGCGCCAGGTTGAAGTGGGCGCGGGCGTAGCCGGGGCTCATGGCCACGGCCCGCCGCAGATGGCGCTCCGCCGCCTCGCGGTCGCCGAGGTCGTCGAGGACGCTGCCGAGGTTGTTGAGCAGATCGGGCGTCGGCGGCCCCTTCGTCAAGGCCGCCAGGAACTCGCGCCTGGCGAGCTCGAGGTCGCCGCGGCGGAAGGCGCGCATGCCGTCGAAGCCGTGAATGACGTCGGCGTCGGGCCAGCGCTTGTGCTTGGCGAGGTCCATCTGGATCGCGGCTTCTTGGTGCCGGCCGCGCTCGTCGAGGACGACGGCCAGCGACTGATAGCCCCACGCCAGGCCGGGGGCCACCTCGATCTCGTGGCGCCAGAAGCGCTCCTCGTCCGTCCAGTCGCGGGCGCGGGCGGCGGTCAGGGCCGCGAAGGCGACCGCAACGGCGACCACGAGCGCCGCTGCGAGCCGCTGCTGTCGTGTGATCTTGCCGAGCAGGATCGCGGCAGCGAGCGCCGGCCCCACGAGCGCCAGGTGCAGCCGGTGCTCGTTCACCTTGAGATTCAGGTTGACGAAGAGGTAGGGCGCCAGGGTCGCGCCAAACCACGCCAGGCCCGCGGCGGCGACGTTGCGTTTCCGGAGCGCGAGCCAGGCACAGCCCAGGCTGACGCCGACGGCGCCGAGCCCCGCGGCGATGCCCAGCGCCTGCGGCGCGCCGCCGGTGGGGAGCTCGTGCAGCACGCTCAGGGGGTAGGGTAGGGCCGCGAGGCGGGGGTAGGCGCCGAACGCTTGCAGGCGCGCCAGGAGCTCCCCGGGGCCGTGGTCGACGGCCGCCGGGGTGACGCCGGCGCGCGGCGCGGTCACCAGGAGCCAACGACGCCACCCCGAGACCGCCGCGATCACGATCAGGAGGGGGAGGAGGCTCAGGAGCACGCGGCGCCAGTCTTTGGGCAGGACGAAGGCGGGATGGACGACGGCCAGGCAGGCCACCGCCGGGACAAACACCAACCCGGACTCCTTGGTGGTCATGGCCGCGGCCACGGCGAGCGCGCTCGCGGCCATGAGTGTGGCACGGCGCTGCGAGCTCGCCTCCTCCTGCGCGCGCCACCAAGCGAGGACGGCCGTGAGGACGAACGTCGCGGCCAGGCTCTCCGAACGGGAGGCGGCGTAGAGCACCACCTGCGAGTGGGTGGGGTGGAGGGCAAAGAGCGTGGTGCCGGCGAGCACGGCGACGGTGCGCTCGCCGGTCGTGCGTCGCAACAGCGCCGCGACGATCCAGAGGTTGAGGCAGAACACCACCAGGTTGCCGACGCGAAACCCGAACGCCGACATGCCGGCGGCCGCGAAGTTGATCGCATAGGTCACGAGCAGCAACGGCCGGAAGTCGTGAAACCCGGGAACCACCGAGAACGTCTGCGGATCGACGAACGCCCGCCAGACCCCGGCGAGCGAGCGGACCGCGGGGTTGAGCACCAGGGAGTGCCGGTCGTCGAAGAGAAACGGTCCCTCGAGGAACGGGGCGTAGAGGCCGGCGACGCTCAGGGTGACGGTGGCGAGGGCGAGGACGTAGCCCTTTCGGCTCAGCGGCTCGTTCAGCACCGTGCGCAGCATTCATTGCCTCGGGCGCGAGGGTTGGGTATTGCCTGACTCGAGCTACCATGACCATCACGTCTCCTCCAGATCTCTTGGAGCGGGCCTTCCTGGGGCGTCCGGCGCGCGTCGCGGTGGTGTTGGCGCTGTGGGCCGCGCTCATCTACGTGACCTCGCTCGATTGCGGCTTTCACTTCGACGACCTTCGCAACGTCAGTGACAACGCGGCGATTCAGATCACGTCCATCTCACCGGCGGCGCTGTGGCGATCGGTGAGTGAGAGTCCGCTCCGGCGGCCGGTGGCGTCGTTGAGCTTCGCCCTCAACTACTACTTCGGCGCCGGGGTCGCGGGCTACCACGTCGTCAACATTCTGGCCCACGTGCTCACCGCGGTCGGCTTCTACCTGGCGATCCTCTCCTTGCTCGGGTCTGCGGGGCTCGCGCCGCGTTTGGCCCCGTGGCGCCACACGATCGCGGCCACGGCGGCATTTCTCTGGGCGTCCAACCCGGTGCACGTGCAAGCCGTGACCTACATCGTGCAGCGCATGGCGGTGCTGGCGGCGATGTTCGCGATGTGGGCGCTCGTCGCGTTCTTTCGCGGTCTCGCGGCGACGGGTCGACGGCGGGCGCTTTGGCTCGGGGCGGCTGTCGTGCTCTGGCTCCTCGGTATGACGAGCAAAGAGACGGCCGTGGCGCTGCCGGTCGTGCTGGTGGCTGGTCTGGCGCTTCGCGCGTCGTTCGCGCGGCGATGGTATGGACCGGGCGTGATCGGGCTCGGGGCGGCGATCGCCGGCACGGGCGGGTTCGCGGCGGTCATGGGCGCGGGAGGGACCCGGAGCGCCGCGGCGCGCATCCTCGGCGACCAGCCGGAGCTCCTGTGGACCGTGCCGCGCTCGTTCTTCTACCACTGGTCGCTGTTCCTGCTGCCGCTGCCGACGCGCTTCGTCCTCTTTCATGACCTGGAGATCTCGACCTCGTGGTTCGCGCCACCGACCACCATGCTCGCGAGCGTCCTGCTGGGGGCCGTCGTCGTGGCGCCGCTGTGGCTCGCGCGCCGCAGCTTGGTCCTGGCCTTGGCGGTGGCTTGGGCCACGTGGACGTTCGTGGCCGAGCTCGTCGTCCTCAAGCACAATCCGGTGTTCGAGCACCGGCTGTACCTTCCGAGCCTCGGCGTCGCTCTCATCCTCGGCGCCGGGATTGCGTGGCTGCGCGACCGGTGGCGGCCGAGGTGGATCTCGGCCGGGGTCGCCGTCATCGTGCTGCTCATGGGGGTCGGGGTGCTGGCGCGCAACCGGGTGTGGGTCGACACGGTCAGCCTCGGTCTGGATCAGGTCGCCAAGGCACCGGGCCGGCCGGAGTCGTATCCCGACCTGGTGATCAAGCTCAAAGAGCTCGGCCGGCAGGACGAGGCGGAGCGCCACTATCGGGACCTCATGGCGCTGCCGCCGCGGCGTCGCATGGACCCCTACTGGCAGGGGGTGACCGCCATCGGCATGGGCGAGTCGGCGCGGGCCATTCCCCTCATCGAGGGCGTGCTGGTGCAGGAGTCGGGGCAGTGCAAGGTGCTGGGCGCGCTCATCGAGGCCTATGCCCGCACCGGGCGGATGGCAGAGGCCATGGCGCGGGTCGAAGCGTTTCGCGAGGTCTGTGACAACCCGGAGGTGTCGCCCTGGGCTCGCCGGCTCGTCGCCTCGGTGGGCGGTTTCTACGAGGACGAGCTCAAAGCACGCCTGCAGTCGCAGCCGTACGACGTCGCGGCGCTCGTGAGTCTGGCCGGTTTGCTCCTGAATCGCGACAAGCCGGAGGTGGCGTTGGCGGTGGTCGACAAGGCCTTGGCGCGCGAGCCGGCCCACGTCGAAGGCCTGACCAACCGGGGCTTCGCGCTCCTCGATCTCGGGCGCGTGGCCGAAGCTCAGGAGTCGTTCGAGCGCGCCATCGCCGCCCGTGCGGCGTATGCCAACGCCTACTTCGGCCTCGCCGAGGCGCGCGAGCGGCTGGGGAACTTCGCGGGCGCCCGCGCGGCCTATGAGAGCTTCCTCGATCGCGCCGACGCGACCGACCCGTTTCGGGAGGACGCTGCAGAGCGCGTGCGGCGTCTCAAGGACGCCCGATGACGACGCCGTCCACGAGCCAGGCGCGACTTTCGTCGGTCAACCCTTTGCCGGAGCGAGACCCATGCGCCTCCTGGTAGCGATTCCCTGCTTGAACGAGGCCGCGACCGTCGGCGACGTCATTTCGGCGGTGCCGCGCAAGATCCGCGGCATCGACCAAGTCGTCGTGCTGGTGGTGGATGACGGCTCCACCGACAACACCGTGGCCGCCGCCATCACTGCTCAGGCGCGGGTCGTGTCGCACGGTTACAACCGCGGGGTCGGCGCCGCCTTTCAGACCGCGCTCGCCACCGCCATCAGCGAAGGTTTCGACGTGATGGTCAACGTCGACGCCGACGGGCAGTTCGATCCGGCCGATATCCCGACGCTCGTCGAGCCGGTGGCGCTCGGCGACGCCGACTTCGTCACCGCCTCGCGCTTCGCTGACCCGGCGCTCGTGCCGGTGATGCCGATCGTGAAGAAGTGGGGCAACCATGGGATGGCGCTGCTCGTCGGCTGTCTGTCGGGCCGGCGGTTCAAGGACGTCTCCTGCGGCTTTCGGGCCTACTCCCGCGAGGCGATGCTCAATCTCAACCTCACCGGTCGCTTCACCTACACCCAGGAGAGCTTCATCGACCTGTCGTTCAAGCAGCTCCGGATCCTCGAGGTGCCCGTCCGAGTGCGTTACTTCCCAGGCCGGCGGTCGCGCGTCGCCGGCAGCATCCCGAGGTACGCCGTCAAGACCCTGTCGATCATCCTTCGCGCCTACAGGGACTTCCGGCCGCTGGTGTTCTTTTGGTCGATCGCCGCGGTCTTCATCCTGGCCGGCCTCGGGATCAGCAGCATCCTCGTCTATCACCGCGTGACCACTGGAATCTTCAGCGGCCAGATCTGGTCGGGATTTCTGGGAGGCGCGCTGTTGCTCACCGGCCTGGTGTTCGGGCTCGTGGGCATGACCACCGACATGCTCGACCGCATCCGCGTGAACCAGGAACGGATCCTCTATCACTTGAAGCGGATCAGCTCCGACGCGGTGCAGCGCCGACGCGGCGACGGCTGAGTGTCGTCCGCTCTGACCGCTTTGGCGGTGACCCTGGATTCCCGCGGCGCCGCGGCGTCCGCGCTCTCCGCCTCGCTTGAAAGCGTGAGGCTCTTGGGTGACACTGCCCAGATGCCCCGACAGCTCTCGCCGCCCATGTGGGTGTCGGTCGCTCTGGCGGCGGTCCTCGGCTGCAGCGACTCGCCCCCCGGGTCGAGCCGGCTGCAAGTGCACTGCCCGTCGTCGCAGGTATCCTGCGGTGACGTCTGCGCCGATCTGTCGGTGAGCCTCGAGCACTGCGGTACCTGCGACCACGCCTGCCCGGCGGTCTTCGGTTGTGTCGCCGGCGCTTGCGTGCCGATCTGTCCCGAGGAAACGCCGACGTTGTGCGGCTTCGCGTGCGTCGACACCCTCACCGATCGGAAGCACTGCGGCGGCTGTGTGGACGCCGGTGGGGACGTCTGCGGTCCGGGCGAGATCTGTGCGGCCGGCGTCTGCGGGCTCTCCTGCGGCGGCAGCACGCCGACGCTGTGCGGTGACGCCTGCGTCAATACCAACACCAGCCGCAGTCATTGCGGTGGCTGCGCCGACGCTGGCGGCACCACCTGTGGTGCTGGGCAGGTGTGCTCGGGCGGGGTCTGCACCGGTACCTGTTCGGGCTCGACGCCGACACTCTGTGGTGACGTCTGTGTCAACCCGAACACCGACCGCAACTACTGCGGCGGCTGCCTCGACGCCGGGGGTGTGGCCTGCGTCGCCGGCGAGGTCTGCAGCGAAGGGCTGTGCGTGCTCTCGTGTGGCGGCAGTACGCCGACGTTGTGCGGCGACGCCTGTGTCAACACCACCGCCGACCGCAACCACTGCGGCGGTTGCGCCGGGCTCGGCGGTGTCGTTTGCGGCGCCGGCCAGGTGTGCAGCGGCGGCCAATGCCTCCAGTCCTGTGGCGGTAGCACGCCGACGTTGTGCGGCGACGCCTGCGTCAACACCAGCACCGATCGCAACCACTGCGGCGGCTGCGCCGGCGAGATCGGGGTCACCTGCGGTCCCGGCGAGCTGTGCAGCGACGGAGTGTGCGCGCTCACCTGCGGCGGTGCCACGCCGGTGTTGTGCGGCGGCGTCTGCACCGACACCCTCACCGACGCCTACAACTGCGGCGCTTGCGCGGGGGCGGGGGGCACGATCTGCGATCTCGGCCAGGTGTGCGCCGGCGGCCTCTGTTCCCAGAGCTGCGGTGGCAGCACCCCGGTGTGGTGCGGCGGTCTCTGCGTCGACCCGCGAGTCGATCCGGCGAACTGCGGCGGCTGCGCCGACCAGGGCGGGGTGGTGTGCGCCCTCGACCAGGTGTGCAGCGGCGGCAACTGCGCGCTCACCTGTAGCGGCAGCGCGCCCCTCCAGTGTGGCCGCTCCTGCGCCAATCCGGACACCAACCGCGGGAGCTGCGGCGGCTGCGCCGGCGCCGGCGGCAGCGAGTGCGCCGCCAGTCAGGTGTGTGTCGCCGGTACGTGCACCGTGGGCTGCGGCGGCGCGACGCCGACGCAGTGTGGCGACATCTGCGTCAACACCGAGATCGACCCGCGGCACTGCGGCGGTTGCTCCGACCAGAACGGCGCGGTGTGCAGCCGCGACCAGGTGTGTAGCGGCGGCCGCTGCGAGCTCGCCTGCGGCGGGGACAACCCGGTGCTTTGCGGCGACGTGTGCGTGAACACCGACACCGACCATCTACACTGCGGCGGCTGCGCCGGCGAAACAGGGACGAGCTGCGTCCCGGGCGAGGTCTGCGCGCTCGGCGTTTGCGCCACGAGCTGCGACCCGCTCCTCGCGTGCGGCAGCCCGAGCTTCTGCGTCGACCCGCTCATCGACCCCGATTACTGCGGCGCCACCGGTGACTGTCTCGGCGTCAACGCCGGTGAGCGCTGCTCGACCTACGACACCTGCGCCGCCGGCACCTGTCAGGGCATCGACGCCGAGCTCATCGACCTGCGGGTGTCGGCGGGCGAGCTCAGCCCGGTGTTCTCGCCGACCTCGTCCACCTACCTCGTGCTCGGGCTCTCGGTGCTCGACGACGCGCTGCAGCTGACGCCGGTGGCCTCGGATCCCCGCGCCACCATCACCGTGAACGGCGTGGTCGTGGCATCGGGCTCGGCGTCGGTACCGGTGCCGCTCGATTTTGGCATCACGATGATCTCGGTGGTCACCTACAGCGCCGGTGGCGTGGTCAAGGAGGTGGGCGTCATCGCGCTCCGGCCGAGCACGCCCACCTATCTCAAGGCGCCGGTCACCCGCGCCCGCTTCGGCGCCGCGATGTCGGCGTCCGGGGACCGTCTGGCCGTGGGCGCGCCGAAATACGGTTGGGTGTACCTGTTCCGCAAGCTTCCGGACGGCTGGGTCCTCGAGGCGAGTGTGCGCGGCAGGTACACGAGCACCTACGACCAGTTCGGCATCAGCGTCGCCCTCGAAGGTGACCTCCTCGTCGTCGGCGCGAACTGGGAGTCCGCCAACAGCACCGGCGTCAACGGCTCGGAGAGCAACAACCTGTCGAGCAAGTCGGGGGCCGCCTACGTCTTCAGGCACGCCGGCGCGACCTGGACGCAAGAGGCCTTCCTGAAGCCCTCGAACACCGAGGCCAACGACAACTTTGGCACCAGCGTGGCGCTCTCCGGCACTACCGTGGTCGTGGGCGCGGTCAACGAGGACAGCTCGGCCACCGGGGTGAACCCCGCGGCGCAGACCAACGACCCGGTGCTCGGATACAACTTCAACGCCGGCGCGGCTTACGTGTTCAACCACGACGGCAGCCGCTGGGCCCAGAGTGCCTACATCAAGGCGCCGAACACCGGCACCGGGGATGCGTTCGGCAACAGCGTCGCGATCTCGGGCGATACGATGGTCGTCGGCGCCCGCTACGAAGACAGCCTGGCCGCCGGCGTGAACCCCGGCGACCTCGGCGACGATCCGACCCTGGGGACCGGTTGCCAGAGCGGCGCGGCGTACGTCTACACCCGCGCCGCGGGCGTGTGGGCCTTCCAGACGTATCTGAAGGCCTCGAACCCCGGGTGCGGCGACGGCTTCGCCACCAGCCTCGCCCTGTCGCCGGCGAGGTTGGTGGTGGGGGCGGTCAACGAGGGCAGCGCGGCGACCGGAGTCGGCGGCGACCAGACGTCCGACGCGGCCCCGGCGAGCGGCGCGGTGTACGTGTTCACTCACGGCGGCGGCAGTCTGGCCCAGGAGGCATACGTGAAGGCCTCCAACACCGACGCCGGCGACACCTTTGGCTGGAGCATCGCGATCTTTGGCGACCGTCTGCTCGTCGGCGCCACCGGCGAGGACAGCAACTCCATCGTCGTGAACAAGGACGCGCTCAATAACTCGCTGGCGCGCTCGGGCGCCGCCTACCTGTTTGTCCGCGACGCCGGCGGCTGGCGGCAGAAGGCGTACCTCAAGGCCTCGAACACCGACGCCGGCGACCAGTTCGGCTACAGCGTCGCGCTCTCCGACTCCTTCGTGGTGGTGGGCGCCGACCTGGAGCGCAGCGCCGCCACCACCATCGACGGCAGACAAGCAGACAACTCCGCGACCTACACCGGCGCCGCGTACGCCTACTGAGGGGCGGCGGCCGCGTCCTTGCGGCCGGCGCTGTCCGCCGGCTGCAGGAGCTTGATCTCCGTGCGGCGGTTCTGGCGCCGGCCCTCGGGGTCGTCGTTGTCGGCCACGGGCCGGGCGTCGCCATAACCCACCACCTCGATGGCAGTGGGCTTGAGGCCGGCGGCGATGAACAGCCGGGCCACGGCCTGCGCGCGTGCCGCCGACAGGTGCCAGTTGCTCGGGATCAGGGCCGAGCGCATCGGCACGTTGTCGGTGTGGCCTTCGATGCGGATGCGGCCGGGGAAGCTCACGAGGCGCTCGGCCATGGCCAAAAGATGCGCCTGGGCGCTCTCGGTGAGCGTGGCCTCGCCCGACCCGAACGTCAGCTCCGCCGGCAGCACCAGGCGGACCTCGGTCTCGCTGACTTGGACCAGCGGCTGATCGTGAGTCGGATCCGGGGCCACGGCCTCCTTGATCTCGTCGGCGGTCCGGCTCATGTTGACGAGCTCGTGTGTCTCCACTCGGCGTGATCGGGCGAGGTCGTTGAGCATTCGCATGAGCTCGCTGGCGTCGTCCTCGTTGAACTGCGTGAACGAATAGATGAGCAGGAAGAAGGTCAGGAGCAACGTCACCATGTCGGAGTAGGTGATGAGCCAGAAGGCGGTGACGTCCTCCTCCTCCGCGATCGGGGGGCTCAAGCGGAGCTTCACGTCCCCCCTCCGATGACCACGAGCTCGACGCGCCGGTTCAGGGCCCGGTGCGCCTCGCTGTCGTTGGCGGCGATGGCATGAAACTCGGCATAGCCGGCGGCGGACAGCCGCGCCCGGGCGATGCCGCGTCCCTCGAGGAAGTCGACGACCGCGATGGCCCGCGCCGTGGACAGCTCCCAGTTGGAGGGATACTGCGGTGTGCGGATGGGGACGTTGTCGGTGTGGCCCTCCACCCGGATCGGCGCCTCGATGCGGCTGAGGATGCCGACGACGCTGCCGATCACGTCCTCGGCGACCGGGGTGAGCGTCGCCTGGCCCGGTGGAAACAGCAACACGTTGTTGAGCCTGATCACCAGGCGGTTGGCGCTACGATCGATGGCCACCGCCTGGTCGAGCTGCTGCTGCTTGACGTAGCGGGCGAGCTCGAGGGTGGCGGCGTCGAGCTCGTCGGGCTTCTCCTTGCCGAAGTTGGCGAGTCCGGTGACCGTCACCGTCAGGATCACGAACAACAGCAGCTGGGTGACGAGGTCGGCGTAGGAGTAGAGCCACACGGCGTCGTCGAGCAGCCCGCCCTCGTTCTCGGTGGTCGGTGGTCTCGACAGGAGGGCGGTCATTACGTGTGCTTGCGACGGCTGCCGAAGGCCTCGAGGGTCTCGCGGATGTTCTCGGGGTTCTCGCCGACGCGAATGCCGAGGAGGCCGGCGAGCATCTGGTCGCGCAGCACCCGCTCGTCGAGATCGAGAGTTCGGATCTTGCCGGACAGCGGCAGGAAGATGAGGCCGGCGAGCAGCACGCCGTAGAACGTGGCCATGAGCGCCACCGACATGCCCTGGCCGATCGCCCGCGGGTCGGTGAGGCCCTTGAGCATCGAGATCAGGCCGATGAGCGTGCCCACGAGGCCGAACATCGGCGAGTAGGTGCCCATGAGCCTGAACATGCGCTCGGCCGCGCGGCGCCGCTCGGAGAGGATCTCGGACTCGAGCCGGAGCAGCTGCTCGATGCGCTCGGCCTCGACGCCGTCGGCCACGAGCTGCAGGCCTTTATGGAGGAAGCCGTCCTTGATCTTGAGCTCGTCGGCGTTGAGTGAGGCGAGGCCGGAGGTGCGGGCCTTGCGGGCGAGCTGCACCATCTCGTCGGCCAACAGGTGCGCGTTGACCCCGGCGGTGACGAAGAGCCGGCTCAGGGCGGAGAGCACGTGGATCACCGTGACCTTCGATGACGACAAGGTCGTGGCCGCGAAGGTCCCGCCCAGGCAGATGGCGAGAGCGATGACGTTGGTGAAGATGGTGTAGTCGCCGCCCTTGGCCATGACCACGGCGTAGACGATGCCGAGGCCGAGAACGAGACCGATGTATGTTGTTGCGCGCATGCTCACTCAGCCTTGGGTTGGAGCTCTCGGATCGCGGTCTCCAGATCTGGATCCTTGGGACCGATGGCCTGGGCCTTCTTCCACTCGTCGATGGCGCGGGTTGGCTCGCGGACGATGTAATAGATCGAGCCCAGGATGGCGTGCACGACGGCGAGGTCGGGCGCCATGGCCTCGGCCTTGCGTAGCAGATCGAGGGCCTCGAGGGTCTGCCCGCCCAAGAACGCGGCCAGGCCGTGGGCGGTCTCGCGGTAGGCGGCGACTCGATTGCCGAGCGCCTGCTTCTTGGCGGGAGTCTCCATCTCCGCGAGGATCCGCTTGATGACCTCGGCGTCGAGCCGGGGGATCGCCTCGTTGTCGCGCTTGGCCACGGTCACGGCGCGGCCGATGATCTTGAGGCGCCGGACCTCGATGTCGAGCGCGGCCGAGAACAGCGCCTCGACGTCACTCAAGGGCTTGTCGGCGAGGGTCGAGAGCTTCTCCTTGAGCTTGATCTTCTGCTCGGGGGTCTCGGCCTTGCGCACCGCCGAGAAAGTCGCCTGCACCTGGTCGATCACGACCTGCGCTTCTCGGAGCTTCTGATCGCGATCTTGCTCGTAGCGCTGGGCGATGCGCACCTGCGGGCCGCCCGGCCCCACCCACTCGGCGATCCCGGTGCCCTCCTTGCCGGCGTCGTCGCCGACGGTGTGGGGAAAGGCGATGGCCCTCATGGTCGTGGGGACCGTCGGCGACGGAGCGGCCGGCGGGGTTGGCGCGGCCGGCGGCGGGGGTGGTGCCGGGACCAGAACGCCCTTGAAGCCGGGCGGCGCCGCGACAAACCCCGGGTCGTCGGCGGCCGGTGGCGTCGGAGGTGGTGGCGGTGGGGCCGGATCGGCGGCCAGCAGCAAAGTGGCGACGAGGAACAACATGCTCAGCTCGCAGCGGCCTCCGATGCCGGCCGCACTTGCCGCATGACGTGCTCCACCGTGCGTCGAGCTTTCTCGACGTCGGCGGCGGTGGGCTCGGCCATGGTCTCCTCTTCGGCGACGAGGATGGACTTGAGGCGCTTCGACACCGCGCCGAGCACGGCGGCGCGCAGCGCCTTGTCGGCGCCCACGAGCGCCACGGCGATCTGCGTCGGCCCCGCGGCCGTGACGATCTGGCGGATGATGGGCACCGGCAGCGTCGACAGGTCCTCGAAGAGGGCAACGCGTTGGCGCAGCTCGCGGGCGAGCGCCTCGTCGCGTTGGCCTAGCCTCGAGAGGAGCTGGCGCACCAGGTTCGGGGGCGCCGCGGTGAGAATGGCGGCGACCCGGCTCGGGCCGCCCACCGCGAGTCGGCTCTGCGCCGCGGTCAACGCCGTATTGATCCCGGCCTCCATGGCGGCGATGTCGCTCGTCGGCACGACCGCGCGGCTCGCGAGGGTCATGGCGACCTCGAGCTGATGCGCTTCGGGAAGCGCGGCCATGATCCGCGCCAACACCGGGCCGGGGAGCGCCGCCTGATCGAGGACGATGGCGATGGTGCGTGGCGGCAACAGGGTGACCACCTCTACGATCTGCTCGACCGGGGCGTCCCGGAGCGCGGCAAACGCTTGGGGC
Organism: Deltaproteobacteria bacterium; assembly: GCA_016218825.1. GTDB lineage: Bacteria > Myxococcota > XYA12-FULL-58-9 > XYA12-FULL-58-9 > XYA12-FULL-58-9 > JACRCV01. Next base: position 13,129 of record JACRCV010000070.1, read on the forward strand.
TTGCCGCCGGCCTCGGCGCGAGCCTCACCGTAGGCGGCGCGGACGTCGCCACCGTTGTCGTTGGCGACAACCGGTCCCACGGTGACCCGGGCATTCTCGGTCGCCGCCGCGTCCTGGGAGCCCCAGCGCCGACCGAGGCGAAGGACGGCGAAGGCCACGAGCGCGGCGCCGAGGAGGAGCACGAGCGCCAACAGCAGCACTGACCGCTCGACGAGCACGCTCGGGTTGCGGGTGAGCAGAAACCCGGCTCGGGCCGGTATCTTGACGGTCTCGAGGGTGTCGCCGCGCGCCTTGTCGAGGCCGGTGACCGCGACCGTCGCCTGCTCCACCTGAGCGAGCTGCGCGTCGGGGATGCTCTCCTCGACGTAGAGGCGCACGCCGATGCGCTCGATCTGCGGCGCGGCCTCGCGACGCACGGTGACTCGTTCGTGGGACGGGACCTTGATCGAGACGCCGGGGTTGGAGGCGTCTCTGGGCAGCGCCGCTGCCGGCAAGCCCGGAAGCTTGAGCGCCTGCGAGGTGCCGATGTTGATTTCGCTCGGCGGCTGCACGTCGGTGGTGGTCTGCTCGACGAACCCCGTGGTCACGGCGAGCTCGATCGTGACCAGCAGGTAATGGGGAAAGGCAACGTGCTCGAGGGCCTGCTGCGCCGCCTCGCGCAGGCTGTTCTGAATCGTCATGCGTTGCGCGTAGAGGTCCGACAGCCGCAGGTCGGTGGCCGCGGCGGCCGGGAGGGCAAGCGCGAGCGCCGCGAGACTCAGGCCGGCCTTCGACGCGGCGACGGTCACCGCGCGCGGCGCGCTTCGGCTCCGGTCCGAGGCGATGGCCTTGTCGCTAGGGATACGCTGATTCCACATGGTTCTTCCCATGGCATTGGAGAGTGCATGCGCCGGCGCCGCCGGCACCGCGGAACTGGAGGCGTTTCGTCTTATCTTCACCGTGAACAATGTCAAGGTCGAAGTTGATGAGACTGCTGTTGGCGAGCGGGCTGCCCTGCATGGCGTCAATGCCGTGCGCCGTGTGGCAGGCCGAGCACGGGGCCTGCCCACGGACGACGTGGCTCTGGTGGGGGAAGGCCGAGTCCGGACCCAGCAAGCCTTTGCGGTCGTGGCATTTGTAGCACAAGGCGTAGGCCTCTTGCGACTCCATGGCGTGGTCCTCGGTGCGGTACTCGCGCTCGAGCAAGTACGGATAGCTCGAGCCGTGCGGGCCCTTCACGTCGCCGTCGGAGGCGTGGCAGTCGGAGCAGGTGATCTGACTCACCATCGTGCCGGTGTCGCGGCCGAAGCGATCGAGCAACACCGGCTTGAGGCGGCTCCGGCCCCGGGCCGCGGTCAGCACCGGATGCGCCGACGGGCCCGCCGGATCGAACGCCAGGCGCAGGTTGGGCTGGTCCACCTGACGCCGGATCGCGGCGTCGATGCCACCGCGGTTGTGGCGGCCCTTGAGGTTGGCGCTGTCGGCGTGGCACTTGAAGCAGATCTCGTACTCGTAGGTCGCCGGATCGACCCGCCGCCCGTATTGGTCGATGCCCCACACCTCGGCGAGCGCCCCGGGCAACAAGGGCGACGGTCGGGCTGCGGCGTTGGCGGCGTGCGGGTTGTGGCAGTCGACGCACTGCACGTGGCGCGGCGCGCCGAGCGCGCGCTCCGGCAGCGGCTGCTTGGCGCCTTCCTGACCTTCGGCCGGATCATGGACGCCGACGTTCTCGAAGATCGGGTGGCTGTAGGGCTTCTGGAACTCCGCCGTCAGGTTTCGTGGGTCGACTCGGCCGTCGTGGCACCGCAGGCAGGCGTCGGCGCCCGCCGCTACGAGGTTGGTCGTGCCCACCACCGCGTTGTGGGAGCGATGACAGCCCATGCAGCCGGTCTCCGCCACCGTCGGGTAGGGGGTGTGATTGCCACGGCTCGCGGGGAACTCGAGCTGCGAGGCCTCGTGGGCCGAAGGCTCGCTCTCCCAGCCGCGCGGCGCGTGGCAGGCCAAGCACATCGCGGAGAACGCGTTGGGCTCGACCAGGAACTTCCCCTGCTGGCGGTCGCCGTCGTTGCGATGCGGATCGTGGCAGCTCGTGCACTGCAGCTTCTGCGCGGCGTCGAGGCGCACCCGGCCCCGGGGTGGCTCGTGCAGCTCGCCGGCCTTGCCGCGCAGCTCCACCGACACCGGGTGGCTCGACCGCAGGTCGCGACCGAGGTTGGAGCGGCCTCTGGGGAGGGCGCCGCCGGCGTCCGTGCCCTGCATCTGGATGCGGCCGCGGCCGCGGATCAGGCCGACGGCGATGGTGCCGTCGTGGCACGAGAGACAGAGCTTGGAGGCGCCGTCGGGCTGACCCAACGGCAGCCGCAGGGTGGACGAGTCGTAGACCTCGTAGGGCTCGTCCGACATGAACCGGCTCCAGAGCGCGCCCCGGGGGTCGGCGTTGTGCGGCACGTGACAGAATACGCAGATCTCGGTTTCGCTGGTCGCGCGGATCGAGCCAGGGCCGGAGACGCTGAGGTTGTGCTTGGTGAAGAGGATCGTGGCCGAGATGTTCGGCACCGTCGGCGAAGGCGCCGCGCCGACCGGAGGCGCCGCGAGGACCGGCGGGGGGCGAAACCGGCGCGGCGGGATCTGCACCGAGTCAGCAGGCTTGGAGAGGTCGCGCGGCACGCGATCGCCCCGGGTTGGAGCCCCGGCCACGATCGCGACCAGGCCAACGATCGAGCTCAGGCTCATGGCGAACCACCCTCGGGCAGGAGGCGATACACTTGAACGCGACGGTTCAACGAGTCGGCGACGTAGATGACGCCGTCGTCGCCGGTGACGACGCCGGTGGGCAACGACAGGCGGCCGCCGTCCGTGCCCGAGCCGCCGAAGGCCAGGAGGAAGACACCCTGGCGATCGAAGATGAACACCGAGTCCTGCATCGCGTCCGCGACGAGCACGTGCCCTTGGGCGTCGACCGCCACCCCTTTGACCTTGTTGAAGGCCCCCGGCCCGTCACCGGCAAAGCCGAAGTGGCCGACGAGCTCGCCGTCGCTCACCGAGAAGGTCTTGATCGCGAAGTTCAAGGCGTCGGCCACCAGGAGCCTGCCGTCGACGTCGGCCGCCACGTGGGTAGGGAAGTTGAAGGCGTCGTCGGCGGGGCCGCGTCGTCCGAGCACGCGCCGCACGCTGCCGTCGAGCTCGAAGAGGACGACCTGATGGAGGCTGGTGTCGGACACCGCGAGCGTGGGCGGCGCGTCGAAGAGCGCGACTCCCGTCGGGCGCGTGAGGGTGCCGTCGCCTATGCGCCGGTCGCAGCGGCCCTGAGGGGTCATCATGACCACCGCGCCGGCTCCGGGGTCGGCGATGTACAGGGTGCCGTCCTTGGCCGCGGCCACGCCGGTCGGCCGCACCAGCTCCAGGTCGCCCTTGCACTCGAAGGCGGTGAGCGCGCCGGTGTCGAGCGGGATGCGCCAGAGCGCCCCGACGTCCGGGTCGGTGACCACGAGGCTGTCCTGCCGGAGCGTGAGGCCGAACGGGCGGTCGAGCCGCTGCGGCGCCTCCGCCTCCGGGTCGACGCCGATGACGAAGGCGCCGACCCGAGACCAGAAGCCCGGGGCCGGGGTCTCCACGGCTGGGAGGGTGCGCTCGAACAGCACCCGAGGTGGCTCGGGGGGTGGCGGCCAGAGCAGGGCTTCCATCGGCGGGCTCTTCGGAGCGCCGGTCGCGGGCGAGCACGCGGTCGCGAACGCCGCGCACCCGAGCACCACCAGGATGCCTCGATCCGATCGCGCCATGGCCGCCGAGCCTACCATCCGGCCACCAGCGGCGACAAATCGATGCTCCGGGACAGGGTCGCGAACACGCGATTGGAGGTTCGCACGCGGTTGTTCGCCCAGTCGCGATGGACCTCCTCGCGGATGCTCAACGCGAACAGGCCCAGCCGGTACTCGACGCCGAGGCTGGCGGCCGCGGCGGTGCCGTAGGTGTCCGCGCGCCCGACGCGGGAGCCGCTGAACCGCAGGGAGAGGCCCAGGCGCGCCAGCGGGCTGAAGCCCGCCGCGAGGCTGGCTTGCCAGGCCTTGACGTTGTACGCGGCCGGCAGCGCCGCACCCATGTCGTCGGTGGTGACGTACCGGCTCGTGCCGTCGCGGTAGCCGGCGGTCAGGAGGGCGTTCATCCTGCGCCGCCAGTCGAGCTTGACCATCAGGTTCGCGGCCAGGGTTCGGCTGCGCCGTTCGAAGCGGGAGAGCTGCGTCCCGTAGCTGAGCGAGGTGATGAGCCCGAGGCGCGCGTGCCGCAGGGCCGAGGTCGTCCACGCCCCCGAGGTGGTGACGCTCGACGACTGGCTGCGCACCGCGGAGAGGTCCTCGTCCCAGGAGGCGTTGGCGCCCAGGCTGCCGTTCGACCACTCTGACAGGTTGGTGCTCACGCCGGCGCCGCCGTTCACGCCGTACCTGACGCCCGACTCGCCGGTGGACGGTTGGCTGAGACCCAGGTTGCCGCCGAGGGAGCCGTTGGCGCTGACCTCCTCGTCGTTGGCCCAGGCGGCCACGCTCGAAGAGAGGCTCTCCGACCAGGCGCGCACGGTCTCGGCGGGCGTGTGGTAGGTGGACTGGGACACCCCGATGCCCGTCGTCAGACTGAGCGGTCGGTCGAAGGTGAAGCTGCCGCTCGCCGACATGCTCTGGCGGGAAGTGTCGAGATCATCGGCGCCGAGACGCTGACGAGCCGCGTGCGAGTAGGCGTAGCCGTAGTGCGAGGACCAGTGCTCGGAGTGCTTGGCCAGCAACCGGAGGTTGGTGTCGTTGTTCAGCAGGTCCGGGTTGCCGGTCTCGTCGCGGGTCGCCATCCGCCGGCGCAGGTTGCCCATCGCCTCGAACCGCAAGCGGTCGGTGAGGTCGCTGCTCTGTGTGACCCGCAGCCGCTGCGAGTCATGCGACGAGCCGGCGACGTTGCCCGTCGATCGGGTCATCCCCGCGGTGACGCCGTAGTGGGTGCGGCCGATGGCCTGGTTGATGCTCGCGATGCCTGAGGTCTGGCGCGTCGTCGACGTCGAGCCGAAGGCGTCGGCGAACTCGTTGATGCTGTGCGAGAGGCTCAGGCTTGCCGCCGGGAGGCCTCGCAGCCGCAGCAGCGCGGTGCTGCCCAGGTTGGTCACGGTGCCGGTGCCGACGGTCTCGTTGTCGAGCGTGTCGGTCGCGGCCTCCATCCATTGGCGGCTGGCGACCAGGTTGAGCGGCACGACGCCCCGCGGCACCAGCCGGAGCTGGTTGTCGAACAGCAGCACGTGCCGGCGCGTGCGACCGTCGTCGTACCAGCCGCCGTTCCAGGCGTACACCCCCCCCATGCTCAGCGTGCCGATGTCGTCCCCCCATGGTGAGATCGAGCCGGCGACGCTGTACTGTTGACCGAAGGAGTTGGTGCGGCTCGCGGCGGCGCCTGATTGGAGACGGTACGAGTCGCCATAGGTCACCCCGACGTTTCCCCCCAGCGTCGCCGCGGTGCTCGCCGCCGGCGCGAGGAGCAAGAGGATGACCACCAGCCCCTTCACGGTGTTCCACCCTGTGGCCCTTCAGGCGCGGCCGGCGTGGTTGGCGCCGGCGCCTCGGACGCGGCGGCCGGCGGTGCGGGGGATTCCGGCGCGGCGGGCGCAGGCGCTTCAGGGGGCGCGGACTCGATGAGCTCCTGTTTGGGTGCGGCGCCAGGCGCGGCGTCGCCCGGCGTCACCGGGCGGACGCCGTCCGGCAGCGGCGGTGCGCTGACGTGCGGCGCCTGCGGCGGCATGTCCTTGAGATCGGCCTCCCACGGCAGCTCGCCGTCGGCCGAAGGGGCCTCGTCGGCTTCGCCCCAGCCCTCGGGCGCCAGGATGTCGACGCCGGGCTCGCCCGGCAGCCGCCGCACCGGCACCACCAGGCGAAAGCGCGGTCGCGCGTCGGAGAACGTGACGGTGTGCGCCGGCGCGGCCGGGCCGGCCTCACCCGCGGCCCGCCGCACGAAGAGCCGCGGGCTCACGGACAAGGCGACGCTGACGCGCACCGCCTCGCGGCCCACCGGGCGGTAGGCGCCGCGCACGGTCAACTGGACGATGTCGGTGACGTGGTAGCGCACGCCCACGAGCGTGAGGACCGCCCATGGGTGGGCACCCTCGATGCTCGCCTCCGACAGGAGGTCCATGCTCTTGCCCAGGGCGAGCGCGAAGGCGAGGCCGGCCTCGGGTCCAAAGCCGGCGCCGGCCCGGCCGCTGTGTATCCCCGCGAGGATGCCGGCGTTGCCGCCCTCGGTGACGCCGCGCGATACGAGGAGGCGACCGCCTCCCTGGACGGTGTCGCCCAGGTGGTCGGCATAGGCGTCGACGGCGAGGGTCGGGCTGCGGGGCCCGGCGTCCAGGAGGCTCACCTTGAGCCCTAGCCGCTGGGCGGCGTTGGCGCCCAGGCGATCGCGGGTGAGGCCGGTCTCCCGCAGGCTCACCGTGAGCTCGGCCGAGGGCGGCAGGCCTACGCCGACGCTCAAGGCCCCCGGGCCGGTGCGGCCGAACTGGTCATAGTCGAACGCCAGCTCGCTGACGATGGCGAAGCGCCCGGGCATGAGCGCGCGCGCCTCGGGCTGGTTCAGGAAACCGAGCGCCCCCCCGGTACTGATGCCGCTCCCCGAGGCCGCGCTCATCGTGGCGGCGAGCATCAGTGGGAGCGCTACAGCCGTCACTGTCCAGAGGCCCTCGGGTGCGCCCGGACGCGGCCTGCCGCGCCGACAGCGCGCAACCGCTCTCGCCGCGCTGCACGATCATCGGCCGAAACGACGACGGGCGCGGGCGATCCCCGAGGAAAGCCCGCGCCCGCTCTAGAGCGTTAGCAGTGAATGAACACTACTTGTTGTGGCAGGTCAAGCAGACGGCAGAACCCGCGTTGTCGAACGGCAGGAACTTCGGCGCGACGTCGGAGTGCGGATCATGGCAGGTCGCGCACTCGAGGCCGTAGACGCCGGCGGTGTTGGGGTCTTCCGACAGCCGGATGCGGTCACCGGCGCCGTTGGTGATGACGCCGCCGACGTGGTTGTAGTAACCCTCGGTCGTGACCGCGGCCACGCCGGAGTTGTGGCCGAGGTAGCCGGCCTCGCCCGCGTACGGGATGCCGACCGGGTGGTTGCGGCCGAAGTTCGTCCGCGGGATGTACTTGCCGCCGGCCGACGTGTCGAGCATGTCGCCCGTCAGGTGGCCCTGCGGATCCGACATGGCGACGCTCACGCCGACCGAGCCCGTCAGGTCGCCGAGCGCCACGGTGCCGTCATGACACGACAGGCAGCGGGCGGTCGCGTTCGACGGGGCGCCGTCCACGAGCGACGTACCGCGGATGGTGAGGCTTCGGCCCCACGTAATGGTCGTGCTGGTGTCGAGCGGACGCGACCACAGAGCCTCGGCGTTCTGCGCACCGTGGGGCACGTGGCAGTACACGCAGACTTGCTCGTTGAGCGCCGAAGCGGCCGCCTTGATGGAGCCGCCGCCCGTGGCGTTGCTCAAGTCGTGGGGGGTTCCGACGATGGTGGCGAAAGCCACCGACGGGACAAGCAGAACAGCCAAGAACATCAATTTGCGCACTGTATCACTCCTTGAGGTTTAGGCTAGCCAGTAGCCTTTGTTTCGCTGGCGTTGTAGCAATGATCGGGCCAAGTTACAGGCCTGTGATCTTGCGGATCTCGGTGCTTCTTTCGGTGGTCTGGGAGCGTGAAAAGACGCAGTTGCGCCAATAGACCCACCCGAACGCCGATGTCGGCCTCACTTGGGTGTCGGTGCCGGCTGGCCGGCGGCGGGATTCGGGGGGGGAGGGGCGGGCGGCTCTGAAGGGGAAGGCGCGGCGGTTGGGGCAGGTGTGGCTGGGGCGGGCGCGGCGGGAGGGGGCGTCGTCTCGACAGCGGCGGGACGGGCCTCGACCGCCGCTGGGGCCGCGTCACCACCCGTAGGTTGGGGCAGGGGCGGCGGGGGGCCAACTTCGTCTTGCGTGGTGTTGATGATCTCGTACTGGTTGACGCGCGATACGTAGTAATTGCCCACGTAGATCTGGTTCTTGGAGCTCACCACGATGGCCGTCGGCAAATCGAAGTACTCGAGATACTCCGCCCGCCCGCCGTAGTACATGAGGAGTTGGCCCTTGGGGTTGAACACCTGGACCACCCCGAACTCGCCGTCCACCACGTGCACCGCGCCGAAGGCATCCACGGCGATCCCCTTTATCTTGCCGAAAGAACCTGGGCCCTGGCCGGCCTGACCAAAGGAGAGGAGCGGCTGGCCCTCGGGGTCGAATACCTGAACGCGGAAGTTCAGGGTGTCCGCGACGTAGATCCGCCCATCGGGGGCGACGGCCACATAGGTGGGGAAATAGAGCTCGCCCGGCCGCCTGCCTTTTTTGCCAATTGTTTTAATGTGCTTGCCTTCGAGATCGAACACCTCGACGGCGTGCTTGTCGGACTTCTGATCCAGGCCGTCGACGACATAGAGGCGGCGACGGGTGCGGTCGATGGCCAGACCCTTCGGCCGCTCCAGCCGTGCCTCGCCGATGGCCAGTCGAAAGCCGCCGTCCCTGCCGTACACCATCACGCGGTGGGCGATGGTGTCACTGACGTAGATATTGCCGTCGCCGTCGACTGCGACGCCGAGGGGCCGCTTGGCTTCTCTGCCGGGGACGTTGGCGACGTGCCGCATCCTCTTGAGCGCGAAGTCGATCTCCACCACCAGGGCGTCGTCGATGCTCGTGGTGTAGAGGCGCGTCTCATCGGGGCTCAGGGCCAGGCCCACCGGCTTGCTGACGGCGACCGACGGGCCCACCCCGGTCATCACGCGGCTCATGGTGCGCCAGGTGGAGGCCGCCAGGTCGTCGTCGTTGCGAAACGCCTGGACGAAGCGCACCCGCGGCGTGTCAGGGGGCAACGGCCACTCGATGATTGGCCTGGGCGGCTTGGCGGCGCAGCCTGCGAGTCCCCACGCCGCTGCGCAACACGCTGACAACAACCACCGAGCTCTCATCTTCACTGCTGCCTCCTGTTTCGCGTTGCCGCTTCGGCGCCAAGGGTCGAGACTCGAGCCGAAATCGGTGCGCGCCTCGCGCCGCGCCGTCACTTCTCACCCTGCTTCGCCGCCCGGCTCGGAACGCCGCCCGCCGGCGAGCCACCGCGGTTCCTCTGGGGCGGCCCAGCGACGGGGCCCGCCCCCATCGGCAGTCCCACCACCTTGCTGCCGGCCGCGTGGCAGTACTGACAGGGCGTGATCCCCTCCCCACCCTTGTAGAGGAGCTTGGCGCGCCGGCTGCCGTGCGGGTTGTGACAGCTCGCGCACGAGAACTTCTTGCCGATGCGCTGCGGGTCCATGCCGCCGGTCACCTTGTGGATCTTCTTCTCGAACACGCTGGGCACGTGGCCGCCGTCCTTTTGCAGCGGATGGCACTCCGCGCACAGGTCGTTGACCGGCCTGATGAGGTAGCTGTCGTTGGCGGTGCCGTGGGGGTCGTGGCAAGCCACGCAGCCGAACTGGTCGATCACCGGGTGCTTCACCGGCACGTCGTCGAGTCGTTGGTGACATCCGTAGCACAGCTCTTTGCCGCCTCGCACCAGGCTGCGGCGGTTGTCCGACCCGTGCGGCGAGTGGCACTGCTCGCAGTCGGACCTGGCCGGGTCGTGCACCTTGGCGCGGCCGGTGAGGTCGTCGTCGTGGCAAACGAAGCAGGCGTCGACCTTCTTGGCGAAGCGCAGCAGCGGGTCGCGCACGCCGCCGTGGGGGTTGTGGCAGGTGGAGCACTGCCCGAGGCGCACCGCGCTGTGGACGTACTTGGTCTTGTCCTTGCGGTCGTGGCAGTCGTAGCACAGCGCCGGCTGCGGCCAGCGCAACAGCCTCTGGAAGCGCGACGCGTGCGGCTGGTGGCAGTCGGTGCAGAAGCCCACGTCGAAGGCCTTGTGCGGCGACGCGGCGCGGGTGTCGATGGACAGGCGCGAGGCCCCCTTGACGTTCTTGACCCCCGGGGCGTGGCACTCCAGGCACACCTCGACGCGGTCGGCCTTCAGCAGGCGGGGCTGCTCCGACGAGTGCGGGTTGTGGCAGCCGGTGCAGCTCTTGGTGAGCACCGGCTTGTGGCGGCTCTTCATCGCCGGGTCGTTCAACTGCGTCGAGACGTCGTGGCACTCGTCACACAGGGCGGCCTTGGGCCTCCGCAACAGCGGGTCCTCGACCCCGACGTGCGGGCTGTGGCAGTGGGTGCAGCCCATGTCCTCCACCGCGCTGTGCTTCACCTTGCCGCGGGCCACGTCGTGGCATTGATCGCAGAGCGCTCGCACCGTGGGGGCCTTCAACAGGTGCTCGTTGTCGCTGGTGTGCGGATCGTGGCAGACGCTGCAGCCGGCCGAGCTGATGGCCCCGTGCTCGCGCGTCGTCCCGCTGAGCTCGTGACAGTCGGCGCACACCATGTTGTCGAGCGTCCGAAAGGCTCTGCCGCTCTTGCACTTGGGCGCGGTCGCCGGATCGGTGGGGATGGCGACGTGGCAGACCGAGCACTCCGTGGCCGAGACCACGCCGTGGACGTACTTGCCGCGCAGCTTGTCGAGGTGACAGCCGGCTTTGGCGCAGGTGGCGTCGGCGCCCGGCGCCAGGCGCGGCGCTGCGGTCGCGAGGGCGGTGACGACCGAGAGCACAGTGACCTTGGGGACAAACCTCACCGGCATTGCGGCTCCGTCACAAGAGATCGTGCTTCTTCATGCGGTAGCGCAACGTATCACGGGTCACTCCCAGAAGCTCAGCGGCGCGCGTTTGGTTGCCATGGGTCTTGGCCAGCGCCTCCTCGATGAAGCGCTTCTCGGCGCTCGGGAGATCGAGCGCCGGCGCCGGCGCGCCCTCGGTGATGGGGGTGGCCCGGCGGCCGAGGAGGTCGGGCGGCAGGTGCTCGAGCTCGATCACCGGGCCGGAGACCAGGATGAACGCCCGCTCGACGAGGTTCTTGAGCTCGCGGACGTTGCCCGGCCAGCTGTAGCGGTGCATCGCCGTCAGGGCTTCCGGCGCGATGCCTTCGATGCGGCTCCCGAGCTCGGCGTTGAACTGGGCGATGAAGTGCGCCGCCAACAGCGGCACGTCGTCGAGGCGGTCGCGCAGCGGTGCCACGTCGATCGAGATGACGTTCAAGCGAAAGTAGAGATCCTGACGGAAGCGGCCGTCGGCGACCAGGCGCTCGAGGTCGCGGTGCGTGGAGGCGATGGCGCGCACCTCGGCGCGCAGATCCATCGTGCCGCCGACGCGCTTGAAGGTCTTGTCTTCGAGCAGGCGCAGGAGCTTGGCCTGCGCCGAAAGCGGCATGTCGCCGATCTCGTCGAGGAGCACGGTGCCGCCCGCCGCCAGCTCGAACAGGCCCTTCTTCTGGGCCTTGGCGTCGGTGAACGCGCCGCGCTCGTGGCCGAAGAGCTCGCTCTCGACCAACGCCTCGGGGATGGCGGTGCAGTTGACCGCCATGAAGGGCTTTTCGGCGCGCCGCGAGCGCAGGTGAATGGCGCGCGCCACCACCTCTTTGCCGGAGCCGCTCTCGCCGCGGATGAGCACGGTGGAGGCGTCGGAGCGCGCGATCTTCTCCACCACCTCGCGCAGCCTCGCGACCTCCGGGCTCTTGCCGACGATGGCGGCAAACCGCCTGTCGTTCGTGCGCTCGACCATGAGCCCGGAGACCTCGCGCCGCAGCCGCGCCGCCTCGAGGGTGCGGCTGACCGCGAGCTCCAGCAGGTCGAGGTCGAAGGGCTTCAACAGGAAGTCGACGGCGCCGAGCCGCATGGCCTCTACCGCCATCGGCACCGTGCCGTGGGCGGTGAGCAGGATGACCGGCAGGTCGCGGTTCATCGCCCGCACCTTGCGGAGCACCGCCATGCCATCGATGCCGGGGAGCCGCACGTCGAGCAGGATCAGGTCGGCGTCGTGCTCGGCGAGCCAGGCGACGCAATCTTCGCCGCTCGGGAGCGCCGCGACCTCGTGGCCGCGCTGCTCGAGGCGCTCCTTGATGGACCAGCGGATGAGCTTCTCGTCATCGACCACCACGATCTGGCCGGGCGGGCCGGTGCGGTTGTCAACGCCCGCGCTCATCGACTTGTCTCGCTACGGGGGTCGCGTCTCGGGTCACAGCGCCCTCTTCGATGATGACCGGATAGGCGTAGCCGCTCCCGAAGTCCTTGTCGAGCCGGACGACGCCGCGCACCACCACGATGTCGCCGACCGCTGCGGTGTCCGTGGTGGTCACCGTCAGGTCGTGGTCGCCCGCGGCCGCGGTGCCGGTGCCGTCTTGGAGGTGCACCCAGTTGCGCTGCATGATGGAGGGCAAGAACTTGACGACCTTGCCGCGCACCGTCACGCGCTGCGCCGCCAGCGCGCTCTTGTGGGCGAAGATCTCGGCGACGGTGCGTGCCTCGGCGCCTTCGGCCTTCGCGACCTTGGTGTCGGCCGCCGCGGCCGCCGCGGCCGGCGCCGCCGGCTTGACGTGGGATGCGGCGACCAGGGCTGCCGGCTCGCCATCGGCGCGCGGCGCGACGGCGCTCGGCAGCAGGGTCCCGAAGTAGATCAGGTCGAAGGTCCGTTCGAGGGTCTTGCTCTCGAACCGTCGCATGGCCGCCGGGCCCGCGATCGTGGCCTCGGCGCCCACGGCGATGGTCGTCTGCGGCACCGCGGCCCACAGCTCACCGGTGGCGGTCGCCAGGCGCAGGTAGCTGTAGGTCGCCGCGTCGATCCGCTCCAGGACTCTGCCGCTCACTTCGGTCGCGAAGGGCGGCGCGCTGGCCGCGGCGCGCGCCGGCCTCGGGGGGGGCCTGGCGCTCACCTCGGGGGCGGCGGTCTTCTGGCAAGCGACCGCGGCGAGCAGAACGACAGGCGGCCAGGAGCGGGGCATCGGAACTCCTTCGAACCTTGCGGCTTCACGACGCAGGACCTAACACGGCCGCACGACCCGCGACAAGGGCGCGTCACTCGGCGGCTTGCGCGCCGCCGGCGGGCGGTGGCGGTCGCAAGCGGTAGACGGTGAAGGCGCCGTGGCCGCTGTCGTAGACCACGTCGAGCAGCGCCGGGTAGCGCGCCCGGAGGTCGGCGGCGCGATACCAGGGCGCGTTGCGGTACAAGAGCGCGTCGTTGGAGGCGGAGCGGCTCACCGCCAGGTACTCCACCCCGGTGTTGCGGCCGTAGGCGGCGACGCGCTCCAGCGCGTCGTTCGGGAGCGTGCGGTAGGTGCCGCCGAGGAGGTAGGCCTCCCAGGGCGAGAGCGCGAACAACGGCGCGCCGTTCGGCAGGACGCCGCCCTGCGGCGCGTCGATCCCGGCGATCGGTTCGGCAGTCCGCGGCGCCAGCGCCGGCGCCGGCGCCTCGCCGGTGGCCACGTACCCCAGGGCGGCGATGACCACCAGGCCCGCGGTGGCCAACGAGATCCGCCGCGGCGTCGAGCCGAGCCGCGTCGAGAAGTGGCCGAGCTCGACGCCGACCTGAGCGAGCGCGAACGGCAGCGCCACCGTGATGTAGCGCGGCACCAAGTCGGTCAAGCCCGACACCGCGGCCACGTAGAAGAGCGCGAAGGCGCCGGGGAGGAGCTCCGCGGCACGGGAGCGGTCGCGCCATGAGCGCCAGGCGCCCGAGACCATCGCCGCCAGGAACGCCAGGAGCGCCACGAGCCCGGCGCTGGACTTCGCCGACTCCAGGTTGGCCCGGAGCCGCGACCCAAAGCGGCCGGGGTGGGTCAAGGAGTCGAGCGCCAGCGCGACGGGCGTCGGCGGCGTTGCGCCTTGGACTTGCACGTTGGCGAGCATCTCGCTGCCGTCCGGGAGGAGCGCCCGCAGCTGGCGGCGGAGCACGTAGAGCTCCTCGTAGCTCGCGGCTCGGGCCTCCAGCGCTCGAAGCTTCGCCAGGCCCGGGTCGCGGCTCTCGACGACGTAGTTGCCGCGTCGAAACGACTGGCTGAAGGGACCGTGGCCGGTCTGGGCGAACAGCGCCAGCGAGTACGGGCCGAGCACCACGACGGCGCCGACCACGAGAGCGGCGAGGCGCCTGAGCCCTTCGGCGCGCCCGTCGCCGCGACGCCAGCGCACCGCGGCGAGGGACCAGAGGAGCACGAAGACGATGACCACCACCCCGATCTGCCGCGCCAGGAAGCAAGCGCCGGCGCCGACGCCCACGGCGAGCCACGCCCGCGGCCGCGTGGAGGCCGCGGCCCGCTGCTGGAAGAAGAGGGTGAGGCTCACGGTCAGGATGAAGGTCGCCTCGGTGAGCGGCGAGTAGGCGGTGGTGATGATCTCGTGGTTGGCGCCGATCCACACGCAGACGGCCATCGCGGCGATGGCGCTCATGCCCCGCAGCGCCAAGAAATAGAGCGGCACCAGCGCCAAGAGCATCGACAGCTGGGCGACGCGCTCGGCCGCGGCGTGGAGCGGCTGGACGCAGGCGGCCGCGAGCGCGGTCAGCGCCGGGTAGAGGGGGGGCGGCACCATGGCGTTGTCCACGTGCCCCCATCCCAGCACCGCGAGGCCGCCGAGGTGCGCGAGCTGGCGCGCCAGCGTCAAGTAGAGCACCGAGTCGGGCGGAAAGTAGCGCATCGTCTCGCCCAGGTGGTGGGCGATGGGACACGCCATCAAGACGATCGCCAGCGCCAGCGAGTGGCGGCCGGCCTCGACAGCGCGCGGGGACAGGGCGGGCATTCTGGCCTCCTATCGCAATCTGGGGTTGAATGCAGCGCCGATGCCGGCGAAACCGCAGCCAGACCGCCGTCGCGACGCAGCGATCGTCGCCCCCCCCCACCCGGCTGACTCGGGATCACATCTTCGCATCGTCGGTCATGGCGGCGTGCTGCTTGGCGGCGGCCCAGCCAACCATCCGCTGCTGGAGGGTGTCCCATCCGCGCCAAACGGTCTGCCAACCGATGCGCCCGGTTCGTTTGCTG
>JACRCV010000068.1 GCA_016218825.1 Deltaproteobacteria bacterium
TCGATGCCAACATGTTCCATGGCCGGTCTCCTTTTCACTTTGTGCCGCGGCTTCGGCCGTAAGCACGTCACGTGTTGTGGAGCTTTGAGCTACCACGTTTTGTGAACGGAGGCCGGCCACCTCATCCAATCTGGGGCGGGCACCGAGCAGCTGGCTTTGCCAGTGCGAGGTGCGGGGGCACGGGGGGACGCAGAGCCGGCGCGCCATCGTCGGTGCGGTCCGCGGACGCGGTGCCGGCGGGCGGTCCCCCGCTAGGTTGGCTGGGGGTGGGGAGCGACCTCGGCCGCGAATGCGGCCGAGGCGCGGGAATCAAAAGGTGAGCGCGCGCTCGGGTTTGACCTCCGTAGAAGAGGGTGGCACCTTACGGCCCGTGCATCGCAACCTGCGCTGGAAGCTCGCCCTCGCCTTCTTTGGGATCTCGATCCTCAGCGGCTTGGTGCCCCTCCTCGCCGGCCGCCTCGTCGACGACATCTACACCCTGACCCTGTTGACCGCGCTCGGGATCCTCGCCTTCGGCGGCATCGGCAGCACGCTGTTGTCGGCGTCGTTGTCCCGCAACATCCGCACCCTGTCGCAGTACGCGAGCTCGGTGTCGAAGGGCGACCTGTCGCAGTACGTCCGCCTCCTGAAGCCGAGCACCTTCCCCGACGAGGTCGACCTGCTCGCCAACTCGATCAACTACATGCTCGACAACTTGCGCGAGCTGGTCGCCCACATCCAGCGCACCTCGAGGGCGGTCGCCGACTCCGCCCGCGATCTGTCGCGCACCGCCGAAGGCGTCAACGCCTCGACCGAAGAGGTCACGAGCTCGATCCAACAGATCGCCAAAGGCGCCGAGCTCCAGGCCGAGCTGGTGCAGAAGGCGAGCAAGATCATCTCGGCGATTGCCGCCGGCATGCAGAAGACCGCAGGCTCGGCCGAAGACGCCGCAGTCGCCTCCAACGATACCGCGGGCGCGGCGCAGTCCGGCAGCCACATGGGCAAGCTCGCGGTCGACAAGCTGCGCAAGGTCTTCGAGAAGATCGAGGACGCCGGTGCCCGGGTTCTGCGCTTCGGCGAGCAGTCCAAGGAGATCGGCAACATCGTCGGCGTCATCACCAAGCTGTCGCAGCAGACCAACCTGCTGGCGTTGAACGCGGCGATCGAGGCGGCGCGCGCCGGCGAGTACGGCCGCGGCTTCGCGGTGGTGGCCGACGAGATCCGCAAGCTCGCCGAGAGCTCGTCGAAGAGCGCCGATCAGATCGCCGAGTTGATCCACGCCAACCTCGCCGAGTCCGACAACGCCGTGGTCGCGATGCGCGAGTCGACCGAGGAGCTCGCCAAGGGGCGCGAGGACCTGAGCTCGATTATCCAGTCACTCGAGAACATCACGGTCACCGCGCAGAAAGGCGCCGATGTCGTCGGCCAGATCTCGCGCACCACGCGCGACCAGCTCAACGGCGCTCAGGAGATGGTCAAGGCCATCGAGAACATCTCCGGGGTCGCGGCGTCGAACGCGTCGATGAGCGAGCAGGCCGCCAAGGCGATCCGCAAGCAGTCGGCGTCGATGCAGGCGATGGCGTCCTCGGCCGTGGAGCTCACCAACCTGTCGCACGAGCTCCAGGCGGTGGTGTCGCGCTTCAAGCTCAGCCCGGACCGGGCGCTGGGGCACGCGCCGTGACCGAGCTCGCAGCATCGCAGCGGGCAGAGAGCGCGGTCTTGGTCTTCGAGCTCGAGGCCGAAGTCGCGGCAAACGCCGACGTCGTCGGCGGCTTCGGCGTCGAGGTCTCGAACCTGCTGCAGGTCATCGAGCCGACCTCGCTGACCCCGGTGCCGCTCGCGCCCGCGGTGGTCCTCGGCATCATGAGCCACCGCGGCCGCATCGTGACCGTGGTCGATCCGTCGCCGATCTTGATGAGCGATGCCCGACCGCGACTCTCCGCGGAGGCGCGCGTCGTCCTGCTGCGCCACGGCCAGCGCACCACCGGCAACGTCGGCCTGCTGGTCACCCGAGTGCGGGAGATTGTGCCGGCGGCCGATTTGAAGCAGATTGACGTACCGCCCGGATCTGGCATGGGGTGGGTTGCACGGCGGGGCCGACGTCTGATTAACATCATACCGGTCGAGCCGTTCCTCGCCGGGCTCGTGGCTGAGTTCGGTTCCGGCAGGGCGTTTGAGCCACACCAGGGAGTGCTTGCATGAGCAAGAAGCGGGTATTGGTCGTCGACGACGCGATCTTCATGCGCAACATGATCAAGGACATCTTTGCCAATGAAGCGTTTGAGGTCGTCGGCGAGGCGGCCAACGGCGTCGAGGCGGTGGAGAAATACCGCGAGCTCAAGCCCGACCTGACGACGATGGACATCGTCATGCCGTTCAAGAGCGGCATCGAGGCCACCAAGGAGATCCTGGCCTTCGATCGCGAGGCGGTGATCATCATGTGCAGCGCCCTCGGGCAGGAGTCCTTGGTGATGGAGGCCATCGACGCCGGCGCCGCGGACTTCGTGGTCAAGCCCTTCAAACCGGAAGACGTGACACGGGTGGTGCACAAAGTTCTGGCCGCCAAGGGTGGCGGCTCCTGAGCGGGTCTTGAGCGGCATCGACGTCTCCAAGTACCGCGCCCTCTTCATCGAGGAGAGCCGCGAGCACCTGAGCCAACTGTCCCGCCTCCTCGTCGCCCTCGAAAAATCCACCGCCCCGATCCCGATCATCGACGAGATCTTCCGCCACGCCCACTCCATCAAGGGCATGGCGGCCTCGATGGGCTACGAGCCGATCGTCAGCCTCGCGCACCGCGTCGAGGACGTGGTCGCCGGCTTCCGGCGTGACAAGCGACCGATGGACAAGATCACCGTCGACCTGGTGCTGCGCGGCGTCGACGGTCTCGCGCTGCAGCTCGGCGCGGTGACCGAAGAGCGGCCGATCCCCGCCCTGGACGAGCTCGTCCTCGAGATCGGGAACACGCTCGCCGACACCGCCGGACCTGGCGACACCAAGGGCGGCATCGCCGGCGCCACGCCCACCTCCCGGCCGGCGCCGGCCGACAGCCGCGCGCCACGACCGGCGCCCGCCGGAGAGACCCCCGCCGGCAGTGAGAAGCTCGTGCGGGTAACGATCACCGCGGAGTGTCCGAGCCCGGCGGCGCGCTTCTTCGTCGTCTATCGAACGCTCGCAGCGCTCGGCAAGGTGCTGCAATCGACGCCGAGCATCGATGAGATCCGCGCCGCCCGGGTGACGGCGCGCAGCGCGGCGTTTCATCTGCTGTCGGAGGCCGACGCCGCCGTCATCAGCGCGCGGCTCTCGGGGCTGCCGGAGATCCAGAGCGCCGCGGTCGACGCCGACAGCCGCGGATCACCGCCGCCTTCGAAGCGACCACCCGAGGTTGCCGCCCGGGCGCCCGCGGAGCACGGCGAGGCCGGCAAAGGGTCGTCGACGGTGCGGGTCCGCACCGACATCCTCGACAACCTGATCGACAACGTCGGCGATCTCTTCATCCTCAGGCAGCGCCTGGAGAACCTGGTCGCGGCCGACGCCCCCGCCGAGCTGCGCGCGGCGCTCGACGCGCTCTCGGTCCGCATCCGCGAGATGCGCGACCAGGTGATGACGGTGCGGATGACGCCGATGCGGACCCTGACCGATCGCTACCCGCGCCTGGTGCGCGACCTGGCCCGGAGCCTCGGCAAGGACGTCGAGCTCAAGATCGAGGGCGACGAGATCGAGCTCGACCGCGCGGTGCTCGACAACCTCGACGAGCCCTTCGTGCACACGCTGCGCAACGCCGTCGACCACGGCATCGAGCCCGAGAGCGAGCGCGTCGGTCGCGGCAAGTCGAAGGTCGCGCACATCCGCATCGCCGCGAGCCGCGACCGCGACACCGTGCTCGTCGTCATCGAGGACGACGGCCGCGGCCTCGACGCCGCGGCGCTGCGGCAGCGCGCCCTCGACCTCGGGCTGTTGCAGCCGCGGCAGGCCGAGATCTTGACCCAGCGGGAGTCGCTGTTCTTGATCTGCCTGCCGGGCTTCTCCACCAAGGCCGAGGTCAGCGGCGTCTCCGGTCGAGGCGTCGGCATGGACGTGGTGCGCGCCAAGATCGAAGGCTTGGGCGGCACCCTCGACATCGAGTCCGAGCCCGGGGTGCATACGCGGCTGGTCTTCCGCCTGCCGCTCACCGTGGCGATCATCAACGTATTGCTCATCGAAGCCGTGGGCCGGGTCTTCGCGGTCCCGGTGGCGAAGGTGGTCGCGGTGCGCGAGATGGGCAGTGACACGATCCACGGCGCCGGCGGCGCCACCTATTTGAGCTTCCGCCACGCGTTGGCCCCGGTGGTCGCGCTCCGCGAGATCCTCCACCTCGGCGGCTCCCGCCGCCCCGACTTCGCGGTGGTGCTCGAGGACGGCCGCGACCTGGTGGCGGTGGGCGTCGAGCGCGTGGTGGGCTACCGCGAGGTGGTGGTGAAGCCCCTGGGTGACCCCCTCGACCGCTTGGAGTGGTTCTCGGGCGCGACCATCCTCGGCGATGGCCAACCGATCCTCATCCTCGATCTGCCCAAGGCGGTACGGGCGAGGCTGGCGGCATGAGCGACCTTGCCACCGGCCTCGAGACCAACCCGGGCGCGGCGGACGCGCTGCTCGAGGTGCTCAACATCGGCAGCGGCAACGCCCTGTCCTCGCTCGCCCGCCTGCTCGGCACCGAGCCGATCACCATGGCGGTCCCCGAGCTCCTGACCGCGGCGAGCCTGCCGACCGCGAGCGCGCTCCAGACCGATGGGATCGTGGTGCACCTCGAGGTGGCCGGCGCGGCCCGCTGTCGCTTCCTGTTGGCGCTCGACACCGAGTCGGCGGCGGCGCTCGTCAGCACCCTGTTGCCGGCGGGCGCGGCGACGACCTTCGACGACGCCGAAGCGCAGAGCGCCATCCTCGAGACCGCGAACATCATCAGCTGCTCGTTCTTGGGCGCGGTCGCGTCGCTCATGCGCGGCGTGTTGATCCCGAGCCCGCCCGCCGCCCGCGTCGGCGCGCTCGACGCGATCGTCCGCGGCCACATGGGCGAGGACGCCATCGCGTTGTGCAGCCGTTTTGTGACCCCGCGCAAGGCGATCGCCGGCTGCATGCTGCTCGTGACCAACGTCGCCGACACCACGCCGATGCTGAGCGCGCTGCAGACCCGACGGACGGAGGGACCATGAGCCGAATGCGGTTGCAGCGCGTCCATCTCCAGCCCATCGGCGGCATCGCCGGCGACATGCTCCTCGCCGCGCTCTGTGACCTGGGCGCCGACCGCAAGAAGATCGCGCGCGCGTTCGCGAGCCTCGGCGACCCCCGCCTCGAGCTCGAGCTCGCCGCGGTCGAGGTCGGCGGCGAGCGCGCCCTGGCGCTGAAGTCCATCCCCGCAGACAACGAGCCCGAACATCGCCACCTCGACGAGATCCTGGCGCTCGTCGACCGCGCCGACGTCAGCGCCCGGGCGCGCCGCCTCGCGCGGCGGATCTTTCTCCGCCTGGCGCACGCCGAGGCCGGGGTGCACGGCGGCACGGTGGCGGACGTCCACCTCCACGAGGTCGGACAGCTCGACTCCGTCCTCGACGTCCTCGGCATCGCCGTCGCCTTCGACTCGCTCGGCTGGCCGCGGCTGACGTCGGCGCCGCTGCCGGTGGGTCGCGGCACGGTCGACACCCGCCACGGGCGCCTCACGGTGCCGGTGCCGGCGGTTCGCCGCATCGCCGCGACCGCCCGCATTCCGCTGGTCCGGATCCCGGTCGCGGCCGAGACCGTGACGCCGACCGGGATCGCGGCGTTGGCGGAGATCTGCGATGCGTTCGTCACGGTGCCGCGCGGCAAGCCGCGCCGGGTCGGCATCGGCGCCGGCACGCGGCGCTTCGCGGATCGACCCAACATCCTCAGGGCCTACGGCTTCGCCCGCCGCGATCCGGGAGCGCAGCCGTGAGCCCACCGGCCGGATCGGCGTTGATCGCGCTGCTCGGCGAGACCACGCTCGAAGAGCTGACGACTATCCGCGTCCCGGCCGATTTGCCGCCCGGCTTGAGGGTGTTGGTGCTCGAGGGCGAGCGCGCGGTGGACGGCCTCTTGCTGAGAAACCTCCGCGAGCGCTACCCGAGGGCGACCTTCGTCGCCCTGCTCAACGACGCCGACCCGGTCACCGTCGATCGGGCGCTCACGGCCGGCGCCGACGTCATTGCCTTCGGCGTCAGGCACCTGCGCCACGTGGTGGCGGTGGAGCGCCTCGAGATCACCCGCCGCAACACCCAGTCGCTCGAGTCCGAGACCCACAGCGCGCTCGTCAACCTGATCGACGAGTTCAACACCCGGCCGCAGCTCGCCGAGGTGCTGCGCACCGCGGTCTTGAGGATGTCGACGCTCTTCGGCATCGACCGGGTCACCGTCGTGCTGCTGAAGGCCGGCGACGACGTCGCCTTCGTCGTCGCCGAGCACGAGCAGTCGCTCGTCGACAACATCGTCATCCGCCTGCGCGACTATCCGGAGCTCCAGGCGATCTGCAAGAGCCACGAGCCGCTCGTGATCCCCGACGTCCTCGGCGACTCGCTGCTGCTCGGCGTCCGCACCAAGATCGAGCACGCCGAGCGCCCGCCCCGCGCCGCGGTGCTGTTCCCGTTGTTGCACCGCGGTGCGGTCGTCGGCGCGATGTTCCTGCGCGGCAAGGTGCCGGTGGCGGCCATCGACAGCCGGCTGATGCGGACCGGACGCCTGATCGCCTCGTTGACCTCGGTCGCGGTCGGCAGCGCCCTCGAGCACGACACCTTGAGGAGCGAGCAGCGGCGGCTGTTGCGCAAGAAGGCGGAGACCGACGAGAAGCTCGCCGGCCTGCAGCAGTTCTCGGAGTTCTTCTCCAAGGCTCACGACGGCATCGTGGTCACCGACGAGGCGGCCATGATCCGCTACACCAACGCCGCCGCGAGCCAGATCCTGGGCCGCGACCCTCAGGATCTGCGATCTGCGAGCTTCATCGACCTCCTGGCACCCACGTCCCACCGGCTCGCGCGCCGGGTGCTCGCCGGCGACAACGTCGGCGACGGCTACATCGATCTGGTGGTCGAGACCAAGAGCAGCGGCACCCGGGTGATCTCGGCGGCGATCCGACCGCTCGACGAGCCGGCCGGACACATCGTCAGCTTCCGCGACGTGACCGAATTGCGCGAGATCGAGACCGAGCTCCGGCAGACGAAGGACTTCCTCGAGAACTTGATCCAGAGCTCGGTCGACGCCATCGTCGCCGCCGACGTCGACGGCCGCATCATCCTCTTCAACCGCGCCGCCGAGCAGATCTTGGGCTTTTCGGCCCAGGAGGTCGTCGGCACCGCCAACATCTCGAGCTTCTTCTTGCCGGGAGAGACCGCCGACGTGATGCGGCGCCTGCGCTCCGAGGCCTTTGGCGGCCCCGGCCGGCTGGAGACCACCCGCAAGGACGTGGTCGCGAAGACCGGCGAGATCGTCCCGGTGAGCCTGACGGCGTCGATCATCTACGAGGCCGGCCACGAGGTGGCGATCGTCGGCGTGTTCACCGACCTGCGCGAGCGCCTGAAGATGGAAGAGAAGCTGAGCCAGGTGCAGCGCAAGCTGCAGTCGACCGAGCGCCAGGCGGTGGCGATGGAGCTCGCAGGGGCCGCGGCGCACGAGCTCAACCAGCCGCTGACCTCGATTTTGGGCTACGCCGAGATCTTGCGCCGCCGCCTGCCGGCCGACGACGCCAACCGCAAGCCGGTCGACACCATCTGCCGCGAGACCGAGCGGATGGCGGCGATCGTCAAGAAGATCGGCCAGATCACCGCGTACCAGACCAAGCCCTACGTCGGCAGCTCGCAGATCCTTGACCTGGGCGTCGCCAACGGCGAGCCGCCCAAAGACAAGCCCGGCGGCTGAAGCGGCCGCCGCGCCGGAGGGGACCACGATGCCGCGAACCCTGCGCCACTGCACCGCCTCGGCCCTGGCCGCGTTGGCCCTGCTGCTCTTCGTTGACCGGCCGCGAGCCGCCGCGGCCGAGGAGCTCTCGGCGACGACGATCGTCGACCGGGCCCTCGCGAACAACGCCTTCGGGTTCCAGAACGCGGTGGCGCAGGTCACGCTGCGACTGACCGCCAAGGACAAGAGCGAGCGCGTCCGTCAGATCGAGATCCGCTCGCGCACCGCCGGCAAGCTCACCAAGACCGTGGTGCGCTTTCAATCCCCCGCCGACGTCGCCGGCACCGCGTTCTTGATCTTGCAGAACGAGGGCCGTGACGACGACCAGTACCTCTACCTGCCGGCGCTCGCGAAGACCAAGCGGATCACCGCGACGCAGCGCAACCAGAAGTTCATGGGCACCGATTTCACCTACGCCGATCTCGAGTCACGCGATCTGCGCCGGGCGTCGCTGACCCGGCGCGCCGACGCCAAGGTCGGGGCCGACGCGGTCTTCGTCATCGAGGCGATCCCGAAAGATCCGAAGGAGAGCGACTACGGCAAGACCGTGAGCTTCATCCACCAGACCGCCTTCGTGCCGCTCAAGGTCGAGTTCTACGACAAGGGCCAGAAGCTCCTGAAGGTGTTGGAGGTGGCGCGCCTGGAGCTGCGGGAAGGCCGGCACGTGGTGATCGAGTCGACGGTGACCAACGAGCAGGCCGGCACCCGCACCCGCACCCAGGTCGGCGCCATCGACTTCAAGGCCGGCCTCTCGGACGCCGAGTTCACCGAGCGCGCCCTCTCGGGTGGCTGATGTGGAGCCTCGCCGCGATCTTGATCCTCGGGCAGACGCCCGACCCTGCGGCCGCCGCGCCTGACGCGAGCCCGATCGCCGAGGACGGCGCGGCGCTGCAGCCGACCCCCACCCTCTCGGCGCCGCTTGCCGCCGAGCCGCCGCTCGTCATCGACGCCCAGGCGGTCCCTCCCCCCGCCGCCGCGCCGCTCGCACCGCCGCCGGACGCCGCCGCCGACGACGACAGCGACGCTCGCGCCTCCGAGGCCGTGACCCTGACCACAGCGGAGTCCCTGGCGACGTCGACCGCCTACCGCTTGAGCGTCGCCTCCCGGCTGCAGCTCGATCTCGGCTTCGAGAACACCGACGAGGACGTCGCCGAGTGGTGGAACGCCGCCTCCCTCCGGCTGTCGCATCGCCAGGGGGACAGCCTCAGCCTGGTCGCCGAGGCGCAGACCCGTTGGGGGGTCACCGGCAAGGACCCGCGACCGGCGCACCGCTTCTGGTTGGCGAACAGCGCCGAGCCCCAATGGGCCGCGGACACCCGCCTGCGCGAAGCCCACGTGACCGTGCGCCGCGGGATCTTCGAGGCCCGGCTGGGGGCGCAGCTCTTTGTCTGGGGCAAGAACGAGGTGTTCGCCGCCGCCGACGTCTTGAACCCCGTCGACCTGCGCTACGACGTGGTGGCGGCGCTCGAGACCCCGAAGGAGGCGCGGCTGCCGATCGTGGCGCTCGACCTCGGCGCCTTCGCCGCCGACTGGTCGGCGGAGCTGGTGCTCGCGCCCTACTTCGAGCCGCACCACGCCACCGTCATCGGCCGGGACTTCAGCGTCGCCCGGCCGGGGTCGGAGCTGGAGCGCCGCATCCTCGCGGTGGGTCAGGTGAGCCCGAGCATCGAAGACCAGCTGCAGCAAGCCGCGCAAGGGACCGAACAACCCCAAGCCCGGCCGCAGGACTTCACCTGGGCGGTGCGCGGCACCGCACGTCTCAAAGGCGTCGACGTCGCGGCGACCGCGGTCTACGGCTGGGACCGCTTGCCGCGGGTGTGGGTCGATCCGGACCTGAGCCGGCTGCTCGCCGCCGCCGACCTGATCCTCGCCGATCCGCAGACCCTGACGACCGATCCGGCGCTCCGGACGGCCAGCCTCAACGTCCAGCAAAAGGCGCTCGCCGGCCAGGCGCTGCTGGCGTCGCGCTTCCACCGCCTGACGCGCTTCGCCGCCGAGGCGCAGACCACCATCGGCAGCGTCGTCGCCCGCGCCGACGTCGGCTTCTCGCCCGATCAGACCTTCTACACCACCGAGCTGTTGCCGATCGGCCGGCCGGCGGCGACCGCGGCGTTGGGGCTCGAGTACACCTACGGCGACGCCTGGTACGTCGCGACCACGGGCTACGCGCTGGCGGTGCTGCGACCGCCGGCCTGGGGCCGATTGCTGCACGTCGAGCGCGACCGCCAGCCGATCGGCGACCGGCCGCTGGCGGCGCTCTACGGGATCAGCAGCCACCTGCGCTGGCGCGACGACGACTTGGGTCTGCAGGCCGCGGTGACCGGGGCGTTCGACGTCGCGCCCGGCGATCACGTGCTCTGGGGCGAGCTGCAGTACGACCACCTCGCGCCGCACGTGCTGAAGCTCGGCGCCCTGGTGATGAACGGCCCGGCCGGCACCTTGGGCCGGAGCTACGCCGAGAACGACCTGGCGTACCTCGCCTACGGCGCCGCATGGTAGGAGGACCGACGATGGCGAAGAGCGAAGCGCCACTGCGGCCGGGCGCCGCCCGCCTGTGGTGGGACGATCTGCCACTGTTGAACTTCGTGCTCTACGGCGTCGGCATCGCGTTCGCCGAGATCGCGAACCTGTCGCCGTCGCGTCCCGACCTGTTCTTCACCTGTCTGTGTCCGATCGCGGTGCCGATCGCGGTCTACGGCCTGCGCTGGCGGCAGAGCGGCGCCGCGGCGCGCCGGGTGGCGGTCGGCGTCGTCACCACGGCGGTGCTGCTGTTGGCGTTGATCTACCTCACCCGGCCGGTATCGCCGATCGACCTCCAGAGCCTGCGCGCCATCTACGAGGCCTCTGCGATCCTCAACGCCGTCGTGCTGGCCGGGCACGCGGCACGCCGCGGCCGGCGGGTGGTGGCGCTGTTCTTCGGACCGGCGGCGCTCTACGGCCTGCTGCTCGAGAACGGCGGCATCCTGCTCGGCTACTTCGCGGAGCTCGACTACCGCATCTACCTCGGGCCGCTGCCGGCGCCGCTCGCGACCTTGTGCGGCTGGATCACGGTGTTCTACCTCGTGATCTGGGTGGCGGCCGAGGTGGCGCGCACGACACCCTGGATCGCCCGTTCGCCTTTGTGCCTCGCCGGGATCGCGACCCTGGCGGCGCTCGCTCTCGATCTGCAGATCGATCCCTTGGCGACCGCGGTGGGCTTCTGGACCTGGCATCCGCTGTTGCCGCGCGGGCCGCTGGGCGTGCCGATCTTGAACTTCGTGGCCTGGAGCGCCGCGGTGTTGCCGTTCGCGTGGCTGCTGTTCTGGCGCCGACAACGGTTCGGCATTCCGGTCGAGGCGCTCGGGGAGCGCGCCCACGTGCTGTGGCTCGCGGCGATGGTGCCGGCGGTGCTCGCGGCGGCGGCGGTGCTGTTCTTGACTGTGATGACCGCGGTGGACGGCGGCCTTGGCCCCACCTACGCGGTGCTGCGCGCCACCTTCATCCGCGTCGGCGTGCTCGCCCCCGACGCCACCTGGGCGCCGGGCGACTGAGGCGCGGGCACGGCCGTAGCCGCTCGCGCTCAGGCCTTCTTGATGGCGTCGATGAGCTCGGGGATCGCCTTGAAGAGATCCGCCACCAACCCGTAGTCGGCGATCTGGAAGATCGGCGCCTCGGGATCCTTGTTGATCGCGACGATGACCTTCGAGCCCTTCATGCCGGCCAAGTGCTGGATGGCGCCCGAGATCCCGGCGCCGATGTACAGATCCGGGGCAATGATCTTGCCGGTCTGACCGACCTGCAGGTCGTTCGGGACCCAGCCGGCGTCGCACGCCGCGCGACTGGCGCCGACCGCGGCCCCCAGAGCGTCGGCCAGCTGCTCGACGAGCTTGAAGCCCTCGGCGCCCTTGACGCCGCGACCGCCGGTGACCACCCGCGCCGCCGAGGTGAGCTCGGGCCGGGTGCTCTTGACCTCTTTGAGGCCGGCGAACTTGGCCTTGAAGCTCGCGAGGTCGACGCTGACGGCGAGGGGCTCGACCGCGGCGCCGCTGCCGGCGGCGGGCGCGCCGAACTCGGTGCTGCGGATCGTGACGACCTTGGTGGGTGTGGTCAGCTGCACCGTGGCGACGACGTTGCCGGCCCACATCGGCCGCTTGAACGTCGAGGCGTCGATGACCGCGAGGACGTCACTCGCCATCGCCGCGCCGAGGCGCGCCGCGACCCGCGGCAACACGTCCTTGGACGCCGAGCTCGAGGCGGCGGCGACGATGCTGGCGCCGGTGCTCTTCTGGGCGGCGGCGATCGCCGCGGTCAGAGCCTCGGTGCTGTGGTTGGCGAACGCCGGGGCATCGACGACCAGGATCTTCGCGACCTGGTACGCCTTGAGCTTGTCGGCGACCGCGCCGACCCCGGAGCCGGTCACCAGGAGGTGGACCTGGCCGCCGGTCTTCTGCGCCGCCTGTTGTCCGAAGGTGATCGCCGCGAGCGACGCCTTCTTCGGGGCGCCGGCGGCGTGCTCGATGACGATGAGAACGTTGGACATGATGATCTCCTTACAGCACCTTGGCCTCGGTCTTGAGCTTGGTGACGAGCGTCGGGACGTCGGCGACCTTGATCCCGGCCTTGCGCTGCGCCGGCGGCTCGAGCTTCAGGATCTTCACCTTCGGCGTCGGATCGGCGACGACGTCGGCGAGCTTGAGCTCCTTCACTTCTTTCTTCTTGGCCTTCATGATGCCGGGGAGCGACGCGTAGCGCGGCACGTTGAGGCGCAAGTCGGTGGTGAGGATCGCCGGCAAGGTCACCGTGACGCTCTCCATGCCGCCGTCGACCTCGCGCACGACCTGGAGGGTGGTGCCGGCGATGCTGACGCCCGGCTTCTTGGCCTTCTCGTCCTCGGACTCGAGGCTCGTCTCTTTGGAGACAAAGCTCGCCTGACCCCAGCCCAAGCGCTCGGCGAGCATCGCGCCCACCTGACCCTGGTCGTCGTCCACCGCCTGCTTGCCCATCAACACCAGGTCCGGCTTCTCGCCCTCGACCACCTTGGCGAGCGCTTCGGACACCAGGGTCGGGTCGAGCGGCTGGTCGCACACCACGTGCACGCCGCGGTCCGCGCCCATCGCCAGCGCGGTGCGCAGCTGCTGCTGCGCGTCCTTCCTGCCGATGGTCACGGCCACCACCTCGCCGCCGCCGGCGGCGTCCCGCAGGCGAAGCGCCTCTTCGACCGCGATCTCGTCGAAGGGGTTCACCACGTACTTCACCTGGTCGGTCTCGATGCTGGTCCCATCAGGCTTGATTTTGATTTTGATTTCAGGATCTTCCACGCTCTTGACGGTGACTAGGTATTTCACGTTCGTCCCTCGTTGACGTCGACTCGGGGCGCCCGACCACCAAACTCTGCGGCCGCGCGCCCGGCGCCGGTTTGCCGAACGCCGATGACCGTAGATGAGATTGATGCAGCGAGTCAAGAACCGAGCGGCGGCTCGAGCGCACGCTCAGCGCCCGGTCCCCAGGTACTCGTACATCGAGCTGGCGCACACCGCGACGATCGCGCCCCGGGTGCCTTCCTGCCGGAGCTGCATCGCCGCCGCGACCGCGGCGCCGGACGACGGCCCGATCAAGAACCCGGTCTTCGCGGCCACCTCGCGCGCCACGTCCCAGGCGCGCTGTGACGGCAGCGCGATGATGCCGGCCAGCTGACTCTTGTCGAGGAGGGGTTGGGCGATCGGCGGCGCCAAGCCCGGGATGTGATGCGGCGCCCACGGCTTGCCCGAGGCGATCGCGGCCTCCGCGGGCTCGACCCCGTAGACCTTGGCGGCGCTGCCCGCCTGCTCGAGGGCGCGACTGACCCCCATCACCGACAGCCCGGTGCCGATGCCGACGGTCACCGCGGCGACGTTCGGGAGCACCGCCAGGATCTCGCGGCCCACCGGCTCGTAGTGGCTGATGAGGCGCGGCTCGTTGGCCTGCGCGACCACGTAGGTCCCCTTGTCGGCGTGCAGCCGCTGCATCAGCGCCGTCGCCTCTTCGGGCTTGAGCACGTGGCACGTGCCCCCGAGCCACTCGATGAGCGCCAGCGTCTGCGGCGTGGCGCTGTGCGGCAACACCGCGTCCACCGGCGCGCAAAGCCGCGCCCCGGCCCACGCGACCGTGACCGCGGCCGAGCCGGCGCTGCGGATCGCGAGGCGCTGCCCTTTCTTGATCTCACCGGCGGCGATGAGCGCCTCGATGAAGGCCGGCAGCGACCGGTGTTTCATCGAGCCGGAGGGGTGCAGGTACTCGATCTTGGCGTGGATCTCCCGGTCGATGCCCGCAAGCGGCAAGAGAGGTGTCGGAATGATCATGGCCAGCAAAGCTTAGCACAGCGACCCGGGCGGCGTTTTTCCTATTGCGCCCCACCTGGTTCGCTGCAAAATAGGCCCGCTTTTGCGCGCGCGAGCGCCCGATAGCGACAACCACAACTCTTTTGAAGGAGCTCCTGACAATGGCAACCACGACGAAGAGCGGCCGCAAGCCCAGCGCAGCTTTCATGAAACCGATGACGCCGGACGCCGCGCTGGCCGAAGTGATCGGCGCCAAGGCGATGCCGCGCACCGAGGTCACCAAGAAGATCTGGGCCTACATCAAGAAGAACAACCTCCAGGACAAGAAGAACAAGCGCATGATCAACGCCGACGACAACCTCAAGAAGGTGTTCGGCGGCAAGGCGCAGGTCAACATGTTCGAGATGACCAAGCTCGTGAACAAGCGGCTGAGCTAGACCGCGCGCCTCACGAACGACCGACTGACCCGCAGCCGGGCGCTGTCGCCCAGGTTGCGGGTCGTAGTCGTATGCGCTTCGACCCGACACGCCGCCGCCACCGCCCGGGCTCCGGTCACCGCGGCCGACCCGCCTCGCCCCCCAAGCCGCCGCTCTCCGTTCAGACCACGACGCTGTGGGACTACCCGTCGCAACACTACGGCGACCGGATCCAGGGCGATCAGCGCTACATCGGCGCGACGCCGTCCTATGTGATCTGGAACCTGATAAAGCGCTACACCCACCCCGGCGAGCTCGTCGTCGACCCGTTCTGCGGCTCCGGCACCACGCTGGACGTCGCCCGCGACACCGGCCGCAAAGCCCGGGGCTTCGACATCGCGCCCTATCGCCCCGACATCGAGCGCGCCGACTGCCGCCACCTGCCGCTCGCGTCCGCCACCGCCGACCTCGTCTTCCTCGATCCTCCCTACGGCGACCACGTGCACTACTCCGACGCGCCCGGCTGCATCGGCCACCTGTCGGCCTACGACGAGCGCTACTTCGAGGCGATGCACCAGGCCCTCGCCGAGTGCGCGCGGATCCTGAAGCCGGGCGGGACCCTCGGCCTCTACGTCTGCGACTTCTTCCAAAAGAAACACGGCTTCGTGCCCGTGGGCCTGCGGCTGTTTGCGCCGCTCTGCGCCATGCTCACCCCCACCGACATCATCGCCGTCACCCGCCACAACAAGGCGCTGAAGCTCGGCAACCACCACAAGGCCGCCGCCGAGCAGAACTTCTTCCTCCGTGGCTTCAACTACTTGTTCATCCTCTCAAGATCGCGTTAGGGCCTTCGCCTGCATTTGATTCCCGCGCCTGCATTTGATTCCCGCTCGGCCGCGGCGGCCGAGCTCCCCACCCCCACTCCCCCAACCCCTCGCCCCCGAGTGGACCCGAGTGGGGCGAGGGGCGAAGGCCGCCTGATCACGCGTGCGGCTCAGCGCAGCCGAAACAAGCGTCGGGCGTTGTCGCTGGTCTTGTCCGCGAGCTCGCCCAGCTCGACGCCGCGCAGCTCGGCCACGACGCGGGCCACGTCGGCGACGTGGAGCGGCTCGACTTCGGCGGCCGGGATCTTGTCGAGGCCGATCGACGGCGCGTCGGTCTCGAGCACGATGCGTTCGAGCGGCAACGCCACCACCGCCTTCTGCGCCCGCGACTGGGGGCGGGTCACCGCGCCGCCAAACGCCACGCAGAGCCCGAGCGCGACGAAGCGGGCCGCGAGCTCCGGGCCGCGCGAGAACGCGTGGATGACCCCGGTCAAGCGCGGCGCGTACTCTTTGAGGATCACCAGCATCTCTTCGAAGGCGCCGCGGCAGTGCAACAACACCGGGAGCTCCAGATCACAGGCGACCTCGAGCTGGGCGCGTAGCACCCGCTCCTGCACCGCGCGATCGAAGCGCTCGATCTTGAAGTCGAGGCCGACCTCGCCCACCGCGACCGCGCCGCAGTCTTGAAGCCAGCTCTTCAGCTCCTTGGGCTCGATCTCCTCCCCGGCCTCCCAGGGGTGCAGACCGAAGGCCAACGCCACCCCCGGGAGATGCGCCAGCGCCCGCACCGCCGGCCACGAGGCGTGATCGTAGGCCGGGACGATGATCCGGGTGACGCCGCGCTCCCGGGCCCGCGTCAGAACCCCGTCGAGCTGCTCCTTGAGCGGCGACTCGGTCAGATGGCAGTGGGTGTCGACGAGCTCCATCGGGCGATGGCTACAACGCCTTCAGGTAGGTGAGCCGCATCTCCATCCGATCGCGCTTGCTCTCGTCGGCGAGAAACACCAGCACCTGACCCCAGTCACCGGCATACGCCAGGTCGCCGCCGAACGCCGCCCGGTCGACGCCGACACCCCTGATCCAGGTGGCCTCGACGTGCGGGCCGAGACCCAAGCCCCCGATCACGTGCACGGTCACCAGCTGCCGCATCTGGAAGAGCTGCGGATCGCCGTTGCGCAGCGGAAAGAAGTACAGGTTCCAGCTCTCGGCGTTGAGCTTCGGGGTGCTGTAGATGAGATAGAGCTCGGCGAGCACGTCCGCGAACCGGCTGCGGCCGCCCGCCGCGCCGTCCTGCCACACGCAGTCGATCCCGACCTGCGGATTGATCGACAGGTCCCCGAGGTGCAACACCGGGCCGACGTCGAGCTCCGCGTAGGGCGGCAGCCGGTCATTCATCCCCGGCGCCTGGAACGTCAGGTCGAAGAGCACGCCCCAGCGGTCGTTGAGGCGCTCCTCGCGGTAGATCCACGGATGCACCGCGAAGCCGTCCTCCATGTCGAGGCGAAACAGGGTCAGGCCGGCGGGGGCCGGCGCGCTCGGCGGCGCCGCTGGGACCCCGGCGTCGGCGGCCGCCGGCGGGGCGGGGACGCCGGCATCGGCGGCCACGGGCGCTGCCGGCGCCGGCAGCGGCTCCGCCACGACCGCGTCACCCACCGCGGGCGCGGACGCCGGGATCGCCTCGCCCTCGGGAGGCGGTGCGGCGACGTCCTCGTCCGCGGCAAACGCCGCCGGGCCGATCGGCAGCGATAGGAACACGACCAAGACGAGCTTCCTCATTTGACCGCCCCTGCAGAGAGCCCACCGACCAGGTGGCGCTCCAAGAACAAGAACAACACACAGACCGGAATACTCACGATGATCGAGCCGGCCGCGAACGCGCCCCAGTCGGCGCCGTAGGCGCCGATGTGGCGGTAGAGGGTCACCGGCAGCGTGAACTTCTCCTCGCGCGACAAGAGGGTCGCCGCGAGGATGAACTCGTTCCACGCCCCCAAGAAGGAGAACAGCGCCGTGACCGCGATCGCCGGCCGCGCCAGCGGCAACAGCACCTGATAGAACACCCGCACCCGGGAGGCGCCGTCGATCAGCGCCGCCTCGTCGAGATCGATCGGGATGGTGTCGAAGTAGCCCTTCAGCATCCAGACGCAGAACGGCAGCGCCGTGGTCGCGTAGACCGCCACCAAGCCGGCGACGGTGTCGACGAGCCCGAGGGCGTTGATGATGAGATACAACGGCACGATCATCATCGTCCCGGGGAACATCTGCGTGACCAGGAAGCCCACCATACCGGCGCGGTGCCCCGGGAACTTGAAGCGCGAGAAGGCGTAGCCGGCGCTGGTGGCGAAGAGCACCCCGACGAGCGTCGCGCCGCCGGAGACCACGACGCTGTTCAAGAGCTGCCGGCCGAAGAGCCAACGCCCCTCGGCGTCGTGGGTCGAGAGGAAGCCCTTCACGTGGTCCAAGGTAAACGTCGACCAGTCGGGGGCCACGACCACCGAGAACCCGGGGGCGCGGGAGAACGCCATCACCAGCACCGCGTAGATCGGCGACAACACCACGAGCGCGGTGAGCACGAGCACGCCGTAGGCCGCGAGGCGCAAGAGCAACCGCGGCCGGCTCATACCCTGGCCTCCGATCGGGGAGCGACCAGCCTGCGGGTCACGAGGCTGTAGAGCACGAGGATCACGAAGATGATCGTCGAATAGGCCGCGGCGTAGCCGTAGCGACCGTTGCGCACGAAGGCCCAGCGATAGGCCTCGGTGACCAGGATGTCGGTGCTGCCCTCGGGTTGCCCCTCGCTGACCAAGAAGACGATGTTGAACATGTTGAAGGTCCAGATGGTCCCGAGGATCACCGCGGGGAGCAGCGCCGGCCCCACCTGCGGCAAGGTGACGCCGACGAAGCGCTGCCAGGCACCCGCGCCGTCGACCCGCGCCGCGTCGTAGAGATCTTGCGGGATGGCCTGCAACGCGCCGAGCAGGGTCACCATCATGAAGGGAAAGCCCAGCCAGACGTTGGTCACGACGTTGGCGGCGAACGCCGGCCAGAAGCCGTCGAACCAGCCGACCGGCGAGAGGCCGAGGGCGACGAGCACGGCGTTCACCGCGCCGAACTGGGCGTTGAACAGGCCCTTGAACACCAGCGCGGTGATGTAGTTCGGGATGGTCCACGGCAAGATCAGGAGCACCCGGAACAGGCCGCGCCCCTTGAGCCACGCCGGCGACAACAGCAGCGCCAGCGCGAAGCCGATGCCGACGTGCAGCAGCACGTTGGCGACGGTCCACAGCACCGTGACCACGAGGGTGAAGTAGAACGACAGCGGGTGGGTGACCGGATACTCGGCGGCGGTGATGATGCTGACGAAGTTGGCGAAACCCACGAAGCGCACCTCGCCCGGCCCGAACGCGAAGAAGCCCAGGCCCAGCCCCATCAAGAACGGCACCGCGACGAGCAGGGTCATGCCGATCGCGGTCGGCAGCAAGAACGCATAGGCGGCGCGGGCCGCGAGCAGCCGGGCGACGAAGCGCGGCGGCCGGCGCCAGACCGCGACCGCGAGCGCGCCGCACAAGAGCAACAACAACCCGAGGACGAACGGCGCCGCGGACTCCGACTCCGGCAGCGGCTGGTTCAGCACCCGGACGCGGCTCGCGGCCGCGGCGAACGCCACCTTGGGAGCGAGGGCGCCGCGCGAGATCTGGCGCAGCGCCTCATTGAGCGGCTCCCAGAGCAGCGCGACGAGCGGCGCGGTCGGCATCGGCACGGTCTGTTCGAGCTGCGCCCGGAAGGTGCCGAGCACCGACCGCGCCGCAACCTCCGGGTCGTCGTAGGCCGCACGGTTGGCGACCGGCTGGCCGCCCTCGAGCGCCCGGATCCGCGCCGCCGAGTCCGAGACCAGGGCCTCGGCGAGCCCGACCGTCTCGGGCGTGGCTCGCCCCTTGGCGACGAACAGGCCCTCGACGGTCAACAGCGGCCGCGCCGGGCGGTCGCTGGCGCTCATCCGCGGCAGCGTCGCGATCTTCCACGGCACGCCGCGATCGATCTCGGAGATGAACCATGGCCCGTTGACGACCATCGCTACCTGGCCGCGGTTGAACATCTCGGTGACGAGCGCGCCGTTGGCGTCGGTCGGGACCACCCGCTCCTCGAGCACCAGGCGGCGCAAGAACGCCCCGGAGGCCGCCGCCGCCTCGGACTCGATCCGAGCGCTCAGCCCGTCGGCCGACAGGAGCTCGGCGCCCGAGCCGAAGTACCACGGCGCGTGGAAGTAGAACTCCGCCAGGTTGTACGCCAGCCCGAACCGCCCGGGTCGGGTGAGGGCGTGCGCGATCTCGATCATCCCGTCGGTGGTCGCGGGCGGCGTCGCCACCAGATCGGTGCGATAGAACAGCACCAGGGTCTTGAAGGCCATCGGCCAGCCCCAGCTCCGGCCGGGCGTCGCAGGGCCAGCCGCGCCCGCCGCGATGCCCTGGACCGCGCCCACCGCCAGCGGCCGCAAGGTCTCGTCCAAGAACTGCGCGCTCGCAAGGGCGGCGGGCACCGGCTCGATGAGCTCGCGGCGGATCATGTCGCCGAGCTGATCGTGCGCGGCGATGAAGAGGTCCGGGCCGTGACCGGCGGGGATCGCCGAGATCAGCTTCTGCTGGTAGGCGCCGTAGGGCACCGCCAACACCCGAACCTTGGTGTCGGGATGCTCGTGACGAAACCGGTCGACGGTGCGATCCAGGGCCTCCATCTCCCCGGCCCGGTAGCTGTGCCAGAGCACCACCTCCGCGGCCTGCCCGAGCCGCGACAGGCATGAGAGCGTCGCGACCGCGAGCCCGCCGATGACGAGGCCGCGCCTCACGCCACCCCCGCGTCGTCGACCGCGCGGCCGCTGACCTCGTCGAACAGCCGCGCCTGCGAGAAGCTCAGGTCGACCCTCTGACCCGGGCTCAACCCCTGGCCGGCGGCCGCCGACAGCCGCGCCACGATGCTGGTCGGCCCGACGCGGGCGTAGAGGTAACCGTCGCTGCCGGTGCGCTCGATCCAGTCGATCTCGGCCTTCAAGGTCGGCAGCGCCTCGCCCGACGTCGCGACCTTGAGCGCCTCGGGTCGCACCCCCAACAGCAGCCGCCCCCCGGGGACGCCGCTCTTCACCCCGACCGCCGACAGCGGCACCGCGAAGCCGGCGCCGGCGAGCGACCCGGCGCGCTCTTCCACCGGCACGAAGTTCATCGGTGGCGAGCCGATGAACTCGGCGACGAAGCGGGTCTTGGGCTCGCGGTAGACGTCGAGGGGCCGGCCCATCTGCTCGATCTTGCCCTTGTTCAGCAACACCAACCGATCGGCGAGGGTCATCGCCTCGTGCTGGTCGTGGGTCACGTAGACCATGGTCGCGCCGAGCCGGCGGTGCAGGCCGGCGATCTCGCCCCGCATCCGGCCGCGCAGCGCGGCGTCGAGGTTGGAGAGCGGCTCGTCGAACAGGAACGCCTTGGGCTCACGGACGATCGCCCGGCCCATCGCGACCCGCTGCCGCTGGCCGCCGGAGAGGGCCGCCGGCTTGCGACCGAGCAGGTGATCGATCCCGAGGAGCTTCGTCACCTCGTTCACCCGGCGCGAGATCTCGCCTGGCGCCAGGCGCCGCACCCGCAGCGGGAACGCGACGTTCTCGAACACCGTCATGTGCGGGTAGAGGGCGTAGGACTGAAACACCATCGCGATGTCGCGCTCGCCGGGCAAGGTCTCGGTCACGTCGCGGCCGTCGATCCGGATCCGGCCGCGCGACGGTTCCAAGAGGCCGGCGATCATGCGCAGGATCGTGGTCTTGCCGCACCCCGACGGGCCGACCAGCACCACGAGCTCGCCCTCGTTGATCGCCAGCGACAGCTCCTCGAGGATGACGGTGTCACCGTAGTGCTTGGAGATCCGATCGAGCTCGATGCCGGCCATCATTCCCCCTCAGCTGGGCCGGCCATGGGCCGCGTCGAACGTCAGCTCGACGTCGAGCCGGCCGGCGCCCGGACCGACGAAGAGGTAGCGGTTCTCGCCCCCCTCCCACCGGATCCGATCGCTCTCTTTCGCCACCAGCTTGTACTCGAACACGCCCCCGACCGGCAGCTCCACCTCGCCCGTCAGGTGCTCGGCTTCGGGCGCGAGCGGCCCGACGCCGTGGCTCGGCTCCCAGTTGCCGAGCTCGCGGCCCAGGCCCACCACGAAGATCTGCGCGTCCGCCGCCGGCCGGCCAAACACCGTGAAGCGCACCCGCCGCGGCCGACCATAGTCCGCGACCCACGCCGCGACCGAGCGCGCCGCGGCGCCGTCCGGACTGAGCAGGAGCACCGTGACCTCGCCGGCCTCGAGGGTCAGCTGCTCGCCGCGAAGCTCACCGCCGCGCACCAGATCGACAGCGGTGAAGCGCCCGCCCGTCGGGATCGGCGTCAGCACCCGCGACCTGAGGTCGCGGTTCGCGAGCACGAGCACGACGTCCTTGCCAAAGGTCCGCGCCAAGCTCAAGGTCCGGTCGCCGAGCGCCAACACGCGCGTCGCCCCGCGGGCGAGCACCCGGTGAGCCTGGCGGGCGGCGAGCAGCGTCCGGATCCGCGTCGCCAGCGGCTGCGGCGCTGCGGCGTCGAAGCGCATGTCGGCGCGGTTCGCCGGCTCCGCGGCCCCCGCGAGCCCGACCTCGGTGCCGTAGCTGATGGCCGGCACCCCGCGCAGCGACAACATCATCGTCATCGCGCCCAACACCCGCCGGGGATCGTCGTGGCAGGCCGAGAGGATCCGCGGCAGGTCGTGGTTGTCGAGGAAGGTGACGAGCGCGCTCGGATCGTCGTACTCCCGATCCGCGGCGAGGACGGCGGCGATACGCCCCGGGGGCGCATCGGCGCAGAAGACGTCCTTCAGGGCGTAGTGCAACGGGAAATCGAAGACCGCGCCGAAGCCCCCGGCGCGCTGTTCCGCCGCCAGCCGCCACGCGGCGCCTTCGAAGATCTCACCGACCAGCGCCAGCTCCCGACCGGCGCGGGCCCGCACGTCCCCGACGTAGCGCTGCCAGAACGCGGTCGGGACGTGCTTCACGGCGTCGAGGCGCAGCCCGTCGGGCTTCACGCGCTCGACCCACAAGAGCGTGCTCTCCAACAGGTAGCGGTAGACCGCGTCGTTCTCGACCGCGAGATCGGGAAGGCCGTGCACGTCGCCCTGCGAGAGCTCTTCGGGGTCGTTCCAGTCCTTTATGCTGCCGCGCCGGTGAAACCAGTCGGGGTGCTCGCGGGTGAGCGGCGCCTCGTAGCCGACGTGGTTCAACACCACGTCGAGGACGAGCTTCATGCCGCGGCGATGCAGCTCGGCCGAAAGCTCCTGGAGCTCGGCCTCGGTGCCGAAGCGCGGCTCGAGGCGGCGCAGATCTTCCACCCAATAGCCGTGAAAGGCGCCGTGACCGAAGAACGGCCCCTGGCGGCTGGCGAAGACCGGCGACAGCCAGACGGTGCGCACCCCCAGGCTGGCGATGCTGTCGAGGTGGTCGATGACGCCGCGCAAGTCGCCGCCGTGCCATGCCGCGGGATCAGCGCGGTCGACCGCGCCGTCGTTCCCCGGGTCGCCGTTGGCGAAGCGGTCGACGAGCACGAAGTAGATCGCGCCGAGCCCCGAAGAGTCGCGGTCGCTGCTCTTCTCGGGGTCGTCCGGCACCACTGCAGGCGGGGCGCCGCTTTGCCCCGACAGGAAGCGATCGAGGAGCACCCCGATGCGGTCGGCGAGCACCGGGGCGACTGCCATCAGGGCCTCGGCCTCGCGCTCGTGCGCGAAGTCGAGGATCGCCGCGAGCTCGAAGTCGGTCTGCTGCGCGTGCTCGGCGTCGCGGGCGTCGGCGACCGTGACCCGGGTCACCACCGTCCATTTGTAGCGCCCGTTCAGCTGCGAGAAGAACAACGCCTTGGTCTCGACGAGCAGCAATAGCGGCGCTTGTCCGGCCACCGCCACGACCTTGGCGAGGCGGCGCGGCGTGTCCCGGGTCTGGACGAACGCCGGCGCCAGATCGACGAAGGGCACCGCCTGCGGCACCAGGTTCTTGCTCGCCAGCGTCTGATCGATGCGCTCCGCGAGACCCTGGGGGATCGCCGCCACCGCCACTTGGTCGTCGAAGTCGACGACGGTCGCCACCGCGATCCGGGTGGGCGACGCCAGCCGCACCACCGCCGCCTGCGGCAGACAGCCGGCAGCAGACAACGCGAGCGCCAACGGGAGCGCTGTCGCCCGCCCCACTCGGGGAATCAACGACGTTGCCCGCCCCACCCGGGGGCGGGCCGAGAGCGGCGCCGCAGGCGACGCTCCGGGGTGGGGGTGGGGAGGACGGGCGCGAAGCGCCCGCCGGGAATCAAAAGGTAGGCGCGTATTCGATTGCCCTAGAACCATGCTTCAGCCTCGATGGCCACGACCGAATGCAGATGCCGGTCCTTCGGCTCGGGGAACTGGTTGTACTGACTCAGGCTGTCCGCGAAGTTGTTGTTGAAGGCGTTGTGGACGTTCGCGTACTGCAGGCCGTAGAGCAGGCGCAACGACGGCCGGTTGTAGATCCCGGTGCCGAGCGGGTTGAACACCAGGCCGCCCTTGCCCTGATAGGTCACGCGGGTGTCGGTGTCGCCGAACTGCAAGCCGCGGGTGTCGGCGATGTCGCCGTTGTTCCAGAACAGCGAGTCCTTGTGCTCGCGCCACAGCCGGCCGTTTTGCGACTTCTCTTTGGCGGCGCTCGACTCCAGGAGGACGTGCACCGTGTCGCTGAGGTAGAGCTGCAGCCGCAACACCGTGGAGTAGAAGGTGCGGTTGTGGTCACCGGGCGCGAGGCCGTTGTCCCGGTCACGGTAGTTGCCGTAGAGGCAGGCCCAGACCGCGTCGAGGCGCGCGGGGACGAGTGAGAGCTGCATCTCGTTGCCGACGTTCAGCTGATAACGCTCGTCGGTCAGCTCCCTGACGAAGATCGTGAAGTCGCGCCCCCCGTAGCGCTCGGTCACGAAGTTGTCGGGGTGGAGGCGGAGGTAGTTCGCGAACAGGTTGTTCCAGCGGATCGGGCCGAGCTTGCCGAACCCCAGATAGGCGACGAGCTTGTACGACGCCGACGCCATCGGCCGCGGCCTACTGTCGTCGCCGATGCCGAACAGGTCCTCTTGCCCGGGGTGCGAGACCAGGTAGTGCTTGACGACCTCGCCGCGGTAGAAGTCCTCGTAGTCGACGCCCGGGGTCTGGTAGGGCGCGAAGCGGTTCCCGGCCACCTCCGGCTCGTAGAAGAGCTGGCCGCCGCCGCCGAGCTCCAGGTGCCCGAAGAGCCGCAGGCGGCCGTAACCGCCGCCGGTGAGGATGGTGCTGTACTGCGAGCCCGGCAGCGTCAAGAGCGCGGTGCCGACCGCGCCGCGGGTGCCGCGCAGGAAGTAACCCGCGTCACCGCCGCCGAGCAGGACCTCGAGCGGCCCGTGATCGTAGCGGCCGGAGAGGCCGACGGTCTCGAAGAAGATCTGCGCCGGCTTCATGTCGTAGAGCCCGAGATCGCCGAAGTAGGAGTCGAGGGTCCCGAGCTGCCAGGTGACGTGCGGGAACAGGATGTTGCCGGCGGCGACGTACATCTGCGTGATGCGGTACTGCCCGAGCCAGCCCTGGCTCGAGTCGGCGTTCGCGAACGACCCGCCCTCGATCTTGGTGTGGATCGAGGCCCAGACGTCGCTCTGGCCCGGGGTCTGCTGCAGCACGTCGAGCTTGAGCTCGAGCGCGCCCCACGGCCCCTCGTTCAGCAATCGGCCGTAGAGGTTCCAGTGGCCGAGCCGCGAGTCGCCGCCCTGGAAGTCGGGGCGGGTCATGATGCGGAAGTAGCCACCGGCGCCGAAGCGATCGGCCTGGATCTCGGCCCGGACGCTACGACCGGAAAAGACGCCGGCGAGCGCCAGCAGGAACGCGACGATGCGCATGTGGGTTGCAGCCAAGACGGCGTCAGCCTTCCAAGATGACGATGGTGTAGGCCGGCACCGTGTAGGTGGCGCCGGGGATCGCGGCCGGCGAAGCCAGGGTGATGTTCGCCGAGGTCCCGAGGTCGGCCTCCGGGTGGTCCGCGAAGTAGCCGCGCATCCCCGGATCGCCGTTCGCCAACACCTCGTCGAAGTACCACTGGGTGTCGACGAGGCGGCGCCAGGCGACCCCGCCCGGCAACGAGAAGGTCACGCTCGCGCTCTCCATGTTGATGATCACGAACAAGCGCGGGCCGCGGCTCGGGTCGTCGTAGTGCATCGCGACGTGCTTGGCGCTCCAGTCGCCGCCGCTCATCGACAAGTTCTGGTCGTTCTTCCAGGTGAAGGGCGCCGCACCGCTGTAGGTGGCCGGCGCGAAGGCGTAGGCGTGCTCCTTGCGCAGCTTGATCATCTGCCGCACGAAGTCGTGCATCCGGCGGCGCTCGCTGTACGACTCCCAGGTGCCCCAGGCGAACCAGTTGTTGGCGTTGTCGGCGCCGTCGGAGTAGGCGTTGTTGTTGCCGAGCTGGGTGCGCAGCCACTCGTCGCCGCCGAGCAACAGCGGCGTGCCATGGGAGATGAGGGTCGCGACCAGGAGGTTGCGCATCTGCTGGCGCTTGAAATGCTCCAGGCTCATGCCCCAGTCGCGGGAGCGGTTGTTCGACTCACCGTCGTCGCGGTTGCAGAACGGGCTGGTGGGGCTCGAGCAGCACACCGGGTTCAGCGGCCCGCAGCTGTTGACCTTCTGGTTGTAGGAGAACAAGTCGTAGAGCGTGAAGCCGTCGTGCACGGTGACGAAGTTCACCGAGTGATACGGCCGCCGGCCGCTGCGGTTGAAGATCCCGAACGAGCCGGTCAGGGTGCCGCCGCCGTCCACCGGCCCCTCGGCGGACGAGAGAGACCAGCCGTCGATGTTGACGAACGAGCGCCACCAGTCGCGGAAGTTGCCGTTCCACTCGCCGAAGGCGTAGTCGTCACGGGCGCTCGCCTTCGGGAAGCCGCCGAGCTGGTAGCCCTGCGGCCCGAGCGCCCAGGGCTCGGCGATGATCCGGATGTTCTTCGCCTGCAACAGCGGATCGTCGACGATCTCCTGCAACACGGTGTTTGCCGGGTTGTCCCAGGCGTTGTAGTCGCCGTCCTTGACCCCGAGGATCGGCGCCAAGTCGAAGCGGAAGCCGTCGACGTGCATCTCTTCGACCCAGTAGTGCAGCGAATCGAGGATGAGCTTCTTCCACGGGCGATGGTTGGCGCGCGACTGATTGCCGACCCCGGTGTTGTTCCAATAGGTCTGGTTGTCGGGCGACAAGGCGTAGTACGCCTGGTTGTCGAAGCCACGGAACGAGTAGATCCCGGCCACCTCTTTCGGATCGAAGTTGATGAGCTGCGCGTTGGTGTACGGGTCGAGCGCCTGGTCGGTGAGCTCGATCTTCTCGCGCCAGAAGCCGCCCTCGCCGGTGTGGTTGTAGACCACGTCGAGGATCACCTCGATGCCGTGCTGGTGCAAGACGTCGACCATCGCCTTGAACTCGTCGATGACCCCGGCGGGCTCCGACTGCGCGACCTGGGTCGCGTACTTCACCTCGGGCGCGAAGAACAACAAGGTCTGGTAGCCCCAGTAGCCGCCGTCGAGCGGCTTCTCGAACACCGGCATCAGCTCGACCGCGTTGACCCCGAGGTCGGCGAGGTAGTCGGCCTTCTCGGCGAAGCCGCGGTAGGTGCCCGGGTGCAGCACCTTCGACGAGGTGTCGGCGGTGAAGCCTTTGACGTGCACCTCGTAGAGCACCAGGTCGGTGAAGCGGTGCCCGGGCCAGTCGGCGTTCTTGCGGTTCGCCTGCCAGACGGCCTCGGCGTCGCTCCAGACGTACTGCGACTGCACCAGCCACGACTTGGAGGCGGCGGCGTAGGTCGACTCGGTGCGCTTCGGGCCGCTGGCGACCGAGCCCTGCAACCAATCGTGATCCCGATGGTAGGCGCGGGCGTACGGGTCGATGAGCAGCTTGTTGGGGTTGTAGCGGTTGCCGGCCTGATCGACGTCGGCGCCGTAGCCCAGAATCGACCCGGGGTAGAACTCCGGGGTGTACGGCCAGTTCGGCCCCCAAGCGATGAAGCCGTAGTAGGTCCCGAGCCCGACGCCTTCCACGTAGAGGTTCCAGGCGTCGCCGAAGCGCTGCATCGCGAACGATCTCACCGGCAGGCTGGTCTCGGGGTTGTCGAACAGCGCCAGCTCGATCCGGGTCGCGTGCTCGGAGTAGACGCAGAAGTTCGCGCCCTCGTTGACGAGGATCGCGCCGAGGCGCTTCAGGTCGGCGATCTCCTGATCGGTGTAGGCGGGCGCCTTGGGCTCGGTGCGGTAGAGCTGCACGTAGTCGTCGGTGGCGCAGGCGTCCCCGCACGCCTGCGTCAGAACGAGGGCGAGGACCGCGGCAGCCGGGCGCCGTGCGTACGCGAAGGCCATGGCGTGGGACCATAGCCCAAACCTCCCATCGGCGGAAAGGGTTCCGGCGGCGCCGGCTCACTTGTGGGTCACGGAGCCTGAACCGCGCCACGGTCCCAAGGCCCCGTCTCCGGGCGCGGAGTCGATGTGAGGTCGCTGGTCACGGCGCCGTAGCCTGGATCACCGTAGACGTTCTTGCCGGTGCCTGCCGCGGGCCCGCTTGCCGCGGGGGTGAGGTCGCCGGTCGCGAAGCCGGCAAACACGCTGTCCGCCGTGTAGGCGCCCGTCACGTCGTTGCCGCTCGAGACGAGCGGCGTCGGGGTGAGGGAGTTGTCGGCGAAGCCGAACACCAAGTTGTTCTCGGCGCGCGCGATGTCCACGCCGGGATCCGCTACGCCGCCCAACGTGGCGCCGGTTGTCGCGCCCAGCGTGCCGCAACCGCGTGCCACACGGTGGCCCAAGCGTCATTGGGCGACATCCCGCCGTGCTGGTCAGAGCCGCCGTTCGCGTTGACGAAGAGCTCGAAGTCGAACGGTTACCGTTCACGGGGGACCGCCCGCCGCGAGAAGATCCTCGGCGAAAACCAGGCGTTGTGGCGCGGCTCTGCGTCCCCCGTGAGCCCCACGCTCAGGACCGGCAAAGCCGGATCCTTCGCGTCTACGGCCAGTTACGAGA